>CAYQQU010000007.1:0-149394 GCA_964419545.1 uncultured Saprospiraceae bacterium | reverse complement strand
TGGAATAATGCCAGACCACTGGCCATCCTCACCGGATGGTTAAGTAAAGCATAAAGCAAGGCGGCGTCTCCGTACGGAGGCGCCGCCTTCTTTTTTGGAGTATTCGCTCACCGGGTTAATGCGTTCGCTTCGAGGATTGGCGCTATTGGTGCTCGCAGGATAGCCGAAAGCCGACGCCGTGGATATTTTCGATCTGGACGTCCGGATCGTCCGCCAGATATTTGCGCAGGCGGGAAATGAAGACATCCAGGCTGCGGCCGAGGAAGTAATCGTCCTGCCCCCATACTTTTTGGAGGATGGCGGATCGTTTGAGGATTTCGTTGGGATGATCCAGAAAAAAGCGCAGCAGATCGGCTTCCTTCTGAGTGAGTCGCCGGACGTTCTCACCGAGGCGAAGTTCCAGGTTGCGATGGTCAAACGCATAGCGACCGAGGCGTATCATGCGGGAGGCGGCAGGTATATTCACCTGGCTGCGGCGCAGGAAAATCTCGATTTTCAGGATCAGTTCCTCGATGCTGAAAGGTTTGGTGATGTAGTCGTCACCACCGATGCGCAGCCCGTGCAGGCGGTCTTCTTTCAAAGATTTTGCGGTAAGAAAAAGGATAGGCACCTGCCGGTCGAACTTACGGATCTCTTTGGCCACTGTAAACCCGTCAACCTCCGGCAGCATCACGTCGAGGATACACAGGTCGAAGTCCCCTTCCCGGATAGCGCGCAAGGCCTGCCGGCCGTCTTCGCAATAAGTGATCCGGTAGCCCTGCAGTTCCAGGTTGTCGCGGGTGACGAAGCTCAGGCTTTCGTCGTCTTCCACATATAAGAGGTGGGCGCTCATGGGTTAGTATTTTGCTTGGCGGCGCCGGCCGGAAAAGCAACGGAGACGGTTGTTCCCCGGCCAGGTTCGCTGTCCAGGTTTACTTCCCAGCCGTGGGCCTCGCAGATACTTTTCACGTAGTACAGCCCGAGGCCGAAACCTTTAATATTGTGAATATCGCCGGTGGGGATGCGATAGAACTTCTCGAAGACGCGGCTCAGCTGTTCGCGGGAAATACCGATGCCCCGGTCGGCAATTTTCAGCACGATACGCCCCGGCTCCTGGCTGGAAGTCACGACGATCCGGGGGCGGCCGCGGTGATATTTGGTGGCGTTATCGAGCAAGTTATAAAGGATATTGGTAAGGTGAAAGCGATCGGCGTAAATACAGAGCGGGCGCCGGTCCAGGCGGCAGGTCAGCTCACCTCCGAGCTTCTCTACCTGGACGGAGGCGCTATTTACGGCATCCTCGATAATTTCCCGGAGGTTGAGCCATTCGCGCTTCAGCTCGAGTTTCCCTTTTTCGATGCGGGCCAGTTGCAGCACTTTCTCCACCTGCCGGTTGAGACGCAGGTTTTGTTCGCTGATGATGCCGGCGTACTGGCGCAGCCGCGCGTCGGAACGGATCAGGGGGTGATTGAGAAAAACATCCGCCGACACCCGGATGGTGGAGATCGGCGTTTTGAATTCGTGGGTCATATTGTTGATGAAATCCTTCTGCATTTCAGAGAGGCGCTTTTGGCGCAGGATCACGAACATGGAATAAGCGAAAAAGACGACGGTGATCAGCAGGATGCCCGACAGCACGATCGCCAGTTGTATTTTACCCAGCAGAAAACCGGAAAGCGACGGGAATTTGACCCCGAAATAATAATTCAGGTCTTCCGATTCCGATTTGGGCAGGTCGCCGAGAACGAGGTCGTCGATTTTTTTATTGGAATAGCTCACGTATCCGCCGTACACCATTTCGTCGGTGGTGCAATCAAAAACGGCGTACTCGAAATCGATATTCAAGGCCAGCTCCCGGAATTCCTGTTGCAGGTAATACTGCAACAGGGTGGTGTTGATTTCGTATTCGGTATTCACCACGTAATAATTCGAAGTGCGCTGCCGCACAATATTGCGGGAAGGCAGCTCTGTGCCGTTAAAAGCGGCGAGCGACTGCGCTGTCCTGATCAGCGCGAGGTTCACTTTTTTGTGAAATTCTTCTTCGTTGATGTTCCAGGTGCTGATCACCCAATAGGACTGCATGGCAATGATGCCGACAATGGCGATTGCCCCCAAAATAACGACCCGTAAAATGGTGCTGTTCTTCATAACGCTAGCGGGATCGCGAAAAGCAAGGCGCGCAGGACCGCATTTTTCGCAACCCGTCGTCGATTTATTTTTGTCGGATGCTTACCTTTGCCTCAATTGATCCAAAAAAAATCACGCTTTTGAATTCTGTACTGCGCTTATCCGGCTGGGCTGCTTTGTTTTTTTTGGCTGCGACCGTCTCCGTAGCCGGTCAGGCTGAGCGCAATCCTTTCGAGCTGATTCCTCGCCTGGAGCGCGAAGAAGCCGCGCAGGCGCTGGATGAGCTGAGCCAAACGCGGGGCACGGGCAACCCGTTCGACCTCATCGCCCCTTCCGCGGAAAAGGTGGAGCCGGCGCCCCGGCGGCGCGACTTATCCCGCGAAGATAGTTTTCAGCGTTTCTTCTTCATAACGACCATTGCATTGTTGCTGTTATTTGCGTCCTTGCTTTCTCTTTTTCGAGGCTATTTTCGGCGGGCGTTCCAGGCCTTCCTCAGCGACAACATGCTCAACCAGGCTCAGCGGGACACCGAATCGGGGCGCGCCGCTCCGTTTTACCTGTTTTATGTTTTCTTTCTGATCAACGCCGGCATACTCGCCTTATTGGTTGTTCGTCATTACGGGTATACACTCACCTCGCGGCCATTGTTTGATTTTCTTTTCTGTTTCGCAGGCATCGCACTGCTGGTCGTGCTGAAACATTTGCTCTTGAGCTTCATCGGCGGGGTTTTCCCGGTAGAAAAGGAGACGAGCACCTACAGCTTTATGATCGTCATTTTCGGCATTCTGCTCGGCGTAGCATTGTTGCCGGCCAACCTGCTGATCGTCTACGGGCCGGAAAATACGACGGCTTATGCCTTGTACGGGGCCCTCGGGCTGATGGGTTTAGTGCTCTTATTTCGCACCCTGCGCGCCCTATTCTTGGCGGGGCAATATTTAGCCTTTCATACTTTTCACTTTTTGTTGTATATTTGCACCGTCGAAATCGCACCTGTCCTTATCTTAATAAAACTGATTACTAGGCAGTTGTAAGGGAAACGGGCGATGCAAAAAGTTGGAAAAAACCAATTAGTGAATGGCAGTGACAACAAGTAAAGCGAAGGAAGAGACTTACAAGCATGTTAAGACCATCCTGATTTCTCAGCCCAAACCAGAAAGATCCCCGTACTATGAATTAGAAAAAAAATACGGCCTGCAAATAGACTGGCGGCCTTTTATTCACGTAGAACCGGTTTCGGGTAAAGAATTTCGCAAAACGCGCATCCGCCCCGATGAATACACCTCGATTATCCTTACCAGCAAAAACGCCGTTGACCATTTTTTTCGCATCTGTGAAGAGCTGCGCATCAAAATGCCGCAAGAGACCCGCTACTTTTGCATGACGGAAGCGATCGCCAACTACCTGCAAAAATTTATCGTCTATCGCAAACGCAAGGTATTCAGCGGGAAACGCACTATTCAGGACCTCGCTCCGGCGCTGAAGAAACACAAGAACAAAGAGAAGTTCCTGCTTCCCTGTTCCAACCTCGGCGCCAAGGCGGTGTCGACCTTCCTCGACGAAAACGGCTTCGACTGGAAGGACGGCATGATGTACCAAACCGTGAGCAGCGACCTGTCGGATCTGAGTGACGTTACGTATGACGTACTGGTCTTCTTCAGCCCGCTGGGCATCAAATCGCTCTACGACAATTTTCCCGACTTCAAACAAAATGAAACGCGCATCGCTGTCTTTGGCAACAGCACTTGCGAAGCCGTAAAAGAACGGGGGCTGACCATCAACATCCAGGCCCCGGCGCCCAAGGTGCCTTCCATGACGATGGCGCTGGAGAATTACCTGCAAAAATCCAACCAGCCAATCGAAGAATAACTGCTGCTTCAAATAAGGGAGAAAGAAACCTGAGAGCTTGTTTGGAGGTAGTGCTTTTGAAGCGAAAAACTCAGATTTTGGGTTCTCCCGAAGGGATTTTTCCGGCTCATAGCAGCGCTACGGGCCGGAAAAATGCCACAGGGAGGTTCCAAAAGCTGGGTTTTGCAGCCAAAATGACTACCTCCAAACAAGCTCTGAGCCCGGCCGAGGAACCATCTTCGCCGGGCTCGCTATTTGGGCGGGCCCTGTTTGGAACGGAAGAATGTATAACTTTTTTCCGTTAAGTGCGTTGTAAAAGGTAAATTTCACGCCCGCCGAACGTTATGGTTTCAACAACAACTGCTTTTCGCACCATGCCGGAATGGTTAATAGAAAGACTAAGCGACCGGCTGCACGGTCCGCTGCCCGGCCCGGCGGCTCAATATCGCATGGCCCACGTCGGGCGCCGCCACGCCCCCACGCCTCCGCCGGAGGCCCGGCTGGCCGGTGTCCTGGCGCTCCTTTATCCAAAAGGCCATGAATGGCACCTCGTCCTCATCGAACGCATTACCAATCAGAAAGACCGGCATAGCGGGCAGATCAGTTTCCCGGGCGGGCGGCACGAAGAACAGGACCACACCCTGGAACATACCGCACTGCGCGAAGCGGAAGAAGAAATCGGCGTGGCGGCCGATAGCATCGAGGTGCTGGGCAGCCTGACCGAGCTCTATATTCCCGTGAGCAACTACCGGGTGCAACCGTACGTCGGTTTCGTCGATTACGCCCCGCGGTTTTCTCCCCAGGCATCGGAAGTCGCGGCAATCCTCGAAGTCCCTTTTCGCGTATTTTCCCTCACGGAAACCATCCGGCACACCAACCTCCAGGTGGCGGAAAATCTGGTGCTGCAGCGCGTACCGCATTATTTCGTGGGTGGAAAAATCGTGTGGGGCGCCACCGCCATGATGCTGAGCGAACTGGTTGCGCTCACGCAGGAGAACCTGGCCTAGCCGCACGGGCGCTAGCGACTGAGCTTTTCCGCGATTTTCGGCGCCACCTCCCGCCCCGCAGCGTAGCCGATCTCGAAAACCTCGTCGGCGCGCCCCGTATCGAACATATTAAATTCCATGAGCTCTTCGGGAGCGACCTGCCAGTCGCATTCCTCCAGTTTGGACAGGGCGTTGTAATTGGTAGCGATGAGAAAGGTGCGGCTCAGAACCGCCAGGGTATTATCCAGCTCTTCCAGCTTGACGGTCATCAGAGGATTGACGTAACTGCCCAGGCAATAAGCACAACACTCTTGCAGCGGCTCGATGGGCAGGTTGTTAACCGTGCCGCCGTCCGCGAAAAGGCTGTCGCCGATCCGCACGGGCGAAAAGACGAACGGGAAAGCCGCGGAAGCCAGCACTGCGGGCGTCACCGCACCGGAAGAAAAGATGTGGCAGGCGCCCCTGAGAAGATCCGTCGCCGCAATGTGCAACGTTCCCTCCAGATCCTCAAAGCGGCGGTCGCCCAGGTAAGGTTCAAAAAGCGAAGTAAACTTTTCGCTGTCCAGCAGCCCGGGTTTGGCCAGGTTGTAATTCGACCATTTGAAGAGGGAGACGTCCTTGAAGAAGGCCAGGATCTCTTCCGGTTCGTAGCCGGCGCAGTAAAGGCTGCCCACGATCGCGCCGGCGCTCACTCCGGAAATGACCGTAGGGCGCACGCCCTCCTCTTTCAGGGCTTGCAACAGCCCGATGTGAGCCGCGCCGCGAACGCCGCCGCCCGATAGTACCATACCGAATTGATGCTTCATTTGCAGGCCGGATTTGGATGGTTACGAAGCAGGGCGGATCAATAGTTTTTTTTCAAAAAAACATTGGGCGCGCAACGCCCCTGAGCCCTTGCCTTTATTTATGCGCCGCCGTCGCCCGGACGGCGCCAACTGGCTAAAAAAACGTAATTTTGCCTTGGCGAAAGAAAAGGAAAAATGGAAAGTTTTTCAACTCAAATCGACACTTCCGCCTTTATTATTTGGACGAGTCGTCCTGTAATATTGCCTGTTAACCAGTAGAACCTATGCAAAAAATAGCACCGTACCAACCCAAAAACAAAGTGCGCATCGTCACCGCCGCTTCCCTTTTCGACGGCCACGACGCCGCCATCAATATCATGCGCCGGATCATGCAACACTCCGGTGCGGAGATCATTCACCTCGGCCACAACCGCTCGGTACTGGAGATTGTCGATACGGCTATCCAGGAAGACGTACAGGGCATCGCCATCACTTCTTATCAGGGCGGCCACACCGAATTCTTCAAATACATGTACGACCTGCTTCGCGAAAAAGGAGCCGGCCACATCAAGATCTTCGGCGGCGGCGGCGGCACCATCCTGCCCTCTGAGATCGAAGACCTGCACGCTTACGGCATCAACCGGATCTATTCGCCGGACGACGGCCGCCAACTGGGGCTACAGGGCATGATCAACGACGTCCTGGAGCAGTGCGACTTCCCCGTGGGCCTCAACCTCAACGGCGAGCTCAAGGGCGTCAGCCAGGGCGAGCCCAAAGCCATCGCCCGCGTCATCTCCGCCATGGAGAACTTTCCGGAGCAGAACCAGGACTATCTGCGTGAAATTCAAACAAAAGCCGATGCGATCACCACGCCCATCCTGGGCATTACCGGTACGGGCGGCGCGGGGAAATCCAGCCTGGTGGACGAGCTCATCCGCCGCTTCCTCATCGATTTTCCGGAAAAAACGGCCGCCATCGTATCCGTCGATCCTTCCAAACGCAAAACGGGGGGCGCGCTCCTCGGCGACCGCATCCGCATGAACGCCGTCAACAGCCCGCGCATCTACATGCGTTCGCTGGCCACCCGGCAGTCCAACCTGGCGCTTTCCAAACACGTCAAATCGGCGCTCGACATTCTGAAAGTAGCCGGTTTTGACCTGGTCATCCTCGAAACCTCCGGCATCGGTCAGTCAGATACCGAGATCGTCGATCATTCCGATGTCTCGCTCTACGTCATGACGCCGGAATACGGCGCCGCCACCCAGCTCGAAAAGATCGACATGCTCGACTTCGCCGATCTGATCGCCATCAACAAATTCGACAAGCGCGGCGCTCCGGACGCCCTGCGCGACGTACGCAAACAATACCAGCGCAACCACCAGCGCTTCGACGAGCCGCTCGACGCCATGCCCGTCGTCGGCACCATCGCTTCCCAGTTCAACGATCCGGGTATGAATACCCTCTACCGGATGATCATCGACCGGCTGGCGGAAAAAACCAAAGCTGATCTGCCCACTACTTTCGATCCCGAAGCGGGCATCAGCGAAAAGATCTTCATCATCCCGCCCCGCCGGGTGCGCTACCTTTCGGAGATCGCCGAAAACAACCGGAACTACGATCAGTGGGTGGAAAAACAGGTAGCGGTCGCCCGCCGCCTGTACGCCCTGAACCGGTCTATCGCAGCGCTGGAAGAACAAGACCTTCCGGAAAAAGAAAGCGCCCTGGCCACTCTGCGCAAGGCTTACGAAGAACAGGAGATCGAGCTGGACGGCCGCTGCCAACGCCTTCTCGACAATTGGGAAGCCAAAAAGGCGGCCTACGCCGCCGACGAGTACGTCTACCAGGTGCGGGGGCGCGAAATCCGGGTGCCCACGTACACGACTTCCCTCTCGCATACGCGCATACCACGGGTCTGTCTGCCGCGCTTCCAAGACTGGGGAGAAATCCTGCGCTGGGTGTTGCAGGAAAATGTTCCGGGTGAATATCCTTACACCGCGGGCGTTTTCCCTTTCAAGCGACAGGGCGAAGACCCCACCCGCATGTTCGCCGGCGAGGGCGGCCCGGAACGCACCAACCGGCGTTTCCACTACCTCTCGTTCAACATGCCGGCCAACCGGCTCTCCACAGCCTTCGATTCCGTCACCCTCTACGGCGAAGATCCCGACCATCGCCCCGACATCTACGGCAAGGTCGGCAATTCGGGCGTCAGCGTCTGTTGCCTCGACGACGCCAAGAAGCTGTATTCCGGTTTTGACCTGTGCGATCCCAAGACGTCGGTATCGATGACCATCAACGGCCCGGCCGCCACCATCACCGCCTTCTTTATGAACGCGGCGATCGACCAGCAGTGCGAAAAATACATCCGCGAACACCAACTGGAGCACCTGGTCGAGGCCAAGCTCAAAGAACTATACGACGACCGCGGGCTGCCACGGCCGGCCTACCGCGGAGAGGTCCCTCCCGGTAACGACGGCCTCGGCCTGCTGCTGCTGGGCGTCACCGGCGACGAGGTGCTGGAGCCCGAAATTTATCAGGCGCTCAAAGCCCAGGCGCTCGCCGCCGTCCGCGGCACCGTACAGGCCGATATCCTCAAGGAGGACCAGGCGCAAAACACCTGTATCTTTTCCACCGAGTTCTCGCTGAAGCTCATGGGTGACGTGCAGGAGTATTTCATTCACAACAACGTGCGCAACTTCTACTCGGTATCCATCTCCGGCTACCACATCGCCGAAGCGGGCGCCAACCCGATCTCGCAGCTGGCCTTCACCCTGGCCAACGGCTTCACTTTCGTGGAATACTACCTTTCGCGTGGGATGCATATCGATGATTTCGCGCCCAACCTGTCTTTCTTCTTCTCCAACGGCCTCGACCCGGAATACGCCGTGATCGGCCGGGTGGCGCGCCGCATCTGGGCCAAAGCCATGAAGGAGAAGTACGGCGCCAACGAGCGGTCGCAAAAGCTGAAATACCACATCCAGACCTCGGGCCGCTCTCTGCACGCCCAGGAAATCGCCTTCAACGACATCCGCACCACGCTGCAGGCCCTCTACGCCATTTACGACAACTGCAACTCCCTGCACACCAACGCCTACGACGAGGCCATCACTACGCCCACCGAAGAAAGCGTTCGCCGGGCGGTAGCCATCCAGCTCATCATCAATAAAGAGCTGGGCATGGCCAAAAATGAAAACCCCAGCCAGGGTGCCTTCATCATCGAAGAGCTGACAGACCTGGTGGAAGAAGCGGTGCTGGCCGAATTCGATCGCATTACCGAACGCGGCGGCGTGCTCGGCGCCATGGAAACCATGTACCAACGCGGCAAGATCCAGGAGGAAAGCATGTACTACGAGTCGCTCAAACACTCGGGCGAACTGCCCATCGTCGGGGTCAATACCTTCCTCAACAGCGAGGGGTCGCCGACGATCGTGCCGGAGGAAGTCATTCGCGCAACCGAGCAGGAAAAAGAAGATCAGATCAAGACCAAGGAAAACCTGCGGCGGGCGCAGGAAAAGCGCGGCGCGGCGCTGCTGCGACGCCTCCAGGAAGTCGCCCTGCACAACGATAACCTCTTCGAACAGCTCATGGAAACGGCCAAATACTGCAGCCTGGGCGAAATCACCCACGCCTTGTACGAGGTAGGCGGCCAGTACCGGCGCAACATGTAGGGGATATCGCTGAACATCAGATGTTTTTTCAATCGTTATTTTTTATCAACATTAGCGGATAAGCTTTATCTTTGCAGCCCTTTCATCAAGGGTTTATAATCGATCATAAAGTGTTGAAGGATGGCATTAATTGGAAAAATTCGCAAAAACTTCTGGTTGCTCGTCGTGCTGATGATGCTGGCGCTGGGTGGATTCATTTTTATGGACATGACCTCCGGCCAGCAAAGTGTTTTTGGGAGCAATCAAACCGTCATCGGAAAGATTGAAGGCGAAAAGGTCGACTGGAACCGGTTTGTACGCACCGAAGAGATCCTCTACGGGAACTCCTCCGGCGACGTATTCAACCGCCGCAGCGCGCTTTGGAACTACTTCGTCGAAGAGACGATCGTCAAAAACGAAGCCGAAGCCCTGGGACTGGGCGTCAGCAAAACGGAGCTGATGGACCTGCAATTTGGGCCCACCCCCAGCCCGATCATCCAACAGCGCTTTCGCGATCCGACCACGAATCAGCTCAACCGCCAGCAGCTCAACGAATTTAAGAACGCCATTCAGAACAACGAGCTGGAAGATCCGCGCATCCGCTCCTTCTGGGCAATTCAGGAAAAGGAGATCATCAAAGACCGGCTGCAGTCCAAGCTCACCGCTATGGTCAGCAAAGGCATGTACACGCCGACCTGGATGGCGGAAATGGGACATGAAGAACAAAATCAGCGCGTTACTTTCTCTTACGTAAAAATCCCGTTCGACGAACTGGACAATACCGAAGTGAGCGTCAGCGATGAAGACTACCGGGCGTATCTCGCCGAAAACGCCGCTCGCTACGAGCGCGATGAAGCAACGCGCCGCCTGGAGTACACGGTTTTCGACGTGGTGCCTACCGCCGAAGATTCCGCCAAGCTGCGCAAACAGATCGTCGACCTGATCCCGGAGTTCGAAGCAACCGAGGACGACTCGCTTTTCGTTACCCGGAACTACGGTGAGATCGACGCCGCCTACCTGAAAAAAGAAGCCGTGCCGGCCAATATCGCCGACACCGTTTTTGCCCTTCCCGTAGGCTCCGTATACGGTCCTTACATCAACGAAGGCGCCTACCGCGCCGTAAAAGTGGTAGACCGCATGGTGGTGCCCGACTCTGTCAAGTCGCGCCACATCCTGCTGCGGGTCAACAGCCAGCCCGAATACGTACAAGCCCTCCAGACGATCGACAGCCTGAAAAACCTGATCCTGACGGGGCAGAGCGCTTTCGATTCGCTGGCCCTGGCTTTCGGCACCGACGGCACCGCACAGAAAGGCGGCGATCTCGGCTACGCCGGCCCCGGGCAAATGGTCAAACCCTTCAATGATCTGATTTTCTTCCAGGCGGAGATCGGCAAGCTGTACACCGTAGAGACGCAGTTCGGCATCCACCTCGTCGAAGTTACTGACAAGAAATTCATCGATAACGAAGAAGGGGTACAGCTCGCTTTCCTCAACCAAAATATCGCCCCCAGCGAAGAGACGCAAAACCAGCTCTACGAAAGGGTGTTGGAGTTCGTCGGTCAAAATCGCGAACTGGAAACCCTGCGCGCTTCCGTGGAAGCCGATCCGGAACTGAACCTGGAGACTTCGGCGCCCCTGCGCCGCAACGACTTCGTGGTCGGCGACCTGGGCAGCGGACAATCCTCACGCGACATGGTGCGCTGGGCCTTCGAGCAAGGCGAGGTCGGAGAAGTTTCACCCGAGATCTACATCTACCAGGATCCGGTCGACTACTACAACAATAAATACGTCGTCGCCGGCCTGAAGTCCGTACAGCCGGCCGGCCGCCCCGACCTGGAAGACGTGCGCGAAGAAATCGAGCTGCAGGTGATCAACCGGAAAAAAGGCGAAAAGCTGGCGGCCGATATCCAGGGCATGGACATGGGAGCCATCGCTGCGAAATACCGCACCCAGATCGACACCGCCAGGAACGTTACTTTCTCGAGCTCTTTCGTGCCCAACCTCGGCGCCGAGCCCAAGGTGCTGGCTAAAGCATTCTCCCTGGCGGAAGGGCAGGCTTCCGAACCCATTATCGGCAACTCGGGCGTATTTGTCCTTTCCGTCGACCAGAAAACGACGCCTACCAATCCCACGAATATACCGCAACTGCGCCGTACGGTATCCGCCAACGTGCGGGCCCAGGTCAGTACGCAACTGATGCAGGCCATGAAGAAAAATGCCGATATCGACGACAATCGGTCTCGCTTTTACTAATGCATTTAACGTTTTTTCTGCATCTTTACGGCGCCTTTAGGAAGGATCCCGATCACCGGTCAGGATCCTTTCTTCCGGCGCCGACTCATTCGTTCAATCAAAAACATTAGGCATGTCAGAGGTCCAAAACGCAGGCAGCAAAGGCTACTGTCTGATGTGGTTTATTATCTCTTTGTTGTTGTTCGCTATCCTGGTTATCGCTGTTTACCAGTACAACTTCAAGTTTCTTAGCTAAACGAATCTAGTACAGCGCTTCAATTTCGCGCCGGTACTTCTCCTGGATCACCCGCCTTTTTAGTTTCAGCGTCGGGGTCAGCTCTGCTTCCGTACCGTCTTGCTTGTTTGCCTCCCACTGATCGGGGATGAGCGTGAACTTTTTGATCTGTTCAATTTGGGAGAAGCAGGGGTTGATCCGGTCGACGATCTCCTGGTATTTGGTGACTACTTCGGGTTTTTCAACCATTTCGGCCATATTCGTCCAGGGCAGGTTATTAGCGGCGCACCAATCTTGCAATGCTTCTTCCACCGGCACGATGAGGGCCGCGACGAATTTCCGGCCGTCGCCTACGACCATGACCTGTTCGATCAAAAACTCTTCTTTCAGTTTATTTTCAATGGGTGCGGGAGCTACGTATTTTCCGCCCGATGTTTTCAGTAATTCTTTTTTGCGATCGGTTACTTTTAAGAAAGGCTCGCCGGTAGGCCCGGGAACCAGCTTGCCGATATCGCCCGTCCGGAACCAGCGTTTTCCCTCCCATTCCACAAAAACGGCGGCCGTAGCATCGGGCTGTTGGTAGTAGCCCATCATGACGTTGGGGCCGTGAGCCAGGATCTCGCCTTCTTCGGGATCGCTGAACTCGCCGGCTTCGGTATCGATCCGGATCGAGACGCCGTCCAGCGGCGGGCCGATCATGCCGAGCCGGGCGCCGTTCGGTTCGTATCGCCCGACGCACAGCCCCGGCGAGGTTTCGGTGAGCCCGTATCCTTCCCGGATGGGAATACCGGCGGCGGAAAATACCTGCGCAATATTCACGGGGCAGGGCGCGGCGCCGGTGAGGATGCCTTTGATGCGACCGCCGAGGGCTTCGCGCCACCTGGCGTAGATGAGGCGGTCGGCCAGCCGGCGTTTTACGGCCGCCCAGCCGCTATAGGTTTTGTCGTACTCGAAATCGCGCGTCAGGTCGAGCGCCCAAAAGAAAAGCCAGCGCTTGGGCCAGGACAGCCCGAGGCCTGTGTGGTAGAGTTTTTCATATACTTTTTCCAGCAGGCGAGGGACCGTGGTGAAAAAATGAGGACGCACGGACCGCAAATCGCCTTCTTCTCCTCCCAGGTTGTCGGTGCCGGCGAAAGCGACGCGATTGCCGGTATAAGTAAAAACGTACAATGCAGTACGCTCAAAGATGTGGCAGAGCGGTAAAAAGCTGAGAACGGTTTCTCCGGCCTTGAGCGGAAAGCGGCGGCGAACGACGATTGCATTGCTCACGATGTTGCGATGAGAGAGCATAACGCCTTTTGGGTTGCCGGTGGTGCCGGAGGTGTAGATGAGGGTGGCCAGTTCGTCGGGTTGGGCTTCATCCATGCGGGCGGCGACCTCCGCCTGCCCTTCTTCCGAAAAGATCTCCTGCCAGTAGGGCCGGCCCGGCTGGCGGTCAAAGGTGTATATTGTTCGCAGCGAAGGCGTATTCCGGCGGGCTGTTTCGACCTTATCGTACAAATCGCCTTCGCCCACAAAGCAATAGACGATCTCCGCATCGTTGAAAATATACTCGTACTCGCGGGCGCTGATCGTCGGATATACCGGAACGTTTACCGCCCCGATCTGCTGAATGCCGATATCCAGAATGACCCACTCGGGGCGATTCTGGTAAGCCACCACGCCGATCTTGTCGCCTTTTTGCACGCCCAGCTGAATTAAGCCCCGGCTTACCTGGTTGGCCAGTTCGAGCACCTCTTCGGTACTGAAAAAACGCCACTGCCCCTCGCGCCGGTAACCGAAAGCTTCGGTGAGCGGATGGTGCTGCAGCTGGAAATGAATAAAGTCGAAAAGACGGGTCGGTTCCTGCATAGGGTGCATTTTTTACAGTTATCGCAATTTTCCGGTCGTGCTGTCGGCTCAGTACTCTGTCAATTACTTGACAAAGTACTCAGGAAGCGTACATCTCCGCAATTTCCTTTTCGTACTGCTTCTCGATGCGGTGACGCCGGTTTTTCAGGGTAGGCGTCAATTCTCCGGTTTCTTCACTCCAGGGTTGGTGGAGCAGCGTATAGCGGCGCACGCGCTGATGCGCTTCCAGTTGCTGGTTGCATTTTTCGATTTCCTCCGCCATTTTCCGCTCCACCCTGGGGTTGATGATCATAAACTGGGGCGCCGTCCAATGCACGCCCTGGTCTGCACACCAGCGCTCCAGAATGGGAAAACAAGGAAGGATGAGCGCGCTGAGATGAGGCCGGTTGGCGCCCAATACCATGCACTGTTCAATATACGGAGAATGTTTGAAGTGGGTCTCGACGCGCTGCGGCGCAATGTATTTACCGTTGGAGGTCTTAAAGATATCTTTTTTTCGGTCGGTGATCTGCAAAAAGCGCTTGTGGACGAACCGGCCGACGTCGCCGGTGCGCAGCCAGCCATCGGGCGTGATGACCGTCTCCATCTCGGAAGCCGGCCGGCGATTATAGCCGAGCATGACGTTGGGGCCCTTGACGAGGATTTCCCCCTCTTCCCCGTCATTCGGCGCATCGATGCGCACTTCGACTCCGGGAATGGGGATGCCCACGGTGCCGAAGCGCACCCCGCCCGGCTCAAAGCGGTTGAACGCCACCACCGGAGCGGTTTCGGTCAGGCCGTAGCCTTCCCGAACGTCGATCCCGGCGGCCGAAAAAATCCGCCCGAGCCGGGGCTGCAATGCCGCAGCGCCCACCACGACGCCCTCTACTTTTCCGCCCAGCGCACGCCGCCAGAATTGATAGACCAGCAGGTCGGCGATACGCCGTTGCAGCCAGTAGAAAGGCGAAACCTGGCGGCGTTCGTCATAGCGCTCACCAATGTGGATGGCCCACATGATCAGGCGGCGGACCCATAGCGGGCGCCCGGCGGCGCGCTCCAGTATCCCTTCGTAGAATCGCTCCAGCACCCTCGGCACCACCGTAAAATAATGGGGCCGGGCCTCTCGCAACTCGGTAAGCAAGGCGTCGCCCGGCGCGCCGTAGTACAAGGAGGCGCCTACGGCCTGATAGGTGTACGTTACCATGCGCTCGAAAATATGGCTGAGCGGCAAAAAGCTGAAGGCTCGCTTGTCGCAGTTGACCGGTATGAGGGCGATGACGGACTTGATGTTGCTGACGATATTTTTGTGCGACAACAAAACGCCTTTGGGTTCGCCCGTAGCGCCTGAGGTGTAAATGATGGTCGCCAGGTCGTCTTCGTGAATGACGGCCCGCAGCGTCTGGATCTTTTCCAGGTGTTTATCGGTAGGAACGACCGCCAGTTTTTCAATGGAAGGCCGGTCGGGCAGTTTTTCGAAAGTGTAGACGTCCCGCAGCTCAGGGAGGTCGGCGCGCACCTCCGCCACTTTCCGGGACAGCTCGCGGTTGGTGACGATGCAGTATTTCACGGCCGCGTCACGCAGAATGAACGCCAGTTCCCTCCGGCTGATGTTGGCGTGGACCGGAACGACGACCACCCCGATCTGCTGCATCCCGAAGTCCAGAAAATGCCAGTACGGGCTTCCCCGATCGGTCATCAGCGCGATGCGGTCGCCCCGGTCGAGCCCCAGGTCGAGCAATCCGGCGCTGAAACGATCGCACATTTCCAATGCTTCGGTTGTAGAATAAGAAATCCAGCGGTGATCTCGTTTGTATGCAAAAGCAGTCTTTTGTGCATACCGTGCTTGCTGATACGGTAAAATGTCGAAAAGCCGCCGGAAATCCATACGATCGGGAAGTTGATCTTCGTTTTGATAGCTCGAAAGAATAGACCTTGTCAAATCTACAAAAAAATTGAGATTCGACCGCTATCCGCCACCTCCTGCTAATAAACCCATTGCGGGTTTGGCCTTTGAACCGAAAACTCGCAATGGGTTCATTGGCGGAGTTTTCGTAGCTTTATGTTAATATTCGTCGAATAATCCATCGCTTTTGAAAATAAAAACACGAAATACCATGAGAAAAGCATTGATGTCGGCATTGATCGCCGGCTTATTTCTACCCCTCGTCGCCATTCATGCCCAACCCAGTACCGGCGCTTTCGAAGAGTTGTCGAAACAAGAGAAAAAGAAGTGGAAGAAAATCGCTAAAACCTACAAGCGCAACCCCGAACGGCTGAAAGTGCTCTCCGAGGAGCACGCCTACTACAAGCAGCAAAGCACACAGCTCCAGAACGAGATGGAACAAATGGAAGCCGAAAACATCCGCCTTTCCCGGGAAAATTCTGCTTTGCAAATGGAAGTGAGCGATCTGCGCACCCAGGTGGAAGACCTGGAAGTCGCCTTGCGCGAGCGCGCCAATACGCCTCCTCCGCCCCCGGAGATCGATACCGACGCCGTCGTTATGGGCGTCGTCTTCCGGGTGCAGATCGGCGCCTATTCCAAGCGACAGATCTCCGGCGCCCTCGATACGTCGGAAAACCTGGAACTGGAAGAATCCGAAGCCGTACAAAAAGTGGTGGTCGGCCAGTTCCGCGAATACGAACCGGCCAAAGAACTGCGCGACCAGCTGCGTGAAATGGGCGTCAAAGATGCCTGGGTCGTTTCTTATCGCGACGGCATCCGCGTGCCGATCGAAGAAGTGCTGCCCGGCGGCGGGATGAACTAAACGAACGGAGGGACGACCCGTCGCCTGCGCCACAACCTACGGGGAGGCTGCCCGGGAACAGGTAGGGCGGAAATGGCGATAGGTCGATCTACGATAACCCGGGTTAAGCGCAGCCCAAGAAAAAGGCCCCGGTCATCAGCTGATGCCGGGGCTTTCCATTACGGTATAGTGACAGTTTGCAATAACGAGGAAAGCCGGCCCCACGCCGGTGAATACCGGGGTTCCGTCAAGAACAGCCGGATGCGTTTCAATCGACAACAGAATGGCGAAGCTGGTCCAGCAACTCGATCGTTTGATTGAGGCTGCGCAGGATCGTAACGTTTTCCGGTGGGTCTACGGCTTGTGCTACCACCTGGTAGCCCGAGAGCAGAAAATGAGTATCGGAAAAAGTAGTCGCTAAATTATCGACATAGCGTTGCACCGATTCTTTGGCGAAAGTTTCGGTGATCATTGTAAAAATGTAATCCGGATGGTGAATATTACAGGCGTCTTTGAGGTCGGCCAGCGTAATATCCTGGCCGATATAGGTCACGTGCGCCCGGCGCGATTTGAGCAGATAATGCATGAAGAGCATGCTGAGTTCCTGCTTTTCACCCTCGGGTAAATAGATGAGGAACTTCTTGACCGACCGCCCCGTGGGCAGCGGCGCATTATCGATGGCGACGATGATCTTCTGGCGGATCAGGTAGCTCATGAAATTCTCCTGCACGGGATTGATGGAGCCGGTGAGCCAAAGCACACTCAATTTATCCAGAAAGGGATAGATGATCTCCAGCATGGTGCGCTCAAAACCCAGTTGCTGGATATTTGTCGTGATGATCCGGTCGAACTTGAATTCGTCCATTTCGATCATGGAAATGGTGAGCGCGTCCAGCTGGGTGCCGTATTCGAAATTGATCTCGGAAATGGCCGCAACCTTTTCGGCGATCTCGACGCGGTTCATCTTAGCGATCTTGGAGATCTTGATCCCGTTCTTGTTGAGCAGAGCAATATTGAGCAAAAACTTGAGGTCTTCGTCCTGGTAATAACGAATATTGGTCTTGGTCCGCTTGGGCTGGATGATCCCATACCGCGACTCCCACACCCTTATGGTATGCGCCTTGATGCCCGATAGTTTTTCAAGATCTTTTATTGAATATACTGCCACAACCGTAGAATGTTTTTAATCAAGGACTTGGCTGAACCTGCAAACTTTCAGTGGGTGTCTTAAAATACATGGGATTAATGGTGTGTAACACAAGTTCCTTGTAAAAATTTTTGCTGAGTGCTCAATTTAAAAAGTTGATTTTCAGTAATTAAAAGCGTTTCCTTTCAAGAAAGGATCAGCAAAAATTTTTGTTACACACCATTAACAGCGGGGGGAATAAAATGTTTAAGGAATTGTCGGCATATCGACAGCCGCCTGACCTGATATTCATTGGTTTCGAACTATCTTAACCCGGATTATTCATGGATTAATCTATTGCGAAGAACCCATGAATAATCCGGGTTTCGAAAGTAAGTTTTGGATTTTTGCCTATTTTTAGCCTCATCGCACAGCTACTAAGTAACGTTCAAAGCATAAGTTCGACAATTTGGGGTAGCTCATTGTGGTGCTGGACGAGGCGAAAAATTTATCCGGCTGTCTAGACGGAAGTAGGCGAAGCAGCCCAAAAGAAGCAGCCCAAAAGTGGAGATTATGCTTTGAACGGTACTTAAAAAACAAAAACACTCTATGAAGCGGAGCTTTACTTATCTTCTATCTCTTTCCATTTCCCTTTTTGCCGGACTCCCGGTCTTTGCACAACTATCGTGTGAATATACGCTGGAGATGTTCGACAGCTTTGGAGACGGCTGGAACGGCGCCTCCCTCACCATCACTTTGGGTGGAACGTCCAATACTTATACCGTAGATTTTAGTACCAATAACGGTGATTTCAATATTGTCACTTTCCCGGTAACGGATGGTGAAGATTTCGTGATTACTTACGCCCCCGGAACTTTCGAATCGGAGGTCACCTACTTCATCTATGATGCAGAGGGCATGCTGGTGTACTCCGACGGCCCTTTTCCCACCCAGGGAGTGGTATTCGAAGGATCGGCTTTTTGTCCGCCCTGCCCGCCCGTGCCGGTTGCCACCGTCTCTATCGACGATGTGCGGGCCTTCACTGCCGACGTCAGCTGGCTGCCTTCTGATCCCGATGGACAGTACCGGCTGGAATACGGTCCGGAGGGTTTTACCCCCGGGCAGGGCGTCGGGCAGTCCGTAGTAGCGCCGGGCAGCACCGCGACCCTCACCGGGTTGGCGGAAAATACCGTGTACGAGCTTTACATCACTGCGGAGTGCGCCAATGGCGATACGAGCATCGTCGTCGGCCCCTTTTTGTTCCAAACGCTATTCGCCAACGATGTGGGTATCGCCTCCGTAGCCAATCCCGTCACCGGGTGCGGGCTCTCTGCTGCAGAGTCGATCGAGGTGGCGTTGGTCAATTTCGGCGGCCAGCCCCAATCGCTCATCCCTTTCAACTTTAGCGTCAACGGTGTTCCCGGCGGAGTAGCGCAGCCGCAGGACGGGTTTTATACCGGCGTGCTGGGAAAAGATAGCGTCGAGATCGTCGAATTTGACGTGCCCTTCGATTTTTCGGAGCCCGGAGCATACGTTTTACAAGTCTGGACGGAACTGGACGGAGACAGCGTTTCGGAGAACGACACCACGACCATCGTAGTGAACAGCATCCCCCTGATTGCCGAGCTTCCCGATTTTCAGGACTTCGAATCCTGGGGAGGCGGCTGGACAATCGGAGAAGATAGTCAAAACCCCAGCTGGGCATACGGCCAGCCCGGCGGCCAGCTGATCAGCGCTGCCGCCGGCGGCGCCGGGGCCTGGGTCACCAACTTGTCCGGGCCTTATAACACTTCCGAATTTTCCTACCTGGTGTCCCCCTGTCTGGATTTTACCGGCCTGCAGGAAGATCCGGTCATGACTTTTTCTTTCTTCTTTGACAGCGAGTCCTGCTGCGACGAAGGCTGGGTAGAGATCAGCACCGACGACGGCGAAAGCTGGGAAAAACTGGGCGCCGCAGGAACCGGGGTCAATTGGTACAACGACAGCTTTAACAACTGGTGGGACGGCAACGGCGGTTTCGAAGGCTGGAGCATCGCCTCTCATCCGCTTACCGGCACGGCCGATTCCAGCGACGTCCGCGTCCGCTTCGTCTTCAGCAGCGATTTTTCGGTTAACGAAGAAGGGATGGGCATCGACAATATGCTGATCCATCTGCCCTTCGCCAACGATATCGCCGCTGCCGGCGTAACCAACACCGCCGAAAGCGAATGCGGCGATGAAGCTGACCAGGTATCGATCACCCTCTTTAACCTCGGTGCGCAAACCATCTCGGGCTTCGACGTCGCCTACCAGATCAACGGGGAAGCACCGGTCATCGAAAATATCGATACCCTGACCCTGGCGCCCGGCGAAGAAGCAACCTACACCTTTGTTACTCCTTTCAATTCCACGGGCGACGGGCCTTTTCAACTCACTACCTGGACGCTCTTCGACGATGATTTTGCGTCGAACGATACGACGTCCACCGTTTTGGCCGTCTTTAACGCCTTACCGCTGGTTGAAGATTTTGAGGAAGCGGCCCTGCCTCCGGGTTGGACGACCGACGAATTTAATCCGCTCTACGGCCCGAACGCCCACAACACGCCGGATTGGAACCTCGCGGACAACATTTACCAGTTCGATCCGTCCTTTACACTGGAAACCAGCGTCTACGGCCCGGCGCCGCCCGATGCGTTCCTTTCTTTCGACTACCGCTATACCAATTGGAGCGCCGGCACGGTGCCCACTGTTCTCAGCCCTGACGACAGCTTACAGTTACAGATCTCCACCGATTGCGGCGAAACTTATTCGCCCCTGGTGACCATCAATTCCGAAAACCACGAGCCTTCGCCCTCGTATACCACCGTCAGCCTGTTGCTCGATGACTATGTCGGCGAACCGATCAAGCTGCGCTTCGTGGCGGGCTGGGGAGCCGGCGATTACTGGCTGGACCTCGACAACATCAACATCCGCCCCTGTCCGGAAAGCTTCGGCTTCGCCAGCAACGTCATCAACGAGTCGGCCCCCGGCGCCTCCGACGGCCGGATCGTTCTGGGGGGCATGCCCACCGCCGGCTTCACTTTTGAATGGTCGGACGGCGGAAGCGGGCCTTTCCGGCAGGACCTTCCCGCCGGGATGTACACCGTCACCATCACTAACGAGATCGGCTGTGTGACCGTGGAAGAATTCGTGGTCGACCTCTCGACCCAAACCAGCGATATCGAAAGCCTGCGCGGCCTGAGCCTGGCGCCCAATCCGACCAACGGACTAAGCACCTTGCTCGTCGATTTTTCCCGCAGCGTGGACGTGCGCATCGAGGTTTTTGACCTGGTAGGTCAACAGCTGCTGCGCAGCTACCAGCCGAATACCGTGCGCGCCGAATACGAGATCGACCTGCGCGATCAGCCGGCCGGCCTCTACCTGATTCGCCTGGCCGTGGAAGGGGCAGTGCATACGGAAAAACTCCTGTACGCCAACTAGTGAACTCAGCGCGGGTTCAGGCGGGCCGTCCGGAATGCCGCCCCGGGTGGCCCGCCTTCTTATTTTCCGCCCCATCCGGAAAAAGGATAAACTTTTTCTGGCAACAACTGTATCCTTAACAGATGAAAGAAGAATCATTTTTTCATTTTAACCACGGGATTGTTTCCTCAAACAGCAGTTATGAAAATAGGTATTGTCTGTTATCCCACCTACGGCGGCAGCGGCGTACTGGCTACCGAATTGGGCCTGGGGCTGGCCCGCAGAGGCCATCAGGTACACTTCATCACTTATAAACGCCCTTTTCGCCTGTCGGCCTTCCATGAAAATGTCTTCTTTCACGAAGTAACCACCGAAGATTATCCGCTTTTCGAATATACGCCCTACGACACCGCGCTTGCGAGCAAGCTCGTTGATGTGGTAAAATTCGAGGACCTGGAGATCCTGCACGTCCACTACGCCATTCCCCACGCAGCTGTGGCGTACATGGCCAAAAAAATACTGCTGCAGGAAGGCCGCTACGTCCCGGTAGTGACCACCTTGCACGGCACCGACATCACCCTGGTGGGCAACAACAACGCCTTCGCGCCGGTGGTCGCTTTTTCCATCAATAAATCGGACGGGGTGACGGCGGTGTCCGAGAGCCTGAAGCAACAGACTTACGACTATTTCGCCGTCGACAAAGAGATCAGGGTGATCTACAACTTCATTGATTTCGAACGCTTCAGCAAACTCAACAAAGATCACTTCAAAAAGGCGATCGCGCCTGACGGCGAACGCATACTGGTGCACGTTTCTAACTTCCGCAAAGTGAAGCGCGTCGAAGACGTCATGCGCGTTTTCCAGAAAGTAAGTGAAAAACAACCGTCCAAGCTCCTGCTCATCGGCGACGGTCCCGAGCGCCACAACCTGGAAGCGCTGTGCCGAAAGATGGGCCTCTGCCAGGAAGTACGCTTCCTCGGCAAACAGGACGCCGTAGAAGAACTGCTGGCCGTCTCCGACCTTTTCATCATGCCTTCGGAAAGTGAAAGCTTCGGCCTGGCAGCCCTGGAGGCCATGGCTTGTGAAGTGCCCGTGATCTCTTCCAACGTCGGCGGCATCCCCGAGGTGAATATTCACGGCAAAACCGGATTCCTCAGCGAAGTGGGCGACGTGGATGATATGGCCCGCAATGCGCTGACCATCCTCGAATCAGAGGATACTTTGCACCGCTTCCGCACCCACGCCCTGGCGCAGGCCAAAGCCTTCGACATCCACCAGATCCTGCCACAGTACGAATCGTATTATCAGGAAGTACTGGAAACTTCGGTGCGTACAGTGGCCTGAGCCGGGCTTGCCTGGGGGTTACCTGTAAAACGCCGCTGAAGCGGCGGGGCCGGGCCCGACTGAAGTCGGGGCTTCGGAGTAAAAGCCCGACGGGGAGCAGGATCGGGCGCAAATGCCACCCTACTGTTTTACCAGCTTTTTAACGACCCTTTCTCCGATTCGCAGAAAATAGACGCCTTCCGAAAGGTCCGGCAAAATCAGCTCCACCCTACCTTCTTGCAGGCGGCCCGCTGCGAGTATGCGGCCGGTGCTGTCGAAGAGCTGGTAGTCCTGAAGGCCGGCATCTGCGGGTAGTACTATCCAGACCCGGTTGTGCGTCAGCGGGTTGGGGAAGACGCCAACCTGGCTTGGGGGCAGCCCGTTTTCCAGGGCCGTAGTCGCATCTACCTGGTACCGGAAAACCGCCACATCGGCCAGGTCATCTTCGCCGAGCTCACGGGCGCGGAAAACGACCTGTAGGGGATATTGGCGGATGTGTTCTTCCCGAACGATTCACTCGAAGGACGCCGCCGTGGGGTTGCCTGCCGGACCGGGCGTAAAGAACGCGGGGTTGGGGAAAAAATCGTACAACCCGCCGGAGGAGATGATCTCAACCAGTTCGCCGGCTTCCGGGTTGTCGGCGTTGAGTTCGAGACGCACCGTATCGCCGAGGGCGACGGTAGTGACGACGTCTTCTTCTCCATTGTGGGAGAGCACCGGGCGTTGGTCTTCCTTATTGAGAATGTCGATCACATAGTCACGGGCCACCTGATCGATCAACTGGCCGGCGCGATAGGCTTTGACCCTGACGATAAAGACGAAGCGGCAGGGCGCCGAAGGTGTATCCCAGGTCACCTTTCCGGTTTCCGCATCGATGGCCGGAGTGAATTCCGGGAAGCCTGCCGACTCGGGTATTTCCAGTTCGTAGGCCAGGCTGTCATCGTCCACGTCAAAGGCGTTGACCGTATGTTCGAAGGATTCCCCCAGGTTACCGAATACGATGACCGGCTCCAGCAAAACGGGGCTGTGGTTGTTTTCGGCAAAATCGTCCAGCAGGGTGACCCGGCAATCGACGACCTGCACGACTTGGTCTGAATTGGGAAAGTTGATGTTACAGATACCGCCGGGTCGGTTGGGGTCGCGCATTATAATATGGTACTGCCCGGGGGCCTCGTAGGTATGCGTAGCCGTGAAGACCAGCTTACGGATGTTCTGGTCGATTATTTCGCCGTCGGGGATACCGTCATTATTGGTGTCAAGACCGTTGCTCGTCGGTACGGCCTCAAAATTTTCTTCGTCCCAAGAAACGGCAATCTCCCGGCCTTCGAAACCGACATCAGCGTACTGGATGAAGGTGACTTCCACGGTGTTTTCGCCAATTTGCCGAAAGGCGGATTCCCAGGCGTAGGAGCCGGCATGGATCGGTGAAACGGAGAAAACCCCAAACAGCAGGAACAAAGAGCGCGTAGCGTTTTTGAAAAACATAGGCGTTTTTTAATATACCTGATTTAAACTTTTGTATTGCCGTCGAGGCCAAGCCATTGTGGGTTCTGGCGTTCGGAGCGCGTACCTGGAAGGTACGGGCGAGAAAAACGCAGAAGCCAGGTTCCATAAGGGCTTAGGCCGCAGACCGGTAGAAAAGTTTAAATCAGTTCATCGGTTGAGAACAAACATTTGTTCCTAATTTATCGAAAAAAGGCCTGATTTTCCATCGTTCGTCGCCCGGATGGGTGGGAAAATTGGTCAGGTGGGTAGCATTTTTTCTGAAAGCAGGCCCTGAAGTGTCGGACGACGGTAAAAAAAAAGTCAAACCCCGCAGCAAGCCCTGCGAAGTACGACTTTTCTAGATGCGCCTCAGGTTGGGCTCGAACCAACGACCTACGGATTAACAGTCCGCCGCTCTAACCAGCTGAGCTACTGAGGCATCTTTTTATCTTTTTTGCCGTAAAATCCGTAAGATAAGCACGGCGAAAACCCTTCCTCTTAAAGAGCGAGTGCAAAGTTATAGGTTGCCAGATAAAAGTGCAATATTTGCAATTGAATTTTCAAAAATAATTCTCATGAGTCTATTGGCTGTTGGAACCGTCGCTTTCGACGACATTGAAACCCCTTTTGGTCACGCCGAAATGGCCATCGGCGGCGCCGCCACCTACATCACGCTGGCGGCATCTTTTTTTACGGAAAACATCAACCTGGTATCCGTCATCGGAGACGATTTCCCGGAGGAAGAGCTGAACTTCATGCGTTCCCGCGGAATCAACACGGACGGCCTCCAGGTCAAGTCGGGTGAAAAGTCCTTCTTCTGGGCTGGTCGTTATCACTACGATATGAACGAACGGGATACGCTGGACACCCAGCTGAACGTACTGGCCGAATTCGACCCCCAACTCCCCGAAACGTACCGAAAGCCGCAATTCGTCATGCTCGGCAACCTCACCCCTTCCGTGCAGATGCGGGTGCTGGACCAACTGGAAGCCCGTCCGGAACTCATCGCCCTGGACACTATGAACTTCTGGATGGACACGGCCCTGGACAGCCTGAAAGAGGTCATCGGCCGCATCGACGTCCTGACCATCAACGACGAAGAAGCCCGGCAACTTACCGGCGAATACTCGCTGGTGAAAGCGGCTCGCATCATCCACGCGATGGGCCCCCGCTACCTCGTCGTGAAAAAAGGAGAACACGGCGCCCTCCTTTTCGAAGGAGATAACATCTTCTTCGCGCCGGCCCTGCCCCTTGCCGAGGTATTCGATCCGACCGGCGCCGGGGACACCTTCGCCGGCGGCTTCATGGGTTTTCTGGCCCAAACCGGCGATACTTCTTTTGAAAACATGAAACGGGCCGTCATCTTCGGCTCGGCCATGGCTTCTTTCTGCGTGGAGAAATTCAGCATCGAGCGCCTCAAGGAACTGACCAGCGAAGAGATCGTCAACCGGATTCAACAATTCGTAAAGCTGGTTAATTTCGATACGGCGGACTTGTGATCGCACCACGGTTAGCCCGGATTATTCATGGATCCTGCCATTTGACCATCACTGCTCACCCTTTGTTCGCCAACTGCCCGCAGGCCGCGTCGATATCTTTACCCCGGCTGCGCCGGACGGTTACCATCACGCCGGCGTCGCGCAAACGGCGGGCAAAGGCGTCGATGCGGTCTTCCTCGGCTTTGCGGAAAGCAGCTCCTTCGATCGGATTGTACTCGATGATGTTCACTCGTACGGGAAAGCGGCGGCAGAGGCGGATCAGGTTGTCGGCGTCGACAGGCCCGTCGTTGTACTGGTGGAAAGCGATGTATTCGTAGCTGATGCGATTGCGCGTTTTTTCGTAGTAGTAGCCGAGGGCGTCCATCAGCACGCTCAGGTTATTCTGTTCGTTAATGGGCATGATCTCGTTGCGCTTGGCGTCGTCGGCGGCGTGGAGGGAGAGCGCGAGGTTGACTTTCGACTGGTCGTCGGCGAGCCGGCGGATCATCTTGGCGATGCCGGCCGTACTGACCGTGATGCGTTTGGGCGACATGCCCAGCCCTTGCGGCGAGGTGATGCGTTCGATGCTTTCCAGAACGTTGCGATACGCCAGCAGGGGTTCGCCCATGCCCATATAGACGATGTTGGTAAGCGGATGGCCGAAATGAGCTTCCGAAGCTCGGTTGACCAGCACGACCTGATCGAATATCTCCGCGGCGTCGAGGTTGCGAATGCGCTGCATGCGGCCGGTCGCACAAAACTTACAGGAGAGGCTGCATCCCACCTGAGAAGAGACACAGACCGTATAGCGGTCATCCTCCGGCACCGGGATGAGCACCGACTCGATCAGGTGGCCGTCGTACAGGCGAAAACGGAATTTTATGGTGCCGTCGGCGCTGTGCTGCACCTTATCGGTAGTAAGGGCGTTGATCACAAACCGTTCTTCCAGGTAAGTCCGCAGCTTTTTGGACAAATTGGTCATCTCCTCAAACCGGTGGGCGCCCTTTTGCCAAAGCCACTCCTGTACTTGCTTAACGCGAAAACGCGGCTCGCCGGCGGCTTTGAACAAAGCGACCAGTTCCTCCTCGCGCAACTGCCGGATATCCTGCCGGGAATGCACCGAGGTCGTCTCCGTTATTTGTCGATCCATGATTGCTCGTTTCTGTTCTGAATTCCTCCATCTTCGCTGCTACTCCCCAAGTACACCATCCCCGTCTCGCCGAATAGCAGGCGGCTTTCAGCTCACTCCACTGTTCCGCATTTTTCCTGCAGCCAGGCCTGTTCTTCCGGGTTCAGCAGCGGTTTCAATTCATCAAACACCTGTCGGTGATAATCGTTGAGCCACGTTTTTTCTTCGGCGTCCAACAATTCGGGCGCCACCAACCGAAGGTCTATCGGAAAAAGGGTAAGGGTTTCGAATTGCAGGAATTCGCCGTACTCGTTTTCTTCTCCCGGCACACAGAGCACCAGGTTTTCGGTGCGGATGCCGTATTCCCCGGTTTTGTAGAAACCAGGTTCGTTGGAAGTCAGCATACCCGGCGCCAGCGCTGTGACGGCCCGGCTGGTGGCGGCGCCGGCGGCAAAACCCTGCGGCGGTTCGTGTACGTTAAGGAAAAAACCTACACCGTGGCCGGTGCCGTGACCATAGTTCAATCCGTGCTGCCAAAGCGGGCGTCGCGCCATTGCATCGAGTTGCACTCCGGTTGTCCCCGAAGGAAAACGGGCGGTGGCCAGCGCGATATGGCCCTTCAGGACCAGCGTGAAATTGCGGCGCTCCTCTTCGGTAGGCGCCCCCAGGGTGATGGTGCGCGTGATGTCGGTAGTGCCCTGGAGATACTGCCCGCCGGAATCGATCAGCAAAAGCCCCTCCTGCCGGAGCTCAGCGGAGGTATCGGGATCGGGCCGGTAGTGCACGATAGCGCCGTTGGCCCGGTAGCCCACGATGGCGCCGAAGCTCTCGCCGTAGTAATCGCCGCCCGCCCGCCGGAAATGGCTGAGCTGGCGGGCAACCGCCGCCTCGGTAACGGCTCGGTTGGGCAAAACGCTTTCCAGCCAGCGGTAGAGCTTGGTCAGCGCTACGCCGTCTTTGCGCATGGCTTCGCGGATATGACCGATCTCCGTTTCACTTTTAATCGCTTTGAGCTGGCGCACGCGGTTTTCGCCTTTCTCCAGCTGATCTTCGGCGATCCGGCTGTAGAGTCGCATATTCAGGGAAGTCGGATCCACCCAAACGGTATCCAGCTCCGACATTTCCTTTAAAAAAACTTCAGCGGCGGGATAAGGCCGGATACTGACGCCGTCCGCCTGCAGGGCCTGCTTGAGGTCGTCTTTTACTTTTTGCGGATCGACGAATAAGATGGCTTCATTTTCCCCGATAGCCAGGTATGCGATGAAGACCGGATTGTAAGGAACGTCGCTCCCCCGCAGGTTGAGCACCCAGGCGATGTCGTCGAGTGTGGAAAGAAAATGCCATTCCACGTCCCGTTCTTCCAGCTCCTGCCGAACGAGGCCCAGCTTTTCGGGCCGGCTGAGGCCGGCGTATACATCCGGGAAGGCAAAGATGGGCTCGTCGGGCAGCGCCGGCCGGTCTCGCCACAAAGCGTAGATCAGATCCGCATGGTCGTTCAGCCGGATGTCCGCTTTGGCCAGGCGGTTGTTGAGGTGCCGGACCTGGGTTACGGAAAAGAGGGCGCCGTCAATGCCTACGGTGCTGCCGGCGGGCAGATTGTCGATCAACCATTGTATGTGTTCCGGGGCGTGCGGCGTCTGCTGTCGCTGCAGGACAATGCCGCTGCCGGCCAGCTCGGTCTCCGCCTGTAGAAAGTACCGCGAATCGGTCCATAATCCGGCATCCTTCGCCGTTACCAGGAGGAGGCCGGCCGAGCCGGTAAAGCCCGATAGCCATTCCCGCGTCGTCCAGTGGGCGGCCACGTATTCACTCTGGTGCGGATCGCTGCTCGGCACCAGGTAAGCGTCGAGCCCCTGTTCGCGCATGGCGTGGCGCAGGAGGTCCAGTTTTTCCGTTATTTCCATTTCCTTTTTTTTCAGCATTTTAAGCAGCTGAATACCAACTGCCTGAGAAAATCCGGCAAGAAAAAGCGCCCCGCACAAAAACATTATTATTTTTTGGCATATTTATTGTTGCACTATATACCGGATAGCGCTAAATTAGTTTTGAATAGCCTATATTGCAAATAACCGACATAGCCGAAAATTTTATTTTGCCGCTAACCTTCGCAGATCGCTGCTTGTTAGTTGAAGAGAACGGCCAAACCCTATGACAAGATGCTGAGACAGACCCTAAGCCAGAAAATGCTCCAAAAATTGTCGCCCCAACAGATTCAGTTGATGAAGCTGTTGCAGATCCCGGCGGCCAACCTGGAGCAGCGCATCAAAGAAGAACTGGAAGCCAATCCGGCACTGGAAGAAGGCGACACCCCGGATTCGATGACGGATGCTAACGAAATGGACGATCGCGACTACGAATTCGAAGGCGAAGAAGAAAGCCAAAAGGATTTCGAGTTGGACGACTACCTGAACGATTACATCGAAGACGACCCGGTGACCTATAAGACGAGCGCCGGTTCGTACAATCCCGACGAAGAAGAAAAGACGATTCCCATCGCCGTTGAAAATACGTTCCATGAATACCTCGAAGAACAACTCGGCCTGCTGGAACTGGAAGACGAAAAAGAAGCAGCGATCGCTCACCAGATTATCGGCAGTATCGACGACGACGGCTACCTGCGACGGGAGCCCATTGCGATCATCGACGACCTGATGTTCTCGCAAAATATTTTCGCTACGGAAGAAGAAGTATTGGCGGTGCTCGAGCGCATCCAGCAGTTCGACCCGCCGGGAGTAGGGGCGCGCGACCTGCGCGAGTGCCTGCTCATACAGCTGCGGCTACGGCTGGAAAAAGAAGCGCTTTCCCTGCAGGACCGCTACACCCTGATGCTGGCCGAGCAGATCATCGAAAACCATTTCACGGAATTTACCAAAAAACACTACCCCAAATTACAAAGGCAACTGGAAGTCGATGAGGAAGACCTGCGCGACGCCCTGGAAGAGATCGTCAAACTCAACCCCAAGCCGGCCAGCGGTTACACTTCCGGCGCCAATCGCATGAACGCCAACCGCTACGTCATTCCCGACTTTTTTATTTACAACCGCGACGGCGAACTCGACCTGACCCTCAACGCCCGCAACACTCCCGACCTGACCATTAACGAGCAGTACCGCGACATGCTCAAGGCCTACAAACGCAACGCTCAGGGCGGCCGGGCGCACAAGAAAGAGCGGGAAGCCGTCATGTTCATCAAGCAAAAGATCGATTCCGCCCGCTGGTTTATCGACGCCATACGGCAGCGGCAGGAGACCATGTTTAAAACGATGTACGCTATCCTGCAATACCAGTACGATTATTTTCTTACCGGCGACCAGAAAAAGCTGCGCCCCATGATCCTAAAGGACATCGCCGACATCACCGGCCTCGATATCTCTACCGTGTCGCGGGTGGTAAACAGCAAGTTTGTCCAGACCGAGTTCGGGGTGATGCGCCTCAAAGACTTCTTCTCCGAATCCCTTTCCACCAGCGAAGGCGAGGAAGTCTCCACCCTGGAAGTGAAAAAAGTGTTGCGCGAAATCATAGACGCCGAAAACAAAAGGAAACCGCTTTCCGACGAAAAACTGAAAAACCTGCTGCGCGAAAAAGGCTACGACATCGCACGCCGCACCGTTGCCAAATACCGGGAACAACTGGGCATTCCGGTGGCGCGGCTGCGCAAGGAATTGTAAAAAAGCAAGCGGTCACTGCTCCTGGCGCGTTTCCTCGATGGCTTCGAGAATCACGCCGCAGGCCCAGCGAATTTCTTCCGCTCCGATAATCAGCGGAGGCGCGATGCGCAAAGACCGATTGTTGAAGAGGAACCAGTCGGTAACGAGCCCGCGCGATAAGCAGCGCCCGATAACTCCCTGAACAAAATCGAAATCGCGCATTTCTACCGCCATCCAAAGGCCGGCGCTGCGCAACTCGATGATCTCGGGATGGTGCAGCAAGGAACGGAACAGCGCTTCTTTTTCGGGCGCCTGCTCGGCCAGTTTTTCTTCCAGAATGGTATCGAGCGTCGCCAGGGCCGCCGCGCAGCTCACAGGATGGCCGCCAAAGGTGGTGATGTGTCCCAGCACCGGGTCGTGGGTAAGCGTATTCATGATCTCCCTGGCGGCGATAAAAGCGCCGATGGGCATACCGCCGCCCATTCCTTTGGCCAATAGCAGTATATCGGGTACGACATCATACTGTTCAAAAGCAAAAAGGGAGCCCGTACGCCCGTATCCTGCCTGGATCTCGTCGAAGATCAACAACGCGCCTACCTCATCACAACGGCGACGCAGCTGCTGTAGGTAGCCGTCGAAGGGCTTGCGCAACCCCCATTCCGCCTGAACCGTTTCCACGATCACCGCAGCTGTTCGTTCGGTGATCCTGCGAAGACAATAAGCACAGTTGTATTCGATATGGCGAATGCCCGGCAACAAGGGCAGGAAAGGTTCGGTAAAGTCGCGGGGCGACATAAGGCTGGCGGCGCCCTGGGTGCTGCCGTGGTAAGCATACCGGCAGGCGACGATCTCAGCGCGACCGGTATAGCGCTTGGCCAGCTTCATCGCTCCTTCGGTGGCTTCCGCTCCGGAATTTACGAAATAAACACTATCCAACCGTTCCGGCAATAAACCGGTCAGGCGTGCGGCCAGTTGCACCTGGGGGGCCAATACGTATTCTCCGTACACCATCGTGTGCAGATAGCGGTCGAGCTGGGCCTTGGCCGCCGCTATTACCCGCGGATGACAATGCCCGAGGCTGCTGACCCCAATACCGGCGATGAGGTCGAGATACCGTTTTCCCGCAGTATCGTAAAGGTAAAGGCCCGCCGCGCGCTCCACTTCCAGCGAAAGCGGAAAGGGGCTGGTTTGGGCGACGTGCCGTAAAAAAAGCTGGCGTAAGTTCATCGGTTAACATTTTCTGCGGCCCTTCACAAAAAGCGTCGGGGACGCAACAATTTCCACCGGTCAGCAGTAAAACTTTTCCAGAGGCGTGTTATTAAAAAATTAAAGGCGTAACAAAAGTTTTCAAAAAAACTTTTTTTGGCGATATTTAAAGTTTAATGAATTGAATTCTGCTCCTTTCACGCGATTACGGCGCCGACATCCGGCCCCATCTCAGGAAAGGAGCGTGCTTGCCCGGCGGTTCCCTTCACAACGGGCAAACACGGAGAGAGACCGATAGAATGAGAAAGATCCTGTGCATATCCGTCCTGCTTGGCAGTATCGTGCTTTCCTGCCAGGGCCCTACCGTTCGTATGGACGGTTTTGCGGTGCACGGCATCGACGTATCTCATTACCAGGCTCTCATCGACTGGGACACGGTCGCGGAGCAGGATATCCACTTCGCTTTCGTCAAAGCAACGGAAGGCATTACGCTCAACGATTCTCTCTATTGCCGGAATTGGGACCACATTAAGCGGGCGGGCATCTACCGCGGGGCCTATCATTTTTTCCGGCCCTCTTTTTCCGCCGAAGACCAGGCCCGCAATTTTATGCAGTGGGTGGAATTGGAAGTCGGCGACCTGCCGCCGGTGCTCGACGTCGAAGTGCTCGACGGTGTAAGCAAAGCCCGGCTGATCACCGGGGTGAAGACCTGGCTTTTTCTGACTGAAATCCATTACAACGTCAAACCCATTATCTACACCAACCTCAAGTTCTACAACAAATACCTCGCCGGCCATTTCAACGATTATCCGCTCTGGATCGCCCGGTACAACAGCCGGGAGCCGACGCTCGCCAACGGCAGTCAGTGGCGTTTCTGGCAATACGGCAACCGGGGGCGCCTCGCCGGCATCGACGGGAACGTCGATTTCAATGTTTTCGCCGGTACGCTCGAAGAACTCGAGCATCTCTGCGTTCAGCCGGCCCCTGTTCTATCCGGCCTTTCTCCTTACCAGTACCACTAACCGACGAAACTGAGTGGTCAGACGAACGGCAGCCCGTCAAAGGAACGTCCCAGCAGGACGTCTGCATCTGCACCGAGCCAGCGATTGAGCGTGGTGGCGTAGATTTCACGAAAATCAACCTGGTAGATCAGATCCCCCTGATCGAGGCGACTCAGGTCGGGGCCTTCGTTGAGAAAGCCCGGCTTTTTCAGTTGCCCCCCCATCAGGAACACGTTGTTGGCGGTGCCGTGATCGGTGCCGCCGGAAGCATTCTGCCCGACGCGCCGCCCGAATTCACTGAAGGTCAGGATCAGCGTGTTGTCCAGCAACCCATGCTGATCGAGGTCCCTGACAAACGCACGCATCCCCTCGGCGTACTGCGCCAGCAACCTTTCCTGCCGTCCCTTCTGGTTGGCGTGGGTGTCGAAGCCGGTGAGGCTGACGTAGTAGATCTGTGTGTCCGTATCCGCCATGATCAACTCGGCGATCTGCCGCAGGTCGCGGCCGAACCCGTCGGCGGGGTAGTCCGCTTTCGACCGAAAGTGCTGAGCCTGCTGATGCAGGTAATCGGCTGAGGCCTGAGTGTTCACCAGCGTTTTATAAAGATAAGCGACGCTTTCGTGGGCGTGCGCCTCCGTCTCCGCGACGGCCCGCAGGAAACGATTATCGGCTGCACGCTTCATTCGGCCGGGGTTACGCATAGCGAAACCGCGTTGCTGCTCGCCCTTCAGCGCCAGGCTGAGGCTTTCGTCTACTTCGATCGCATGGTGCGGTTGATGACAGCCGGCGCAACTGCTGTCCAGGTAGCGCCCCAGCCATCCCGTGCTCAGGTATTCCTGACTGTCGCTGGCCGTGTGCCAGATGTCCATCGACCGGAAATGGGAGCGATTGGGGTTGGGATACCCGACATTGTTGACGATCGAAAGCCAACCCTCGTCCCAAAGCTCCCGCAGGGGCGACAGGGCCGGGTGAAAACCCAGCTCGTCGGTAATGGTCAGCACTTCCGAACGGGAAATGGCGAGGCGGGGCCGCTCCCGGTAATAAATATCGTTGCGGTAGGGGACGACGGTGTTCAGCCCGTCATTTCCCCCCGACAGCTGCACCACAACGAGGTTGTTTCCCCGCCGGCTGTTCTCGACCGGCATTCCCGCCCAGGCCTGTAAAAACCGGGGCGCCCACAGGGCGGTGGAAGCGAGGGCGGATTTTTTGAGAAATGCTCTGCGTTTCATGCTCAATTTTTTAACAAACCTGATATTCCGGCAAGGACATAATGCGCCCGACCGCGTTTCTTACAAACTCCTCCCGACCGGCTCCGCCGGCCGCCCGGAATAATAGCTCATCGCTGACGCCGGTGGGCGTCGCCAGCAGATATTCGCGCAGCACTGCAATGGCCTCTCGTTCGGAATGCTCCGCCACCGCTGCCTGCAAGGGCGCCAGATCGATCCGAACCTGAAGCTTCCGGATGGCGGCGGCGCCCGACGAAGCCTTCAAGCTGTCTTTGGGCCGGAAATCATATTGCGCATTGCTGAGGATCATGCCGGGAAGATTGAGCCGCAGCATGAGCGTCGCATTGTCGATCCAGGCTTTGTCGCCCGGCCAGCCGGCGACATTGGGCGGGTTGAAAAGCTGCTGGCCGAGCGCCCGCTGCAGTATGATCAGGGGCTGCGGCTCGTCGATAGCGATGGATAAGGTACGGATCATTCCGGCCAGCAGCGAAACCGGAGACTTGATCATCACCCCCATGTTCCCGGACGCATAGAACCAATCCGATCCCAGTATGGCGCGCATAAGGGCGCCCGTGTCGTAGTCCGACTCGTAGTACTGTGCGGCCAGCGCCTGCACGCGCCCTTCGTCGGGGACGGGATGGACGAAGTAGCGGTAAAGTTTGCGAACCAAGTGTTCGGCCGTTTCGCGCCGGTCCAGCACCATATCGACGATATCGTTCCCGTTAAACCGTCCCGACCGGCCGAAGAATTCTTTCATGCCGTAGTCGTGCCAGCGTTCCCGGAACACGAAATCTCCCTGCAGATTACTCGACCAACCGGTAAAGGCACGGGCCGCCTCTTTAATGTCGCGCTCCGAGTACTGCCCGCGCCCGATGGTGAACAATTCGAGCAGTTCGCGGGCGAAGTTTTCATTGGGCTGTTCTTTGCGGTTCTGCTGGTTGTTCAGGAAGCGGATCATAGCCACATCGCGGGCCACGGCCTGCGTCAGCTCCCGGAAACTGCCCAGGGCGTGGCGGCGCAGCGTATTGAGGTAGGCGGCGCCGAGTTTGGCCTGCCGGATCGTGCAGGCGAAGTGGCCGTGCCAGAAGAGCGTCATGCGCTCCAGTAAAGCGTCTTCGCCGGCGGCTCCCATGCGCAGCATCCATTCGGCGGCGCAATCGGCGACGCGCCGGCGTTCCTGCATGCGCAAATCCCGGATCTGTTCTTTGGAAAGCTGTCGCCAGGCCACCGACGGCGGCTCCGGGACGGGTAAATCGACAGCCTCCCGCTGCGGAGTAAAAAGATCGGCGACGGCTTTTTCGACCGACCAATCGCGACGTTGGCGCCATTCATCGGGGCTCAGTCCGAAACCCGCACGGCTGTAGAGGTGCTTGATCTTGTTCATTTCAACATGTGGTTAACCCGGATTTTGGTTCCTTTGACTGCGGAACGGCACAAATGTTTAAGCACCGCCGGGAGGTAAACTTTTCGGTGAGGCCGGAAGTACGTAGTTTTGTGCAAAAAAATGCGCAACGCTTATTTTGCAGCGGTTGGTTTTGCTTTCCTGCTCGGCGCCTGCGGCGCACCCTCCGATTCGCCGGACCGGGAAAAGAACGCCGCTCAGATCAAGGAGGAGATCCGGGCCCTGGAAACCCAGCTAGCCGCCTCGCCAGGTACTCGCTTCGATACCGGCGCCGCTTTACAGATCGTTGAAAAGACGGAGCTGCTGATCGAAAAATATCCCGCGGATACCGCCGCCGCGGCCCTGGTGTTCCGGGCAGCCGACGTGGCGCGAGGCGCCGGGGAGATCGAAAAAGCTATCATCCTGTGGGGGCTGGTGAACCGCAATTACGAAGATTTCGAGCGAGCGCCGGAAGCCCTCTTCCTGCAGGGGTTTACTGCCGACCAGGATTTGCGCGACAGCGCCCGGGCAGCGCGCTATTACCAGTATTTCCTGCAGCGACATTCGGAACACTACCTCGCCAAGGATGCCGAGCTGTTGTTGCAGGCTCTGCAGGCAGCGGAAACGCCCGACGACCTGGTGCGCAAATTCCAGGAGCAAGGCCTGGAGGGTGAATAGAGTCTGGCCGAAACCATATCTTTGAAGAAAAAAGGAAAAACTATGATACGTTGGTCGCTCTTTGTTCTATGCCTGCTCATCGCGGGCAGTAGTATTGCCCAGGGAATCGACTTTTTCGAGGGGACTTGGGAGGAAGCCATGGCCGAAGCCAAAAAACAGGATAAAATCATCTTCGTCGACGCCTTCGCCGAGTGGTGCGGCCCTTGCAAGCGAATGGCGAAGTATGTATTCACCGACGACAAGGTGGGCGCGTTTTACAATAAAAACTTCGTCAACCTCAAACTGGATATGGAAAAAGGCGAGGGGATCACGTTTCGCAAAAAGTACCCGGTATCCGCTTTCCCGACGCTCTTTTTCATCGACTATACCGGTGAGGTCGTACAACAAGTGCGGGGCGCCCAGCAGGTAGAGGGTTTCATCAAGCTGGGCGAGCAGGCGCTCGGCAAAATCGACCGCAGCGGCGAGTATGCCGAGGCTTACGAAGCCGGCGATCGCGATCCGGAACTCGTTTTCAACTACGTGCGCGCGCTCAACAAAGCCGGTAAACCCAGCCTCGCCATCGCCAATGAGTACCTGCGCGACCAGGACGACCTCACTTCCGACTTTAACCTCCGCTTCATTTTAGAAGCCGTCACGGAAGCCGATTCCCGGATCTTCGGATTGATGGCGGAACACAAAGACCAGATCATCCAGCTGACTTCCGAGGCAGAAGTCAAGGAAAAGGTGCGGCTGGCCTGCGAAGCTACCGCTCAGAAAGGCGTGGAATTCAAAATGGAATCCCTGATCGAAGAAGCCGTCGATAAAATGGAAGACCACTATCCGGAGCGCGCGACGGCTTTTCGCCTCAACACCGAGATGGAGTTTTACCAGGTCATGAAGGACGAAAAGAAGTTCCTGAAAACCGCCAAAAAATACGGCGCCAAAATCGTGGCCGACGATCCCGCCGAACTGGCCCTGCTCGCCCAGAACATCGCCGAGGTGCTGCCGGGTAGCAAAAAAGCCGTAAAACTTGCCGAGAAATTCGCCGCCCGCGCCGCCAAAGCAAAACAATCTTACAAACACCTACTGACCTACGCGGATATCTTGGCTCAGCAGGGTAAGATCGAATCGGCCGAAACCGTTCTGCAGGAAGCCCGCAAGCTGGCGGAAGCCGACGGCCCCATGGCCGTGCGCCACGTCGATTATTACCTCAAACAAATCAAGGGCTAGCCAACAAATCCGGCGGTTTATTGCTTTACTTTACGAAGCCCGGCAACAAATCAGGCCGGGAGAATAGCATATATGACGGAACCACAACCACCCAAGCGCACAGATGTCAACGAACTCGGCGAGTTCGGGCTCATCGACCACCTCACCGGTAAAGCCCGGATCACCCAGCCTTCTACCGTGAAAGGCGTAGGCGACGACGCGGCGGTTATCGACAACCAGGGGTTTCTGACCGTCGTTTCCACCGACATGCTGGTGGAGGGCATTCATTTTGACCTGACTTATACGCCGCTGAAACACCTGGGCTACAAATCCGTGGTGGTCAACCTCTCCGACATCTATGCCATGAATGCCGTTCCCCGGCAGATCACGGTTTCCATCGCCCTGTCCAATCGCTTTTCCGTTGAAGCGCTCGAAGAGATCTACGCCGGTATTTACCTGGCTTGCGAACGCTATCAGGTCGACCTCGTCGGCGGCGATACCACTTCCTCCAACCGCGGACTGATCATCAGTGTGACCGCCCTCGGGCAGGGCGAACCCGGTAAACTGACCTATCGGGACGGCGCCCGGGAAGGCGACTTGCTCTGCATCACCGGCAATGTAGGAGCCGCTTACCTGGGGCTGCAACTCCTGGAGCGCGAGAAGCAACTTTTTCTGGATAATCCCGACCTGCAGCCCGATCTCAGCGACCGCCCCTACCTCATCGAGCGGCAGCTCAAACCCGAAGCGCGCAACGATATGATCGAACGTTTTCGCAAAGCCGAACTGACGCCCACGGCCATGATCGACGTCTCCGACGGGGTAGCTTCCGAGGTTTTTCATCTCTGCAAATCGTCCGGGCTCGGCGCTTTTATCGAAGAAAGCGGCGTGCCTATTCATCCCGACGCCAAGCTGCAGGCCATCGACTTCAACATGGACCCGATCACCTGCGCCCTGAGCGGCGGAGAAGATTACGAACTGCTGTTCACCATCGATCCCGGAGATGTGGAAAAAGTCAAATACCTGCCCGACATTTACATCATGGGCGAAATGGTGGCCGCGGCGGAGGGCGTGAAGCTACATACCATCGGCGGTAATATCCATCCGCTCCAGGCGCAGGGATGGCGGCATTTTGATCCTAACAAAGAAAAGCAATAAAAACATGCAACAGCTCTTTCGCCTGTCCCTCATCTGGGCGATGCTCTTCCTGACGGCCGTCGCCTGTAAAAACGATCCGCCGCCCCCGGAGCAGGAGGAAAAGAAAACCATAACCGTTCCGCGCTTCGAGCACGACTCCGCCTACGCCTACCTGGCCGGGCAGGTATCTTTCGGGCCGCGCGTACCCAACACCGAAGCCCATCGCGAATGCAAGGAGTGGCTCGTCGCGCAGTTCGAGCGATTTGACGCCAAGGTCATCGAACAGGACTTCCAGGTGGAACGCTACACGGGAGAGACCCTCAACGCGACCAATATCATCGCCCAGTACAACCCGGACAACCGCAAGCGCATTATGCTGGCGGCGCACTGGGATTCGCGCCACCTGGCCGACTCGCCCCTCAGCACCGAGCGACAGGATGAAGCGATCCTCGGGGCCGACGACGGCGCCAGCGGGGTTGCCGTCATTCTGGAGATCGCCCGCCTGCTCAAAGAAAATCCCATCGACCTGGGCGTCGACCTGGTGCTCTTCGACGTCGAAGACCAGGGGGAGAACGGGGGCGATGACGAGACCTGGGGGCTGGGCTCCCAGTACTGGTCCCGCCAGCCGCACGCCCGCCCCGACTACGGCATCCTCCTGGATATGGTAGGCGCAAAAGGCGCCCGCTTCCCCAAGGAGCAATATTCTGTTTATTTCGCCCCCCAACTCGTCGATAAAGTATGGACCCTCGCCAACCGCATGGGCTACGGCAACTACTTCGTCAACGTCAACGGCGGCGGCGTCACCGACGACCACTACTTCGTCAACACCATTGCCGGCATTCCGATGATCGACGTGATCAACCTGCCGCTCAACTCCCAAAACAAAGGTTTTGGCGATCATTGGCACACCCACAATGACAACCTCGACATCATCGATGTCCGCACCCTGCGCGCTGTCGGGCGGGTAATGACCGCCGTGGTGTACCGCGAAGCCGCCGGAACTTTCTAACTTCTAACTTTTCTTTTAACCCGCCCTGGTTATGACGCCGGATAAGTATATCAAAAACTACATCGACGGGGCGCTCGCCCCCGCCGCTTCCGGAAAATATCTCGACAATTACAAGCCCGCAACGGGAAAGGTGTATTCCCAGATCCCCGATTCGGGTCCCGACGACGTACAACGGGCTGTAGAAGCCGCCGAACGCGCCTTCCCGGAATGGTCTTCCGGTGGGGTGCGCCGACGCTTTCGCATCCTGACGCGCATCGCCGACATTCTCGAACAAAACCTGGAGACCTTCGCCCGCGCCGAGTCGGTCGATTCGGGCAAACCCGTCTCCATGGCCCGCAGCGTGGACATCCCGAGGGCCCAGGCCAATTTCCGCTTTTTCGCCACCAGTATCCTCCACTTCGGTTCGGAATCCCATCATATGGAGCGCGAAGCCATCAACTATACCCTGCGCCAACCCCTGGGCGTGGTGGGCTGTATTTCTCCCTGGAATCTGCCGCTCTATCTGTTTACCTGGAAAATCGCGCCGGCCCTGGCCGTCGGCAACTGTGTAGTCGGCAAGCCTTCTGAGATGACCCCCATGACGGCCCACATGCTGGCCAAAGCCTGTATCGAGGCCGGCCTGCCCCCCGGAGTGCTCAACATCGTCCACGGCCGGGGCGACAGCGCCGGGCAGGCGATCGTCGCCCACCCCAAGATCAAAGCCATCTCCTTCACCGGCGGCACCGCCACCGGGAAAAAGATCGCCGCCGCCGCCGCTCCGGAGTTCAAAAAGCTTTCCCTGGAACTCGGCGGCAAAAATCCGAATATCATCTTCGCCGATTGCAACTTCGACCGCATGATCGTCGATACGCTGCGATCCTCTTTTTCCAATAACGGACAGATCTGCCTCTGCGGCTCGCGCATATACGTCCAGCGTCCCATTTACGACCGCTTCCGGGAAGAACTGGTCAAGCGAACACAATTCCTGAAAGTGGGCGATCCGGCCAGCCCCGTCTCCGACCTGGGCGCCGTCGTATCACAGGCGCACCTGGAAAAGATTAAAAGTTATCTGCAGCTCGCGGAAGTGGAGGGCGGCGCCCTGCTTTGCGGCGGCAAAGAAGTGGAGATGCAGGGAGAGTTCGAGAACGGCTATTTTCTCCGCCCGGCGGTCATCGAAGGCCTGCCGGTAACTTGCCGCACCAATCAGGAAGAAATTTTCGGTCCGGTCGTCACCATTCAACCTTTCGACACGGAAGCGGAAGCTGTCGCGCTGGCCAACAGCACCAATTACGGTTTATCGGCCACGGTCTGGACCCAGGACATCAGCAAGGCCAACCGGGTCGCCGAACAACTGCAAGCCGGTATCGTATGGGTTAATTGCTGGATGGTGCGCGACCTGAGAACACCCTTCGGCGGCGTGAAAAATTCAGGCGTCGGCCGCGAGGGCGGCATGGAAGCGCTCCGCTTCTTTACGGACGCCAAGAATGTATGCGTGAAGTATTACTGATAAGGAGTTTCACAAGCCCTAGCTCTAGCTCTAGCTTGTGAAACTCCTGTCTCCTGTTTTTACTGTACGATCAGCTTATGGGTAATCGTTCCGGTATCGGTGCGGAGTTGTACGAAATACACGCCCGCGCCGTAAGGCGTCATATCCACTTCCTCGCTTTGGAACGCGTCGTACCGGCGGCGCTCCAGCAGGCGGCCGTCCGTTCCCAGGATGCGCATTTCGACAGCGCCGTCCAGCACCCGGTTCAGGCGAAGCACGAAGCGATCGTCGGTCGGGTTGGGGAAGATGGTCAGTCCGAGTTCCGAGCTCAGTTCCTCCGTATCGTTGAGCAGGTCGCCATTGACCAGGGTAATGGCGGAGCTGCACAGTTCCTCTCCGTCGTTGATGGTGCAGGCCGTGTTGCTCACGAAATGGAGGTTACCCAGGAAGCGAATGTCGTCTACGTACCAGCCGTCGGCAGCCACCTGGCTGTCCGTAGCGAACCGGAAACGCACGCGCACCGTCGCCCCGGCGTAATTGCTCAAGTCGACGATGGTCTGCTGCCAGCCTTCGCTGTCTCCATGGAAAGCCCGGCGCCCGGCGAGGGGGCTGTCGGAGTTTTCGCTCAGCGCTCGATCGTAGCCGTTCTGAATGATGATCGGGCCGAGGTCGAACCATAAATTGGTATTACCGGGTGAGATCTCGACCACCCCGCCGTCGAAGTTGGCCTCGGTATCATAACGATGCCAGAACGATAGCGCCGGATTTTCTCCGTCGAGCACGACCGGCTCGGAGGTCACCATGATCTGATTGCTCGCCGAATTGACGTTCGCTGCATAGTAAGAGAAAACGCCGTCATTGGCGTCGGCCGACGAAAGCGACCAGGTGGGGCCGCCGAGGGTATTCTCGAAATTCCAGGCCTGGTCGCCGTTCTCTGCATCATCTTCGAAGGTCGCATAGGTGAACGGCGTTTCCGGAAGCTGCAACTGGTAGCTGCAATTGCCGGTAAATCCGCTTTCGATCGTGCCCAGAGAGATGGTCAGTATGCCGTCTTCTTCGGTGATGTTACAATCGGAGCTGCCCGGGACGAGGGTCGTACCCTCCGGCAGTTTATCGGTGATCACGGCGTTCTCTACCGTTTCTTCCCGGCCGTTGGTGATCTCCAGGTTGTAGGTGATCACGCTGCCGGCATCGGCTTCGGCTACGGCCGTTTTATTGACCCGGAAGGTAAAGTTGCAGGCATCCGGAATGGTAAAATCTTCATTGCCGCCGGGCGCTGCGTCGACGCCGAGGCCGCGGCGCGCGAAGGTTTCCCAGATCAGGCACTGGTTGGCGCCTCCGTAGTTGAGCATATCGGCCTCCAGGATGGCGTCGCGCGAATCGATGAAGGTAGGGCTGCATGCCTGCAGTTTCAGACCGTCCATCACGAGCTGCATGGCGATATTGTTGCCCCCGGCGCCGAAGTACAGGTCGGGATCATAGCCGTATTCGTCCACCAGGTTCCAGAACAAGTCCCAGATGGTCACGCACCAAACGGAGCCGACGCCGTGGGGGATCGACTCTTCGTTGATATTCGCGTAGGTATGCGGGTTGACCGACATGCTGCGCGAATAGGGGTAAGTCCGGATGCCGTCGCCGTTGGGCGACTGCCCGGCGGCGTAGGTGCCGATACCGCGGGGCTGCCCGGGCGTCATTTCCGGGGTAGTGGTCATCACCAGCGCAAACCAGTCGCTCCAGCCTTCGCCGGCTTGTTCGTCATTACTCAGGCAGCCGCTATTGCCGGCGCCGCCGGTGAGGCGAATGGAGATGCCGTGGGTGTATTCATGGACGATGACCCCGTTGTCGAAGTCGCTGCTCCGACCCGTTGGTCCGGGCTGGGGCACCTGGAACTGGGGAGCCGACAGCTCAGCCGACAATTCCGGGAGCCCCAGTTTCAGCTCATTGCAATCCTGCAAAGACATCATCACGGCGGGTATGGTAACCTGGTTGCCGACCGCGCCGGCGCCCATGGTGATCACGGCCGGGTCGGGTACGTTATTACAGATAATGACGGCGACGGCGCCTTCCTGTTCCGCCGCCAGGATTTTAGCGCCGAACTCACATTCACCACGGTCGATCATTGCAATATTGCCGGCAAGGGCTGCGCCGTTCTGGATGGGCTGGCAGGCGTCGGAACCGACCCCGATCCCATCGTCGGCGAGCACCACCGGAGCGGAGATGGGCGCATCGCCGTCCGGCAAAGCGCCGCCGAAGCCGGCAACCGCAAACTCGTAGGCGCCTGCCAGGTCGGCCGGCGCCGTGATGCTGACGCCGCCTTCCGGTATGATCGTCGGCAAACCGCCGCCCCACAGGTACATCTGCATGCGCGGATTGTTGCCGTCCGGCGGAGTCGCGAAATTGGCGTTGTTGGTGCCGCTGCCATCGAGCGCCTCGGCATTGACCGGATCGCCGGCTTCGCCGCCGTTGCCGTAATTATTGGTCTGGAAATTCCCGGACGCCTCGTCAAAACCGTAGTGGTACCAGACGTCGTGCATCAGGTTATTCCAGTAAAACAGGTTGGTGACGATAGGATCCAGTTGGGTATAGGGCTGGTTGGTGGAAAGGTCGAGATCGAAATCGAAATTGAGCGCCGGCCCGCCGTCCGGTTCATCGCCACTGGAGGTGTTCAGGTTGAAGATATCGTGGTACGCGTGCACGTTATTGCCCCGCGTGATGGTGAATTCAGGCCCTTCCGCGCCATCCGTATCGTGCCAGCCGAAAGGCGAGGAGATCGGCTCCGCCGGCTCGGCGACCAGTGCGCGATCTCCGTGATTGGGGCTTTCGATGGTGATCGGATAAACGTTGTAAACGGAACCGTCGACGGGCGGCAGCAAGGGCGTCGGTTTTGCCGGCAAAGCTTTTGCCGTTACCGGTGCATGGCCGCCGCATACCTCGGCCGGATGGCCGAACTGACAGTGAACGACCTGATCGAAATAATCCAGCACTTCCCCCGAGAGCGCGTCCACCCGGGCGTTCCACCAGTGCTGTGCGTCGAGCTGGTACAAACTGACATTCCAGGCCAGGCGCACGCTGCGGTCGGGCATAGGTTGGTAGACCAGCTTTACCGGGATCGGCTCCAGCGCCAACCCGGTTGGGTCGAAGACGACTTCCGTTTCGCTGATCTCTTCAACTATCCGCAATGATTCGCCGTGGTCATCCATACCGAAGTACGCCAGCCCGGCTCGTACGGCTTCCGCGGTGGAGATAGCGGGCGCCGTGGCGTTGATGCGTTCCGCCAGGCGGCTGATCAAGCGGTTGCCGATGCTCGATACGCGTCCATCCGGAGTGATATTCGCGTTGAGAACGGCATTGTGCACCGGGATACCCGCATGCTGCTGCACCAGGTAGAGGTGGGTGACGCCGTTATGCCTGGAGAATACCTCGTTCTGAACGGCGATATCGGCGATGTCGGCGTCTGTAAGTTTCAACTCGGTCAGGTGCTGCCGAAGGTGGGCCATGGTAATTTCCAGAGCCGGCTGCGACTGCGCAAAAAGGAAATGGCTGCCTGCAAGAGACAGGAGAAGAAGAAGTAAACGATTCATTTTCATGTCTAGTCCAGATGTTTATTACCGGCGTCGCCGCGACGAGGCCGATGGAAATTTGCTTGATAAACGAGTATTTGCGAATAAAGTTCTGCTTTCCCGGAGTGAATGCGCACGCGCCGTCAGCAGCAGACCTTCCTGGAACGCAACCGACCGCACTGTTCAGGTCATCGTTTACCACTACGAACGAACGCCAACCGTGCGCGTCAGGAAAAGGCAGAGTGAGCGGGCGACTGATTCTGTAGATATTTGATCTGCGGGGAATGGAAAGCGGCGTTGTTTCCTATGGGTGTGCTGCAAAAATAAATGATCGGGCGAAATTTTTTTAAATGAAATTATGTGTAATATGCTGGGGAGACGACATAGCCTGAATTTTACAGCGCGCCAAAAAAATAGGTACCTTCGCGCGCGGCCTTTTGTTATTGCCGTATTTATTCATTTGCCATGAATGCGCTGCTGTATTATTTGTCTCTGCCTTTTCTCTATGGCCTTTCCCTGCTGCCGTTTTGGGCCTTGTACCGGGTATCCGACGCCATGTTCGTCTTACTGTATTTGGTGTTCGGCTACCGAAAAAAAGTGGTGATGACCAATCTGCGGAGCGCTTTTCCCGAAAAGACGGAGCGGGAGATCCGGCAGATCACTTTCCGGTTTTATCGCTTTTTCTGCGACCTGATCCTGGAAGTGCTGAAAGGGCTGACGATCTCGCCGCGGGCGTTGCGCCGGTGTATCGTTTTCGAAGACCTCGAAGTCGTCAAAGCCTATTTTGCCCAAAAGCAAAGCATCATCATTGTGCTGGGCCATATGGGCAACTGGGAACTGGCCGGCTCGGCATTCAGCCTGGAACCGGTGCACGAGCTTTTTGTCCTCTACCATCCGTTGCGCAATCCCTATTTCGAAAAGCTGATTTACCATACGCGCACCCGCCTGGGTACCGGCCTCTACCCCATGAAACACGCCTTGCGCAACATCGTCAAAAACCGGGAGCGCCTCACCGCCACGGCTTTTATCGCCGACCAGACGCCTTCCTCGCAAAACGTGCACTGGATGACTTTCATGAACCAGGAGGCCCCCGTTTTCAAGGGCACGGAAAAAATTGCGCGCGCTTTGAATTATCCGGTTGTCTTCATATCGGTGCGCCGGCCCCGCCGGGGGCAATATCTGCTGCGCGCCGAACGCCTGTTCGACCAGCCGAAAGCTACCGCCGATAACGAAATCACCGAGGCGCACACCCGCCGGCTGGAACAGGACATCCGCGCCCAGCCGGAAATCTGGCTGTGGACGCACCGGCGCTGGAAGCACCGGCGAGAGGGGCGGTAGCGCTGCGCTTCTCCTACCGATTCGTCAGCCCGGGTTAGCGGAAGTTCCCGACTTTCACTCCCAGGAAGAACGTTCGCGGACGCGCCGGGCCGTAAATGTAATCGGAGTCGCGGCCCGGGCCCGTGTCAAAATCGTCCTGGAAGCTGTCGAAAATGTTCTGAACCCCGCCGCTGATCTCCAGGTGAAAGTCGCTCTTCAGGTCGACCTGGTAATTTAATCGCAAATTGAGGTCGAAAAACGGATCGGAATCCACCAGCGCCAACAAGCCGGAATCGCTGATCACCCTCGGTACGATCATCGAACCGGTATAGGCGCCGGTAAGGTCAACCCCAAAAGCATCTGACACCTGCCAGTTCGAGAAAAGATAGCCGTACACTTCCGGCGTGCGCACGAATTGATCGGTAGCGATTATCGAAACTTCGGGATTATCCGGTTCCGGCTCAAAAAGCACCTGTGCTTCGTCATAGCGGGCCTGCTGTACGGTTCCGCCGGCCTGGAACAGAAAAGCTCCGGAGGGCGCCACGTTCAGTTCGAAATTAACGCCACTGACCGCCGCCCCCGTTCCGTTGCGCACTTCTTCGACGATCGAACCGCCGGGCAACGCAGCGCCCGTACTGACGATCGTGAAGGGATCGCGCAGAACGGTGTGGAAGCCCTCCAGTAAAAAATCGGTCTGGACGGCGCCGAAAGTCCGGGTATAATTGACGGATGCCGTGAAGGCGTCAGACAATTCTTTATCGAGCTCATCGCTGAGCACGACAAACTGAGGTTCGCCCCCCACGGAAGCGATATGCAGGTCTTCGTTGAAGGCCTGCGGCGCCCGGAACCCCCGCGCGTAACCGCCTCGCAGTTGAATGAACTGGCTGAGGTCATACAACAGGGTCAGCCGCGGGCTAAAAACCCCCAGCTCCACATCGGCAATGCGCTCGATATTGCCCACCGTAAACTGCCCGTCGACCCGGGTGAAGTCGTAACGGGCGCCGGCCAGGACGGTCAGGCGTTTTCCCGGGCGCCACTCGTACTGTCCGTAGGCGCCGAGGGCGTTGACGCGCTGGTCGACCAGGCGATTGTATCCCGTAATTTCATCCAGCACTTCGTTGTATTGATTCTCCAGGCCCACCGTCAGGACGTCCCCGGATAAGAACCGGCGCGATAATTTCAGGCCGGCCACCAGCGCCAGGTCATCCGTCGTGCCGTAAGCGTTGCGAGCGGCGATGCTGTCGGCCTCAGAACGGCCGCCGCCCAGCCCGCCGTAGTAGCTGTCGCGCTGAGTGGTCTGACCGGAAAAGTAAGCTGAATAGTGGGTGCGTTCGTCCTTGCCGGTGCGGTCGTAAGATATTCCGCCGAAGAGGGTATTGTGGTCCAACTCCTCCGTAATATCCGTAAAATGAGGCGCCAGCTCCAGGCGATCGCCGCCCCGGCGGTATTCGCGCAGGGCATTGAAATCGACCGTAATTTTGCTCTGCTGATCCGGCCGGAAGAAGGCTTTTGCCCCGAAAGTGTTGTTCTCCAGGCGAACCAGTTCGGTAAAACCGTCGCCGTTGGCGTCAAATGCGTCCCGGCTGCGGTACATTCCGAAAAAAGTTACGCCGGCGTCCAGCTTGTCGTTTACTACGGACGCATTTAAATTGACCGTATTATCCGGCGTATCGCCATTGACCAGGGCGAAGTTGGTGTTGACCTGCCAGGTATTGAGGATGGGTTCTTTGGTAATGATGTTGATCGTACCGGCGATGGCGTTGGAACCGAATAAGGCCGAGCCCCCGCCGCGCACCACCTCTACACGGTCGATGATGTTGGTAGGGATCTGATCCAGTCCGTACACACTATTCAGGGCGCTGAAGACCGGTCGGTTGTTGATCAGGATCTGCGAATAGGCGCCGTCGAGGCCGTTGAGCCGAACCTGAGTGAAGCCACAGTTCTGGCAATTCGTCTCCACCCGGACGCCCGGCTGAAAACTCAGGCTTTCGGACAGGGCGACCGACTGGCTGGCGTTGAACAGTTGTTCATCCATCACCTGCACCACCACGGGCGCCTCCTTTTTACCCAGATCGTAACGGGTAGCGCTCACGACTACCTCGTTCAGGTTGAGCCGGTCCTCCGCCAGGGTAATTTCCAGTTCGACCGTTTCTCCGGCTTTGACTTCGACGGACCTCTCCTTCGGTTGAAAACCCAATCGCTGAACGATGAGTTGATAATCGCCCACCGGCGCTTCCTCGAAGACAAACCGGCCTTTCGCATCCGTCATTAAACCGTTTGACCATTCGGCGCCCTGCAGTTGCACCGCCGCAAAGTCGAGTGGGCCTTCCAATCCTTTTACGACACCCGCTATGCTGCCGGTTTGACCGAAGAGACTCCATATCGCCCCCAAAAGCAGTATGACGAGAGAAAACTTTTTCATAGCTGATTTATTTTTTATATTCGCAAATATAAAAAATTAGACTTACAAAATAATTTTTTTTTAGACACAAAAATATCCGGCTTTGCAAAAGGATAGAACGCCCCCCTTTTTTTCTCCTGCATTTTTTCAGTTGGTTCTATCACAGAACTGTCAGAACGAGTTTGGGAAATTGAGAGAGAACAATCTTTAAGAGCTTGTTTGGAGGTAGTGCTTTTGAAGCGAAAAACTCAGATTTTGGGTTCTCCCGAAGGGATTTTTCCGGCTCATAGCAGCGCTACGGGCCGGAAAAATGCCACAGGGAGGTTCCAAAAGCTGGGTTTTGCAGCCAAAATGACTACCTCCAAACAAGCTCTAAGACTTGTTTGGCACAGATATTAATTAGCCAGTGCGAAATTATTCCAAAGCATAAGCTCTTTGAAGAGGCCAGTCATCATCATAGCCTTTTTTCCACTTTTGAGTAGCCAGCTCTTCGTCCGTCGCCAGGCAAGCATCCAGTTCCGACTTAATGGCTATTTCGTCCATATCTTGTCCAATAAAAACGATTTCATTCTTCCGGTCGCCAAATGTCCCATCCCATCCTGCCTCGATATGTTTTTGATTTTCAATAAATGCCACAAACTGAATTCGCTTTTCATAGGGCATACAGCTCCACCATACGCCTGCGCTGTCCGCTCTTAACGCCCCCCCTGCCTGACTCCAAACCAGGGCTTGGTCAGGTCTAGAAGCTAACCAGAAAAGACCCTTACTACGAATGATGGTGCTTGGAAATTTTTGTTGTATATACTGCCAAAAACGAGATGGGTCAAAAGGCCTCTTACAACGATAGACAAACGAGGAAATACCATATTCCTCAGTTTCGGGTGTATGTTCATCTTTATTGAGTTCTTCTATCCAGCCGGCACTTTGCTCAGCTTCCTCAAAATTAAAAAGCCCTGTATTCAGGATTTCTTTAGGTTCCACCTTGCTGAAGCTGGATTCAATAATGCGAGCTGAAGGATTCAATTTATGAATAACCGCTTTTAAGATGTTTAAGTGCTCTTCGGTTACTATGTCAGTTTTGTTCAGAATAATCACATTTGCAAACTCTATTTGGTCGGTAAGGAGGTTTACAATGGTTCGGTGGTCGCCATTTATATTCGTCAGGTTTCTATCCATTAAGGTTTCCGGGCTGCCAAAATCTTTAAAGAAATTAAAGGCATCCACCACCGTCACCATGGTGTCGATGTAACTGAATCGGGATAAATCAATACCATTTTCCTTATCCATAAAAGAGAAGGTTTGGGCTACCGGAACCGGTTCACTAATGCCTGTACTTTCGATCAGAAGATAGTCAAATCGGTTTTCTTTGGCCAATCGCTCAACTTCTATCATCAAATCTTCCCGCAGGGTACAGCAAATACAGCCGTTGCTCATTTCCACCAATTTTTCTTCGGTGCGCGACAGGGTGTTTTCACTCATTACCAATTCGGCATCCACGTTCACCTCGCTCATGTCGTTCACGATGACGGCTACTTTCAGCCCTTCTTTATTGCGTAGGATGTGGTTGAGCAAGGTGGTTTTTCCGGCTCCAAGGAATCCGCTGAGCACAGTTACAGGGAGTTTTTTATGCTGCATCTTGTTAAAATTGATTTAAGAGAGTGGTTTTAAAAAAAGCATTAGCATCATACCCAAAGATGTTGAGACGCATTCGTGTCTATTCTTAGCAAAAGCCGTTTTTCACCTTTCTCCTCGATGGTAGGGCTGCGATGAAGAACAGGGTTTGCCTCCGGATATAAGGCGCCTTTTAAAATAACGACGTCACCTGTTTGGGTCTGCTGTATTAGAGCTTCCTCCGGGATAATATTTTCATTTTGTTTTCCGGCTTGGTGTGCTTTACGATTCACAAAAGCATCGGGAAGCCAAAGGGTGCCCGGCCCAACATAAGTACACAACATGCGAAGATCATTAATGTCCGTATGAAATCGGCTGCACATATTTGTACTGACGGTAGTCAGAACCAGACGAAAGGAGGAGGCCTGGGTAGTCTTTTCGAACAGCCCCAGGAGTTCAGAGATGTCGTCAAATAGGGAAAAACATTCGGTAAAATGGCTGCTAAAGTATTCCTTCAGTAAGAACAGGATTTCTTCTGCTTTTCCGCTTGCCCGAAATTCAACGTTTTTCACTACCATATCAGCGAGCTCCGTTTTTAGGGTTTCGATGGTGCGCCGATAGATCGCAATATTCTTGGATGGTAAATGAATATCTTGTAATACTTCACCATCATAACCGATAGCAGCATTCGTGTAAGTTTGTCCTTTCTTTATCATCAATTTGATTTCTGTTTATTGATCTGAAAATCTTATTCCTCCGTAGCATTCCGTAGGATGTAATAAAACTCGTTGGGGTCATCGTAATTCAAGTGTAAGGTTCCTCTGAATTTCTTGAAGTCATCTATCTTGTAGCGGTTGCGCTTATCTTCCAGATACATACTCATCACCGATGCGGGGCTTGCTTTGCCACAGAAAAAACAGGAAGCATACGGATAAGCAGACAAAGCCATCTCGTCCTGGTTTTTGTCAAAAGGGATAACGAACCCCTTGATGGTTACCTCTTTTCCGTCGAGGATCTTTAGGACCTCTGGGAATACAGGCGCATAGATTTCCATTTCCAGCTCGCTGAAATAGCGCAGTTTATAGCGGATATCCATCAGTAATTCCCATGGTATCGGCTTCGCTGCTGGATGCTCCGCTTGGTTATAGTTAACGAGCTGCGCCTCGTACTCCGGCGTCTCTTCAACGGGAATCCAATCTAGCAGCTGCTCATCCCAGCGGTACAGAGTTTCATTTATGGAATAATCACCGGTTTTTTCCTCTATTTTTTCAAATGATTCAACTTCGTTTTTTTGAGCGATGGGACTACCGTACGGTTTGGCTTGTCCAAACCCAAGGTGCTCGCAGATTCTGCCCCTGTTAAATATCGCGGTTAACAGGATGGCTGCCAGTAGTATTTTTAACGTAGTATTCATCTCTTCTAATTTTCGGATAAGACAGCTGATATATCTAATCGCATGGCTTGCCAGGCTGGCAATAGTGCCGCTCCCATCCCTACCAGAATAGTAAGCAGTAGCAACCATGCTTCACTCCCTATCCATTCGCTACTGAATTGAAGGTTGAAATCACCTTCGGCTTGCCGATTAATCACATACAGACCAGCACGGCTCAACAGCCAGCCCAACGCATAGCCGACTATTCCCAGTAATATGCCCTCCAATACCAAAAGCCCAAACAATTGCCAGGGCCGGTATCCCACCGTGCGCATGAGGGCCAACTCGAATTTTCGTTCCCGCAGGCGGTTGTATAGCACAAAAAATACGCTGAAGCCAGCCATGACCATGATGCCTCCGGCAATCATTTTTATGGTTGTAGCCCCTACGCCCAGCAGGTAGAACAGCCGATTAATTTCCAATCCCGGCAAAACGGCCTGCATGTTGGTTTGCTCATTGATGATACGGGGCATATTCAGTACCGTCATCTTGGTTTTGTATTGCAACAATAGGGCCGTTATCTCCATGCTGTCTTCGGTAATGACAAATGCCGAATGCTCATCCTCGTGATCATGATTGTGTTGATGGTCGTGATCATGATTTTGTTCATCCTCGTGATCATGATTGTGCTCATGATCAGAGTCTAGTTGGTCAGCATGAAGGGAGTCAAGGGGAGGCTGCTCGGTATCGGGGTGAGCATGAACTTGCCAAACGCTTTCCAGGTTGGTCAGTACGAGCTGGTCTAGCACCGCATTGGTTTTTTCCAAAATCCCAACCACAGTGTATGGGTGTTCGTCATGCAGGTGGCCGCCCTGGGCTTCTCCGTGGGTACCCAGGAAAGTGTCCCCTACCTGCAAGCCCGTTTTTTCGGCTACGTCTGAGCCAATTGCCGCCTGCATAGCCTCAGAAAATAAGCGTCCTTGGCGGAATTGCGCATCGTATTTTTTCAAATAAGCCTCGGTAGTTCCCAGTATGCGATACCCCCGGTAAGAATCGCCATAAGCAAGTGGGATAGCTTCCTTAACCACGGACGCTTCCATTATTTTGCGGGCATCGGCCAATTTGATGTTCCCGGTCGGTGCATCCAGATGGTACACGGCGGACAACACCAGCTGCAAGGGACTGCCCTTGGCCCCCACTACCAGATCGATATTTTGTAAATCCCGTGCAAATTTTTGCTCCAACTGGTGCTGAATCAACAACAATAGGGAGATAATGCCCACCCCAAAAAGTAGCAGACTGACGCAAAGAGCAGTATTAAGTGGTTTGTAAACAATATTTTTCCATGCTATTTTCCCGAGCATTCCTTTGGATTTTAATTGACAATGGCATTCAACTCCACCGAGTCACGTATTTCAACGCGTAAGCGGTCGTCGTGAGTAACGATGATTAGGGCCGCATCGTGGGTTACCGCTTCTTCCCGCAAAAGATCGATCACCAGCCTACAGTTTTTATTGTCGAGTGCACTGGTTGGCTCATCGGCCAAGAGGAGTTTCGGTTTATTCATGACCGCTCTGGCGATGGATGCTCTTTGTTGCTGGCCTACACTCAGCTGATGGGGATATCGTGATAATAAATCATTGATATTAAAACGATCGGCAATGGTTTTTGCCTTGCTTCGACTATCTGCATAAGGAGAAAGCAGTAGGTTATCCAGAATAGATAGCGATTCGATGAAGTACGTCTGCTGGTATACCATGCCGATGTGCCGACCCCGGAATTGATCCATTTTTGCGGGGGGGAAAGCAGAAATCGTTTCGCCATCCATAATTACCTGACCGGCGGTCGGTTGCCGCAAGCCTGCTAATAAATGCAGCAGGGTTGTCTTGCCACAGCCCGATTCGCCACAGATTAATAAAGCATGGCCGGCCTCTACTGTAAGGTCAGGGAAGGAGATGGGCGCGGATGCGGGATATTGATAGGTCAAATTTTTGGTTCTGATCATTTACTTTCGACTTTAGTTTGGCGCCCCGGTTTTACATTGTTGGCAATGGTGATAATTCTTAAGGTGCGCGATAACCAGCGAGATAGATCCGGCATACATGAACCAATGGCCAAAAGACAACTCAAGCAGCTCGGACATAAGCCCGACCGCGAATACCATCCACGCCGCCCATAAAACCCATTTGAGGGTGGTATGGGTCGTGTGCTTGGCAGAATACCAAACGGCCAAAAAACTTAGAACCAGAAATATATAGTCCAGCGCCGCCCATAGACCATGGCCGTGGGCATGCTCGCCCACCGCACTGGCTAAGGCAGGTTTGGCTGCAAAAAATAGCGGGGTCAGCGTGCAGTGGACAGCACAAAGACCGCTGGCCGCAGCTCCCAGCCAGTCGGAATATTCCATTTTTTTAGTTTGGTTCATGCTGTATTTTTCGAGTGAAGCGATTAAACATTTGCACGAAAGCCTCCTTTTTTAGCCCCCTAATGCAACATTGTTGCAAATATAGCCAAATCGTTTGTTAATGCAACTTATTACGAAGGGTACTTAACTGCATTAACTTTATATCGTGGGAAATATCAGTGGGGCTTCCGGTGACAGGTTAATAGTTAACCCGAATTAAATGGCAATACCCCATAAAACGCAGGAGGCACAGGGCCTACTCGCCCTATGCCTCCTGCGTGAGGTTTACCCCATCGGTTTGGCCCATTCACATACTACCCACAGGCAGCAAGCTCACTCCCGTTCCTGTCCGAACACCAGATTGATCCCCAAACGAAAATTCATGCTGTTGCTATCCAACGGCCGGAAGACGGTAAGCAGGTTGTCGGTAGCGAACATCAACTGCGCCGGTCCCAGGGTAAAAGCGGCGTTGAGGCCGAGGTTGTCGAAGCGGTTGTTGCGGATGGCGTAGAGCCCCCCCACGGCCAGTAGTCGTGAGACCTGGGCGTTAGCAGCGAGAGCGACCGCCGTAAAGGATTCGTTGCGGTAGCTTTCGGTGTAGAAAACCCCGCCCAGGCGCAGGCGCGGGGTCAGCTGGTAAGTTCCGCTGAGGTAGAAGCGGGGGCCGAGGTCGGTCTCGTAAGTATTGTTCGTTTCCACGAACTCGTACTTTTCCGCCAGGGTATCGATGGCCGAGCCGAAATCGGTGGAATCTTCCAGGACCTGGCGCGCGATGTCGAGCCCCTGGTATTCAAAGGCACCCGCGAGGCTGTAGTTGGCCGATTCCTCTTCCCAGTTGATCTTTCCCAGGTCGAGGATGCTCACCGCGATGTCGAGCGGCCCGATCTCGTAACGGGCGCCGAAGTCGAAGGCATAACCGCTATTGATCGAAAACAGATCGCCCGCCTCGAAATCCGTGAAATCGTAGTTGAAGGTAATATCCCGGAAGCCGTCGTAGTCGAGGCTGCCGGTAGTATTGATCCGGTAATCGGCGTTCAGGGTGAGTTCGTAGGCTTCGTCGCTGGTAAATAAGGTCAGGTCGTTGCGATCGGTGGAGATGTCGGCGAAACCATTCAGCAGTTTAAACCGGCCGCCTACGGTCAGCCCGAATCCCACCTCGACTGCGGCGCCCAGGTACAGTTCGTTGTAGCCGCCGAGCTGGTAATCGTGTCCGATATCTACGGTTTGTCCGATAAACTGGGCGTTGCCCTGCGCGATGAGCTGGATGAGCGTTTTAGGGTAATTGGCATAGGCGTTGAAATGCAGCCGGTGGCCCGCCGAAAGGGTGAGCCGTCCGAAGCGCAACCCGAGGCTCAGCGTTTCGAACGTAAAATTTTCGCGGATAAAGTTATCCTCGTCCAGGGCGTCCACCGCCCGGTTGAGGTCGATGTAGCGGCTGCCGTTTTCTTCGACGACCACCTCGTTATAGGTGATGCCGGTCAGGCCGAGGTTCTGATAAAGGCCGGGCAGACCGACCACGATTTTGGCGTCGGGCACCAATGCCGGATTGGAGTAGGAAGCCTGCCATACCCCTCGCATCAGGTGCGTACCCAACTCTTGTTGGCCGGTCAGGGAAAACGTCAGCAACAGGAAAAAGACGATAAAGCTATTTTTCATGAATAGGAGTTGAAAAGTTTGGCGGCCGGCAGAGCCGCGGCCGATTTTTTTATTTGGCGGAAAACTTACGATTTGCTCAAGGGCGGGCGCCCGGAGTTTGTCTGCTCCGGGCGCCCCGCCTGTTTTTTGGTAAATGTTGTTGCCGGCAGTTGCTCAATTGCTGAGGCCCAGTTTCGCGCCGACGCGGATGCGCACCTCCTGGGCGGTATTGATCCGCACGGAAGTCTCCCCGCCGTCATTGGTGGAAAAGGCCGCATTGACGACGATGGACTGGGCGTCTTTGATGCGTTCAAAACGATCGGCCAGGAACTCCGCGAAGGCTTCCTGGGTCGTTATTCCCGTTGCATTGCCGTCGCCGTCGACCGGGGCTGCTTCCACGAGGCGCCGGCCCTCTGCGAACAGGGAGTCCAGTACCGCGCCGTTATCGTCCAGAAAATAGCCCTGGATATCGACGTTGAGCGGCAAGCCGTTGTCGGTGACGGTTTTGAACTCGGCAAAATCGACTTCCCCGTAATTGTCGAAGCCCAGCTCGATGGTGTCGCGAGCGATGAAGCCGGCAGCCCGGCCGTAGAGCGGCAGGTCTACCTCCACTTGCACCTTGTAGTAACTGCTGTCGGTGAGGAATCCGCGGATATCGGTATTGGACTCGGGATTGGTCAGCCCGTCGACGAGGTAATCGACGGCGATGGGCCCGGCCCCCAGGATCTCGTCAATATTGGAATTGAATTTATTGAAAACGAAGGTGTCGCGCATGATCTCCCCCACCTGGTCGAGCCCGGGATACGGGAAATCGATGCCGTTGGCGACGAATTCGCTTTCCAGCGGCAACACTTCCTGCTCCACGGTGATCACGTCAAAAACATTGACGATGGAGCGGGTGGGGATGCCGAAGGAGTTCTCGAAGAAAAAAGTCACTACCGGATCTTCGAAGTAGATGTCGCCGCGAATCCAGTCTTCGAAAAAGTCGATCTCGATGGTGTCGCGGGTGCCTTCGTGGATTTGATTGCCCAGGTAGCCCTCTGCGTAGGTAAACTCCATGCCCTGGATCAGGATGTAGAAATTGGTGAGATCGACCGGCTCGCCGTCGGCGAAGGCCTCGTATTCGATGAAGATGGAGTCGTTTTCCGGGCTGATGTCGTGTTCGGCCAGCGAGTAGGGGCCGAAAGCATTGGTAAAGAAAGGCGGATCGCCGGAGCCGCTGTAGGCGGGCAGCGAGTGTTCAAAGACGATGGCCTCGCCGTCCTGGCGCAACTGCGGGAACGTGAAGGTCATCGTGATGGGATCGGTATGCGGGTTGGCGAAGCTGTAGATCAATTCTCCGCCGCTGAGGTGTAAGGAGTCGATCTGAATGCCGGCCGGGGAGGAGAACGGCAGGGCCACCCGGTTTTCCTGGATGGGAATCAGGCCGGCCTGGGCCAGCGCCGAATCCACTTCCGCGAAGATCTCTTCCCGGTCTTTGGTCAGCACATCGCCCCGGTACACCAGTCGCAGCTGCCCGTCGGGATCGATGACCAGGGTGGAGTTTTCTTCAAATTCTTCCAGCAGGTCGGATAAAGTGACTTTCGAATCCACCAGCGGGATGGCGTATTGCGCGTCGTAGCGCACGCCTTCGATCTCATCGAAATCTTCCAGCTCGCTGCAAGCCGTGAACATCAATCCGACCAACAGGCCGAACAGCAAAACGTATTTTGACATAGCGTTGGTTTTGGCAATACAATGAATGACCCGGGACCGGGGGCCCGGTTGACTAGTTCCAGGATGATCTGATCAGAAGGACAGCGCAACCCGTACTATAGACTAGCCGGGGGGCGAATGGTTTAATTCGTGTATGTGCGCTCAATAGGGTGGCTGCAATGAACTACAATATTACTATCTTTATTGTTCAGATGCGCCTTTTTATTTACTTTTTGCGAAATTAGGGATATTTTCCAGCTACAACAAACAAACGTCAACCCTTAGCGATCCGCTGTTTACGGTTTGCCGTTTACCCGACTATAAATCCATTTGGCCATGAAAAAAGCGCTCCTCCTCGCCCTTTTCCCATTGTTTTCGACCTTTCTGGTCGCCCAGGATTTTGCCCAAAACCAGCTCAGCCTTACCGGCGGTTTTTGGCAGGCCGACTGGTCGTCACTGCCGGCGCCGGTAGTGGAAGCCCGGGGCGCCTATAACGCTTTACCGACGGGAAGCCTCGATTTAACCTACCAACGCCGCCTTTCGCGCCGCTTCGGCCTGCTGGCAGGGATCGGCTACAGCCGGCTGTCTGCCGACTGGCAGGGGATGGGGGGCGGCGTCTTGGTGAACAGCACCGGCGCTCCGCTGCCGGAGGGTATGATCACCACGCTGAACGACCTGGTCAACAACGCACCGTCGGCCATCGGATTCACCATTCAAGGGGACTTTATCCTCTTTATCCACGACGGAAATAATACGCGGATCGCCCGGCAGCAGGAATACCTGGACTTCAGTTTCGGCGCGGCCTGGTATTTCGTCGACGGGCCGCTTCGCCTGTTCCTGCAACCGGCGCTTTGCGCCAACCTGCTCTTGAGCGAATCCACTTCAGTGGAACAAACGGCGATGTTGACGCCCGAGCAGGATTTTCCGGATTATCAACTTACCCTGACGCCACAGCTAATCGCCGATCCTGTCCACCGCCTGAACTTCAGCACCCACCTGGCTTTCGGCCTGGAGGCCCCGCTCGGACCTCGTTTTTCCCTGCGCATGACCACCGGTCTGCGCTACCTGTTGCTGGGCATCCAAAGAAACAGCGATGGAGGTCCTGTTAGCCTTGGCGTCGGGCTCGGCGCCGCTTACCACTGGTAGGCCTGGCTTTTCCGGCCGGAACGCCTTATTTTTGCAAGTCCCTTTAAATCACCACCATGGCTACACCACGCAGCGTTGCTTTTTACACTCTGGGTTGCAAGCTCAACTATTCCGAGACGTCGGCGATCAGCCGGCAGTTTGCGGAACACGGCTACGATGTGCGCGACTTCCGCGAAGGGGCCGACGTGTACGTCATCAACACCTGCTCAGTGACGGACTTCGCCGATCGCAAATGCCGGCAGATCGTCCGGCGGGCGCTGCGTAAAAATCCCGCCGCCCAGGTGGTGGTGGTCGGATGTTACGCCCAGTTGAAACCGAAAGAGATCGCTGAGATCCCCGGCGTCGACCTGGTGCTGGGCGCCGCAGAAAAATTCCGCATTCTCGACTTCATCGGCGAACTGTCGCAGGCGCCCGGCAAAGGGCTGGTCCGGGCAGGCGAGGTGAAGGAAGCCAACGCCTTCGTCAACGCCTTTTCTTTTGGCGATCGTACGCGCTCCTTCCTCAAAGTCCAGGACGGCTGCGATTACAAATGCACCTTCTGCACCATCCCCCTGGCGCGCGGCCGCAGCCGCAGCGATACGGTGGACAGGGTGGTGGCCAACGCCCGCCGCATCGCGGAGATGGGCGCCCGCGAGATCGTCCTGACGGGCGTCAATATCGGTGATTTTGGCAACGGCACAGCGGTCATCGAAGGCCGGCGCCCCAAAAAGGAGGCGCTCTTCATCGACCTGATCAGGGCGCTGGACGAAGTGGAGGGCATCGACCGCTTCCGCATTTCGAGTATCGAACCCAACCTGTGCACCGATGAGATCATCGAATTCGTCGCCGGGTCGCGCCGCTTCGTACCCCATTTCCACATGCCCCTGCAGTCGGGCAACAACAAACAGCTGCGCGAGATGCGCCGCCGCTACCGCCGGGAGCTCTATGCGCAGCGGGTAGCGAAAATAAAGACGCTGATGCCGCACGCCTGCATCGGGGTCGACGTCATCGTCGGCTTCCCGGGCGAAACGGAAGCGGATTTTCTGGAGACGTACCGCTTTCTCAATGAGCTGGACATTGCCTACCTGCACGTCTTCACCTACTCCGAACGGCCCAATACGCCGGCCAACGACATGGCGGGCGTCGTTCCCCTCAACGAGCGCCGCCGCCGCAACGAAATGCTGACCATCCTCTCCGAGAAAAAGCGCCGCTATTTTTATACCCGGCACCTGGGGCAGGTCCGCGAAGTGCTGGTCGAACAAAGTAAAACGGAGGGCCTGCTTTCCGGTTTTACCGACAATTACATCCGGGTGACCTTCCCGGGGGAAGCCAGGCTGGTGAACCGGCTGATCCCGGTAAAGCTCGACGCGATCGGCCCGGAAGGCCAGGTGGAAGTAGCGCCGGCAGCCTCCTCCGCTTCCCTCCGTTAAAAGATGCTATGTTTGGTCGCTTTGCGCTATTTTTAGGTCAACAAAAGTCACCTTATGTACCCGGACCTATCTTATTTGCTGCATGACCTGTTCGGCACCGAGCGCGATAATTGGACGGCCATCTTTAAAACCTACGGCCTTTTTCTGGTGTTGGCGATCGCCACGGCTGCGCTACTTCTTTACCTCGAACTAAAACGCCGGGCCAAAGCCGGCCAGTTTCAGCCCTCCGTCGTCAAGAAAAAGGAAGGGCTCCCGGCTTCAGCAGGCGAGCTGATCGGCAACGCCGTTTTTGGCTTTATCCTGGGGTTCAAAGGCCTGTACATCGCCCGGCATTTCGGTGAGCTGCAAGCTGATCCGGCGGGCGTCCTCCTTTCCGGCAAAGGCGATTGGCTGTGGGGCCTGGCGGGCGCCGCCTTGTTCGCCGGCTTAAAATACTGGGAAGGACAGCGCCGCAAGCTGCCCAAACCGGTGGTGAAACAAAAGGAGATCTACCCCCACGACCGCATCGGCGACATCACCCTGATCGCCGCCCTCTCGGGGGTAGTGGGCGCTAAAATTTTCGACGTGGTCGAACACATCGACCAGCTGATGGAAGAACCGATGAAAGTACTCTTCTCCGGCGCCGGCCTGGCCATCTACGGCGGCCTGATCGGCGGCTTCATCGGCGTAGGGCTCTACCTGCGCCGCCACCGCATTCCTTTCATCTACGTCCTCGATTCGGTGGCCGCTCCCCTTATGATCGCTTACGGCATCGGCCGGATGGGCTGCCATTTGTCGGGCGACGGCGACTGGGGCGTCCCGGCGGCAGAACAGCCGGATTGGTGGTTTTTGCCCGACTGGCTGTGGGCGTACGATTATCCGCATAACGTACTCGACAAAGGCGAGCCCATTGCCGGATGCGCCGCCGAGTACTGCTCTCACCTCGTACCGGCGGTATACCCGACCTCGGTATACGAATTCGTGATGGCCCTCGCCATCGGCGGCCTGCTCTGGAGCCTGCGCAAACCCTTGCAGACGCTGCCGGGCATGCTGTTTTTCCTCTACCTGACACTCAACGGCGTCGAGCGCTTTTTTATCGAAAAGATCCGGGTCAATCAACGCTACGATTTCCTGGGGATAAACCCTACGCAGGCAGAAGTGATCGCCACCATGCTCTTTCTGATCGGCCTCACCGGGATGATCGTCATCTGGCGGCGGCGACGATAGCCTCCCAAACCGTCGCGGCGGTTTGATCCCAGGAAAACTGCCGGCGCTGCCGCCGTCCTTGCTCGATATAAGCCTGTCGCAGGTCCGGCCGGCCGTACATCTCCTGCATCGCCACGGCGAGCTGATCCGTTATCCGGGGGTCGATCAGGTAGGCCGCCGGCCCGGCGACTTCCGGCAGGGAAGAGACGTTGGAGGTAATCACCGCCGTATCGCAGTGCATCGCTTCGAGTACCGGCACGCCAAAGCCTTCGAATACGGAAGGGTAGACGAACGCCAAGGCCGAAGCCATCAGACGCGGCAGCTCTTCGTCGGGCACGAAGCCCAAAAAACGGATATCTTCGCGGTACCGGGCATTGTCGTACGCCTGCCTCACCGCAGTGGTCTGCCAGGCGTCACGCCCGCCGATCAGCAATTTTACCGGCGCTTCGGTGCGGCCCTTGAACCGGTCGAAGGCGGCGATCAGGCCGTCGACATTTTTTCGGGGATGAATGGCGCCGACGTAGAAAAAATACGATTGGCCGTCGCTGTATCGCTCGCGCACCAGCGTCTGCTCCACCGAATTGAGGGGGGCGAAACCGGCGCGGATACCGTTGCCGGCTACTGCGATCTTTTGTTCTGAAAGGCCGAATTGCGCCACGATGTCGCGCCTGGTAAATTCGGAAACCGCCACCACCCGGTCGGCGCGGTTCAGAAATTTCGGGACAAAAAAATCGTAGTAGCGCCGGACGAGGCGGGGAATTTGCCGGGGAAAATGCAGGTGCGCCAGATCGTGCGTGACCATTACGGAGGGCGCCTCGGCGCGCAGCGACAGGTAACCGTCGGGTGAAAAAAAGACGTCGGGTCGCAGCCGGCGGAAGCGCCTCGGCAAGCTCAGTTCAAACCATGCGTACCAGAGCACCGGGTGCCGCGCCGGCGGAAAAACGACGACGGGACGCACATTTTCGCCAAACACAAAAGCTTGGTCGTAGGGCCGGTCGAAAAGGAAGATGAACTCGTGCTCGGGATGCGCCGCCACCAGACGGCGCGCTACCTCGTGGGTAAACCAGCCGATGCCTTCCAGCTTTCCGGGCAGCAAAAATCGCGTATTGACGGCTACTTTCATCGATTGGGCGCAATGCCGTTTTTCGGTAAAATTGACAAAAAAGACCCTTGCAACCAAATGGTCGCCTTCTTAGTTTTATCTTAAAACTAACTCAATGAAAACCGACGTACTGATCATCGGCGCCGGCATCGGCGGGCTGAGTACCGCCATCCAGCTCGCGGAACAACGGCCCGACCTGGAAATAACCGTGCTCACCAAAACCAACGAATCGGAAAGCAATACGCGCTACGCCCAGGGAGGTGTAGCCGCCGTGTGGGATCACCAGGTCGATTCTTTCGACAAGCACGAAGCCGATACGCTGGACGCCGGCGACGGCTTGTGCGACGAGAACATCGTGCAGATCGTCGTCGAGGAAGGCCCCGAACGCGTGCGCGAGATCATCGAGTGGGGCGTGCGCTTCGATAAAAACGCTTTCGAGCGCTATGACCTGGGGCGCGAGGGCGGCCATTCCGAAAACCGCATCCTCCACTTCAAAGACCTGACCGGCTGGGAGATCCAGCGTGCGCTGATCGCCAAAGCCGACCGGCTGAGCAACCTGAAGATCCTCGAACACTACTTTGCCGTCGACATCATTACCCAGCACCACCGCGGGTACAACGTCACCCGGCTGATGCCCGGCATCGAATGCTACGGCGTTTACGCCCTCAACAAAAAAACCGGCAGCATCGACACCTTCCTGGCGCGCGTCACGGTGTTCGCCACCGGTGGGGCCGGGCAGGTATACCGCAGCACCACCAACCCGGTGATCGCTACCGGCGACGGCATCGCCATGGTGTATCGGGCCAAGGGCTGGATGCGCAACATGGAATTCGTGCAATTTCACCCCACCGCCCTCTTCAACCCCGCCGGTGAAAACCCGGTATTTCTGGTTTCGGAAGCTGTGCGCGGGTTCGGGGGCATCCTCAAAACGCGGCAGGGAGAACCGTTTATGCAAAAATACGACCGCCGCGAATCGCTCGCGCCCCGCGATATCGTGGCCCGCGCCATCGACAATGAGATGAAACTACACGGCGAGGAATGTATGTTTCTCGATTGCACCCAGCTCGACCGCGATCGATTTACCGCCCATTTTCCCACTATCTACGAGAAATGCCGAAGCATCGGCGTCGATCCCATGCAGGACATGATCCCGGTGGTGCCGGCCTGCCACTATTTCTGCGGCGGCATCCTGGTCGACGAGCGCGGCGCCACCACCATCGATTACCTCTACGCCTGCGGCGAGTGCACCGCCACCGGCCTGCACGGCGCCAACCGGCTGGCCAGCAATTCGCTGCTGGAAGGACTCGTGTTCGGCTACCGCATCGCCTACGATATCCTGGGAAAGATCGATCGCCTCACGCGTCGCAGCGATATTCCCGACTGGGACGCCCGCGGCACCATCGAGCCGAATGAGAAGGTGCTCCTCACCCAAAGCCTGAAAGAATTAAAAGAGATCATGAGCAGCTACGTCGGCATCGTGCGCTCCGACGAGCGCCTCCAACGGGCGATAGACCGCCTCGCGCTGCTCTACCGGGAAACAGAGGCGCTGTACCATACCACGGTGCTCTCGCCGCAGCTGTGCGAACTGCGCAACCTCATCACCATCGGCTACCTGGTGACCCGCTCGGCCAGCATGCGCCGCGAAAGCCGCGGCCTGCATTTTACGACCGACTATCCCGACAAACTGCCTTTTGTTCAACCGTCATTGGTGTGACAGAACCGCATTCACCCCGGAATTACGATCAATGAACCCATTGCTGCTTAGTAATGGGTTCAATACAAGACCCGGAACCAAATCGTCGGCTCGATCTCCTTCAATTTATCCAGCACCTGCTGGTCGTAGGCCTTATCGATGTCGGTGATCACGTAACCGATCTGTTCGTTGGTCTTCAGGTATTGCCCCAGGATATTGGTGTCGTTTTCCGCCAGGATGCTGTCGATCTGGGCGATCACGTTGGGCACGTTATGGTGAATATGTAACAACCGGTGGGCATCGGGAAAAGGCGGCAGTTGCAGGTTGGGGAAATTGACGCTGCCGGTAGTGCTGCCGGTATTGATGTACTGAATAATTTTGTTGGGTACGAAATTGCCGATATTTTCCTGCGCTTCGGCGGTGCTGCCGCCGATGTGCGGGGTGAGGATGGCATTGGACGCCCCGACCAGTTCCGAGGTGAAGGGTTCGTCATTGCTCTTGGGCTCTTTCGGAAAGACGTCGACGGCGCAGCCTTTGAGCTTGCCGCTTTCCAGGGCTTTTTTGAGGGCGTCGATCTGTACGACTTTACCGCGCGACAGGTTGAGGAAGATAGCGCCGTCTTTCATGCGGGCGAAGGCCGCTGCGCCGAAGATACCGTTGTTTTCGGGGCGCCCGTCGATGTGCAGGGTCACGATATCCACCGTTTCCAGCAGTTCTTCCAGCGTATCGCACTTCGTGGCGTTGCCCAGGGCCAGCTTATCGACCACGTCGTAGAAGTATACGTCGAGCCCGACCGCCTCCGCCACCACCGAGAGCTGGGCGCCGATATTGCCGTAGCCGACGATGCCGAGCTTTTTCCCGCGCACTTCATTGGCGTGGGCCGCCGACTTTTGCCATTGCCCCCGGTGCATGGCCAGCATCTTATCGGGCAGGTTGCGCACCAGGAGGATGATCTCGGCGATGGCCAGCTCCACCACCGAGCGGGTATTGCTGTAAGGAGCGTTAAAAACAGAGACGCCATGGCGCGTACAGGCCGGAAGATCGATTTGATTGGTGCCGATACAGAAGGCGCCGATGCTGATCAGCCGTTTGGCGCTGCTGACGACCTTCTCGGTGATCTGCGTTTTAGAGCGAATCCCCAGAATATTGACATTTACGATCTTCTCACACAACTCCTCTTCGGTAAGTGCGGTCGTCAGGTATTCCACCTGGTAGCCTTCGGTTTCAAAGAGTTTCACCGCCTGCGGGTGAACGCCTTCCAACAGCAGGACTTTGATCCGGTTTTTCGGATAGGATACTGATCTGTCCATCTTTAGTTCGTATAAGATTTCGTCGATATTGGGAGCAATGTGATCGGCTTCTTTTTTCACCTTTTCCCGCTCCACATTTTCCGTGAACAAATAAAATTTATTGGCGTAGCCGGCTTTTTTGATCTCAAAATCGTTATAGCCGTCGCCAATGACGTACACGTCGCCCTTGAGGTTGAGATCGCGGATCACTTTCGATTTGCCGCCGCTTTGGGAGAGCGGGCTCGCCGGGTTGAAACCGGAGACGTAGCCTTCTTCGTCGTACAGGAATTCATTGGCGAAAACATTGGAGCCGATCAGGCCATAGTCGACAACCACCGGCAAAATAAAATCCTTAAAACCGTTAGAAACGACGTAAACGTAATCGCGCAGGGCCAGCAAATGTTCGCGATTGCGGACGAACGATCTGGACACACGGCCTTTGAGCTGGTCGGCCAGCGTAGCGATATCGCGGCGATGGGCGCGCAGGAGGGCCAGGCGGCGCGAAAGAGAAGTGCGAAAGTCCAGTTCGCCGTTCATGGCGAGGTTGGTAAGGCGTTGGATCTCGTCCAATACGCGCTGCCGCTGGTCGGAGCCGGCCAGGACGATTTCAGCCAACAGGTCAAGCGCCTCCAGCTGGGTGAAGGTGCTATCGAAATCAATGATAAAATGGGGCGTTTTCATATGCCCGCGAATTTATCACTCTTTGGTCACCTAAACTGCTTCTTTGAGTTGTTTTTTAAGCGCAAATAATTCGTCGCGATGCTGAGCGGCCGAGATGAAATCCAGCTCTTTGGCGGCGCGCTTCATTTTGGCTTCGGTTTCGGAGATGAGGCGCTCGATCTGTTCGCGCGACATGTAACCGATCACCGGATCGGCCGCCACGCTGGGCGTTTCCGGCTCCACGTAGGCGCGGTCTTTTTTGCCGCGGATATCGAGGATAGATTTTTTATTGAGGATCTCCTCGCGGGTTTTGCGCATGGTTTTGGGCGTGATGCCGTGCTCTTCGTTGTACGCCATCTGTACGCTGCGCCGGCGATTGGTCTCGTCGATCGTCTGTTGCATCGAATCGGTGACGGCGTCCGCGTAAAAAATAACGAGCCCGTTGGCGTTGCGCGCCGCGCGTCCGGCGGTCTGCGTCAGCGAGCGGTTATTGCGGAGGAAGCCTTCTTTATCGGCGTCGATGATGGCCACCAGCGATACTTCCGGCAGGTCGAGCCCTTCCCGTAAGAGGTTGACCCCCACCAGTACGTCGAACTCGCCGAGGCGCAGGTCGCGCAGGATCTCCACCCGTTCGAGGGTATCGACTTCCGAGTGGATATAGCGCACCTTGATATTCAGCTTGGTCAGGTATTTGGACAGTTCTTCGGCCATTCGTTTGGTGAGGGTGGTGACCAGCACGCGCTCCTCGCGTTTGATGCGCTCATCGATCTCCTCCAGGAGGTCGTCGATCTGGTTGGTGCTCGGGCGCACTTCGATGGGCGGGTCCAGCAGGCCGGTGGGGCGAATCAACTGCTCCACGATGACGCCGCTGGTCTGCTCCAGTTCGTAATCGCCCGGTGTGGCGCTGACGTAGACCACCTGGTTGATCATCTGCTCAAATTCCTGAAAGTTGAGGGGCCGGTTGTCCATTGCCGAAGGCAGGCGGAAGCCGTAGTTGACCAGGCTCATCTTGCGGGCGCGGTCACCGCCGTACATGCCCCGCACCTGTGGAACGGTAACATGGCTTTCATCGATGATCATCAGGTAATCGTCCGGGAAGTAATCCAGCAGGCAGAAGGGGCGGGTGCCGGCATTGCGGCCGTCGAAGAAGCGGGAGTAATTTTCCACCCCGTTGCAGTAGCCGAGCTCGCGGATCATTTCGAGGTCGAAGGTCGTGCGTTCTCGGATGCGGCGGGCTTCCAGCAGCCTTCCTTCCTTTTCGAAGTATTTTTCCTGTTCGTGCAGCTCGTCTTCGATCTCGCGAATGATCTGGTTCAGCCGTTCTTTCGGCGCCAGGTAGAGGTTAGCGGGAAAGATCGCCGCCGTATCCATACTGGTAATGCGTTTGCCGGTCTCCACTTCGATCTGCTCGATCTCCTCGATCTCGTCCCCGAAAAACATCACGCGGTAGCCGTAATCCACGTAGGGCAGGTTGATATCGACGGTATCCCCCCGCACCCGGAAGGTAGCGCGGCGGAAGTCGGTTTCCGTCCGGGAATAGAGGCTTTCCACCAGCTTGTACAAAAAGCTGTTGCGGGAAATGACATCTCCTCTTTTGATGCGAATGATACCGGTTTTGAAGTCTTCCGGATTGCCCATGCCGTAGATGCAGGAGACGGAAGCCACGATGATGACGTCACGGCGGCCGGAGAGCAAAGAGGAGGTGGCCCGCAGCCGCAGTTTGTCGACTTCTTCGTTGATCGACAGATCTTTTTCGATGAAGGTGTCGGTTACGGAAATATAGGCCTCGGGCTGGTAATAATCGTAATAAGAAACAAAGTATTCGACGGCGTTGTCCGGAAAGAATTCGGTAAACTCCCCGTAGAGCTGGGCCGTCAGCGTCTTATTGTGGGTGAGGATCAGGGTAGGGCGGTTGACGCGCGCGATGGTGTTGGCCATGGTGAAGGTCTTACCCGATCCCGTCACGCCCAGCAGCACCTGCGCTTTTTCCCCGTCCCGGATACCCTGGGTCAGTTGTTCGATCGCCTGCGGCTGATCGCCGGTCGGCTCAAAAGGCGATTTGAGTTGAAAGTCCAAATGAAAACGATTTAGGAATAAAACCGATAAACTTGGAGATCGTTATTTAGGCTGCAAAACCTTGCCTCAGAACGAACCCTATATCATAACAACTGGTCGGCCGCAGGGTTGGACTTGCCTAACCCGGATTAACGTTCTTTCCAACGACGCAGCTGGATGGTGAGTTCCTGCCCGGAGAGTCGAAAATCAAAAACGGCGTCGTCAAAGGTGGGCGGGCGCCATTTGATATTCGGATTATTGGAGAAAGCATACGGTTCTATCGGCAAGCCGAACAGGTTGCGGTCCAGCTTGCCGTTGCCGTTACAATCGTGGTAGACGGCTACGGCGTAGCGTCCGAAAAAGAGCCCGGGAAGGGCCACTTTCACCGGCCGGGGCTGGTTAACCGGGATGATTTTTCCTACCAGCGCCCGTTCTTCGTGCATGAAAGAAGCTTCGTCAGGGTAAACCGCCAGGTACAATCGGCCGCTTTCGTCGCGGATGTTTTCCACGTGTACGAAAAGGGCGCCGTCCGGTTCGCCGGGGGCGAAAAGCTGTATAAGGCTGGTTAGCACAAAAGAAATAACCGTCATAGCAAAAAATTGTACTATGGAACGGCAAATTTCTAAATTTTGTGTGCTTCGCCTTGATCTTTTTAAGGAAAAATCGCGGATCCGTCAAAAAGGAACCGCTTTCAGGCCGAATGTCGTGATCCCGATTATTCCTGGGGGCTTCGCCACGAAAGGCATCCGTGCGCAGTGGATTAATCCGGCTTTACTGTCCAACCGGCGCCGACGCCAGGCGCAATAGCGGAACATGCACGGTAAAAGCGCTTTCCGTCTCTTCAATGCGCAGCTCCCGGTCGGTAAAAAAAGCATAACGGTGCTTGATGTTGTCCAATCCTACTTTCGTGGAGTGTTGCACCTGGCGCTTGCGCTGAAGGTTGTTGCTGACGACGAGCAGATCGCCTTCCGTGTAGAGGCGGATGGTGAGCGGTTTATCTTCGGAGATGATATTGTGTTTGATGGCGTTTTCCAGCAACATCTGCAGCGAAAGGGGAATGATCTGGCTCCCGGACGCCTCCGGGTCGATATGCTTGCGGATGATCAGATTAGCGCCGAATCGTTCCTTGAGTAAAAACAGATAAGCCTCCAGGAATGCCAGCTCCTGTTCGAGCGGGATCAGCCGCTGATCGCGGATATCGAGGATGTAGCGATAGACATTCGAAAGCTGCTGGACGAAGCGAACCGCTTTTTCGGGATCTTCGGGTATGAGGTAGGTTAAGGTGTTGAGGCTATTGAAAAGAAAATGGGGATTGACCTGGTCTTTAAGGCCCTGGAGCTGGGATTCTACGAATTCGCGCCGCAGCTGCTCCGCCTCCAGCAGGGACTCCTTCCAGCGATAATAGAACCAAATGCTTTCGTAGAGCGTCGAGACCAACAGCAATACAGTGAAGGAACCGACGGTATAATCGAATTCCGTTACCCCGGGCCGGTCGTCATGAGCGCCGAGGGTCTCGTGCACCCAATCCAGCGGCAAATTGATAATCGCAAAGGCCGTCACGCCGGCCAGCAAAGTAAACAGAATTCGCCGGGCCGTTTGTCGCTGCTCGGGATACCGGCGGCGGAACGCTAAAAAAATCGTTCGCATCGTCAGCCAGTAGGTGGTCGTATAAAAGATGGAAATCCCCCAATCCGGCAAATAAGCGACAAAGCCCTTGGAAAGGTCGGCTTTGAAAAACAAGATCGGAATAAAAAAGGCGACTACCGGAATGCCGATAAACATCATCCAGCGATCGTCAAAGCCAATGTGTTTCTTATCGATCTTCATACGCAATTGCATACTGGCCGCCGGTCCAGAAGGCCTCCTGCAAATATAGGCACTTTTGGACCGGCAAGCCCGAGGCGGGTTAAAACTGAATGCGATACAGGATATCGGGGAAGAAACCCGACTGCAGGACTTCGTTTACTTCGTTGGTCACTTCATTATAGCGCAGAGCGAAAATGTTGTCGTTATTGGTAATGTTCTGCAGGTCGATGAAGAACTGCTGCGAGAACTTGCGGGTTTTGCTATTGAGGCGGAAGCCGAATTTCATGTCCAGGCGGAAATAAGGATCGTAGCGTTCGCTGAAAGCCTGCTCGTCCAGCAGCACCTCTTCGCCGGCCTCGCGGGAAGCCTCGAGGTTGACCGGCGTGTAGTAGCGGCCGCCGGCCTGCGTCATTTTCATGTCGAAAGTCAGGGCGTTGCGGCCGTTGGCGCCCACCCGAAACTCTTTACCCAGCAGGAGGTTAACGACGTGGCCGTTATTGAAAGCAGTATTGCGTTCCACCCCGTCGCTGCCCTCATATCGGGACTCGAAGACCGAAGCGGTGAGCAGGCCGTAGTAGCCGCGGCTAAAGAATTTTTCGATGGTCAGCTCCACGCCGTAGTTGGCTCCGGTTCCTTCATTGACCAGTGAGCCCACTTCCGGGAAGACGAAATCATTGCCGGCATTGAGGATGGAAAAGCTGCTGGGCGTCTGTTCGACCGGCGCCCGGCTGACGGCCTGGTAATATACTTCGGTTTTCGCGCGCCAGTCGGCCCCGAGCTTCGCATCGTAGCCCAGCACGAAATGGTTGCTGCGCGTAAAGTCGAGGTCCTCGTTGGTGCGTTCGAAAACGCCCGGCGCCACCTCTTCTTCGAGGAAGAAGACGGGTAGCGGCTGCATTTGGTGGTGGAGGCCGTAGCCCAGGTTGAAGGCATGCCGGGGATGGACCTGCCAGTTGATGGCCGCCCGCGGCTCCAGTCCTACCGAGCCGTTGAATTCGAGGTATTGCGCGTGGAAGCCGGCATTGAGAGTCAATGCTTTGGTGAGGCGGTACTGCCCCTGAGCGTAGCCTTCCAGCAGCGCCATGCCGCCGTTGAAGTCGCGAACGGTGATCCAGTCGGGCACGCCGTCGCCATCGCGGTCGGGCAGGTTGTCCCGGTCGTCAACCCGGGTGTCGAGACTGAAATACTGTACCAACACGCCGGTGCGCAGGTTAAATCGGGCGTTGAATTTGCGATTGTAGTAAGACGAAAGAGCGTAAGTGTTGGTTATGTCGTCGGCGTCGGTAACGGTGAGTTTGCGATCGTCTTCCAGGAAATTGTCCTGATCGAATTGGGTGCGGGCCGTGCTGGCGGAAACGACGGTGCGGATATAGGCGTTCTCGCCGACGATCAGGTTGTGGCGCATTCCCAGGATGCCGAGTTGCGAACGGGCGTAAGCGTCTTCGTTGGGATTGGCAAAGAGGTCCGCTTCGTCGATCTCGTCTCCGAGAAAGTCGATGCTGCTCGTGCCGCCGATGCCGAAGAAAGAGAAATTGCCGAGTTTCGACTGGCCCAGGTCTACTTTGAAAGACAGGTCGCGGTAGTTGGGGATAGCATTGGTGCCGATGGGGATGCCTGCATAATCGGCCAATTCGACGAACGAATGGCGGTAGCTCACGAGGAAAGAGCTGTTCTTTTTGCGACTAAGCGGCCCTTCGGCCATGGCTTCCAGGCCGCTGAAGGCCGCCATCTGGAGGGTGAATTCGTAATTTTCGCGGTTGCCGCTCCGAAATCCGATATCGAACACCCCGCCGAGGGCATTGCCGTATTCGGCGGGAAAAGCGGAAGTCAGGAAGTCGGAATTTTTCAGCAAATTTGGGTTCAGAGCGCTCACCGGTCCGCCGGTAGTGCCCAGGGTGGCAAAGTGATTGGGGTTGGGAATAGGGATGCCCTCCAGGCGCCAGAGGACGCCGGTAGGCGAATTGCCGCGAATAACGATATCGTTGCGGGAGTCGTCGGCCACGGAAACGCCCGCGAAGTTACCCGCCAGCCGCGCCACGTCGTTGCGGCCGCCGGAATAGCGCGTCACCTCCTCCATGTTGAAGCTGCGGGCGCTGATGGTAGCCATTTCATTATTTGCGCGGTCTTTTTCCGTATCGGCCGTAACTACTACGGTTTCCATTTCGAAGATCGACTCCTCCAGGCTTACTTCCAGCTGCACCTCTTTGCCGGCGGTCACTATGACGTTGGGAAGCGTCAGCGGCTGGTAGCCCAGGTAGCTGAAGCGGAGGGCCTGGCGCCCCACCGGCACATCGCGCAGCACGAAGCGGCCGTCGACGTCCGTCACGCCGCCGCGGCTCACCGTCGTATCGACCAGCTCTACCGCCACGCCGATGAGCGGCAGTTCCGACTGCTGGTCGAGAACCACACCGCGCACCGTCTGTTGCGCCGTCAGAGCGGCTGCGTTCAGCAAAAGAAGAAGAAAAATACCAATAGACTGTTTCATAATAACTTACAATTTGGGTGTGTAAAAATTTTCCATCACCGACAAATTGCGAGTATTACGGGTTGTGCGCCGGTTTGATCGAACGTATCGTCGAGTTTTTACAATGAATCGTTGAATATGCCTAATGAATAGTAGCGAGCGATTCCAGGCGATAGAACTCGCCCGGTCCACTGCCGGGGAGCCTCTCAGAAGGGGCGTTCCAGCTGCATTTCGATGCCTTTGCGCGTGTGTTCGACGCGGCGGCGCAAGCCGTTGAAGAAGCCGTTGCGGGACGCCTCGGAATGGTTGCTGATGGAGGTCGATTTACTGATGATCTTTCGGAACCAGTCTTCGGTGAAATCACAGATCCGCGGGTTGGTGCTCCGCAAAAAGTTGGGATCGCCGAAAGTGGAAAAGACGACGCGTTGCAGCGGCGCGTTTAATAGAATGGTGTTGTTGGTGTAGATCATCTCGTTGTGGTAGAGATTGAAGGCCGCGCCGTTATCGGGATGTTGACGAAGGCGGAATTTACGTCCATGCTCGGCCATCAGGCAGAGGTGTTCGGCGAGCTGATCGAGGCGCTTGCAAAGCAAAAGCGCGTCTTCGCCGTCCGAAAAGTTGCCGCTGCGGGCGTGGTATTCGATCTGGTGGAGGGTGTTGTCGAAGATGTTGAGCGACCACAGTTCGGTAGTGCGCAGGTTCTTGTACACTTCGAGGATCTGATCGGCGATCTCCAGCGCATGGGGCGGGATGAGGCCGAAACGGAAAGGCTGATGCTGCAAAAAGTCGAGGTCCCAGACCGTGCGGCCCCATACGAACAGTTTGAAGCTGATCAGCTCGGGGAAAAAGAAATAATGGAAAACGGGCATTTCCGAGGAAGCGTAAAAGAGTTCGACCTCCCGCAGATTGTTCAACTGCGCCAGGTGATGGTGAAACCCCTGCAGGTAATCTTCGACCCGGTTGATCTCCTGCGAAAAAGCATTGAAGGTAAAAAAAACGGAGTCCGTCTCTCCGAAAACGAGGGCGTCGAGTGAAATACCGAACTCGCGAGCCAGCAGACGCAACTCGTCCGGCGTTAGCATAGTATCGCCCCGCAATCTTCGGTAAACAGCGTCCCGGCCGAGGTTGAGTAAAGAAGATAGTTGTGCTACGGCATCGGCTTTTTTCGGAAAAAATCGCAGTACCTGTTCAATCAGTTCGCTTTGTAGAGAATCTTGCATCGCCATATCGGATAAGCCCAATGAACCGGTAATTTAGTAAAAAGCTGAAATTATTTATTTTTAATCCCTTAATAACCCATTGACTATGCTTAGGGCCTACCTCCTGCTCCTGCCATTGTTCTTCGCTCTCGCCACCCCGGGGCAGGCCCAGCGCCGGCCGCTCAACCGGATCGAGATCAGCCTTAAAGACGGCAGTTTTCTGACCGGCAGAAAACTGGCCGAACTGGACGGCTTCCTGATCATCGAGACGGAGAGCGTGGGTACGCTCCGCATCGACCTCGACCGGATCGTCTCCATCACCGAAAACAAAACCAACCTCGGCTACCGGCCTTCCGTCAGCGACTACCGGCTGTGGGGCACGCCTACTGCTCACAATATGAAAAAAGGGGAAGTGGTCTACCGCAACTATATGATTTTTCTGCACGGCGTGGACATCGGCATCGTGGATCATTTTTCACTGGGGCTGGGGACGGAGCTGATCTCCATCTTCAGTTTTGAGCCCACGTTCCCGAGTATACTGGCGTTGCCGAAGTTCACCTACCCCGTTGCCCAGGACCGCATCCAGGTCGGCCTAGCGGCAGCTCTTATCAACGAGCCTTTTTCCACCAGCCTGGTCGACATCGTGATGCCGATGGCTTTGGTTACGGTCGGCTCCACCGCAACGCACTTTAGCTTCGGGGCCGGTCAGGCTTTTCCGGGCGATCGCTTCAGCAACCCGCCACCGGTGGCGTTTATCGGCGGAAAATGGCAGTTCGACCCACAATACGCTTTCGTTTCAGACAACTGGGTTTTCTCCGACGGCTCGGGGGCGCTGACCACCTTCGGCGTACGGCGTACCGGCCGGAGGATACACTGGGATTTTATACTCATCGGCGCGCTTTCTCCCGATAACTCCCCCGCATTCATTCCCCTTCCGTTCATCGGATTGGCAGCCCCCTTTTGACTAATTTTTTTGGCCGCCCGGCGAATCTGCCGTAATATGCACCGGCATAAACAAAGGTAATGATCGATTTTGCCGCCTCCGATTGGTTTGACCAATACCTCAGCTATCGCCAAAAGCATCCGCTGCATCTGGAAACCGTAGCACCGCCGGCCCGGGAGGCCGCCGAGCGCTTCGAAAGCCTGCGACACCCTTTCTACTTATCGCTGCAACAAAGCGGACTCCTCTACGGCTTTCCCATTCATTATCCTTTTGTCAACGAAGACCATAAGCAAATACAAGCCCTGCCCACAACGCGCCGCGCCAAGCTGATCCTCCTCGACACCATGCTGCACGTCCGCCTGCTGGAACACCCCCCGCAAACAAAGGAAAACTACGCCCAAGCCATCAATGAGAACGGAAAGCGGATTCGCGAATACTACCGGGGCCTGCACGAGTTCGGCCTGCAACGAGCTCCGGAGCTGACCGAAAGTATACTCCTGCAACGGGTCAGCTACCGGAAATCCTTCTTCGATTTTCAACGGTCCGGCATCAATAGCGACTTGTTCTGGGACCTGTATTTCTTTCGGGATTACTGCCGGAAAGCGGCAGCGCCCGGCTTCGCTCCGGCTGACTATTTCCCCCAGCTCGTGCGTCGAAAGCGGGACATGCACCAGTTGACGATGCAAGTGCTCACTATAGCCGCCCGGACCGACCGGAAAGTAGTGCGGCAGGAGAAAAAGTTACTCCGACATTTTCAACGATCCGGCCGGTGGCTGGCGGCCCGGCGCCTGCCGGCAACGCCCGATCTCCCGGTTCCGGCCGAACTCGACTTGCCTGAGCTCGACTGGATCGCACGCCGGTTTTTACTCGACTTGGGGGTGCTCGCCATCTATGCCGACGCCCGGACCGACCGGCGGGAAACCGATTTTCTGCACCAGCTGACTGAAAAACTCGATCTAAGGGAAGCTGATCTGCTGGCCAGCGAAGCCGACCTCGGATGCTTTTTGTATAAATACGGCAAGCAACTGCACTTCTACCAGGCCAAGAGCGTGGGCCTGCACCTGCTGGCCCGCGCTGCGCTCGATAACTTTACCCGGCTGGCCCGCGCCGCCAAAATGGAATACGTGGAAACCCGCGACATGGCCGGCACCTTGGCCCGCCTCCTCGCCCACCGGCTGAGGCTGCGGGAACGCGACGATTTTCCCAGTAAGGTTGAGATCAAAGAAGCTGTCGACCAGCTCAAAGATATTCCGCGTTTCCTGCCTTTCTTTTCGATGGCCTTTATGCCCGTTCCCGGCATCACCGAAGTTTATATCCTGCTGGCCATCAGCCTGGAAAAATTCTCGGGCGGCGCAGTATCGCTCCTTCCCAGCCAATTTCGCCAGGCCATGCACCCGGATAACGAGGAAGAATAAAGCTCAGCGCTTGCAAGTAAAGTAATTTTTTCCCAACTTTGAACCTCAAAGTCCTTTTGCATGACCCAATCGCACTCCTCTTCGCTTGAGACCCTCCAGGAGATCCGTTCTCTGATGGAACGCTCCTCCCGCTTTATCTCATTGAGCGGTCTTTCCGGGGTAGCCGCCGGCTTGTGGGCCCTGGCCGGTGCGGCGGCCGTATACATCTATCTCGGCAGCACGCCCTTTGCCGGGCGTTTCCGGTATTACGAAGCCGCCCTGAACAGCGAGCGATGGGGAATGGACTACATCGCCTTTTTTCTGCTGGATGCGGCGATCGTTCTCGCCGGGGCGATCACCAGCGGCATCTATTTCACTACGCGGAAAGCGCGACGCAAAGGCCTGCCGGTTTGGGACGCGCTCACGCGGCGGTTGCTGCTCAACCTGGCGATCCCGCTGGCTACCGGCGGCGTTTTTGTGATGGCCCTGTTCTACCACGGCCTGCTGGGCCTCATCGCCCCGACTACCCTGGTTTTTTACGGGCTGGCGCTGGTCAACGCCAGTAAGTACACCCTCAACGATATCCGTTGGCTTGGCCTTTCCGAAATTGCCCTGGGCTTGTTCGCCTCTTTCCGGCCGGGCTTCGGCCTGGAACTGTGGGCTCTGGGTTTCGGACTGCTGCACATTGTATACGGCGTATGGATGTATTGGAAATACGAGCGATAACCCATGAAAGAAATCCTCACCTACCTGAATAAAGCTTTTGATCACCGGGTACGACTGGGTATCATGTCGATCCTGCTGGTCGACGAGTGGGTAGATTTCAATACGCTGAAAGAGCGGCTGGAACTGACGGACGGACGGCTGGCCAGCCATATCCGGGCCCTGGAAAAGGCTACTTATCTGGAAGTACGCAAGCGATTTGTGGGCCGCAAACCCAATACGTCTTACCGGGTCACCGAGGCAGGCCGCACCGCCTTTAACCGACACCTCGACGCACTCGAAAAACTGCTTAAGCTCCGAGATGAATAATCCGGGGAAAATTTTTTTTTACAGCTCAACTTTGAATCTCAAAGCTCTTTATCGCGTAAAAGGAAAGGAGGAACGCTCATCCTTTGCAAAAAAGCTGCCCTCCGCATTTCCGTAAATCAAAACAGTAGAAAAGACTATGCACCCGACAACATCGACCCGCTCCATGGGGGTTTTGCTTGGTTTTGGCGTTTTGCTCCTCATTGGCCGCATGATCTGGTACACCAACGGCGCAGCCCATCCCCAATTTACCGCTTTCTCACTGGGGCCGCCCACCATGTTATTCCTGGTTTGGAATCTGTTCCTGGCCTGGCTCCCGTACGAGCTGTCCGGTCACCTGACAAGGCGTCGCCGCGCCGATGTCGTCGCTTTCGGATTGCTGGGGCTTTGGCTGCTGTTTTTACCCAATGCGCCCTATATCCTAACCGACTTCGTTCACCTGCGATCGCGACCGCCCATTCCGTGGTGGTACGATTTACTCCTGCTTTCCTCGTATGCGACATTGGGCATCTGGCTGGGATTGCGTTCGCTGCAACGGGTGTATGCCTGGCTTAGCTCGCAATACCATGAAAAGGTCGCCACTCTGGTGGTCGCCGTGAGTCTCTGGCTGACCGGCTTTGGCGTATACATCGGCCGTTTCGGCCGCTGGAACAGTTGGGATGTATTTACCCAGCCGGCTTCGCTGATCTATTACTTTGAGGAACTGGCCGCCCAGCCCGCCGAGCCGTTGGTTTTCACCCTGCTCTGGGGCGGCTTTTTGAATGTGCTGTATTTCATTTTCGGAAAGGAAAAGCAAAGAAGAGGTATGGGATAGCGTTTATCCCGCAGCCGTCAGGCAAACCCGGGTTATTCAGGGATTATAATCTATCCCATGAATAACCCGGGCAAGAGCGTCCGTTTCTGAGGCTTTCGCCAAAAGCAACGGACGCTCGCAGAAGAAGGTTATTTGCCCTGAGGGCACTCGATCAGAAGCAATATTCATTCGCTTCGATCAGCGTCTTCGCGATCAGGCGGCGATCGGCTTTTACATTAGCCGGATCGTATTTGGTAAAGCGCTTAAGCCCCATCAGCAGGGTCCGTCTCAGATCGCCCTCGGCGAAGGAGACGATGGCGTCGGCGCCGTTCTTATAGATGCGAGCGTTGGCGTCAGTGATGAAGGTGCGCAACATGGCGTCGTATACATGCTGGTCGACCGGTTTTTCCAGGCCGGTCAGTTTTTCAATGCGCAACAGCATAGATTCCGCAAGAAATACGTCGATCATCATATCGGCTACGTTCATGATGATCTCCTGTTCCGTTTTGAGGTTCAGCTTGCCGTCCATTTGCAGCTTGGCGGCGGCGCCGGCGGTCATCAGCAAGGCTTTTTTGAAATCTTTTACTGCTTTTCGCTCGGCGGCGTAGCTGCCTTCCGGTTTTTCGAAACTGGGCATCGAGGCCAGCTCCTTTTGCACTTCCCAGGCCGGGCCGACAATATCCAGCTCCCCTTTCAGAGCCCGGCGGAGCAGCATATCAACCGAAAGCAGGCGGTTGATCTCGTTGGTGCCCTCGTAGATGCGGTTAATGCGCGAGTCGCGATAAGCGCGGGCGGCCGTTCCTTCTTCGGAAAAACCCATACCGCCGTGCACCTGCACCGTTTCGTCCACCACGTAGTCGAGCACCTCGGAGCCGACGACTTTCAGCATGGCGCATTCGATGGCGTATTCTTCGGCAGCTTTCAGTTTGGCGGAGGCGAAGTCTTCCCCTTCCGTTTTCAGAGCCTTTACTTTTTGTTCCATCAGGTTGGAGACGCGATACATCGCCGAATCGGAAGCGAAGGTGCGAATGGCCTGTTCGGCCAGCTTATACTGGATGGCCCCGAAGTTGGCGATCGGTTGTTTGAACTGGATGCGTTCCTTGGCGTAGCGCACAGCGGTGCTCACACTCATTTTTGCGCCGCCGGTACACAGGGCGCAGAGCTTGAAACGACCGATATTCAGGGCATTGAACGCGATATGGTGGCCTTTGCCGATCTGCCCCAGTACGTTGTCTGCCGGCACTTGCACATTTTCGAAGAAAACCTGCCGGGTAGAGGACCCCTTGATGCCCATTTTGTGCTCTTCGGCGCCCAGCTTAAGGCCTTCGCTGTCGCGTTCTACAATAAAGCCGGTAAACTTATCGCCGTCAACCTGGGCGAAAACGATGAAGACGTCGGCAAAACCGGCGTTGGAGATCCACATCTTCTGGCCGTTGATGCGGTAGAATTTTCCGTCTTCGGTGAGGTCGGCGCGCGTCTTGGCCGCCAGGGCGTCAGACCCCGAACCGGGTTCGGTGAGGCAGTAAGCAGCTTTCAGTTCGCCGGAGATCAGGCGCGGCAGGTATTTTTCTTTTTGCTCGGCCGTCCCGAAATACAAAATCGGAAGCATGCCGATGCCGATATGTGCGGCGTAGGAAACGGTGAAAGAACCGGCCGGCCCCAGGGCGTCAGCGATAACGGTATTGGTATTGGTGTCCAGATCCATTCCGCCGTACTCTTCGGGCATGTGGGCGCCCAGCAGCCCCAGTTCGGCGATCTTTTCCAGCAAGCCGACGACTACGCCTTCTTCCTGTTTTTCGATCTTATCGGTAAGCGGCAGGATCTCGTTGTGCATAAAATCGCGCACCGTCTGGCGGATCATGCGTTGCTCTTCGGAAAGCTCTTCGGGTACGAAGACGCTTTCGGGCGGAGTGTCTTTGATCAAAAATTCACCACCTTTGAGAACTGTGGGTCGGACAAGGGTATCTGGCATGATAGGCTATTTTTTAAAATTGGAGAATTAGCGAAAATTCGCTATAAAATTAATGTCTTTTTGGCGTTTTGTAAAGACCTGCCGCGACATTTTAGCGAAAATTCGCAAAATCACCCTTCCCAACTACTTTTTACCCTTCTGCTGCCTGAGCTTATCCCTAAAGCCGTTCGGATCAATCGGCGGGTTTGACCGGCTCGATCTGGTAAACGAAGTATTCCGTATCGCCCTGCCAGGGCATGGCTTTATAGCGTTGGCGGTAGTAGAGCTTAACCTGCCGCCCTTCGTAGTCTTGCAGCTTTTGGTAGATCTCATCGTCGGCCACCGAAAAGTTCCAGATGTTGCCGGCGATGCCCGAGTCGGGATCACTCTGGAAGCCGCCCAGGTTGAGCTGCCCTTCGTAGGTTTTGAAAACCACTCCTTTGTAAGAAATTTTTATCAAGGTGCCCGCACGGGTGCCTTTGCTGTAGGTCCAGCTGCAAACCCAAAGGTAAACACCTCCGCCGGTGGCCGCCACCAGCAGGATGACGAGGAAAAAGCGACGAATGCCCCGCCCTACCTTTTGTGCGCCTTCTTTGACGACTTGATTGAATTCACTCATTGGTCCGCCATGTTTTTTTGAGGATTTCCGGAAAACGCCGCCTCTGCCGATGTTGCCGGCAATGTGCGGGCGGCTCACCAAAGTTACGGGAAAACGCAAAAAGTTTTTGGGTGAGCTTACAGGATTTTCAGTAGCGGCCACACCGTTATTCCAGCACCACCATTCTTTGATCGACGAAGGCCGCCAGGGGCGAAAGGCGTCCGCCGTCGTATTCGCCGAACACGCTCAGCGGTCGGCCGGCGCCCAGTGCAATCAGCCGCCAGGCGGAGGCATTGGTCGTAGTCACCGTCAGGGCCCGGCGGTGCGTGTCCACCAGCACCGCTCCTTCCGCGCCCCAGGTCGGGATCACCTCATCCAGCAAAGCCGGAAACCGGTTCAGCCAGGGGTTGGCCGCCAGGGCGGCGGCGTATTCCCGCAAGAAGACGCCAAAATCAGCGTAACCGATCAGCCCTTCGAACGGATCGGTGCTCGCCGAAAATTTCCCGACCAGCGCCCGCTGGGGATATGCCGAAGGATAGAAGGCCAGTGTGCCCCGGATGGCGGAGCCCGGCAGCCAGTCCATCTCAAAAGAACGATTCCCCACGGCAAAATCGAGCAACAGGGCCATTTGCTGGGATCGTTCCCCGAGCAGCCAGGTGCGCCGGTACCGCAGTTGCTCATCGGCGCCTTCCACTTGCCCCATCACCAGCCAGTGGTCGGCCACGCCCGGTTGTTTCAGCACTTCATCTTTTTTAAACTTCACCCCTGCCTGCCCCAGCAGGTCGTATTGCATGCCGGCGGGCAGTGTTTCCCGGCGGCGAAAAGCCTGCGCCAGTAATTGCAGGGAAGCGATCTCGGAAAGCAGGCGATCCGGCCAGTCGGCCTCCCCAAACAGCCGGGGCCACTGGCGAATGCGCGCTCCGATCGCGCCCAGTTTCGCATCGACCATGCCGGCGGCGGCGGCTTCCCAGAAATCAGAGGGTTGCGCCTCGGCGTAAGCCAGCCCCTGCCGGACCAGGTCGAGCAGCCATTGTTCGAGCGCCGCAAAGCCGTTGGCCATCAGCTTCAATCGCTTTTCGTCGGGACCGAACTGAAGAGCCGCGGCTGATTTTGCCGGAGGCGCAGGCAGGGGCGCCAGCTTATCGCGCCAGGCGGGCGGATCGGGAGCAAGCCGGAACCAGCGGGTTTGTTCGGCGTACAGGAGCAACAGGGCGAGTTGGTGCTTGCAGGGGCGCCGGGAGGAAGGGCAACTGCAGTAAAAACGAGAAGCGGCGGCGTCGGCGCCCACGTCGTAGAGCGCGGCGCCGCTGCTTTTACACACCCCCCAAATCAGCTCGTCGTTTTGAAAAAGATGCGCCCAGCTCCGCCGCCGGGTCAATGCGCGGGCGCGCTCGAGGGTGACGGCATCGGTGGCGAGCGCCTGGACTTGCTGGGAGGAAAGCGGCATGAGCAGCGGTTTGGCGCCTATTCGTCATCGTCTTCGTCGGTAAGGATACCTAGGGCCAGCATAGCTTTCTCCGAAGCCGTCTGTTCGGCGCTTTTTTTGTTGAAATCGTCGGCGGTGGCCAGCTTTTTGCCGTTTACCATTACGGCGACTTTAAAGCGGTCGCGCTTTTCGAATTTGTAGCGGGCGAGCAACTTGTAGGAAACCGTCTGCCCGTTCTTCTGGCACCATTCCAGGAGTTGACTTTTGTAGTTGTCGTCGAAGCTTTCCAGTTCGTGCACATCGACGTAATTGCGCAGGATGCGGTTGATCACGAACTGTTTGGTGCCGTGGTATCCCCGTTCGAGGTATACCGCCCCGACCAGTGCTTCCACGGCGTTGCCCAGCATCGAGCGGCTGAGCCGGGTATTGTTGTACTCCTGCAGCAGCATGTCCAGCCCCATTTTATCGCCGATCTTATTCAACGATTTGCGTTTAACGATCTTGGATCGCATTTTGGTCAGGAAGCCTTCGTTGCTGTTGGGGTATTTTTTGAAGAGGTACTCGGCGACCACTGTGCCCAATACCGCATCGCCCAGGTATTCCAGGCGCTCGTTGTTGGTTACGGCGTAGGCTTTTTCGGAAGCGGTTGACTTGTGCGAAAAAGCGAGCTTGAAAATCCCGAGGTTGGAAGGCGTAAACCCGATCAGCGAGCGGAGCCTTCGGGCGAAGTGCTTCTCGGCGGAGAAGTAGTAGTTGTAAAGTCTCATTAATGACCGCAAGGTAGATCAGTTGTAGTTACCAAAAAATACGGCGAGGCGGCAAGTCCCGAAGGGGCCTTGCACCCGGTTTAACACCGTACAGAAACGCAGCCGCGTGGCGGCTATCGAAAAAGGAGGGAAGGAAAGCCGGGAAAAAGATCAACCGAGCGGCGGATGAAGGAAAGCGGCATCTCCGCTTTGCTTCAGCCTGAAAAGCCGGCGCCGGCTCAACCTTCGTACTCCTTAAAGATCACACTTGCGTTGTGCCCGCCGAAACCAAAAGTATTGCTCAAAACAGCCTTGACCTCGCGTTCCTGCACCTCGTTGAACGTAAAATTTAACTTCGGATCCAGTTCGGGATCGTCGGTAAAATGGTTAATGGTTGGCGGTATAAAGTTATGATTTATTGCCAATATACCGGCAATAGCTTCAATGGCGCCGGCTGCTCCGAGGAGGTGGCCGGTCATGGACTTGGTCGAGCTGATGTTCAGCTGATAAGCATGTTCGCCGAAGACTTCCTGAATCGCCTTTACTTCTGCGATATCCCCCAGCGGGGTGGAAGTGCCGTGTACATTGATGTAATCGATCTGTTCGGGGGTGAGGCCGGCGTCTTGCAGCGCCATGTTCATGACGCGGCTGGCGCCGATCCCTTCCGGGTGAGGCGCGGTAATGTGGTGGGCGTCGGCGGTAGCGCCGGCGCCGACGATCTCTGCAAAGATGGTCGCTCCGCGTTTTTTGGCGTGTTCCAGTTCTTCCAGCACCAGGGCGCCGCTGCCTTCGCCGAGGACGAAGCCGTCGCGGTCTTTGTCGAACGGGCGCGATGCGGTTTTATAGTCGTCGTTGCGAGTGGAGAGCGCTTTCATGGCGTTGAACCCGCCGACGCCGGCCTTGATGATAGCGGCTTCGGAGCCGCCGGCGATGATGATGTCGTTTTTTCCGAGGCGGATGTAATCCAGGGCGTTCATGATCGCGTGGGTGCCCGTTGCGCAGGCGGAGACGGTGCCGTAGTTAATGCCGCGGAAATTGTATTTCATGGAAATATGCCCGGCGGCGATGTCGATGATCATTTTGGGGATCATGAACGGATTGTACCGGGGCGTGCCGTTGCCCAGGGCAAAATCTTCGATTTCTTTTTCAAGGGATTTCAGCCCTCCGATGCCGGACCCCCAGATCACGCCGATCCGGTCGAGGTCCAGTTGGTCGAGCATCTGATCGAGGCCGGCCTGGGCGACGGCTTCGTCGGCCGATACTACGGCGTACTGGCAGAAGAGGTCCATGCGGCGGGCTTCCCGGCGATCGATGAATTGGTTGGCGTCAAATCCTTTCACTTCGCAGGCGAACTGCGTTTTGAACTGGCCGGCATCAAAATGAGAGATGGGTACTGCGCCGCTGACGCCTTCCTGCAGCCCCTGCCGGTAGGCTTCAACGTTATTCCCAAGCGGCGTGATCGCTCCTAGTCCGGTAACAACAACCCTTTTCATCTCCGTTTCTGTTTTGATGCGCCGCTCATACCGGGCAAACCGGCAAGCGGCCAGATCCAACCAACTTTCAATTCAGGCGCTCGTGGTGTTTGGTGACTCCATCGGGCGGCGCCAGGCAACAGAGGTACAAAAAATTATCCGCGGCCCCAAACGGGAGGCGGAAAAGCCGCCAGACAATTTTTTATACCCGACCGACTCAAAAAACCACAAACCAGGCCGGATGCGCTGATTTGTGGTTTTTCGCTTTAGCCGGGCTAGCGGTGTGCAACAAAAATTTTTGCTGAGCTTTTCTTGGAAAGAACTCCTGTCAACCATGAAAATCAACTACTTGATCGGAGCGCTCCGCAGAAATTTTAGCACCGAACCTGGGTTACACACCACCAGCAATGCCATCTATTCCTGCTCTCCTACCTGGGCTTTGAGGTAGGAAATGGCCTGTTCCACCGTCTGGATATTCTCGGCCTGCTCGTCCGGAATAGAAATATCAAATTCCTTCTCGAATTCCATGATCAGTTCAACGGTATCGAGCGAATCGGCGCCCAGGTCATTTGTAAAGCTTGCTTCCGGTATAACTTCAGATTCGTCGACGCCAAGTTTTTCGACGATGATCTTACTTACTCTTTCTGCAATGCTAGACATAGTCTATTTGCTTTAGTGGTTAAAAAGTTCTGCAAATTAAAATAGAAGTCCCTTGATAACCAAAGTTTTTTTTATTTTTTTAGAGCGCCCTATCTTGCCCGTTACGCGATATTATGTGGTTTCGGGGATTTGATCGCCAATGATTTCGATTAACGGCAAGCTGAAAAGCTGTAGAGCATTCGCTTTTCCCGGCCGTTCAAAAATTTAGTTCGGCGCCGCCGTCCAACCATTTTTCTTCGGTGCGGGCCAATTATTCCATTTGAAATTTCCGGCTTAGAACTGTACTTTTACGACTATTATTGTAAATCTTACACTTAGAGCATGTTTGGAGCTTGCTTCTATTGCAAATCAACAGGTTAGGAACCTGTTGATATTCATAACGAACCCGCCCCAAACATGCTCTCAGAGGTGTTATCCGCTGTCCAACGCCTTTTTTCCGGACCTAAAGCTCGAAAACTATGAAAATCGTCGATCATCAGAATACCAAAATCGTAGCCACGGTAGGTCCTGCCTCCAACAGCTACGCCAAGCTGCTCGAACTGGTACAGGCCGGCGTGGACGTTTTCCGGTTAAATTTTTCCCACGGCACCCATGAAGATCACCTCAAAGTGATCAACCACATCACCTACATCAACGAGAAGTACGGCACCCACATCGGCATCCTCGCCGATTTGCAGGGCCCCAAACTGCGGGTAGGCAAAATGGAAAACAACGGGCTGGAAATCAAGGAAGGCGATATCCTGACCTTCGTCAACGAGCCCTGCCTCGGCACCATGGAACAGATCTACATGAGCTACCCGGAATTCGCCCGCGACGTAAAAATCGGTGAGCGCGTACTGGTCGACGACGGCAAACTGGTGCTGGAAGTCGTAGAAACCAATCAGACGGATACCGTCCGGCTCAAAGTCCTCTTCGGCGGCGTCCTTTCTTCCAATAAAGGCGTCAACCTTCCCAATACCAAGATTTCCCTGCCGAGCCTCACCGAAAAGGACGAGCGGGACCTCGACTTCATCCTCACCCAGCCGGTCAACTGGATCGCCCTGTCTTTCGTGCGTTCGCCCAAAGACCTGAAAGAACTGGGCGCCCGCATCGAAGCGCGCAACCACCCGGCCAAAACGATCGCCAAGATCGAAAAACCGGAGGCCGTCGAAAAGATCGACAAGATCATCAAATACGCCAACGGCATCATGGTGGCGCGGGGCGACCTGGGCATCGAAGTGCCCATGGAAAAATTGCCCCTGATACAAAAGGAGATCATTCGCAAATGCATCCAGCGCGCCCGACCGGTGATCGTCGCCACCCAAATGATGGACAGCATGATCACCAACCCCAGCCCGACGCGGGCCGAGATCACGGACGTGGCCAACGCCGTACTCGACGGCGCCGACGCCGTCATGCTCAGCGGCGAGACCTCCATCGGCAAACACCCCGTCAAAGTCGTGGAGTCGATGAATAAGATCATCGAAGAGGCCGAGTTCCATTACCACTCCAATATCAGCAGCCTCCGGCCCGTGCCCGCCGCCAAGTCGCGCACTTTCCTCTCCGACGTGATCTGCTTCAACGCCGCCCGCACCGCCGAAGAAATCGCCGCACGGGCCATCGTCGGGATGACGAGCTCGGGATACACCGCTTTCAAAGTCTCCAGCTACCGGCCCAATAACGACATTTACATTTTTTCCGACCGCATGCACATGCTGGCCACGCTCAACCTCGTCTGGGGCGTGCGGTGCTACTACTACGACCGGTTCACCACTACCGACGAGACCATCCAGGACGTCACCAACATCCTGAAGTCGGCCGGGAAACTTCAGCCCGGCGACGTGGTCATCAATACCGCCAGCATGCCGCTGCACCGGCGCTTCCGGACCAACATGCTGAAGGTGACGATCGTAGAATAATTCCCGCTTCCCGCCAACTATTGCACCGGTAATGCCGTATTAATTGATGGCCGGACGGTGAAGCAGTCGCCAAACCGCTTCCCCCTCACCGCAATTCAGGAATAAAAAGAACGTTATTTTTGCAAATACGGCCCAGCAAGCATCCGGTAAACCGAAAACTATGTCCGATATCAGATTTATCATCCTGGCCTTTCTGTTATTCGCCTCCGCCGGCGCTTCCTCCCTGACGGCCCAGCAGGTAGAAGAACAGGCCGTCGAACTCCAAAAGATTTTTATCGACGCCAGCCGGGAAAAAGTACTGGGCAACCTCGAAGAAGCCGCCAAACTCTTCGAGCAGGTCCTCGATAAGGATGAAAATAACCACGCCGCGGCTTTCGAACTCGGCCGCATCTACGACTCGCTCGAAAATGACCAGAAAGCCCTGCGCTACCTGAAACGCTCGGCGGAACTGGACCCGGCGAACGAGTGGTACCTGCGCTTCCTGGCCGACTATTACCAAGAGACCAACCGGAACAGCGAAGCGGCCGAACTCTACGAGCAGCTCGTGGAACGGCATCCGGATAACGAACACTATTACTTTCGCTGGGCGTTTTTCCTGGTGCGCAGCAAAGACCTCAGCAAAGCGATCAAGGTTTACGACCAACTGGAAAAACGCATCGGGGTCAACGAGGAGGTCATCCGGCGTAAACACGCCCTCTATCTCGGCGCCGGCGACCACAAACGGGCCGGACGCGAACTGGAACGCCTGATCGAAGCCTTCCCCCGCAACCTCCACTACCGGCACCTCCTCGCCGGCTTCTACGAACAGATCGGCGAAACCGAACAGGCCCGCGAAGTGTACCGGGAGATACTGGCGATCGATCCGCAAGACGCCAAGGCCGGGCTCGCGCTGGCCGGCAATACGAGTAAAAACAGCGACGAGATCGAGTACCTGCTATCGCTGGCGCCGCTTTTCGGACGACCCGATGTCGATATCGACCTCAAAATAGGCCAGCTCTTCCCCATCATCGCCAAAGTAGCCGATACGGGCGATCGCGACCTCGCCGACGCCGCCCTCGACCTGACTGATCTGCTGGAACAGGCCCACCCCGCGGAGGCGAAACCTTTTTCCGCCGCCGGCGACCTGCTCTACCATTCCGGCCGCCCTCGGGAAGCCCTGAAAAAATACCAGGCCACGCTGGAACGCAACGAATCGGTTTTTTCCGTCTGGGAACAGATCCTCCACATCTACCGGGAAGGAGCTGACTACGACAACCTGGCGCAAACCGCCGAAGAGGCCATGGACCTTTTTCCGAACAAAGCCCTCCTCTATTATATGGCCGGCCTCGCCCAGTACGAGCTGGACGATTACGATGAAGCCCTGGGCCTGCTCGACCAGGCGAACTTCATGGCCGGCGATAACGGCAGGCTGAAATTTGATGTCTACCACTATACCGGTCTGGCGGAATATGAACGTTCTAATTTCAATGCCGCTTTCGACGCCTTCGACCGGGCGCTCGAACTCAATCCGGAAGGCGCGGCAGTGCTCAACGATTACAGCTACCGCCTGGCGGAACAGGGATACAACCTGCCCAAAGCAGAAGCCATGGCCCGGCTCGCCAACGAATTATTCCGCACAAACCCCGATTATCAGGCCACCTACGCCTGGGTCTTTTACAAGCAAAAAGCTTTTAAAAAAGCCGGCAACTGGCTGGAAAAGGCCCTGGAGAACGGAGGCGAAACCCGGCCGCGCATCCTGGAACAATACGGTGATGTGTTGTTTCAACTGCAAGAAAAAGAACAAGCCGTTCGGTACTGGAAAAAAGCCAGGGAGCAAGGCGGCGAATCGCCTTTGCTCGACAAAAAAATCAACGACCAACAATTGTACGAACAGTGATCAAGCCATTTCACCATGAACCGTTTTTTCGCCTTTTTTTTGCTCTCCGCCTTGTTGTTCAGCGCCCTGGGCTGCCGCACTTCTAAAAAGGCGGCTACCACCAGACCGCTGAAGAAGGAATCGTCCTCCGCAGTGATCGCTGCCCTCAATCAGATAGAAGCCGACTGGTTCGAAGGGCGGGCGCAGATTTCCTATGACGACGGCGCCTTCGCTATAAAAACGACCGCTAATATCCGGATGCGCAAAGACAGCATCATCTGGATGAGCGTCAAAAAGCTGGGCTTCGAGGTGGCGCGGATAAAAATCACCAGCGATTCGATCTTTGTGCTCGACCGGATCAATAACCAGTTCGTCGCCGAAGACATCACCATGGTGGAGCGGGAGTACAACTTCCCCGCCAACCTCAACATGCTGCAAGCCATCATTCTGGGCAACCCGGTCTTTTTCTTTTCCCAGCAATACCTGCAGTTGGAACGGCGAAAAGCCGCCTACCTGCTTTCGGGCAGCGACGAACGCTCCGACTGCCAATACTGGATAGACGGCGTTTCGCTCTTACTCCAGAAAATGCACTTCGAAGAGCCCGCCGCTGCAAGAAAACTACAAATATTGCAAGACGACTATCGACAAGCAACAGATAATCAGAAATTTTCGTATTTTCGATCTTTTGAAGTAAATAGCCGGGAAACGGGAAACGTTTCGATCGGCATTGATTTTTCAAAGGTTGATTTTAACATCCCAAAGAGTATCCGATTTGAAATCCCGAGTCGATACACCCGCGCCAGCTACGATTAGGTTCGCCCTCCTGGGCTTCGCCCTGCTCCTTTTGCTGCCCGGCGCCCTGAGCGGGCAGTCGCGCAAAGAACTGGAAGAACGTCGCAAACGGCTGCTCCAGGAGATCAAGGAAACGACCAGCCTGCTGGACGAGACCAAGAAAAACCGGGCGGCCACGCTCGACAGTTACTTTACGCTGCAGCAGCAAATCCAAAAGCGACAGCAGCTCATCACCACCCTGCGGGAAGAAATTGCCTACGCCGATGCCGGCATCGCCCGCAACAACGAGGTGATCGCCGCGCTGCGGCGCGATATCGAGCAGTTGAAGGCGGAATACGCCGCCATGCTCCGCACGGCCTACCGGCATAAGCTCAACAACAGCTATTTGCTCTTTCTCTTTTCGGCGGACAGTTTCAACGAGGCGTTCCGGCGCTGGCGCTATTTATTGCAATACGATCGCTACCGGAGCCGGCAGGCCCGCCTCATCGAGGAGACGCAGGCCTCGCTGGCCGAACGCGCCGAACAGCTGGCCCGGCGAAGGGTGCAAAAAGCCGATCTGCTGGCCGCCTCCGAGAAGCAACAGTACTTGCTGGCCGCCGAACTGGAAAGCAAGAACAAGCTGCTGTCCACTTTAAAGTCGGACGAAAAAAGACTCATCGCGGAACTCAAAGACCAGCAGGCCGCTCACGAAAAGCTCAATGCCGCTATCGAGTCGGTTATTCGCGAAGCCATGGCCGAGAAACGCCGTGCCGCCCGCCGCCCCGAAGCACTCGCCGCAGCCGGCCGTATTGAGGGCAGCGCGCCCGCGATCCGGTCCGATTTCCACACCTTCCAGGGACGCCTGCCGTGGCCGGTAAGCCAGGGCGAAGTCAGCCGCCCGTTCGGCGCCCAGCCGCATCCCAACCTGAAAACCATCATGGTGATGAACAACGGCATTGATATCCGCACCCGGCCTTCCGCAGAAGTATACGCCATTTTCGAGGGGCAGGTCGTCGGCACGCGTTTTATTCAGGGTTATCAGAATATGGTCATCATTCGCCATGGCGACTACTATACCGTTTATTCGAACCTGGCGGAAGTCTACGTCAGTCGCGACGACGTCGTCAAAGCACAACAGATCATCGGCAAGGTCGGCAGTGTTCGCACCGAGCTGCATTTTGAGATATGGCGGGAAAAACAGCGTCTCAATCCGGTTAAGTGGGTGAAAAAACAGTAAGCGCCTGTTTATTTTTTTAGTAGCAAAAATCCCGTCGATTGTCATTTAACCGAAAAAAACTTTATATTGAAAAGCCAAACAAATGCCTAAGAACCGAAACTATTCTGTTCACTGCGCAGTTAAAAAGAATCCGGAAGCGAGAAGCAAAGACTCCGTTGAACGAAGAGGTGAAAACTGACTTTTGACAATCTATGAGAAATGACTGGAATCTAGGTGAAAAGGAAACCAAGGGGTTAAAAAGGGAAACAGAATACGCTGTCCTCGTCGGGCTCGTGGAGAAAGGAGAATCCGAAGAACTCGTCAATGAATATCTGGACGAACTGGAATTTCTGGCGCTGACCGCCGGCGCCAGTACGGCAAAACGGTTCATCCAAAAAATGCCTCATCCCGATCCCAAGACCTTCATCGGTAAGGGCAAATTGCAGGAAATCAAAGAATACCTGGATAAAAATGAAGCCGTCACCATGGTCATCTTCGACGATGACCTCTCGGGCAAACAGGTAAACATCATCGAAGAAGCTCTCAAGGTCAAGATCATCGACCGCAGCAGCCTCATCCTCGACATTTTCGCCAGTCGGGCGCAGACCGCCCAGGCCAAGACCCAGGTCGAACTCGCCCAGATGCAGTACCTGCTTCCCCGCCTGCGGGGTTTGTGGACCCACCTCGAGCGCCAGCGCGGGGGCATCGGCATGCGGGGTCCGGGTGAAAAAGAAATCGAAACGGACCGCCGTATCGTGCGCGACAAGATCTCCATCCTGAAGAAAAAACTGGAAAAGATCGACCAGCAAAACGTGACGCGACGCAAAAGCCGCGGCGAACTGGTGCGGGTCGCCCTGGTAGGCTACACCAACGTCGGCAAGTCCACTCTCATGAACCTGCTCACCAAATCGGACGTATTCGCCGAAGATAAACTGTTCGCTACCCTCGATACCACCGTGCGCAAAGTGGCGTACGACAATACGCCGTTCCTGCTGTCGGACACCGTCGGGTTTATTCGCAAATTGCCTCACCACCTGATTGAGAGCTTCAAGTCGACCCTGGATGAGGTCCGCGAAAGCGACATCCTGCTGCACGTGGTCGATATTGCGCACCCTCAGCACGAAGACCAGATTCGTACCGTCAATCATACCCTCAAAGACCTGGACGCGCTCGAAAAACCGACGCTTCTGGTATTCAATAAGATCGATCTTTACCGAAAAAAATACTACGACCCCTTCGTCGATGAAGAAGCTAAACGGGAGATTGAAGAAGGCCTACAGGGGAGCCTGAAATATCAGTTTGGTCACGAAAACGTTTTCGTTTCGGCCCTGACCAAGGAAAACATCGACCTGTTGCGGACTATGCTGTTGCAGCTCGTTAAGGAACAATACAAAATACGCTACCCGTATCAGGTCAAACACTGGTGAATGTAAAGCCGTTTGAAGTAATAATTATGAATCCGATTCTCGCTAAATACGCGAACCTCCTTGTCCATTACTGTCTAGAGATCAAGGCCGGCGACCGTCTTCTGGTGCGTACGACCACCCTGGCCGAGCCCCTCGTCCGCGAAGTCTACCGCGAAACCTTACAGGCCGGCGCCATCGTAGAGGTCGATCTCAACTTCCGGGAACAAAACCGCCTGTTGCTCACCCTTGCTTCCGAAGATCAGCTGCAGTACGTCTCGCCTCTTTTTACCCAGGCGATGAATGAATTTGACGCCTATCTCAACATCCGGGCGCCTTACAACCTGCGGGAAGATCAGGAAGTGGACCCCGACAAGCGCCAGGCCCGGCAGCAGGCCATGCAGCCGGCGATGAACGCCTACTTCAAACGCACGGCAACGCGCGACCTCAAGCGAACGACCTGCCAATACCCGACTATGGCCGCCGCCCAGGAGGCCGGCTTGTCATTGGAAGCATACGAAACCTTTGTCTACAACGCCTGCAAGGTCTTCGACGAAGACCCCGTCGCCAGCTGGCTGGAGGTGCGCCGGCGCCAGCAGGCCATCGTTGATTTTCTCAACCAGCGGAAATCCATTCGTTACGCTAATGATGAAGGCACGGACATTCGTTTTTCCGCCGAAGGACGCACCTGGATCAACTCGGACGGCCGCACCAATATGCCTTCCGGGGAAGTTTACACCTCCCCGGTCGAAGACTCGGTCAGCGGCGTCGTGCATTTCAACTATCCGGGGGTATACATGAATACGGAGGTCGAAGGCGTTACCTTATGGGTGAAGGACGGATACGTAGAACGCTGGGAAGCGAGCCGGGGCAAGGATTTCCTCGACCGGATCTTCGCCACAGAAGGCGCGCGGCGCTTCGGAGAAGCCGCCATCGGCACCAACTACGATATCAGCCGTTTTACCAAAAATATTCTTTTTGATGAAAAGATCGGCGGCACGGTGCATCTCGCCATCGGGCAGTCTTATCTACAGGCAGGCGGCAAGAACCAATCCTCAGTGCACTGGGATATGATCACGGATATGACGCGCTCCGGTAGGATATTCGCCGACGACGAAAAGATATACGAGAACGGAAATTTTTTGTTTTTGGATTAAACTTGTGCCGATAGTACGGAGAAAGCTGTACTTTCGGGCGATTAAAATAAATCCAGCGAAATTTTACGCCCTATTCATTTTCTGTTAAATTGCAATAAGCACAGGTGAAAACAAAAAGCTGGGTAGAAAATAATTAGTAAAAACCAAAATTTGGACCGTGAACAGTAGTACCGCATTTCTAGAACTAAAGTATGGCAACATTTACGGAGGGTACCCCAACTTTTATGCGATCAGTGAAATCTGTATTCTGGTTTTTGAGCACGGCAGCAACAAAATCTTTGTAGAAAGCTGGATCAATAACGCCGATATCGATTTCGTAAGCGTCTACTCCAAAACCAACGAACTGGGGCACACCGTCGGCCGCGTCAAAGAGGTCATCAATATGCGCACCCGCCGACGCAAACCGTACCGGGAGGACTTCCGACTGAATGAAAACGAACTGCGCTTCGTTTTCAAAAAGCTCCGCCCTTCCAAGATGCCGATTAAGAATTTCCTGACCAAAAACATGCGCAAATATCGCTTCCGCGATATCGTCGTATTTGACGGCCGCCGGGATGTCTTTTTGTGCGAACGCGCCGGAGCCAACTTCCACCGCAACAACATCATCGACCTGCAGAAAGACCTCAACAAAGAGACGGAGTACCTGTTCTCCCTCAACAAACTGGCCGTAGTCATCAACTTCGACTTCGACCGGTCGTATCTGCGCTCCCACAACCTGGAGTATTGGCTGCACCCCATCGCGTCGCGCCAGATTACGCCCAAATCGGCCGCTTATGACGCCGCCCGGCTGATGATGGTCTACAACGAGTACCACCAGTTCCACGACGACTTCCTCATCAAGGCCGCCTTGGTGTTGAATAAGATACAGAACCAGAAAGCTTAGCATGTTTGGAGCTTGCTTTGCAAATCAACAGGTTAGGAACCTGTCGTCAAGATAAAATGCTCGTTTACCCCGGTAAACTCACATTTTGTCTTTTAGTTAACCTATTGATTTTCATAACGAACCCGCTCCAAACATGCTCTAATTTTCGGGACGCTACGGTAAAGTGAATTCGGCTCCCAACTCCGGAATGGTTACCGAGCCAAATCCCTTCTCTCCCAGCAGCCGGCGGAAGGCTTCCTGCCGATCGAGGGTGCCGTGTACCAGGAAAAGGTTTTTCAGGGATTGCTGGTTTTCCAGAAAGTCCGCCAGTTCCGTCCGGTCGGCATGCGCCGAAAAAGAATCCATCACTTCCACTTTGGCCCGCACCGGCTTGTATTCTCCGAACAACCGGAGCGTCTCGACGCCATCGCGTAAAGCACCGCCCGGCGTTCCCGGCGCGCAGTACCCGACGATCAGGATCGTGTTGGCCGCCTGGTCGATATTGTTGTATACGTGATGCTTCACCCGCCCGGCGTTGATCATGCCTGCCGAGCTGATGATGATGCAAGGCTCGGGCATGTGGTTGAGTTCTTTGGAAACGTCGACGTGGCGGACATAAGTCAGGTTATTGAAACCGAAAGGGTTATCGTCGATCAGCATATACTCGTTCAGCTCGTTGTCGAAACATTCGGGATGTGCGCCGAAGATCATGGTGGCGTTGACGGCCAGAGGGCTGTCTACGTATACGGGCACGTGGGGCAGCCGCCCTTCTGTCTCCAGTCGGTCGAGCATATAGACGATCTCCTGGGTGCGTCCCACGCTGAACGCAGGAATGATCACTTTACCTTTGCGTTCTACGCAGGTGTCGGTGATGATCTTCAGGAAATGCGCGACTTCCGCCGGTTGTTGTTCGTGGTCGCGGTCGCCGTAGGTCGACTCGCAGATCAGGTAATCCAGTTCAGGCATTGGCTTGGGGTCCCGGAGAATGGGCCGGTTGGGGCGTCCGATGTCGCCGGTAAACCCAAAGAGGCGGGTCTCGCCGTTTTCCCGGATGCGCAGGGTTACGCTGGCGCTGCCCAGGATGTGGCCTGCGTCCCGGAAGAGCACTTCCACCGAATGGTGGATACGGAACCAGCGCTCATAGCCGTATCCGACAAACTTTTCCAACGTTGTCCCGACGTCTTTAGAAGTGTACAACGGCTGGCGTCTTTCCTTCCGGCCTTTCTTTTTCTGACGGCGGTTGAAGTACTCGGCGTCGCGCTCCTGGATGTAGGCGCTGTCGAGCAGCATGATGGAGCACAAGCTGCGGGTGGCGTGCGTAGCGTGGATCATTCCGTCAAAACCGTCGCGTACGAGTTTGGGCAGTCGGCCGCTATGATCGATATGGGCGTGAGAAAGCACGACACAATCGACCTGGGCCGGATCGAACAACCAGGTTTCATTAAATTGCTCCATCTCTTCGTCATGCCCCTGATACAGGCCGCAATCCAGCAAAATGGAGAATCCATCATCCAGAGTGACCAGATGGGCGCTGCCCGTCACTTCGCGCGCGGCGCCGCAGAACCTGATTTTCATTGCGCGGTGTTTTGGTAAGCGCTTAAGATAACGTCAATTCGGGAATAAGAAAAAATGATTTCGAGGAATCGTTTCTGATCGCCGGCTATTTGTTCCGAGGCTATCCCGGATAAACCCGGATTATTTATGGATTCATCTATTGCGAAGCCCCCATGAATAACCCGGGTTAAACAAAAAACCGCTCCGGCGTCCCGAAGCGGTCAAAGTTGGACTAGTATGAAAAAATATTTACGTTTTACTGACTAACCCTCAGCCCGCCGTAAGTAAGGCGGGCGCGAATCACGGAAGGCGCGCTATCGCTGCCGCGGTAGCCCCGGACCTCCCGGCTGTCGCCGCTTTCTTTTTCATAAGTGATGGTCATGCCGCTGGGATAGCGAATGCCGGCGTGTTCCGCGGCGGCGTCCATCCGGAAAGCTGCGCCGTCTTCCACGTAAAGGCGGAAATCCGTGTAGCGGCCGTTGAGGTTTACCTCTTCGAAGCCGTTGGCCAGGCGTTCGATGGCGGCGTTGCCGTATTCCATTTCCAGTTCGAGCGCGCCGCCGACCTCATCGATATCGATTTCGGTGTACTTCGTGCGAACCACCACGGACTGGGCCGACCGGATGTCGAAATTATCGTATTTGCCGGTATTGCGGAACGACTCGACTTCTCCGAGGTTGTAATCGTCGTATTTTGATTCGCAATTCACCTGTCCGGCCTGCTCCATCCTTATTTTGGAGTACTTACTGAGGATGTCTACGCGGTTGGCGTTTTCACATTGAAACTTCCCGTATTTGATGTCCAGGTTCAGGTTGTTCGCCCGTTCCAGCGATCCGTTGCCGTAGCCGAGGTCGATTTCGGCGTCGCCGCCGAAGCCGTCGGCTTTGAAGTTGCCGTATTTTACATTGAGGTCGGCTCTTCCTCCTAACTCTGCGACGTATACGTCGCCGTATTTGTTATTGACGACGACATTGTTCCCCGCGGGAAGGAATACCTCGTAGTTGATCGAGTAATCGCTTTTGTCGTCATCGTTCCAATTCCACCACTTTCTGCCTTTTCTGCTTTCGATGTTGGTTTGTGCTTTTACCAGGCTTGGGCTGTTGGAGAAGGCCACATCGATGCGGTCGAAGACCTCCTGGGCTTCGGATTCGCTGCCGGCCCGTACTACGATAGAGACGGTAATTTTGACCCGGTTGCGGTCCCAGGTCTTCAAAGCGACCTTACCGTACTTGTTGGTGATATCCGTGGTGCCGTCGGGAGAGATCTCGAATTCTTTTTTGATGGTTTTCGTGAACTCGCCCTTTCCGGCAGCCGTAGCGACTACCGTTGGCAGGCCCAGCAAGAGGAGCGCCAGGCCAAGGTTATATACTAATTTCATCATCCGTGTTATTTTGATTAGACGTTTGCATTCTTTCCAGGACGCGGCTGAGGATCTCTATTTTCGTCCGGTAGCTTTGGATCAGGTTTTCCACGATTTGTTCTTCCTTGCCGCGAGGCGCCTTGAGTAGTTCGGCTTTTAATTCCTGCATCACTTTGTCGAGCTGCTTCAGGTCACCGGCAACCAACTCCGTTTTATCGTGGGCGGCGAGCTGCTGGTATTTCTCCTGAATCTGCTGCTGGTAATAGCGCTCCATCTCCGAATATTCGGGCATCACCCCTTCGATCGTGGCGATCGAAACGGCCTGCTGCTGCGCGAAATAGCTGCCGATGCCGGCGCCGGTGATCAACAAAGCCAGCGCGGCGGCAATGGCGCGCAGGGTTCGCCACATGACCACCCGCTTGCCTCTTCGCTGATCGAGCTCACTTGCTATGTGGTTCCACAACCGGGGCGAAGGCGATGCGTCATCAAACGTCTCGCGGTTGCTTTTGATGAATTGTTCCAATGGTTGACGCTGCATATGAATTCTTTTGCGCTCAGATGCTCAACTCCTCCGATTGGAGCAGGTCGCGAAGTTTGCTTTTTGCGCGGCTGAACTGCGACTTGGAGGTTGCTTCGCTGATGTTGAGGATCTGTGCGATTTCTTTATGATCGTATCCTTCGAGCAAATAAAGGGAGAAAACGACCCGGTATCCGTCCGGAAGGGCCATCATCGCCCGTTTGACTTTGCCTACGTTTAAGCTGACCGATTCTTCTTCCATTGCCGGTGCTTCTACGCTGGCGTGCCGATCTTCGAGCTCCTCCATGAAGACGCGGTTCCGTTTCAGGAAGTTGATGCAGTTATTGACGACGATGCGTTTTATCCAGGCGCCGATAGACGATTGGTAGCGGAAAGTATGCAACTTGGTGAAAATGTCAATAAATGCATTCTGCAACAGGTCTTCCGCGTCCTGCTCATTGCGCACCATTCGCAGACAGATGTTGTACATCGCCCGCGAATAAAGCTGATAGAGTTCGAACTGGGCTTGGCGTTCCCCTCGTTTGCACTTTTCAATAAGGTTCCGGTGTTTACTGGCGTAGTCCAATTCCGAATCATTTCAATTGTAGAGACAGCCGCTGGCAGGAAGGGTTGCATCTGCGCAAAATTTTCTCGAACGAAAGGGGAACCCGGGTTTACTGCAGCGCCTCCAGCCGGGCCAATCCTTCCTGAGCAGGTTGATAGTCGGGAGATAATTTGAGCACCTGCTGGTAGTCGGCTCGGGCTTGTCCGACATCGCCTTGCATTTCGGCGGCTACCCCCCGGAAGTAATAAGCTCTGACGTGAGTGGGATCGACCTTGACTGCCAGATCGAACTGTTGGCGGGCGCGTTCCAGCGAATCGAGGTCCATGTACAAAAGCCCGGAGTTAAAGTACGCTTCTTCATATTGCGGATCTAACCGAACCATGCGGCGATAAATGTCCAGCGCTCCGGTCAGGTCATCCTGTCCGGCCAGGTAATAGGCCTGGGCGTGAAGGGCGTTCATGTTGTTCGGCGCTACTTCTATAGCCGTTCGAAAAAAGCGGCCCGCGATCTCGTTACCGAGCGCGCTATGCAGTTGTCCTAGATTCACCCAGCCGTCGATGAGGTCGGGGTCTATTTCCACCGCCTGCTGAAAGCTGTTGATCGCCCGGAGGGTGTCCCCGGTTTCTTTGAAATTCATCCCGAACATGAAATAGGCTTCCGCGTTCTGCGGATCGATACTGAGAATCCGTTCGATGGTCTTCATCGAGGCTTCATTTTTTTTCAGGATGAGCTGTACTTCCGAAAGCTTCAGGAGGGTAGGAATGCGGTTGGGATAGAGGGCTGCGGCGCGTTCCATAGTTTTGAGGGCCAGCCGGGATTTGTAATAATCGAGATAAACATCGGCAAGTAAATGGTGGTAGTCGATATTCAGGGAATCGAGGGCCAGAGCGCGGCTGAGATCCTGGATGGCTTCGTCGTAACCTTCGTTCTGGTAAAACATTTCGGCGCGCGTGGCGTACAGTTCCGGGTCGTTCGGGCTTTTTTGTATTTCCTGGGTCAAGCCGTCGATAGCCGGATTGCCGGTCGGTCCGATCGTCTCCTCGGCCGCTTCTTCATTGGTCGACCCGCCGCCACAAGCAAAAATGACCAGAACAAACAAAGCGAGAATCCCCGTCGTTAGCATTTTGGTTTTCATAGTCAATCTCTTTCTTTTCAAACAAAGAACAAATGAAAAGCGCTATTGTACAAATGCGGGGAATATTTTTTGCGCATGCCCTGCTGCTCACCGCTCACCTGAACGCACAAAGCTGGGAATGGGCGACGGCGCTGGGCTCCACCGAGGATGAGACCTGCCGGGAAATAGCAATCGCGCCCAATGGCGATCTGCTCTGGGCGGGCACGTTCAACGAAACGTCAATCATCGGCGGCGAGCCGTTGGCCGGGGCCGGGGAAAACGACCTGATCCTGGCCCGGTTTACCGCCGGCGGCGCGCCTGTATGGGTGCAATCGCTCGGCAGCGTCTTCGACGACGAGGTCCAGGGGCTGGCGGTCAACGCCGGAGGTCAGTTTTTCATAACGGGTACTTACTGGCTGTCCCTACCGGTCGGTCCGTTTTCTCTCACCACGGCTCAAAATCCCAAAAGTATCTTCCTTGCCAAATACAATGGCGAAGGCGAGCCGCTCTGGGCGCAGTCCATCGACGGCTCCGGCTCCAAAAACGTGGGCGGCCTCATCACCGACGCGGAAGGTGATTTGTTCATCGCCGGCTACTTTTCGGATACCCTGTTCTTTGCAGATACGCTTCTGATCGCCAAGGGCGATACCGACCTGTTCGTAGCGAAGTTTTCAACCGAAGGCGACCTGTACTGGGCAGGGGCCTGGGGACAAAGCAACGACGCCCGCGCTACCTGCCTGGCGCCCGGCGGGGACGGCGGCGCTATCGTGGGTGGCTTTTTCAATGATTCCCTGATCGTAGACAACACCCTGCTGCGCTCGGTCAGCCTGGATCGCGATGTGTTTATCCTTCGCCTCGATGCGACGGGGGCCCCCCTTTGGGCCAGGCAGGGCATCGGCGCTCAGGATCAGGACCTCACTGCGCTGGCGGTGAACCCGGCAGGCGAAATTTTCGGGACGGGTTTTCTGATCGGTGTTCTGGACCTCGGGCAGGGCGTGTCCGTACAAAGCCAATCCGGCAATCCGGACATTTTCTTGTTTCGTTGCGCCCCGGACGGCAGCCCGCTTTCCGCCCGCGCCATCGGCAACCCTGCTATTCAGCAAAGCCTGGATCTTGCACTCAACGGCGAGCAGGTGGTCCTCACCGGATTTTTTCAGGGAAACCTCGAGATCGACGGGCAAAATATTTCCGCCGGCGCTGCTTTTGCCGGCCTGACCGCTGCGTTCACTCCCGATCTCGACTTGCGCTGGCTGGCTGCCGGCCTGAGCGATGACGCGCTGATCAGTTACACGGTCGCCGCCGGCCCGGCCGGCCATGTCTACACCGGAGGAACCTTTGCCGGCGAAGGCGCATTCGATAACGTGACCCTGAATGCAGCAGGTAAGAACGACGCCTTCATCGCCCAGGTCCGTTCGACGCTCACACCGAGCGCGGAACCTGCCGAAGCCCCCGTGCTAACCGTATTCCCCAACCCCACGCACGGCCGCCTCCAGTTCTCGGCGCCGCTCCCCGAGGCCGAAGCGCGCGTTTATGACGCAACCGGTCAACTGGCGGCCCTCCGGCCCATTGCCGGCAACACCTTATACCTGGATATGCTCCCGCCCGGTTGGTACCTCTTGGAAGTCGTTTCGGAGAATAAAAGAATATTGCTGGAAAAAATCCTGATCACTCCCTGAGCACCAAAATCATTTGAGTTTATAACAAATGGGGGGCAATATGAATTCTCGATCGAGAGCTATGCTGGACTATCCTCCAGGGCGCCCCTGAAATGTTATACACCCAAATCATTTCAGTGTCGCTATCCACCAGCTGTTTCCGAAAGGATCGCGAAAACCGGCGGCCCGGGCGCCATAACTTTCATCAAAAGGCGCCATCAAAGAAATAGCACCTGCTTCTTCGATCGCCGTCCGGTAAGTCTCGTCAGTATCGGGAACATAGACGTACAGGGCGCCAGTTTGGGGAGGGAACGCCTCGGTGGCGTCGGCAAACATTACCGTGCTGCCGCCGATGCTGATCTCCCCGTGCATGATCAACGATTCATCCCGCATGACTTTCGCGGTCAATTCCGCCTTGAAGACGCGACGGGTAAAGTCGATGAAGTCCGCAGCGCCGGTAACCGTCAGGTGCGGCATCACCACCTGGTGGCCGGAGGTAATTTTCATTCTTTCCATGGCTGTTATTTTTGGGTCGGTTTATTTATCAAAACGATACAAACGCAAATCTTCGATCAGTCCGATAATTTTATAGGCATAATGTTTGTCGGTAGCGTAGCCTGCTTTTTTGAGCCCGTGCGCCCAGGCGCGATAATCGGTCGGATCCAGGTCAAATAGCGCCTGATAACGCTTATTATTTTTCAGCAGCGAGCTGTGGGCGCGATAACTTTCCCGGGCATTGGCGTAGATCCGGAAAAAGTCTTTATGGTGATCATCCGTGAAATTGCTGCAATGCCCTTTCCGGCAGGATTTGGAAAAGCATTTTATGCCGAAGTGGTTGTTGTTTTTCCGGGCCAGACGGCTTTCCCCGACGTTGCTCTCCAGCAGTCCCTGCGCCAGGGTGATGCTGGCGGGTATGCCGTATTTTTCCATTTCTCTTCGGGCGATCGCTACGTAGTGATCGACGTAGGCCAGTTGTTTCCGGCGCTTCTCGGCCCGGGCCCGGGCGTCTTCATCCGCGGCGCTTCCGAAGCTAAGGTTGGAAAAGGTATTAGCCGGATTGTCGTCCTGAGCAACGTCAGCCGTCCGGGCAGCCGGCTTCTTCGCCGCGGTGATCAAGGAAGTATTCCTGGGCTGAGGAGCATCTGTCGAAGAGGCCGCCGCTGCTTGCGGCACGACCGCGCGCGCCGCCGTCCCCTCTGAAAGGCTCGCCGGTTTTCCTCCGTTCAGGTGCAAGTCGATACTGAGGTCCTTATGCTGAAGCAGGAAGCCCGCCAAAATCAACAGACCGAATTTGTACCAATGCCTTTTCGCGTTTTGCCACGCCCGGGAACGAGCCCATCGAAAGCGTTCCCGCCAGTCGACCTTTGAAAGTAAAAATCTGTCATTCATTTTTTGCTAGTTAGGATAAGGGGACACCACAAATTAAAACTATTTGTTTTTAAAATCCAAATAAAAAACAATAATTTTTATATCAGTTTGCCCTTTTTTATCTGTTCCGGTCTGTCCGCTGCGCAAACGACAAAAACTACGGGTAATCCGGATACGAGCATGTTTGGAGCTTGCTTCTATTGTAAATCAACAGGTTAGGAACCTGTCGTCAAGATAAAATGCTCATTTACCCCGGTAAACTCACATTTTATCTTTTAATTAACCTGTTGATTTTCATAACGAACCCGCCCCAAACATGCTTTAAATCGGCCGATCATCCGGAAACCGGGGGATTGATTTCTCCGGTTTTTGCCAATTTTACCTGTAAATAGCAATACCTTTTAGTTTAAAAGACATCCACAGTTCTACCCCTAATAGGCTGTTTGGATGGCGTAAGCACCATTCCGATAGTCAAAATACAACACTATGAGATCAAAGGTATTTCAGGACAATGCCCCTTATCTTTATTTGGTGAAAGTAGACGGCGAAACCGATTATCGCCTATTTATCGCTCTGCGCACGCCGGCCGACTATTCGGTCAGCAGCTGGGGAACGCCGCAGCACCAGGCAGAAGGCACTTTGGTCGACGTCCAGGTCGCGAAAAAGACCGGCGACCCGCAAGCGTTCGAACAAAAGATGATCCTCCTCGATCCGGGTGCGGGCGTCGATCCCGCCACTTACCGCCTGAAGGTGACCGTAACGGTGACGGGCGATAATCAGGCTCTCGAAGGCGAGTTCGCAACGCTGATGATCTACGCCGACGCCGACCGGGAGCAAGCAGGCCTGCCGGCCAAGGTGATCAACGACGAGATCGCTTACAACTGCCCGTACGTGTATTTGGAAAAACCCAACGGGAAGGTGAGCTATACTCCGTTTTTCTTGCTGGCGCCCGACGGCTGCACACTGGCCCCTTCAAAAGACGTGCTGAATGTAACGACCCCCGACAACGGCATTCTGGAGACCCTGGTCGCGCTGGCGCCGGCCTCCCCCGGAACCGCCACCGGATCGTTTGCCCCGTTTTTTGACCCTGCTGCGTTCAATACCCACGCCGCCGAATATGCCGAAACCGGAGAAGTTGAAGGCAACTACCTGGCAATGACCGTCTTCTTCGATACGGTCAACGAGGCCGAAACGTTTTTAAATGAGACGGCATTAAAGAGAAACGAGCTGCTCTTCGAAATGGAGCATAGCGGAGAAGGCGCCAGCGGTGAAGGAAACGGCGCCACTCCGAGGGGACTCAGTTCGGACAAGAAGAAGAAAAAAGCGAAAACGCGCAATATGCACTGATGGGGTCTTGTAAAAGGCTTTACCCTACTCTTGCGTTGATACGGAAGTAGATACCCGCGCGGTGAAACCGGCGAGAGTTGGTTGGGAGATAGTGCTTTTGAAAAAACCAGCATTCGCGTTCTGCCGGATTCGCCTCGTAGCAGGGCTACGGGTCGAAAGCCAGGCAGAACCAATCGTTCCAAATAGCTACGCGTTCATAATTTTTTTGCAGGCCGGCTCGCGAAAGCAGCGATATACCCTGAGAAACCAATCCCTTAACCCCGAAAAATCAAAAGGCCTCAATGATAATGGAACGCCAATTTTTTTTCGCCCTCTCTCTGACCCTATTATTCACGGCAGGCCAAACGCTGGTTTTCGGAGCAACCGATGACCTCGAATCATTAATCTCTGAGGCCAAACAAGCGCTGGAGAGCCGTGATGATCCAAAAGCGCTGCGTCTAGCCGAAAAGGCGGAGACGCTGGCGAATACTCTTAACCGACCCCTGGCGCTCGCCGAGAGCCGGGAGGTCAAAGGGATTGCTTTGCGAAGGCAAAGCGAATGGGTTGCTGCTTACCTCAACCTGGAAAACGCCCTGAAGTACTGGGAAAGCGCCGGCGACAGCCTGCGGGTGGCGGTAGTCTGCCGAGAAATCGCCATCACCAAAGATCGCGAAAGCGCCGATCTGGAAAACGGTATTTACTATGCGCTCCGCGCAATCTACATTTTGCGCGGACGGGATGACGCGCGCCGGCATTACGGCAACGCCCTGATGATCCTGGGCAATCTGCGCCGCAGCGCCGATCAGCTCGATTCCGCCAAAGGGCCCCTGCACGAAGCCATCGCCGTTTTCGAGGCATTGCCGGATACCGTACAGTGGGGAACCGCCCACTATGGCCTCGGCCAGGTCTTTTACCACCTGGACAGCATGGAGCAGGCCCGGCGGCACCTCGCTACCGCCGTCCGGCTATTCCGGCATAGCGGCTCGCTGCGCCGGCTGGCAATGGCCTACAACCTGCTGGGAGCCGTCCACTACGACGTCGACAGCCTGCAGCAGGCGGAGACCTACTACCGACGCAGCCTGGAGCTGGCCCGGACGCTCGATGCGTCGCTGCTGATTTTCGATGCGTATTGTAATCTGAGCCTCCTGGCTTATTACCAGGATCAATACCCCCAGGCGCTCTCGCTGATTCAGCAGGCCGAGCAGGCGTTGGGGAAACTCGGCGGTAAACGGGACTCCATCTTTATCTACGAGCAGTACGCGGATGTTTATTCCGGGATGGGCCGCCACCAGGAAGCAGAAAACTATCTGAGGGAGCTGCTCCGGCTGGAGCGCGAGGTTTACCGGGAACAAGTAGCGGCAGCCAGCGAAAATTTCAAAACCGAACTGCTGAGTAGGGAGCTCGCCGTTGCCCGCGCCGAACGCCAGGAACAAGCTAATTGGAACTACTTCCTGAGCGCCCTGGCCGGCGCGCTGCTGCTCGCCGTCATCCTGGTCGGCTACATCGCCCGGGTAGCGCGCTACAACGCCCGCAAGCGCCAGGAGGTTCACCTGGCCACGATGCAGTACCAGGGGTTGAAGCACCAGCGGGAAATTGAAAACCTGATCGCCAATGCCCAGATCAAGACCCAAAGCGCTCAGCTCAGCGGGATCCGACAAGAGCGGACCCGCATCAGCAAATTGCTGCACGACAGCGTCAGCAGTCAACTGGTCGCCACCCGCTGGATGCAGGAAGAAAGCATCAATGCCTTCGAGTCGCGCGCACTGGAAAAAAATGACCTGGAGCGCGTACTCGAAATGCTGACCAAAGCATACGATGAAGTACGAACGCTAGACAGAGAACTGTCCCACCCGAAGGACAGCTGGATCAGAGACATAGAAGAATTCTGCCGCGTCGTACAGAAAAGCAGGAATATCGACCTCCACCTCAATCTGGGGCAACTTCCTAAAGTGGTTTCGCCGGAGATGGGAGAAGATATTAAGAACATGGCGTATACCTTGCTCGCCAACGCCCTGTTGCACGCCGATGCGCAACGCATTGCGATCGACCTCTGCGAAAAAGAGGGATATATCCAACTGCGGATAGCTGATGACGGAAAAGGTTTTGACACAGGGCAACTGGTGGAAAAGGAAGGCAACGGATTCCGCTACGTCAGAGCGCGCGTGAAAGACTGGCAGGGTACATACGATATCCGAAGCGCTCCGAATGCCGGAACCGCCATCAGCGTAATACTTCCGCTTATGGGAAATAATTAAATGTATACTTCAAAATGGAGGGGCGCGAAATTCAGGTCTTAGTCGCCGACGACCACAAGGTGATCTGCGATTTGCTCGCAAAAGAATTACAGAGACACCCCCGATTGGCATTCGTCGGTCAGGCTGATAACCTGAGGACGTTAAACCGCCTTTTGCACAAAAATAAGGTAGACGTCCTCCTGCTCGACATCCTCACGGATGACCGGCCTGAGCTCATCGCCTTCGTCAATACAAACCGACATCTCTTCCCTAAACTGAAAATCATTATCTTTTCCGGTCGCGACGAGCCGGAATTTATCAAAACCCTCATCAATTGGGGAGCTGCCGGCTGCATTCCCAAACGGAAAGGACTGAGAGAAATCTGCGAGGCGATCCTCTATTGCCATCAGAACGGCAATCCGCCCCCGCAGGATGGCCGGGAAAATGCCGATGAAGAAAAGACTGATCGGGATAGAAAAAAAGAAGGATTCCTGACGCTGACCCCGCGCGAGCGCCAGGTGCTGCGCTGCATGGCGAGTGGCTTAACGAACCAGGAGATCGCTCTCGTAATGACACAACTGGACGATAAGCCGCTGCAAGTCGAGACCGTCGAACGCTACAAAACCGCCATCAAACACAAACTAAGAGAATACGGACTGAGAAACTTCTGCGCCATCGGCTACTGGTACGCGCTTTGCAACCCATATGATGAAGACCTTTGATCGATAAAATATCCGGATACCGGATGTTTTCACTAAATAAAGCCAGTTATACAGATTTTCTTTCTATAATAAATCCGGAAAATTTGCCCTTAAAGGGAATATTCCTCATTTTTGTAGGGTAGTAAGCATTTCTCCCCAAAAAGTATTGACCCCACCTACCAGCCTCATATTCCGGAAAATAAGCAACGACCTAAGAAACAAAAGCCTTTTTAAAAAAACAATCTTGCCGGTGTGGATCGAATTCGCTTCGATCGAATCGCGCCGCCCTCCCGGAGAGCCGATAACGCTCAGATGACCGGTGATCTATATACGTATAGATCAACTTTTTCGCCCTCGCATAGCCCGGGGAACCAAATGGAGTAGGAAGCAGCCCACCGAACGGTGCGGCTGCTTTATTTTTTTACCGGGTTAAAGGCTTCAAAGCTTGACGATCCGTCGCACAGCCGTCATCCGCCCATCCAGATGTAACCGGAGAAAGTACAAGCCGGCGGGCAGGGCTTCGCCCGACCAACTGACGACACCCGCGGCAGGCGCTACGTTCCGTTGTTCCACTACCCGTCCGTGTGCGTCGATCAGATCCAAGCGGACCGCACGATATCGCTCCGGCACTTCCAGAACGACCTGCAGGGATTCGTGAAAAGGATTGGGATAAGTATCGAAACGAACGCCGATGGGCAGTGCTCGGGTGGAACTGGGCGGGCAGGCCGTTTCAAAGAGAATGGGCCCGGCCACATTTTCACTTGCCCCGAACGGACAAACGGCGATCACTTCGGCGACGTACTCCGTACAGGTAGTCAGATTCATCAACCAGATATTATTCCCGGCCACTTCCAGGGTATCCCATTCCGGATCATTTTCTCCCCGGTAGGCGATCCGGTAACTGGAAGCGCCTCCCGGATGCTCCCATTCGAGGCGCGCCATCGTTTGGGCTACGAATACGGTATCCAGGTTAACTGCGGGCGGACAAGTGGTGGGCTCAACGATTTGGACACAGTAGTCTTCCACTTCTCCGAAAGAACCGGAAGGGAAGGTGCAATTACCCGTTACGTTTTCGTACTGCATCACCACCCGCAGGCGCGTGCCGCCGAGCGGAGCGTCAAAGGGGATCTGTAAACTGCCGGATACCGGCCCGGTCACCGCGGCGCCGGGGTCAAAGACGATCTCATCGATCCCGAAATCGCCGTCCTGGTCGAGGTCTATGTAGATGACGAAGTATTCCGTCCATTGAAAATCGCTATAGCCCGGCGTAAGGGTGACCGGATAGGATAACCCGGCTTCGAGCACCAGTTCGGGCATGTCCGAAAAATCGCCGTATCCTTCATTCGAACCGGAAGCCCACTGCAACGTGAAGATACTGACGCTGTCGATCCATTCTTCTTCCGTGCTCAGGCCGTCCGGTATGCAATATTCCCGGTCACGGCACGGACCGCATCCTTTCGTTCTAAAGATCAAGCCGTTGCCAAAAACAAGGCTGTCACTGGCGCACTTGGTACGGATTTCCACTTCGTATTCCGTGCAGCCGGCCAGGCCTTCAAAGGTAGAGGTTGTCGACTGGCCGTCGACGGCGAGGGTATCCCAGGTTTCGGCGCCAAGCTCGCGAATGCGCAAGGCGAAGCCGTCGGCCGCCAGCACCTCCGTCCAGGAGAAAGCAGCGGTGCTGTCGTCCAGATAGCCGAGGGTAAATTCGGCCGGCAATTCGCAGCAACCTTCTGTTTTGAAGCGCTCGCCAGGACCGAAATCGAGGGTGTCGGCGTTGCAAAAAGCTTTGAGCTCAAACTCGTATTCGGTACAGGCCGTCAGGCTGTCGAGTGCAAAGGGGCTCTCCGCGGCCGGCGCCTCCGCCCACAGGGTGTCCCCCACCGGACGCCAGCGCAGATCCACGAAATTGACACTGTCCGTCAGTACCCAGGAAAGCACGGCGCTGGTATCGGAGACGGCCTCCGCGCGCAACCCGGCCGGCGGCGGACAAGGCCCGCAATTCGCCATGAGCAACTGCAGGCTGTTGTGCACGTTCAGCCGGCCGCCCGTAACGGTGATGCCTTCCAAAGACTCATTGGGATCGACCCCGTCCATGATGTATTGTTTGGCCAGCAGGGCGGCTTCTCCGGGAAGCGCTTTAGCCAACGCTATAAAGCTGGGGCAGGGGGCCGAATAGAGCAAGCCCACCGTGCCCGCCACGTGGGGCGTCGCGCCGGAGGTGCCCCCGAAACCGCCATAGTTATCCCCGAGAGCCGTCGTCCAGGTACCCTGACCGAAAGCACCGAGATCGACCGTAGTGAGGCCGTAGCCGGCCTGATTCACTTTTATGTCCTGATGGTTCATGTTGGTAACCGAGATCAGGTAATCGCTGGCGCAACCCGTCGGGAGATCGCCCTGCGCATCGACGTCGACATTGCCGTTGATGGTCGCGCCGCAACTGATGATGCCGTGTACGCCCAACGTATCGTAGAAGGCGCACCATAAGGGGGCGTCGTCCGGCTGGCCGAAGTTGATCCCCCAGGAAGCGTTGGTGGCCACCACGAAAGCGCCTTCCTCGCCGCCGGATTCGTTGTACATGATCCGGCTGTTGAGCGGGTAAGAATAGGCCTCGATCACCTGGGCTTCGGAGAGGCCGCTGTTCAGCACCACCATTACTTTGACGTGCCAGCTGACCCCGGCCACGCCGATGCCGTTATTGCCGCGGGCGCCGACGATGCCCGCAACCGGGGTGCCGTGTCCACCGTCAGCAAAAATATTGTCATTGTCCTGGACGGTATTCCACCCCCGGTAGTCGTCGATGAAGCCGTTGCCGTCATCATCGACGCCGTTATTGGGGATCTCGGCATAGTTGATCCACAAGTTTTCACCAAAGTCTTGATGGCCGGGGTCGATGCCGTCGTCGATGACGCAAACGACGATCGTATCGCCCTCAGCGGTCAGCCCGCCGGTCGTTATGTCCCAGGCGAGTTCCATATCGATATCCGCGCCGGGCAGCCCTCCGCTTTGTCCGGTGTTGATGTACTGCCATTGCTGGGCGAACCCGGGATCGTCAGGCTCCGTCCGCCACTCGAGGAAGTGGTTGAACTGAGCGACCTCGACGGCGGGGTGCCGGCGCACCGCCGCCAGCAAGCGCTCTTCGTTGACCACCGGGAAGTTGAAGGAATACAGCCAGATGTGCAGGTGCTCGGAAAGCCGCTCCCGGGCGGCGAGTTCGGCAGGCGCGCCTTCGAAGCGCTGGAAATCAAGGGTCCAGCGGCGGGGGTCTTCTCCCTTTTTCAGTTTGATCAACAACTGCCCCTGAGCGTGATCGAGGAGCTGAGCATCGGAAAAGTCGGCGCACAACAGGAATACCAGTCCTAAGAAAAAGATTCGGAAAATCATCGGTCAGAAAATTGATATTGGCTTGTAAAAACGCTTCGAAAGTACAGAAAATATTACGCTCCCACCGCATGTATCGCGAAATTGTCAATTTAACAACACTGCGCCCTATGCGTTCCACATTTTTCGAGAGTAAAGGCCGCCGGTTTGTTGCGAATGGGGGGTAGTCCTTACTTTTGCGATATAAACAAACAAAACGGCCACCGATGAAAACGATTCGCCTGACCCTCTTTTTCCTGATCGTTGCGGGCAGTCTTTTTGCGCAGCGGTTCGACGACGTACCGGTTACGCTGGAAAGCCCCCACAACACCATGCTGGTCCATTTGCATTATTTGCAAAAAGAGACCTACGACGCTGCGGCAGCCGCCCGCACGCTATACGGGCTTTCCCCCGGCGAGGGAGCGCAGCGCCTGGCGGTGCAGCTCAAGCAGATTTACGACGGCAAAGGGCTTTACGTCCGATTCAAAGGCATCCCGCAAGACAGCCTTTACACCGACAGCTTGAGCGGAGAGAATATCTTCACCCCTTTTCCGCGCGAATTGCCGGGAGTGTATCTGGAACGCATCGACGGCCGCTGGTACTACTCGCAGGAAACCGTCGGCGCCATTCCGGAATTGCACAAGCAGGTATATCCTTTCGGCACCGACATGCTCCTCAACTGGCTGCCCCGCTTCGCCCACAACGAGATACTGGGCATGGAGCTCTGGAAATACATCGGCCTGATGGTCATCCTCGGCCTGGGGATACTGGTGCACCTCATTCTCAGCCGGCTGCTCAACCCACTCGTCCGGCGCCTCAGCCGTTCGAGGATTATGCCTTCTCTGATCAGCAAGGAGCTGACCTGGAAGATAGCCCGGCTGCTGAGCGTACTGATCGTGTTGCGCCTCATTTTTTTTCTGCTGCCTACCTTGCAGCTCCCCCCGGCTGCTTCTTCTTTTGCCGTCATTACCATCCGGATCATCTCCACCTTACTCATCGTCGTCATTTTGCTCCGGGTGCTCGATGTGGTCATGATTTACACGGAACGCCTGACGCGCCAGACCGAGAGCAAGCTGGACGAACAGCTGATGCCCATCTTGAAAGGCATCCTTCAGGCGGTGGTTATCGTGTCGGCCCTGGTGCATGTACTATACGTCCTGGACGTAAACGTGACGACCCTCATCGCCGGTATCTCGATCGGGGGCCTGGCGCTGGCCCTCGCCGCTCAGGACACCCTGAAAAACTTTTTCGGTTCGTTGATGATTTTCCTGGATCGCCCGTTTCAGGTGGGCGACTGGATCAACTTTTCGGGGGTTGACGGTACGGTGGAAGAGGTAGGATTTCGTTCGACCCGGGTGCGTACTTTCGCCAACTCCCTGGTGTACGTCCCCAACGGCAAACTCGCGGATATGGTGGTCGACAATTTTGGGCTTCGCGTATACCGGCGCTACAGCACCAAGCTGCAGGTCACCTATGACACGCCCCCGGAACTCATCGACCAGTTTACCGAAGGCCTGCGGGAGATCGTGCGCCGCCATCCCCGTACACGGAAGGATTATTTCGAGATCCACCTCAATGACTTGAACGCCCATTCGCTGGATATCCTCTTTTACATCTTCTTTGACGTTCCGAGTTGGTCGGAGGAGTTGCGTTCCCGCCACGAAGTACTGCGGGCGGTCATCGAACTTGCTCACACCCTGGGCGTCCGCTTCGCTTTCCCGACTTCTACCGTCCACGTCGAAGCGTTCCCCGGCAACGGCGTCACCTCGCCCGCCTATGAGATACAGCCCGACAAGGTAAAGACCAAACTGGAAAATTTCTACGAGCGCCTGGGACAATCGAAAAGGCCGGGAAACGGCGCCGGCCACGCCAGGAAGTTCGGAACGGATGAAGAAGAAGGGTGATTAACCCGAATTATTCATGGATCAATCTGTTGCGAAGAACCGGTGAATAATCCGGGCTAAACCCACCCTGCCCGGGCTTTGCAAAGCGCCGAGCAGGGTGGGTTTTCAGTATTTAAAAGCAACCTCGGTATTACAAACATGCTCGTAGTTAACCGTTCATCGAAGCCAGGAATTCTTCGTTGCTGGTGGTGCTTTGCAACTGGCGGAGCAGGAACTCCATTGCTTCGTCCGGTTTCATATCCGCCAGGTGATTGCGCAGGATGAACATGCGCTGTAGCGTATCTTTGTCGAGGAGCAGGTCGTCGCGCCGCGTGCTCGATTTGGTCAGGTCGATAGCCGGGAACAGCCGCTTATTGGCCAGGCTGCGATCGAGTTGCAGCTCCATGTTGCCCGTTCCTTTAAATTCTTCGAAGATCACGCCGTCCATCTTGGAGCCGGTATCGATGAGGGCCGTAGCGAGGATGGTGAGTGATCCGCCGCCTTCGATGTTGCGTGCGGCGCCGAAGAACTTCTTCGGTTTGTGCAGGGCGTTGGCTTCCACACCGCCGGAGAGCACTTTGCCCGAAGCCGGCGCCACGGTATTGTAGGCGCGGGCGAGGCGGGTGATGGAGTCAAGCAGGATCGCTACGTCGTGACCGCTTTCCACGAGGCGTTTGGCTTTTTCCAGTACAATGGAAGCGACCCGTACGTGGTTGTCAGCCGGCTCGTCGAAGGTTGAGGCGACCACTTCGGCGCTGACGTTGCGCTTAAAGTCGGTCACTTCCTCCGGGCGTTCATCCACCAAAAGTACGATGATGTAGCATTCGGGGTGATTTTTGGCGATGGCGTTGGCGACGTCCTTGAGCAGAAATGTTTTACCTGTTTTCGGCTGAGCGACGATCAGGCCGCGCTGCCCCTTACCGATCGGCGTGAACAGATCGATGAGGCGGTTACCGAAGTCGCGGCCGGTAGGCGAAGAAGTGAGCTTGTACTTTTCATTGGGAAAGAGCGGCGTCAGGTAGTCGAACGGAACGCGCTCGCGCACATCCTGCGGATCGAGGCCGTTGATCTTGGAAACCCGGAGCAGGGCAAAATACTTTTCCCCTTCTTTCGGCGGGCGGATGGCGCCCCGGACGGTATCGCCCGTGCGCAGGCCAAACAGTTTGATCTGGGAAGGAGAGACGTAAATATCGTCCGGCGAAGTGAGGTAGTTATAATCGGAAGAGCGCAGGAAGCCGTAGCCGTCGGGCATCATTTCGAGGATGCCTTCCCCTTCGATGATGCCGTCGAGTTCAATGTCGAACTTTTCGTTATCCTGCTGAGACTGGCGGCGGTCGTCTGCCTGGCGGGACTGCTGCTCGTCGTGCTCTCTGTTTTCCTCCTGCCCGCGGTCGCGGCCGTTCTGGCGGCTCCGGCCCCGGTCGCCGTCCCCTTCGTCGCGGCTGCGGGGGCGGTCGCTTTCCCGGTCATCGCCTTTGGAGCGATCTACCTTTTTCCGGCTCCGGCGACGGCGTCTATCATCCTGGTCGTCATCATCCTGGTCGGAGTTGTCGGCATTTTCCCGGTCGGAAGCGCTCTTCACCGGCGCGTCGCCATCCGGCTCCCCCTGGTCGGAAGCCTCATCTTCCTCAGCCGGCGCGCCGGCGGTGCTACCGCCCTGGTCGCCGGCAACGGCCTGATAATCAAGGATTTTATAAATCAGTTCCTGCTTATTGAGACGTTTATAGCCTTTCAGTCCGAGCTGTTCTGCTAATTCTCTCAGCTCGGGTACAAGCATGTCGTTCAGCTGCAATATATCTAACATAACCTTAACGATGTGTTACTAAATTGTTTGTAGAAGTGAAAAATTTGTCTGTGGGTCAGCACTTTTTTTGTAAAGAGTCAACTTTGGTCGTATTGCCTCGCGCTGTCCGGCAGCGCTTTTGAGGCCCCGTCGAATCAGGGAGGGGTAGCTATGAATTAATGGAGTACAAATTTGCCAGGCGGTCGTCACTGATGTTCACCGCGGCTCAAGCGGGAACCTATTTCCCGCGCTTAGGCGTTGAGCCCCCTGTAAAAGACCAGGGCATGCATTACGTAAAACTTTAGAGTAATTTTCTGATCCCAAGAGTGATTGCTCTGTGCGTTAGTTCTGCCCCAACAATATCAACTCCTTCCATTAATGTATTTATAGTGGGAATCTAGTAGGAATTGAGACGTCGCACCTTAAAAGCCGGGGTGCTGTCAAAATGTGGTGTGTACTAACTTTCGTCGCAGCAAAAATACGTTTAATTTTTCAATTCAAATAGTATCTTTGCAAAAAAGTAACCAAATCTTATTCACACAAGTTCACTTCCCGCTTGATTTTTCTGAAATTATAACCTTTTATGCTAACAGTCAACTTCATTCGCGAGAATAAAGCCCGTATACTTCGCGGTTTGGAAGTGCGCGCCTGGCCTGAGGAAGAATGGGACATCGTCGATCGCATCATCGCGTTGGACGACCGGCGCAAAGCTCAGCAAACCGAGCGCGACAACCGCCTCGCCGAACGCAACCGGATCTCCAAAGAGATCGGCAACCTCTTCAAATCGGGCCGGCGCGATGAAGCGGAAGCACAAAAACAAAAGGTCGCTGAGCTGAAGGAAAATATCGAAACCCTGGAAACCGGACTCAAAGACATCCAGCGCCAACTGGAGGAGTTGCTCCTGCAACTGCCCAACGTACCGCACGAATCGGTGCCGGCCGGCAAGAGCGAAGAAGACAACGAGGTTTACCGGCCCGGGCCCGACCCGCTGCCGGCGCTTCCCGACGACGCGCTGCCCCACTGGGAACTCGCCCAGCAATACGGCATCCTCGACCTCGAGCTCGGCGTCAAGCTCACCGGCTCGGGCTTCCCCGTTTTCCGGGGCGCCGGCGCCCGCCTCGAAAGGGCGCTGATCTCTTTTTTCCTGGACGAAGCGGCGGCCGCCGGATACGAAGAAATCGCCCCGCCGCTGATGGTCAACGAAGATACGGCCCGCGGCACCGGGCAGCTCCCGGATAAGGAGGGACAGATGTACTACATCACCAAAGACGACCTCTACCTGATCCCTACCGCCGAGGTGCCGGTGACCAATATTTACCGCGACGTCATCCTCAACGAACAGGATCTTCCGATAAAAATGACGGCTTACACGCCCTGCTTCCGCAGAGAGGCAGGCTCCTACGGGGCGGATGTGCGCGGCCTGAACCGGGTGCACCAGTTCGACAAGGTGGAGATCGTTCACATCGAACATCCCGACCGGTCGTACGACACGCTCATGGCCATGTTGCAGCACGTCGGCGGCCTGCTCGATCAACTCCAGCTGCCCTACCGCATCCTGCGGCTTTGCGGCGGCGACCTCGGTTTTACCTCCGCGCTTACTTTCGACTTTGAGGTCTACTCGGCAGCCCAGAAACGATGGCTGGAAGTCAGCTCCGTCTCCAACTTCGAAGCGTTCCAGTCGAACCGGATGAAAATGCGGTACCGCGACGCCGACAACCGCAACCGGCTGGTCCACACACTCAACGGCAGCGCCCTGGCCCTCGCCCGCATCGTCGCCGCCCTGCTGGAGAACAACCAAACCCCGGAGGGAATTGTTATTCCAAAGGTGTTGCATCGCTACACCGGATTCGAGATTATCAAACAATAATTTGTACCCAAAATTTATCCAGCCATGGTATTCGACTTAGGATATTGGGTCATCATCGGACTGACCTCCATTATCGGCGTCATTATCCAGCGCCGCCTGAAAGGCAAATTTCGCAAATACAGCCAGATACCCATCCGTTCCGGAATGAGCGGGCGGGACATCGCCGAGGCTATGCTTCGCCACTACGGCATCAGCGACGTCAAAATCGTACAGGGCCAGGGCGTACTCACCGATCATTACAACCCGGCATCCAGGACGGTGAGCCTCAGCCCCGACGTGTACAACGGACGCAGCATCGCCGCCGCTGCGGTGGCCGCGCACGAGTGCGGGCACGCCGTACAGCACGCCCAGTCTTACAGCATGCTCCAGCTGCGGTCGGCTCTGGTGCCCGTCGTCAATTTTTCGGCGATGATCCAGCAGTGGCTGCTGCTCGCCGCTTTTATGCTGCTCAATGCTTTCCCGCAGATCATGCTGCTCACCATCATTGCATTCGGCGTCACGGCGCTCTTCTCTTTGGTAACGCTGCCCGTTGAATTCGACGCCAGCCGCCGGGCCCTGGTGTGGCTCGACGAAAGCGGGGTGGCCCGCAATACCGAATACGACGGCGCCAAGGACGCCCTGTGGTGGGCCGCCATGACCTACGTCTCCGCCGCCTTGTCGGCGCTCATCATGGTGCTATATCTGGTGCTGCGCTACACGGGCGCCAACGATTAATCTTTTTCGCTTCCGAACCGTACCCCTTTCTCCTTGCAGCTTAAATGGAGAAAGGGTTACAGGTTTGGGCGTTTTTGCTTGGCCAAAAGCCGGTTTTTAGCTTTATTTATCGTCTGATTCACCGTGAAAATCTAGTAATTATGCAGGAAGACATGGAGACCCACATCGAGATGGCCTCGGAGGCGATGTCCGAATCCATCGACCACCTTCAGCGCGAATTGATCAAAGTAAGAACCGGAAAAGCGAACCCCAATATGCTCAACGGCGTCATGGTTGCCTATTACGGCAATCCGACGCCCCTGCAGCAGGTGGCGAACGTCAGCATTTCCGATGCCCGCACCATCGTCATCCAACCCTGGGAAAAATCGATGGTCGCCCCCATCGAAAAAGCCATCATGGAAGCCAACCTCGGCTTTACCCCCCAGAACGACGGCGAACTGATCCGCATCAATATCCCGCCGCTGACCGAAGACCGGCGCAAAGAAATGGTCAAACGCGCCAAAAAACTGGGAGAGGATACCAAAGTAAGCCTCCGCAACGCCCGCCGCGAAGCCATGGACCAGATCAAAAAAGGGATTAAGGAAGGTTTCCCGGAAGACGCCGGAAAACGGATGGAACAGCAAATCGAAGACCTCACCCACAAATTCAGCGATCAGGTCGACAAAATGGTGGAGAAAAAGGAGGAAGATATTATGACCATCTGACCCCGCTGCCCCCAGTGAAGGGCCGGCCGGGGAATGTACGCCCCCTCCGGCCATCGGAAGTCGTGTCCGCACCAACTGAAAAGAAAGCAGGCAGTGAAATTCCCGGGCATTCCATGGCGTCACTCCCGGGAGTGACGCCATTTTCAACTTTTCCCTTTTCTATATCCCGAAATAAACGTACTTTTGTGCCACTTTTTTCAAAACCAGTGCTTTGCCTCAGAAGTTCTTTCGAAGAACGCTGAGGGTGTCTTGGCGCTGATCGAGGCGCCCATTCAAGAGTGGGGAAAGGGCTCTACTCTCGAATCAAAGCATAGCCGTAGAGCTACGTGACTGAAGAGCAGCGCCAAAAGAGGCCGGAATTACCGACAGTTACTTTTGGGACAAAGCACTAATGGCCACAGCGAATGCTGTGCATCGATAAACGCGAATAGCATATGAAAAGGACTTTCCAACCGTCGAGAAGAAAACGGGTGAACAAGCACGGTTTCCGTGCGCGCATGAGCAGTAAGAACGGCCGCAAGGTACTGGCGCGCCGCCGCGCTAAAGGGCGTTATAAGCTGACCGTTTCCGACGAGAAGCGCCTCAAGTAGCGGCTGTCGGAGAATCAATGATTCATCCGGACAGCAGGTTTCTTCTTTTTCAGGCCATCGCCTGACGGCGGCCATATCGTAGTAATTCAAGTGGATGAATGACCGGTCCGGAACTTCTTCAGTTCTGCACTCCCACCTTAGGCTACGGGCTATTTCTCTTCCTTTCCAATACCGCCGCTTAGTGCTACGGCTCTGGGTTTGTCCCTATTGTACCGTATCCCCACGCAGTTTACGGTAGCGTTTACGTGCTTCCACCGCAAAGGTGCTGCTGTTGAACTCAATAAAGATCTTTTCGTAAAGCTCCATTGCCTTTTCCTTATTGTCGAGCTGATTTTCGTATAGTTCCGCCAGTTCGAACATCGCATTGTCTGCCCGGATGCCTTCGCTATGATCATCGATGATCTTTTGCAGCATAGCGGCTGCCGGTTCGAATTCCCTTTTCTTTTTGTGGATGCGGGCTTTCAGCCAGAGCACGTCGTCTTCCAGCGAGTGGCCCGGGAATTTCTGTTGAAGGGAGTCCATTTTTGCACGGGCCCGTTCAAATCGATTCTGGAAGATCAGCAATTCGGCGTCGGCGAACATCTGCAGGGCGGTGGCGGTGGTGTCCAGCCCCAGGTTGTCCATGATGAAAACGGAAAGGTCGAGGGCGTCGTTGGCGATCAGCTTGGAAGTAGAAGCTTTGAGGACGTCAAACTGGGCCTGCGCCCACTGAAAGTCCCCATTGTAGTACGACAGCTTGGCATTGCGAAAGCGGGCTTCGTGGCCCAGAATATCTTCTTTGAACGCCTTATCCACCTGTGAATAAAGCAGCGTAGCCTCCCAGATTTCGCCCTGCATCAGGTAGAAGTCGGCGAGGCTGAGTTTGGCTTCCGCCTCTACGTAGCGGTCGAGGTTCGGGAAATCCAGCAATTGGTTCAGGATGGCGATCGCATTTTCCAGATTGCCGAGGTAAAAAGCTTCGAGGTAAGCCAGCTGCGCCATGATGGGAGCGGTCAGTTTCGAGCGTCCGAACTCGTCGAGGAAGCGCACGTATTCCTCCTGCAAAGACGCCAGTTCTTCCCGGGTATAATCATATCCTTCCACAAGTTGGAGGCGGCGGCACCGGAGCGCTTCGCGTTTGGCGTCGAGGTAAAAAAAAGAAGTTGCGCCTTTTTTCTCCACGATATATTCGTAAGCGTCGATAGCGGTTTGGTAATCCCCGTCATCGGCGGCGATCTCGGCCAGCCCGAAGACGCGGGCGCCGTTTTCCCGCAACCGGCGGTCGAGCGCACGCACCTGCCGCAGCGCATTGGCGTAATCTTCTTCCTGGATAAAGACCCAGGTGAGGAGTTCTACGTAGTGCAGTTCGGCCTCGTTGGTTTGGATGCGTTCATACAGTTGGCGCTTCAGTTCCCGGAAATCCTCCTCCAGCAGATAGCGCTGGAAAAGCGTTTGCAGGTTGCCCAGCCGGTCGGGATTAGCCTGCAGGCTGTTGAGGTAATTTTCGATCATCTTTTCGGAGTCGCCTTTACGCCGGTACAGGTCGCCGAGGTTGTAGGCGAAGAGTTCTTCGTCTTTCAGCAGCTTAGCGCCTTTTTCGTAAGTCTGTATGGCCAGTTCGTATTTGGTCAGTCCGGAAAAAGCGTTGGCCAAACGGATGATCGAGTAGCGGTCGCGGGGCAGGTTGGCGATAGCCGCCCGGTATTGTTCCATCGCTTCTTCGTCGCGGTATTGGCGTTCGAACAATTTGCCGTAGACGACGTAGAGGTTGACGTTCTGCGGGTTGCGTTTCAGATTGCGCGCCACGATCTTTTCGCATTCCTGGTAGCGTTCCAGCGCCAGCAGGCAGTCGACGTAGCGATCGAAGTAAAAATCGTTGCGTTCGTTGGCTTTATACAGTTTTTCGTATAGTTCGCTCGCCTTTTCGTACTCTCCGTTGCGGAAATACTGCTGGGCGAGCTGTACTTCCTGCGCTCCGAGGCTGATCGCCACGAATAAAAAGGTCAAAACAAAAAAGCTCCTCATTAGTCTGAATTTCGAAAGGTCGTACTTACTATAAAACGTTCTTTCTAAAGAACGCAGGTATCTCGCAAAAGTTGCTCGATCAAACGGTGCGCGGAAAAACAAAAACGGCTGAATCCTAGGGGATTCAGCCGTTTGGTGTGGCGGTCAGCGGGAGCTGCGCGCCAATTGCGGGGAGCGGATCCTACTCGAGGCGGAACTTAACCGGCAGGTTGAACTGCACCTTCACCGGGCGGCCGCGCTGCTTACCGGGTATCCACTTGATGCCTTTCTGGTTCATCAGTTCGACGACTCGCAGGGCTTCCTGGCCACACTGGGCGCCGATGTCGCGTACTACTTTAGCAGCGGTAATGGCGCCGTCTTTTTCTACGACAAACTGCACCACTACGGTACCTTCAACGCCGTTTTCGCGGGCGATGGCCGGGTACTTGATGTTTTTGTAGATGAACTCGAGCATCTTTTTGTCTGCACACTGCTTTCTTTCCGCTTTGGAGCCTTTGTCTTCGCAGCCCGGGAAGCGCGGCATGTCTTCCACTACTTTGAAGATCTCTTCCACCTCTTCTTTGGGCGGAGGGGGCGGCGGAGGCGGAGGGGGCGGCGGAGCGTCTTCCACGACGGGAGGCGCTTCGATAGCGGTTTCCTCCATCACACTCTGGTCGACGAATTCCACTTCTTCTTCCTCCAGAATTTCTTCTTCGGGCACTTCCTCAATGACGGGAGGCGGAGGCGGAGGCGGCGGGGGCGGCGGTTCGGCCGTACGCGGCGGTTCGATCTCGATCTCTTCGTCGAGTTCGAGGGCGTCATCCGGAATGTAAATTTCCTCTTCGAACTGAGTCCAGCTAAAGGCCAGTACCGTCAGACCAAGCGACAGGGCCAGGCCGAGGTTGAAAAAAGTACCGCTGAGCTTAAAAACATTAGCTTCGGGGTGCTTATTACGGCCGTCGAGCGGCGAGCCACCAGTTTTTTTAGGGCTGATGCCCTCCTGGGAGCGTTTTGCGTAGATACTCCGCATGATCAGGATCAGGGCGAAAATAGCTACGACCACCACAGCTAGAATCAGCACGAGCGAAGAGCCACCAATTGACAAATTTCCAATGCTCATACTGACAAGGTTTACTTTATGAAAAAAATTAACAATACACTTCCTAGCGAGCCGATAATATTACTAATAATATCATAGAGCTCAAAATACCGGTATGGGAAAAAGCTCCATTGCAAAATTTCCATCAACAGCCCGTAGCCTGCACTGATCGCGACCGCCAGAGCGATGCGCTGCGGGGTCAGCCCCCAGGTGCGATTTACGCCCCACAGCAGCGCGCCGCCGAGTGTAAAATAGGCCAGCGCGTGGGCCAGCTTGTCGCGCCCGATGAGGTCCCAGGACGTTTCGGGAAAATTTACTCCCGGCGATACGGAGAGGATCAGAATGGCCGCTCCGCATAAAAGCGCCGGAAAAAAGCTTTTCAAATAACGATTTCTACTTTGCAAGATGTCCGGTTCGGAAATTTTGGTGGGTGGGAGGCAAAAAAAACTTGAATTTTTTTTGCCTCCGGTAATTCCGGGCGGTTTCGGGGATGGCTTGGAGGTGGTCGTTCCGGTTCTTTTGAATCACGCTGCGGCTTTCTCCCTCCGTAGCCTGGTTGTGCGCCGCCCCCCCCCTTCGGAAAACCCAAGATCTGGTTTATTCGCTTCGATAACAGTGTTTTCGAATAAGCTCAGGCGACCAGTTCCTCGTAGGCGCCGGCGTCCATCAGTGTTTCCAGTTCCTCGGGCTGGGTCAGTTCAATTTTGATGATCCATCCCTCACCGTAGGGATCGCGGTTGACCAGGGTGGGGTCGTCACCGTCCGACTCGTCGATTTTGGCGTTGAACGCCAACACTTTGCCCGAAACCGGCATAAAGAGGTCGGAAGTAGTCTTGACGGCTTCTACGGTGCCGAATACCTCATCTTTTTCCAGGGTTTCGCCTACCGTTTCCACTTCGACGTACACCAGCTCGTCCAGTTCGCTTTGGGCGAAATCAGTGATGCCGACGTAGGCGACGTTATTCTCCTCTACTCTGATCCATTCGTGTTCCTTGGTATATTTCAGGTTTGTCGGAAAATCCATTGGTGCTTATTTTTGACCGTTAGAATGATTGAGGACGCCCAAAAATAACTGATTTTTGCCAACTTGGCGCCCGGCCGGCCAATTTTCCCTGCTATAAAAAAGTGCGGCATCCCGCGTGATATCCGGAATGCCGCTCAACTCCAGTTCCTGTTCAGCTAGGATGCGCTTTGCGCTTAGTTTTCAGCTTCGACTTCTTCTTTTTTCTCGGAAAGGAACGATTTGACCCAGGCGGAGGTCACCGATTTGGGACGCTCCAGGGGCATCCCCAGCGCCCGCGACCAGCAAAGGGCTGAAAGGACGCCCAGGGCGCGCGCCACGCCGAAAAGCACGGTATAGAAATTGTGCTCTTTGAGGCCGTAGTGGACCAGTAGCGAGCCCGAGTGGGCGTCGACGTTGGGCCAGGGGTTTTTCACTTTACCGAGGCTTTGCAATATCGGCGGCACTACGTCGAAGATGTCCCATACGACCCGTACCAGGTTGCTGTCTTTGATGTATTCTTCGGCGAACGCCTTTTGGGCCATAAAGCGGGGGTCGGGACGGCGGAGTACGGCGTGGCCGTAGCCCGGGATGACCTGCCCGGAGGCGATGGTGCTGTTGACGTATTCCTTGATCTGTTCCTTTGAGGGGTTGTCGGTGCCCAGTGCATCCAGCATGCGATAAATCCAGGTGATCACCTCCTGATTGGCCAGGCCGTGGAGCGGGCCGGCCAGGGCGGTCATCCCGCCTGCGAAGGAGAGGTAGGCGTCGCTGAGGGTGGACCCGACCAGGTGGGTGGTGTGCGCCGAGGCGTTGCCCCCTTCGTGGTCGGCGTGGATGGTCATGTACAAGCGCATCAGGTTTTTAAAATCATCGCTTTCAAAGCCCAGCATATGTGCGAAATTGCCCGCCCAGTCTTCGGTGATATCCTGCGGGATGCGCTTGCCGTCGTGGTAAGTGCGGCGGTAGATATAAGCGGCGATCCGCGGCAGGCGGGCGATGAGGTTCATGGTATCTTCGTAGGTAGGATCCCAGAATTCTTCCTTGTGCAGGCCTTCGGCGTACCGGCGGGAGAAGATGCTCTCCGTCTGCATCGCGTTGACGGCGATGGTAAACTGGGTCATAGGGTGCGTATCCTGGGGCAGGCTATCGAGCACGCTGAAGGTATGTTCAGGGACGTAGCAACGGCGCAGCCACTGCTCCGTCAGCCAGTGCACTTCTTCCGGGGTGGGGATTTCGCCCACCAGCATCAGCCAGAAGAGGCCTTCGGGGCGGGGTTCTTTGCCATCGGGTCCTTTAGGCAACAGTTCTTTCAGTTGGGGAATGGAATATCCGCGAAAGCGGATGCCGTCGATCGGGTCCAGCTCCGACGTTTCCCAGACCATCATTTTTACGCCCCGGGCGCCGCCGTAAAGCTGTTTCAGAGACACCTCGTCAACCTTTCTACCGGACTGTTCCTTCAAAAGGTCTTTAACTTCATCTCGCAGCTCGGTCGATTTTTCGTGAAATTTCTGCTTAAGCGGATCCATTAACTCGTGTTTGATTTTATTTTACAAGATTATATGCGCACAACGACCTGTTGGGCAAAACATTCCTAAATTTTACGTCCTATCCGGGAAAAATGTTTTCGCCGGCGTCTTTTTTTTAGGGCCTTGACCTACTGGTCTTCCATTTCCAGCAGCTTGCGCTGAATGGCTTCTTTGGAAGCACCCTGGGTTCTCATCTCTTTAATAACGGCCGCCTCTTCCTTACGGCGTTCGGCGCGGCGGGCGTAAAAGATTTCGCGCTGATCGGGATCGAGCAGCCGCTCGATCGAATTTTCGGTGCCCTGCCGCAAAGATTTAAGCTTGGCGAGATACCGCTGGTAATCCTGTTCCCGCAGGGGCTCGATATCCGCCAGGTTGCGCAGGCGCCGCTCCTGAATGCGCTGCATGGCTTCCTGCTGCGGTTCCGTAAGCTGGTATCGCTCGGTCAACTCGGCCGTCGCCTGCTCGATCTTTTCCGAATCCGACAACGCCTGCCCTTTGACAATCCCCGCGGCCATCATCAAAAGCGCTGCTAAAAAAAACTTCTTCATTTCACAAATTTTAATTCACGAATACCCGCTAAAATACAATTTTTGGGAATTTAATTTGTCTGCACAGTTCCAATTACCAGATTTATCCCGAGCTTTGCAGGGGTTGACCGAATGGCGAAGGTTTCGGTAATGGATGAACCGACAAAACCGTTTTTCTTTTCTGACCGGAACCCGCTGCGGCCCGTAAAATCATCCAATAATGTTAATTGTCCAGGAAGTCCTCATTTCCACGGAGCTGTTTACCGAGCAATTCGTTTGCAACCTGAAAGCCTGTAAAGGCGCTTGTTGCTGGGAAGGCGACTGGGGCGCTCCGCTCGAGAGCGCGGAACTGCACACCCTGGAACGCATCTACGAAGACATCCAGCCCTACCTGACCATTGCCGGGCGGGCCGTCATCGAGAACGAAGGGGCTTACACCTATTATAAGGAGCCCAAAGAATACGGAACGCCCCTAGTAGACGGCAAGGCCTGCGCCTATCTTACTTACGACGAGCGGGGAGTGGCTCAATGCGGCATCGAAAAAGCCTACGAAGCAGGAGCCACCGACTTTCGCAAGCCGGTCTCCTGCCATTTGTATCCGGTGCGGGTCAAACGCAAAAAAAATTTCGAAGCGCTCAATTACGACCGGTGGGACATCTGCAGCGCTGCCTGCACGCTGGGCAAAGAACTGCAGATGCCTGTTTATCAGTTCGTCCGGGATGCCTTGATCCGGAAATACGGACCAGACTTCTTTGAAGAGCTGGACGCCGCCGCCCGCCACCTGACCTGATGCGCCGCCCCGGCAAAACAGCTATAACATTTACCCTGCTTTTTTACCCTCTATGGTTTAGCTCAAACCTGTTTTACGGCACATCGAATTAGAAAACGGGCGCTTTTTTCGGGTGAACGGGAGTTTTCATTTATTATTGCGGCGCTAAGTGTTGCTTTTTGTGATGAAAACTAATACATTTGCTTCAGGAATCGAAAACGGCTCGTAGGTCATGCAGCCCCAACGGTTCCCCAAGTGAGAAAAGTACAAGGGCAGAGGAGGCTTGAACCACTTCTTCATTCCCGCCCAGGACCGGTTAATCACACAACAAAGTCCCTAGACAATACGGTTCGATCGACGAGAAAAAAGTTGGTGATCGAACTGGGTTCCATGCCGCCAACCGTGGCGGTAAGCCGGTTTTCCAAAAAGACAATAACGTTTCAGTAGATATTCATTGAACGTGAAAGAATCACGCTAAATCCCTTTTGAAGTTGGTTTTTGCAGCAGCCCAATACACACGCCTTAGTATTGTGGCTGCTTTTTTTTATCCCTACTCCAACCTGTTTATCTTTACCCGGATCAAGAATCATCTTCCGGGGCTATGCTGATCGGTTTCGTCTTCTTATATCTTCTCGTTACCCTCTTTATCGGCTGGTGGGTTTCCAGCCGGGTGAAATCGACCCGCGATTTTGTCATTGCCGGCCAGCATATGCCCATGCTGGTGGCCGCCTCGGCCCTTTTTGCTACCTGGTTCGGTTCGGAAACCATTCTGGGCGCCTCTTCGGAATTTGTAGAACACGGCCTGATCGGCGTAGTAGAAGACCCCTTCGGTGCGGCCCTCTGCCTGGTGTTGGTCGGCGCCTTTTTCGCCCGGCCGCTCTACCGGCTCAACATCATCACCTTCAACGATTATTTTCGGATACGCTACGGACGGTCGGCGGAGATCGTCTCGGCTTTCTTCATGGTGCCCTCCTACTTCGGCTGGATCGCAGCCCAACTCGTAGCCATGGCCATCATTCTGAAGACGTTGATCGGCATGCCGCTGGAAGCCGGCATCGCCACCTGCACGGCGGTGGTGGTCATTTACACCTATATCGGCGGGATGTGGGCCGTTTCCATCACGGATTTCGTACAAACCATCATGATCGTGGCCGGATTGGCGTACCTGGCTTTTTTGCTGAGCCGGGAAGCCGGCGGCGTAACGACGGTTCTGGCGGCGGCCCCCGACGGTTTTTTTCGCCTGTTGCCGCGGGGCGATTTCCACAGTATCATTCACTATATCGCCGCCTGGATCACGATCGGACTGGGGTCGATTCCCCAGCAAGACGTTTTCCAAAGGGTCATGTCGGCCCGCTCCGAACGCACCGCAGTACAAGCGTCCTACCTATCCGGATTTCTCTATCTGACCATCGGCATGCTGCCGCTCTTCATCGGCTGGTGCGGCCGCCTGCTGTACCCCGAGCTGCAATCCGGCGACTCCCAAATGATCCTGCCCAATATAGTGTTGCAGCACGGAACGCTTTTGCTGCAGGTTCTGTTTTTCGGCGCCTTGTTATCGGCCATTCTCAGCACCACGTCCGGAGCGATCCTCGCGCCGGCCACCGTTATCGGAGAGAATCTGATCAAGCCTTATTTCCCAGCACTCAGCGACGGGCAGCTGCTCCGGGTCATGCGCTTTTCGGTTGTTGGCGTAGCCGTGCTTTCCGCAGTGATGGCTTCCTGGAAATCCAATATCTACGATCTGGTGGCTCAGTCATCGGCGCTCAGCCTCGTTTCGCTTTTTGTTCCTTTGACCGCCGGCCTGTACTGGCGGCGCGCCTCCAATATCGGCGCGCTGGCCTCCATCACCGCCGGGATGGCCGCCTGGCTGGTCGCTGAATTTGCCCAAACCGAAGTACCGAGCCTCATTTACGGCGCGCTGGCCAGCCTGCTCGCCATGATCACCGGCAGCCTCCTTTTTCCTGCCTCGACCTCGATCTCATCCTGAACCTACCGCAACAACGTCACATCTCCGTACACCTCCAGCCGCTCCGGTTGCCCGCAGGCCAGCACCCGGGCCGTAATGCGCCACACATAAACCCCGGTATCCATCGCCTCGCCCCGGAACTCGCCGTTCCAGCCTTCGCCAATATCTTCGGAACGGTAAAGGTGGTTGCCCCAGCGATCGAAGAGGTCCAGCTGAAAGTCGGTTACCAGCACGTCGCCCCCCGTCTGCGCCCGGAAGCGGTCGTTGTAACCGTCGCCGTTGGGAGAAAAGGCGTTGGGGACGAAGAGCAGATCGTCGAACGCATCGCGCGCCCGCACTACTTCTACGGGCAAGGTAAGGGTCTCACATTCGTTGGTCACGGAAACGGCGTATACGCCCGGTTCGGTGACCAGGCGCTCGGAGGTTACGGTCCCGTCGGCCCACTGGTAGGTAACCCCATTGGCTGCGCCGCTGAGCACTTCGATGCGAACGGTGGTCTGCAGGGCGTCGCAGGGCAAAATGGTATCCGTTGCGATCGCCAGCAATTCCGGACGGGCATCGATGGTGTAGGGCCATTCCGTCAGGCAGCCGTTGGCGTCCTCTACGAAGACAGTTCCGGAGCCGGCCGGAAGGTTATTGAGTTGCGGCGTTGCGGAAAAACTGAGCCCGTCGGGCGAATAGCGGAACGGCGCCGTCCCGCTCTCTGGCGTGATATTGACCAGACCGCTCGCCAGACCGGGGCAGGAGGCCTCGGTCGTTAGGCTCATTTCGGCTTCCGCCGTTGCGGCGACGCGCACCCGCACCAGCGAGTCACAGCCCGATTGGTTGGCGAAGGTAAAATCCATCTCCATGCCGGGGGTTAAAGTCATGCCGGCGTAGGTCACCGCCTCGTCCGGACAAGTGGTCAGCACCAGTTCTGCGGTATCCACGGGCAGCAGCGCCACGGCCACCTGAACCAGAGAATCGCATCCGTTTGCATTGGTGAACAGGAACGATTCATTCGCTCCGGCTGCCAAGGTTACGCCATTGTATTCTATGGATTCACCGGAGCAGGCGCTCAGCTGCACGGCGACTGTATCCGGAGTAAGCGCCGCTACCGAGACCATTACCGTCGAATCACAGCCGTCCTGACCGGTATATACGAAGGTGGTTGCCGAACCGGCGGGCAGGTTCTCCCCTGCGTAGCTTACCGATTCGCCTGCGCAGGCCGAGAAGCTGAGATTGGTGGTATCGAGGGGAAACGGCGCCACGGATACGGCTACCAGCGAGTCGCATCCGTACAAGCCGCTGTAGGTCATGAGCGTGGTACTGCCTACGGCAAACTCGACGCCGTCATAGGTGACCGAACTGCCCGGGCACCCCTGCAGGTTCACGGTAGTGGTGTCTTCCGGGCATTGCAGGTAAACCAGCCAATCCAGCGAAACCGTCTGATTACAACCTTGCAGCGCAGCCTCCTGCGTAGGTTGGTAAGCGAAAAAATAGGCCGGCAGGCTCAGCGAGTCCAGGACCAAAGTATAGTCAGCTGCCGGAATACCCTGAAATGCGTACTGTCCGTTTGGTCCGGCATTTGCACCGCCCGCCGGCGCGCCGCCTTCGAAGAGGAAGATATCGACCGCGGGCAGCAGGGTGTCTGCGGCGTCGATCACACCATTATTATTGATATCGAAATACACCTGCCCTTCGATGTTTCCGATACCGTCGAATAAATCGAGGGTCAACGGTTCGGATTGCAATACGCATCCCTGGTCATCCGTAAGTTCTACGTAATAGGAGCCGCTTTCTTCGGGGATCAGTTCGGGGTCGCTGCCGCCGGAGATGGGCTGGCCTTCAAAAAACCACTGGTAACTCACGACGTCCGGCAGCTCCGGGAAACACAGGGTATCCGGCCGGCAGCGCGTATGGCAGCCACCGGGAATCAGGCTGACATTGGGCCCGGCCTCGATGGTCAGCACATTGCTTTCCACCGAACAGCCAAAGGCGTTGACGGCGCGCACCCGGTATTCGCCGGGCGCATCGGTGGTGATGGCAGCGCCCACCCAGCCATTGCCCCAGACGTAGGAAATACCGGGTTGGGGCGATGTCACGCTCAGCGTCACCGAGGTCCCTTCACAGAGCACGCCTGCCTGGTCGGCTTCGATGGTAACGGCCGCCGGCAAAGGATGAACGACCACCGTAAAAATCACTTCATTACTGCAGCCCGTATTGGTATCGGCTATGGTTAGGGTGACGTCGTGGGTCCCTTCGCCGAGCAGGTTGCCCCGCGCTTCCGAAAATTCCGTCTCCGGCCCCGAATCGCCGTTCGACCACGAAAACAGGTAGCCTGGAACTGCATCGGTTTCGAGAAAAACATCTTCGCCGGCGCAGGTTTCATAGTTTTCGTAAAAAAACGCTTCCGGCTGGTTGAAGTCATTGTACGCTACTGCCCGGACGGCGGAGGCCGGCAAAGGAAGTACGTCGACGGCAGCGACCTCCGGCGAATAGGTGCATCCGTCGGCGTCCGTCACCGTCACTTCGAAAGTTCCCGCCTCGGTGGTGGTAATGGTCTCGGTAGCGGCTCCGGTCGACCACACCCAGCTCACTCCGCCGGCAGGCGCGCTCAGGATCACCGTTTCTCCTTCGCAGACCGTCGATGCGGGGGATAAGCTGATCGTTCCCGCCAATGCGTTGGGTTCGACGGTAATGACTCGACTGAACGTATGCTCGCATCCGTAAATACTGGTGGCAGTCAGGGTGACGGTATAGTCTCCGGGTAAATCGTATGCTTTGTATGGTTGCCGCAATTCCGACCGGTTGGCTTCGCCGCTGCCCGGGTCACCGAAGTCCCAGATAACGTCGGTAACGTTGGCCGACACCTCCGCCTCAAAAGCCAGCGCGGTCGCCTCGCAGGATACATCCGGCGCTTCGAAGAATACGTCGGGCAAGGGGTAGATTTCCACTTCCTGCGTCGCTGTGGAGGTGCATCCCTCCGAGCTGGTTATGGTCAGACTCACCGTATACAGCCCCGGGGCGGCGTAGACGTGCACCGGGTTGGGATCGGAAGCGGTATTGTCGGCGCCGCTCGCCGGATCGCCGAAGTTCCATTCCCAGCTGGAGATGGAGGTAAAGGGCAGATGGGTCGAAAGGTCCTCGAACTGCACTTCACCACCCGGGCAGACCCCGTCGTATTCGAAAGCTGCCGCCGCGAAAACCGTATCCACCCGCGCGTCCCAGCAAAGGACATTCGCACCGCCCTGCGGCGTCAGGCCGGTGAGCAGCACGACGTAGAAGCCTGCTTTACTGTAAGTATGGGTAGGGGATTCCAGGGTAGAATTATTGGCGGCTCCGCTCTGGGGGTCATCGAAATCCCACTGCAGGCTGCCCGGGACGTAATTGGGTGATTCGTTGACGTACTGCCGGACGTTGCACTGCGGCGTGGGCTGGATCCCGAAACGAATGTCGGTCCCGGGATCGCAATTGAGCGGCAGGGTGCAGGTGCCGCCGGTGCACACGCCCGGGAAGCCGCAAAATTCGAAGAGATTGATCTTGTTGGAAATGAAGGTGCAACCGTTCTGATCAGTGATGCGCACGGAATAATCGCCGAAGTCGCTGGTCGAATAGGTTTCCCCGGTGGCTCCCGGAATGGGCGCACCGTCGAACAACCACTGATAAGTGTAGCCCACGTCGGTATTGACCGCGTAAAGCGTCCGCGGCGGATCGCCTTCGTCGGGGCAAAAACCGGTATCGTCAGGGGTGGATATCGAAATGACCGACTCCGGATAGGCGCCGATGTAAAAGGTCGTATCACCCCGGCAACCGTTGGCGTCTTCTACGATCAGGGAATAGTAGCCTGGTCCGAGTTCAGGGTCGGGATCGGCAGCCACCTCGTTTCCATCTTCATCGTTCCAGGTGTAGGAGGCGTAAGCCAGATTCGTTGCTACGTTTGTCGTCACATTGGGACAAAGGCGATCGGGATGATTGACCACCGGCCGGGGTTTGGGCAGCACGTCGACTGCAAAATCCACATTTTGCCCACATACCGCCAGCGCCACCGTCGCGGCGCCGGGCCGGTGCCAGAGGATCTCCACTTCGTTATCATTGGCGGCGATGACCGTTCCGGCCTGGGAGGGCGTCACCTGCCATTCGTAGGTCACCGCCTCGTAAAAGGCCGTCGTAAAAACATCTGTTCCTTCTTCGCAGACGTCTTCCGGCCCTTCGATGGTAAACGGCGGCAAGGCTTCGATCACCCGGTCGACGGGCGCCGACGCACAGGCCGGCCCGCCGGGTGCGATCTGCACGACGGAAAGCTCGTAGGGCGGCGTCGCTCCCCAGGTAATATTGACGGCCTCCCCATCCCGGAACGTTACCGTCCCCCCGTCATTGACCGTCCACCGGAACCGGGCTTCGGCCAGACCGGATTCCGCCTGGTACGTGTACGGCCGGCCGGGGCAGATGAAACCGGAGCCGTTAATTGCGGTGACCGGGGGCGGCAACGCGGCAATGCGGACGCTGATCTCGTAGCTGTCGGTGCAAAAGTCATCAGGTTGGCTGGGCGTGACCAGCAGCCGGTAAGTGCCGGGATCGTCGGGCCAGGTGACGGCCAGATCAGTGGTATTGGCAGCGAGGGAGGTTGTCGTTCCATCGGGCGCCACCATGGCCCAGTCTGCCGCAACGGCGGTAAAGGTCTGGTCATTGCGCGCTGCGTAATTGGTCGTGGCGTCAGGGCAGGCTTCAATCGCCCCTGTCGCAAAAAAACCCGGGCGCATATTTACGGTCAGCGTATCGGCCCCGCTGCAGCCCAGCCAGCAGTTGTCGTAGGCAACCGTCACCAGTTGGGGCTCTCCGGCCAGGAAATCGGGCCACTGCACGGTGATCCGATGAGTACCCTGACCACCGATGATGGCGCCTAAGCCGGGGAGCGACCATTCGAACGCGACGCCCTCGTAGGCGGGCAGTTCATAGACCGCCGTTGCGCCGCGGCACACCTCGGCAGGGCCTTCGATCTCCGCGGCATCGGAAATGATCGGCGCCGTCACCGAGGTCGGTTCCAGGCAAAAGTCGCCGCCGGCGCAGTCCGCCACCTGGAGGCCGATTGTACCTTCCGGGCCGGCGCCCCAGTCGACCGTGATAAAGTTATCGGTTGTATCGCCCCCGTCAATGACAGCGCCGTTGGCGCTGACCGTCCATTCGAAAAGGCCGCAGTCGGCATCGGAAGAATAGGTTTGGACGGTGTTCTCGCAAATGGTGGAAACACAATCGACGAAAGGACTTTCCAGGTCGGAGACGTTAACGGTAAGCTTGCTAGTATCCGCGCACCGGCAATCGTTGAAGGCGATCAGGGTCACTTCGTAGGTCCCCGGAGAAGGATAGCCGGTCTCCGGATCAGGGACTTCGCTGCTCTCGCCATTGCCGAAAACCCATTGGTAGCCGGAGGCGAACTGGCTGGTATTTTCAAATTGCACGACCTGTCCGGCGCAGATGTTCAGGACGTCGCCGTCCGGCGGCGGGTTTGTCGAAAAAGAGGCGACGGGATCTTCCAGAACATCGACACAGATCGAGCCGAAACTCGGACAAAAAGAATTGAAAACGGAAGCAGAGACGATGCCCTGACCGGGGCCGCCCCAGGTAACTTCCACCTGGCTCCCGTCCGGCGACACTTCGAAGCTTTCCGCTCCTCCTACTTCCCAGATGATCTGCTGCGTACCCACCCAGAAAGAATCGACGCTATAGGTAACGGTGGCATTGGCGCAAACCGGCGCGCAGCCGCCACCGGGCCCGCCGCCCGGGCAACTGGTGAGCGGGAAAATATCGATCGGCGGCGACTCATTGATGATGATGTCAAAAAAGATCTCCCAGTTTTGACCGTCTGCTCCGATAATGCCGACCGCAGCGCCGATAACCCCTCCGAACGAACCGGTACAATGGAGTACGGAAGGCTCTTCGGTAGTGTAAAAAAAATCGGGGCCTCCGTCCGTTTGAAAACTTTGTGTCCAGACGAAAGTGTATCCGCCGTCGGGATCAAGTCCTACTACCGCAAACTGGCCGCATTCCCCGGCGCAGATTTCGAAGTCCCCGACGACGAAGGCCGAATCAGGTGGCGGGTTTTGGGCGTCAACGGCCAGCGCGCAACCAAAAAGAACGAGAGAGAGAAGTAGCTTTTTTGCATTCATGGCGATTTCGTATTCAGTAGGTTATCCTGCTGCGCTTCCGCTTTTTCCTCCCCACTGGTCAGCGATTTTTCCATAAAGACCCGTCTTTCCCCGGGATTCGCTGCCTTGACGAGGACGGGCAATCAATTTTTCAGGTCGAATGTTATATATTAGCACGCAATGCTATCGCTATATGCTGAAAAGAGACATATTATTGAGGTGGACCCAGGAACTGGCCAAGGTGATCGCGCGCCTGCTCGGCAAAGAACCACAGGAAGCCCTGCCCATTATGGACGAAGCCTACCGGGAATTGCTGAAAACCGATCCCGAAACGCTGCGCCGCACGCCGCTCGATCAGTTGTTGACCTACCTGCAAGAGGAGAAGCAACTGAACGACGGGCAACTGGAATTCGTCGCCGAATTACTCCGCCGCGAAGCCGAATTGCTCTACGAAAACGACGCTTTAGTCCAAAGTAGCGATCGCTACCGCCGGGCTTTGCTTATTTTTGAATATCTCGATCAGCACCAGGAGGTCTTTTCTTTCGAACGGCAGGAGACGATCGGCCATATTCGCCGACGGGTGGGGCAAGCAGGGAAAAGGCATTCGGATCATTAACCCAAGATATACCTACGTTTTAAAACCGTACCTTGCATGACGTACGACAATTTTACCAACAAGGCCCAGGAAAGCATCCGCAAAGCCCAGAGTATCGCTGTGGCCCTCGAGCAGCAGCAAGTGGACACTCCGCACCTGCTCCGCGGCATTTTGGAAACCGACGAAGACGTCTCCGCTTTTCTGTTGCAACAGATGGAGGTGGATGTCACGGCTTTCAAACAGCAGCTCAACAGCGCTATCGCCAAATATCCCCGCGTCAAGGGAGCCGAGAAACAGTTCCTCACCACCCAGGCCAACAAGGCCCTGGCCATCGCCAAAAAGCAACTTTCTGATTTTGGCGACGAATTCATCTCCGTCGAGCTCATGTTGCTCGGCATCCTCATGGGAAAAAGTAAAGGCGCCGAAATCCTCAAAACCCTGGGCGCCGACGAGGAAGGTCTTAAAGCAGCCATCAAGGAACTGCGCAAAGGGCGTAAAGTGACCGACCAGAGCGCCGAGGAGAGCTACAACGCCCTGCGCAAATACGCCATCAACCTGACCGACCACGCCGCCGAAGGGAAGCTGGACCCCATTATCGGCCGCGACGAAGAAATACGCCGGGTGCTGCACATCCTGTCGCGCCGCAAAAAGAACAACCCCATCCTCATCGGCGAGGCCGGCGTCGGCAAAACGGCCATCGTCGAAGGCATCGCCTGGCGGGTAGTCAAAGGCGACGTCCCCGAGAACCTGCGCAGCAAAAAGATCTATACCCTCGATATCGCCGCCCTCATCGCCGGCGCCAAATACAAAGGCGAATTCGAAGAACGCCTCAAGGGCGTGATCAAAGAAGTGACCGCCTCCAGCGGGGAGATCATCCTCTTCGTCGACGAGATCCACACCCTGATCGGAGCCGGCGGCGGACAGGGCGCCATGGACGCCGCCAACATCCTCAAACCCGCGCTGGCGCGCGGCGAACTGCGCACCATCGGCGCCACCACCCTCGACGAATACCAGAAGTATTTCGAACGCGACAAGGCGCTGGTGCGCCGCTTCCAGACGGTGCTCATCGAAGAACCTTCCGTAGAAGACACCATCTCCATCCTGCGCGGCCTGCAGGAGCGCTACGAAGTATACCACAAGATCGAGATCCTCGACGAGGCCCTGATCGCCGCCGCCGAGCTCTCCCATCGCTACATCAGCGATCGCTTCCTGCCCGACAAGGCCATCGACCTGATCGATGAAGCGGCCGCCAAACTGCGCCTGGAGCTCGATTCGGTGCCCGAGGAGGTGGACGAATGGGACCGCCGCGTGCGCCAGCTGGAGATCGAGCGCGAGGCCATCAAGCGGGAAGGCGACGAAAAAAAATTGAAGGTGCTCAACGAGCAGATCGCCAACGCCCGCGAGAAACGAGACTCGATCCGCGCCTCCTGGAAAAACGAAAAGGAGGTGGTCGACACCGTTCAGAATATCAAAAAACGGCTGGAAGAACTGGAAACGGAGGCCGCCAAAGCCGAGCGCAACAGCGACTACGAGACGGTCGCCAAAATCCGTTACGGCGAGATGGTCGAACAGCAAAGCCTCCTCAAATCCGCTGAGACGAAACTCGGCAACCTCCCCGACGAGAAACGCCTGACCAACGAAGAAGTCACCGCCAATGACGTGGCCGAGGTGGTCGCGCGCTGGACGGGTATCCCCGTCGCCAAGATGCTGCAAAGCGAAAAAGAAAAGCTGTTGCACCTCGAAGGCGAGATCGGCAATCGCCTCATCGGCCAGCAGGAAGCAGTGCGGGCCGTCGCCGACGCCATCCGCCGCAGCCGCGCCGGCCTGCAGGACGCCGACCGCCCCATCGGCTCGTTCATCTTCGTAGGGCCTACCGGCGTGGGTAAAACGGAACTCGCCAAGGCGCTCGCCGAGGTGCTCTTCGACGACGAAAAAGCCATTACCCGCATCGATATGAGCGAATACCAGGAGCGCCACTCCGTCTCCCGGCTGGTCGGCGCCCCTCCCGGCTACGTGGGGTACGATGAAGGAGGACAGCTGACCGAGGCAGTGCGCCGCAAACCCTATTCCATCATCCTGCTCGATGAGATCGAAAAAGCCCACCCGGACACCTACAATATCCTGCTGCAGGTGCTCGACGACGGCCGCCTGACCGACAACCGCGGCCGGGTCGCCAACTTCCGCAACACCATCATCATCATGACCTCCAATATGGGGTCAGAGACCATCCTGGAAAACTTCGAAGACCTGGAAGAACTGATGGATATCGGCGAAGGCAAAGCCGACGAGATGATCAAAGCCACCAAAGAAGAGGTCTTTGATCTGCTCAAGGAAAACCTGCGCCCCGAATTCCTCAACCGCATCGACGAGCAGATCATGTTCCTGCCGCTGACGCGGAAGGAAATCCACAAGATCTTACAGCTGCTGCTGCGCAAAGTGGAAAACATGCTCCGGCAGAAAGAAATTACCCTCGAGATCAGCGAAGCCGCCCTCGACTGGCTGGCCGACCAGGGCTACGACCCACAGTTCGGCGCCCGCCCCATGAAACGGGTGCTGCAACGCGAGGTGACGAACGAGCTGGCGAAGCACGTCATCGCCGGGGAGTTCGGACCAGAGGATACCGTGTACATAGATGTGGACGGGGAAGGGTTGGTGTTCACAAAGGTGACGTCGGTGGAAAGCCCGGAGACGGAGAAAGCCGGAGCGGTAGAAGCAACCAACGATAAAGAGTGAGGCGACTGATACCTTACCGGCTTCGTTACAAAATTTTGCCATTCCCACCCTTTTCCTTAATTTCTGGGCAAAAAAATGCGCAACTACATTTTTGCCCTCTTCATTCTGTTGCCCGTTATTGGACTTCAGGCCCAGGACGGGGTGCTGACACCCCTGGAAGTCGCTAAGATCCAGGACGTTACCGATGTGATCATTTCGGATGACGGCAAGCTGCTGGCTTTCCTGCGTTCGGCGCCCGCCGATCCGTTAGTGGAGAACAAGCCGGCTGCTTACCACCTTTTTTTGCATGACGTAACATCCGGTGAGACCGTCCCGTTCTTTACCCGCAGCCGGGTGCGCAACGTCGCTTTCCGGCCGGGCGCCAACAGCATCACCTTTCTGGCGCGCCTGGAAGGCGACAAGGCGACATCCCTCTATGAGATGCCGCTGAGCGGCGGCGAAGCCGTCAACATTTTCAGCTTTTCCCACGCCATCAGCGCCTACGAATGGTCGGCCGACGGCAGCCGCCTCGCTTTTCTTTCGGGCATACCCAGCACGGAAGAAGAATCCGACCTGCCCTATCAGCCTATCGTCTACGAAGAAAATCCGACCTACACCAGCGCCTTTGTGCTGGACTGGGGCGAATCCGAGCCCCGAACCGTCGACCTGCCGGGCGACGTGCATGCGATCAGATGGAGCCCGACCGGCGACAAGCTCGCCCTCTCCGTTTCGCCTACCCCACAAGTGGATGATTATTACATGAAACAAACGGTACACATCATCGACGCCAACACCCTGAAGTCGACCGCTACCGTAGCGCACGTCGGCAAAAAGGGCGGCTTTGCCTGGAGCCCCGGCGGAGACAAGCTGGCCATGATCGCCGGCGCGGACACGCACGACCCCACCGACGGCCGCCTCTTCGTGGTCGGGGCGGATGGCGGAACGCCCAAAAACCTGTACCCCGACTTCAAAGGCGCTTTCGACGATTTTGCCTGGGCCAGCAATAACGCCCTCCAGGTGCTGGTCAGCGAAGGCGTACAATCCGTCTTGGGCGTCATCTCCGCTGAGGGCGGCGGCATCAAGCGCCATTACGAACCCAAGGGGCTGGTGCTGACCAGCTTCGACCGGGCCGGCGACGGCACGCTGGCGCTGATCGGCAATGCCCCTTCCCACCCCAACGAAGCCTTTCTGATGAAGCCCGCAGCCGAAAAGAAACCCCGTCGCCTCACCAACAGCAACCCCTGGCTGGAAGATGAAACTTTCGGCCGCCAGGAAGCCATTACCTACGAAGCGCGCGACGGACTTGAAATTCAGGGGCTGCTCATTTACCCGACCGATTACGAAGCCGGCAAAAAATATCCGCTCATCACCGTGGTGCACGGCGGTCCCGAATCCCATTACGACAACGGCTGGCTGACGCGTTATTCGGTGCCCGGGCAAATGGCGGCTTCCCAGGGCTATTTCGTCTTTTATCCCAACTACCGCGGCAGCACGGGCCGGGGCGTCGAGTTTGCGATGTCGAGCCAGGGCGACCTCGCCGGAAAAGAATTTGACGATATCGTCGACGGGGTCGATTACCTGATCGAACAAGGCTTTATTGACGAAGACAAAGTCGGCGTTACCGGCGGATCGTACGGCGGTTACGCCACCGGCTGGATGGCCACCCGTTATACCGACCGCTTTGCAGCGGGAGTGATGTTCGTCGGTATCAGCGACAATATTTCCAAGTGGGGCACCAGCGACATCCCCGAAGAGCTGTACCTCGTGCACGCTCGCAAACGGATCTGGGAAGACTACGAATTTTTCCTCAAGCGCAGCCCGATCTACTACGCCGGCCAGGCCGAAACGCCGCTGCTGATCATGGCCGGCGCGGAAGACACCCGCGTCGACCCCAGCCAGTCGCTGGAGTTGTACCGCCACATCAAAACGCGGACCGATACGCCGGTGCGGCTGGTGCTGTACCCGGGCGAGGGCCACGGCAACCGCAACGCCACCGCCCGCCTGGATTACAGCCGGCGGCTGATGGGCTGGTTTGATCAATACCTGAAAAAAGAACAGGCAAGACCCTGACCATGAAAAGGTTATTCAGAATGTTGTTTCGCCTGGCGCTATTCGCATTGGTTATCCTCGCGGGGGTGCTGGCGATCAACACCATCACTTTTTCTTCTCAGCAGATCCCGGTGGAACCCGTCTCCCCGGCGCCGGCCATCGACGGCGCACCGGAGCGGCTTGCCGCCGCGATTCGCCTGCGCACCGTGTCGAGCGTTCAGCCGCTCGACACGGCGGCGTTCCGGCAGTTGGACACCCTTATTCGGCGCAGTTTTCCGCTGGCCGATTCGCTGCTGGACCGCGAACCGGCGCCCGGCCTCGGCATCGTCATGCGCTGGCCCGGCACCAACCCCAATCTGGCGCCTATTCTGCTGACCGCCCACCAGGACGTGGTGCCGGCCGAAGCGGCAAGCCTCGATCAGTGGCGCGTTCCGCCCTTTGCAGGGGAGATCCGCGGCGACACCATCTGGGGGCGAGGCGCACTTGACGATAAGATCAGCATTTTCGGCCTGCTGGAAGCTGCGGAAAGCCTGCTGCGGACCGATTACTTACCGGCCCGCACCGTCTATTTCGCTTTCGGTCACGATGAAGAGATCGGCGGCAAGGACGGCGCCCAGGCCCTGGCCAAGTTTTTTGCCGACCGCGACATTCACTTTGAATACGTACTCGACGAAGGCTCGGTGGTGCTCGAAGACGCCCTGGGCGGTCTGGACCGGCCGCTGGCGATGATCGGCATTACCGAAAAGGGGTACGCCAGCCTCACGCTCACCGCCCGCCTCGAAGAAGGCGGCCATTCGTCCATGCCGCCTCCGGAAACGGCCATCGGCATCCTGAGCCGGGCCATCGATCGCTTGCAGCAAAACCCTTTTCCCGCCCGCATCGACGGCGCCACCGCCGGCTTATTCCAATATGCGGGGCCGGAAATGAGCCTGCCGTACCGCGTGTTGTTCGCCAACCTCTGGCTCACCGAACCGCTCCTCACCCGTATCCTGACCGCCGACGCCACCTCGGCGGCGATCGTACGCACCACTACGGCGCCCACCATTTTGCAAGCCGGGGTAAAAGACAATGTACTTCCAACCGAGGCCCGCGCGGTCGTCAACTTCCGAATCCTCCCCGGAGAAACAGTAGAAACCGTCACGGAATACGTGCGTCGCACCATCGGCGATGAACGCGTTAGCATCATGCTGGAGGACGCTTCGACCGCCCGGGACCCCGCCCCCCTTTCCAACACCGAAGCTTTCGGCTTTCAGGTCATCCAAAAGTCGATCCAGCAAATTTACCCAGACGCGGTGGTGGCCCCCGCCCTGGTCATCGCCGCCACCGACGGGCGTTTTTACCAGGACGTCGCCGACCAGGTTTACCGGTTTCTTCCGGTTAAGCTTACCCGGGCAGAACTCAAGTCCATTCACGGTAGCAACGAACGGATCGCTGCTGATCAGTATCAGCAGGCGATCCGGTTTTATCGGCGGTTGATCAGGAATAGTTGTAGATGAGTGTGGGTGTGGGTGTGAGTGTGGGTGTGAGTGTGGGTGTGGGTGATTATGAGGAAATTCGGATACCGCTTTTCAGTTTTTTACCGGGACGTGGTAATGGCCGAGCCATTGGCGGAGGTCGGCCCGGCTGATGGCCGCGGCCATGAAGTCGGGAAACAGGTCGGGGGTACAGGCGAAGGCCGGGATGTCGAGTTGCGCGAAAGCGCCGGCCATCTCCCGGTCGTAGCTGGGTGCTCCGCGGTCGTCGAGGGCCAGCAGGGCCACCATCAGGGCGCCCGAAGCTTTGATCGCGGCAGCCCGCCTGATCATATCCTCGCGGTCGCCGCCTTCGACCAGGTCGCTGATCAGCACCACGATGGTATCGCGGGGTTGGCGGATCAGCGGCTGAACGTAGGCCAGCGCCCGGTTGATGTCCGTACCGCCGCCGAGCTGAGCGCCGAAGAGCAGTTCTACGGGATCATGCAGGAAAGGGCTTAAATCGGCAATGCTGGTGTCGAAAGTGATGAGGTCGGTGCGCAGCGCCCGCAGGTTGGCGAGCACGCAGCCCATGATTCCGGCGTAGACCATGGAGGCCGCCATGGAGCCGCTTTGGTCCACCAGCAGGATAACATGGCGCAGGTGGGAAGACTTGCGCCCATAGCCATATTGTTTTTCCGGAATGATCGCTCCCAGTTCGGGCTGATAATGCTGCAAATTGGCCCGGATGGTGCGGCGCCAATCCATTTCATTGAGTTTGGGCCGGCGGTTGCGAACAGCTCGGTTCAGGCTTCCTTTCACCGCCTGTTGCAACGGTTGGCGCAACTTCCGCTGTAGCTCCGTCACCACTTTGCGCACCACCTCGCGCGCCGTTTCCCGCGTACGTTCCGGCAGGACGCTTTTCAGGGAAAGCAGTGTAGCCACGAGGTCTACATCGGCTGCTACCGATGCGAGCAATTCGGGCTCCAGCAACATTTGGCGCAGCCCCAGGCGATCGAGGGCGTCTTTTTGCATCAATTGTACGACACTGGTTGGAAAATAACGCCGGATATCGCCCAGCCAACGGTTGATATTGGGAGAAGAATGGCCGAGCGCTCCTTCGCGGTCGCTATCATAGAGCGCTTCCAGGGCAGCGTCGAGGCCTTCGAGCGCTCCGGAAAGGCTGATCTCGCCCTCGGGGTCGGCCATCGACCCCAGTACCAGGCGCCACCTTCTTTGTATCTCTTCGCGATTTTCTGCGTGCAAGTTTTCCCTTTATTTTACCAGTCGAGCGATCCAAAGCAGTAAGATCGCACCAATAACGGCGGTAATGACCGAGCCGATCAACCCGTTACTCGTTTGAATATCGAGCAGGCTAAACAGCCATCCCCCGATGAGGCTGCCGATGACGCCGACGACGATATTTCCGACAATGCCGAAGCCGGCGCCTTTCATAATCTGGCCGCCGATCCAGCCGGCAAGGGCGCCGATCAGCAAGAAATAAATGAGCTCCATTAGTTCCATTGGACGATAGTTTTACGGTCAGCAAGTGTGTTCCGGGCCTGACGGGGCGTAAATTCCCCCCAGGCCCGAAAAAATTAGCGGGGAGCGCCGGCAGATAAACCCCGGGAGTTTATAGTCATTACTTTCGTTTTAAGGATTGACCCTATATAATACTACGAGGCAGCGAAGTATGTTCGACCGTTCATTTTGGCCGGCGCGGCGAGCAAAATAATTAAAAATGCCAACATTTGATCAACTTTACCCCTGGTCTGTTAGTAACTAACAAAGGAGATTGGCATTCCTCATCAAATTATAATTGATTTTGAAGCAGGATACACTGGAGCAATTTACTGACCAGCAACAGGAAGCCCTAAAGTCCATCCGGATATCCCGTGTCATCCTGCCGGCCCTGATCGGCGTCATGGGCGTAGGCTACCTGTTGTGGCGCCAGTTCGATCCCGAGGAATTCGCCAAGATCCGGTGGACCACCCACACCTGGCTGTGGATCGGCGCCGGTCTGCTCTGCTCTACCGGCCGCCACCTCTCCTATTCGTACCGGTTGCGCACCTTGTCGCAGGGCGTATTCAGCTGGTGGAAATGCATCGAACTCATTTTCATCTGGGAGTTCAGTTCGGCCGTTTCGCCCACCAGTTTAGGAGGGAGCACCGTTGCTTTTTTCATTTTGTCACAAGAAAAGTTATCCACGGCCAAGACCGCTACCATTGTGTTGTATACGGTGGTGCTCGACAGTCTGTTTCTGCTCAGCACGCTGCCGTTGCTTTTTCTGTTGTTCGGCAGTTCTATGATGCGGCCGGACGCCGGCAGCTTTGCGGAGGCCGGGGGCTGGGGCATCTATTTTATTTTCGCATACGGCCTGATGCTGACCTACAGCTCCATCTTTTACTACGGCATCTTCGTCGATCCGGTGCGCATGAAAAGGGTGCTGGCGGCCGTTACCCGGCTCAAGCCGCTACGCCGGTACTTTCGCAAAGCGGTAGCGCTGGGCAACGACATGGTGATCGCTTCCAACGAGCTGAAGCAGCAGCGTTTCGGCTTCCACCTGAGGGCCTTTCTTTCTACCGCCGGCGCCTGGACGAGTCGCTTCCTCCTGCTCAACTGCCTGATCATTGCTCTGGTGCCCGAAGTGCCGCGTGATTTCCTCACCCAGTTCGAACTCTACGCTCGTCTGGAAACGATGTTTTTCATCATCGCCTTCAGCCCTACTCCCGGCGGCGCGGGGCTGATCGAGGTCTTGTTCAACGGCTTTATGACGGATTACGTCACCAATACCACGCACTCTACGACCATCGCCACCATTTGGCGGTTAATGTCCTATTACATCTACCTGCTGGCCGGCGCCATCGTCATTCCCAATTGGATTCGCAACCTGATCAATGAACGGAGGAAGAGAAGAGGAGGAGAGAGAACGGAAGAACGGTAGCAGGGCAGAAGTTTCACAAACTAGTTGCCCACCCGCTTATTCCCGGGCAGTCCCTTCAGCAGATGCGCGGCAGTTGCTCACCGGTCAGCATATTCACTACACGCCTGCCGCCGATGGTGCTGGTCAGGACGACCTGCCGGGGATGATCGGCCGTTACTGCTCCGATGATCGCGGCCTCGTGGCCGTTTTCCATAGACCGCAGCTTTTCGAGTAGCGCTTCGGCTGCGGGCGCTGCGACCACCGCGATGAAGATGCCTTCGTTGGCGACGTAAAGGGGGTCGAGCCCCAGGATCTCGCAGGCGCCGTCCACTTGTTCGTCCACCGGAATATCCTTTTGGAAAATATCGACGCCCAGGCGCGTGTCGCGGGCGATCTCCGTCAGTACAGTTGCGACGCCGCCCCGGGTGGGATCGCGCAGCAGGTGGATCTGTTCGCCGAAGTCGTCGAGCAGGGCGGTCACCAGGTGGTTGAGATTGCGGGTATCGCTCTGGATCGTTGTCTCGAACTCCAGTCCTTCCCTGACCGACATAATGGCGATGCCGTGGGTGGCCAGGTTGCCGCTGACGATGACCTTATCTCCGGCCGTCACCCGGCCGATATCGATCTGCGCCCGCGGGTGGAGGGGCCCGAGGCCGGTGGTGTTGATGAATATTTTATCGCCTTTGCCGCGCTCCACGACCTTGGTATCGCCGGTTACGACCTGTACGCCGGCCTGGGTGCAGGCAAATTTGATCGCCACCAGCACATCCCAGAATTCCCGCATCGTCAGGCCTTCTTCGAGGATAAAGCTCAGCGAAATATGGCGGGGAACAGCGCCGCACATGGCGAGGTCGTTCACTGTGCCGTTGACGGCCAGCTCTCCGATATTGCCGCCCGGAAAAAAGATCGGCGTAATGACGAAGCTGTCGGTGGTGAAGGCAGTCTTTCCGTCCAGTACCAGCGTTGCCCCGTCGTGGCGTTTATCGAGCACATCGTTTTTCAGCAAATCGAATACGCCGCTATCCAGCAGTTTATTGGTCAATAAGCCGCCGCTGCCGTGGCCCAGGGTGATGACGTCGAAGTCGAGTTTGGGCATCGGGCACTGCAGCTGCATTTTTAATTTGGCGTCGTTCATACTCAGGTCGGCGTTTCCAGTTCCTGGATGGTCTGATGAAAATGGTAGTACGCGGCGCAGGCGCCCTCCGAGCTCACCATCGGGGCGCCCAGCGGGAATTCCGGCTTGCATTTTTTACCGAATTGCGGGCATTCGTTGGGTTTTTTGATGCCTTTCAGCACCTGGCCTGCAATGCATTCCCGGCTTTCTTCGGCCGTCTCGATCGCCACCGAAAACTTGCGGTCGGCATCGTAAGCAGCGTATTTTTCTCTCACCGAGTAGCCGCTCATCGGTATCGTACCGATGCCCCGCCATTCGCGGTCGCTGATCGCGAAGACGTCGCTGATGACCGCCCGCGCGCCGGGATTGCCTTCCGGCCGGACGACGCGGCTGTATTGGTTTTCGAGTTTGGCGGCGCCCGCCTCCAACTGTTTTACCGTCATCAGTATGCCCTGCAGCAGGTCGACGGGCTCAAAGCCGGTGACGACCATGGGGATGTGGTATTTTTCCACGAGCGAGTAGTATTCGTCGACGCCCATAATGGTGCAGACGTGGCCGGCGGCGAGGAAAGCCTGAATATGGCTGTCTTCGTCGTTCATCACCGCAGCGATCGCCGGCGGCACCAGCACGTGGGAGGCCAGGATGGAATAATTAGGAACCCCCATCAGCCGGGCGTGCTGTACAGAAAGTGCATTGGCGGGAGCCGTGGTCTCGAAGCCCACCGCAAAGAAGACCACTTCCCGGTCCGGGGTTTCTGCGGCCAGCTTTACTGCTTCCAGTGGGGAATAGAGGATGCGGACGTCAGCCCCGCCGGCTTTGGCTTCCAGCAGGCTCTTCCGGGAGCCGGGCACCCGCAGCATATCGCCGAACGAACAGAGGATGACGCCTTTCTCTTCGGCGAGGTACACGGCCTTATCGATAAGGTTTAACGGCGTTACACAGACGGGACAGCCCGGCCCGTGCACCATGTTGATCTCCTCCGGCAGCATGTTCAGGATGCCGTTTTTAACGAGGCTATGGGTCTGCCCGCCGCACACTTCCATGATGGTCCAGGGGCGGGTCACGGTCTTTTTGATCTCTTCCAGGTATTGCCGGGCAATCTCCGGGTCGCGGTATTCTTTCAGGAATTTCATGTTAACAATATAAAAAGTATCTGCGATTTCAGCCCGGGCGGGTTTTGAAAAAAAACTTACCCGCCGCTAAGGGTATCTTTTTAGCTCCGGGTATTAGAGGTGAAAAGCGTGAAAAACGCAATATTCCCAAATATCAAAACAATCAACCATGAAAAATCTGTTTTGGCTTTTTGCACTTTTGCTGCTCGTCCCGATCTTTCAATCCTGTGAACAAGACAATTCGGTCAACGAACCGACGGACCTGGTCGCGCCGGAGATCCCTCCCATGGCCATGTTCGCTATGCCTACCGGAGATTTTGACGAATCCAATATCGACACCCTGGGCGGCGTCGTCATCACCCGCGACGATCCCGAAACCTACCAAAACTGGTTCCACGCTGCCGCCAACCTGGTAGTCTGGAGCGTGATCGGCCACCTGCACATGGCCTTACCGACGGCTGCTTTTGCCGCCGCCGTCAGCCAGACCCCCGAATACATCGGCGACCTTACCTTCCAGTGGACCTATGTCTACGAAGCGCCTCCCGGCCTGGGCGGCCAGGCCTACGACGTATCCCTGACCGGCCAGTACACGCCCGAATTCGAAGCAGTGATCTGGACCCTGACCGTCTCCGAACAGGGCGGCTTCACCGACTTCGTCTGGTACACCGGCGTGACCTCCGTAACCAATGACGAAGGCGAATTTACGCTCAACCGGAATCCCCAAAACCCGGAAAACTACCTGCGCCTCAATTACCAGGGAGATGAAGCCACCGGACAGGGCACGCTGCGCTTCACCAACATCGTGCCGGGCAGCACGGATTTCGGCGACTACATCGAGTACCGCGAAGCGCCCGGCAACCCCTACGATCGCGCCTTCGACGTCCTCTACGAAGCCGGTAATTTCCTGGAGATCCAGTGGAATGAGGCCGCCGGCAACGGTCGCGTACGCCATCCGATCCACTTCGGAGATGACGCGTGGCGCTGCTGGGACACCAGCTATCAGGACGTGGATTGCTAGAATTTTTAGTTCCAGTTTATATGTAATGAAGGCTTGCCGGAAGGCGGGCCTTTGTTTTTTAGCTTTTCCAGTTAACGTAATAGCTCCAATCTTTTTAGCTTTAGGCCGGATATAAGAGCACGTTTGGAGCTTGCTTCCATTGCAAATCAACAGGTTAGGAACCTGTCGTCAAGATAAAATGCTCATTTACCCCGGTAAACGCACATTTTATCTTTTAGTTAACCTGTTGATTTTCATAACGAACCCGCTCCAAACATGCTCGAAGCGTCGAAACCGAAAATCAATCACCGGATGCTCCGCAACCTTCTGCCGTTACTGCTGGTCTTGTTCGCCGCTTTCCTGGTGGACGCGCTTACTTTCGGCGACCTCTTCCGGCGCCCCAACCAGCAGGTGATCGTTCCCGCCGGCGACGGGATGATCATCACTTACAATATGGTTTTCCATACCCGGTACGGAGCGGGCGTTACGCTGGAGTCGATGAATTACCCGCATCACGAACTGATCTTCCTGACCGATGCGCAGGCCGGCATTTCGCTGGTGCTGAACTGGATCAATCGCCACTGGTTTTCGGTAGCAGATTACGTCATCGGGGTCAATAACGGGGTGCTGATATACCTGTTGCCGCTGGCCAGCGTATTTCTCTGGCTCTGCCTGCTCCGTTTGGGCGTGAACCGCTGGTTCGCCATTCCCTTCGCCCTGGCCATCACGTACCTGTCGCCGCAGATCTTCCGGATCAACTGTGGGCATTACGGGCTGGGGTACGTATTCTTTATTCCCCTGCTGATCTACTGGAGCCTAATGGTCTGGCAATCCGCCAGGTGGCGAGTCTGGTCGGCGCCGGTTTTTCTGGTGATGCTGGCCATTGGGTTCAATAACCCCTATCTGATGGTGATCGGCGCCAGCTTTCTGCTGGCTTTTGCTTTGGTCACCTGGCTGTTTCGCTTTCGTTCCGACGGCTGGCGCCGGGCGCTGCCGATCGCGCTGATGGCGTTGGTTCCGGTAGGTGTCATCTACGCGGTCATCCATTCGCTGGATGCGGTGGACGACCGCGTCAAAGTGCCCTGGGGTTTTTTTACTCACCGGTCTCAGTTCGAAAGCATTTTCTGGCCCCAGGCCGGCAAGATGTACGATTGGCTCGACAGCCTTTTCATGATCGCGAAAGCGCCGGTGGAAGGCTGGGCCTACGTCGGCCTGACCGGGGTGTGGGTGCTGGCCGGCACGGCGGGGCTGATGATCGCCGCCTTGGTGCGCCGACACTACCGCCGGATACTACAGCCGAGCGGCCGCCCCGAAGCCGACGCACTGCTCTGGACGGGAACGATCGCCCTGATCTACTCGGCGGATATCGGTTGGTACGATTACCTGAAACCCATCGCCACTTCGATCTCCCCCCTCCTTCAGTTCCGGGCGCCCGGCCGGTTCGCCTGGGTGTTTTACTACTGCTTCACGCTGTACGGCGCGGTGCTGATCTGGCAACTCGCAGCGCACTGGTGGCGCAGGGGCCGGCGGTTTCCGGCAAGCCTTGTACTCGGGCTGGTGCTGGCCGTCTGGGCGGTGGATGTCTGGTCGTATCTCGATCATACGGTAAACCGGCAGAGTTGGCAGGAAAACCCCTTCCTGGCGCGGCCCTATCAGCATATCTTCCCCGAGCAGGTTGACCCGGAGGAATACCAGGCGCTGTTCACCCTGCCGCTGGATCAGCTTTGGACGGATAAGATCTACACTGCCGAGTCGGCCACCCGCCGTTACGGCTGGCAGATATCGGCCGAATCCGGCCTGCCGCTCCTCAATGCGCTGCTCTCCCGCATGTCTATCCGCCACACGCTGGAATCCGTACAACTGACCAGCGATCCGGCCATCGACAAAAAGATGTTCCACAGCCGGCTGCCCGACGAGCGGCCGTTGCTGTTGCTGCACGCCAAAGACGCTCCCCTCACCGGGAGCGAGCAGCTTCTGATCCAGCTTTCGGATACCGTCTACGCCGAAGAAGCCTTCGCGCTCTACCGCTATCGCCCCGAGCCGGCCTATTTCGAGGAATACCGCGCCGCCCTGGTCGGGCAATTTCGTGCCCAGTCCGCCGGTGCGGATACTTCGGCCGCCCAACCGCCCGGTCCGTTGCTGTACCGGCACTTCGACGAGGTCAACAATTCGGACCTCGTCTTTTGCGGAGCAGGGGCTTTCCGGCCGCCCGAAGGAAGAGCAACCGTCTGGGAAGGGCCGGTAGCCGCCAGTTACCTCGGGCAACGGTGCGAACTATCCGGCTGGGTGTACATGGATCACGATTTCCACGGTAATGTCGAATGGTTTGTCGTCCAAAAAGATTCGGCGGGACAGGTGGTAAAACAGGACCACTACAATTCTTTTCACGCCCAGGACACCCAGGAGGGTTGGCTGCGCGCTTCCCTGCCTATCGACATCCAGCCCCATACCGCCCGATTGGCAATTGACGTTTACTACCAATTTCCCTCCCGGATCGACGAGGTCTTGTTCCGGCGCATGCAGGATACGGTATTTTATCAACCGCCGGGGGAAGAGGGATATTTTATGTACAATAATTTTAAGGTGGAGGTGGAGTAATCTAACCCGGATTATTCATCACTGCCCGGCCAGAACCGGTTTTCAAATACTTCTCGCATTCCAATGCTATATCCTTATCGTTAAATGCAATTGGACTTGTCCCAGGTTTGCGGCCACCATCTCTTTCTGACCGCAACGCCTCATCGGGGCAGGGGAGATACATTTCAAAAATTATTGCGGCTCCTGGATGAAGATACCTTCGCTACCGAAGAGCTTGCCTCCCAAAAGGTACACAATACTTTCTTCGGATGGAAGAATGGGAAAAAATCATTTAATTTTTTGCAAAAAGCACCTAAAAATGGTATCTTTTGCAGAAGTTTCATGACTCAATGGTTAATGCACCACAAGAAAAGTTACGGGATTGGGTAGAAGGGCTCCTGGCTAAGGGAAAATACATTTTCCAGCTCGAAGCTATTCAGGAAGCCTTGCCTCATTATTCGGAAACGGCAGTAAAGAGGGCCCTGAGCCGCCTATCTGAAAAAGACAAGGTCTTGTCGGTGCATAAAGGCATCTATCTCATCATCCCTCCACGGTACCGCGCTAAAGGTATTTTGCCGCCTCCGCTTTTTATAGATGACCTAATGCGATGTCTCGATCGCCCGTATTATTTGGGCTTGCTGAACGCAGCTGCCTACCACGGCGCCGCGCATCAGCAACCGCAAACTTTTTTTGTTTTCACGACCTTTCCTACGCTAAGGCCTACTCATAAGAAAGGGATAAAAATAAACTACATCAGCCGGGACGCTATTCTCCGCGACCTGCTGGAACAACGCAAAACAGAAGCCGGCTATCTGACGATCTCCAACCCGGCCCTGACCGCTGTCGATCTCGTCCATTTTGAAAAAAGGATCGGCGGCCTCCACCGGGCGGCCACCGTGCTTAGCGAATTGGCGGAGGCCTTACAACCAGAGTCCTGGACTCCGGAATTGCTGCACCATAAGCCGGCCAGTGTGCTTCAACGGCTAGGGTATATATTGGATACAGTATTGGCTGAAAACGAACTGGCACTAGGCTTGCTGGAGGCCTGCCGGCGCTCAGACATTCATTTTTCTCCGGCAAAATTGAAAACCTCTTCCGGAAAAAAAGATGCCACAACCGATCCGGTCTGGAGTGTTATCCCAAATATTAACCTAAGCCCCGACGAATGATCCCACAAGCCTACATCACCGAATGGTCACACGTAGCGCCCTGGCCCACCGACGAACAGGTGGAGCAGGACCTGGTCATTAGTCGTGCCCTCGTAGCAATTTATTCGGACGATTTTCTGGCCGAGCGCCTGGCTTTCCGTGGCGGGACCGCATTGCACAAACTGTACCTACAGCCTCAGCCCCGCTACTCGGAAGATATCGACCTGGTACAGGTCCAATCCGAACCCATCAAGCCAACCATTCAGCGCTTGCAGAAAATCCTGGATTTTTTAGGAGACTCCAGGGTAGCCCAAAAAAAGGCCAACAATACATTGAAATTCCGCTTTGAATCGGAAACGCTGACGTCTCCCCGTGTTTTTCTCTCAATAGCTCCGCCAGTTTCTGCATCATGGCTGAAACGGAATCCGAATTTAGGATGATCTTCATGTTGGCTTCGAGCTCGGACATTAGTGGGAAATATTGGAATTTTTTACTTGCGAACGATAGGATAAATTGGGAATTAGAGGGAACCAGTATGAGAATAATCTCCCCTGATTGGTGACCTTTGTCATCGATTAACTGTTAGGATTCAAATATTTCAACACGGCCACCACGGCAATAACCACGGCAACTCTCAAAAACAAAATGGCAGATTTTGGCCTCCCATTAGGTAAAAGAAGTATAGAAATAGAAAATTCAGATTAGGAATTCAAGGTTATCCGGGTTTTGCCTGTTATCCCAGACGAACAAAATCTGTACCTGATCCTGAGAGATGCGGTAAAAAAGAGAGATTTGTTTATTTACAACTGCTTTCCGAATGTCTTTTCTTTTTGCTGAAGCAGGAAACATTCCAGGGAAGGCCCCTATTTCTTCAAGTAATTTTTCTGTAGTGTCCAAAAGTTCTAGAGCGGCATCCAGCCCAAATTGCTGTTCTACGTATTGGAGTAATTCAGCAAAGTCATCTTTTGCGGAAGGAGCCCAGATGACCGGAAGGCTCATTGCTGCATCCTTTCTCTAAAAGTTGCCATTACTTCCTCATGGGATATCCCCTGGCCTGCATCCAGTGCCTGGATGGCAGACGCGACCCTTTCTTTCTGTTTGGAACTTAGCCCATCCCAAAAATCTTCAGAAGCGGCGGCCTCCGGTTGATATTTCAGCCCAAAATCCAATAGATTCTTGATGGCGTGGATCAACTCTTCATCCTTTAACTTGATGATTTGTTCGATGATGTATAACTTCTCTGTTCCTGTATCCATGGCCATGTGGCTTGTTTGATTCAAGGTAAGAACAAATTGCTAATCTGCCAAGTTCCCGTCTGCATGCGCACAGTTGGAACATCCTTTCACTCAAGGTGATGATTCCAAGAGAAGTTTCCAGCTTGGGTTTAACGGATCTTATGTTTGGCAGGAAGGGAAGCTATTGTATCGCCTGAATTATTGGAAAAAAGAAAGCACCTGAAAATAGGTTTAGCATTGGCAATCAACAACTTGCGTTGGTCGGCTTAAACAAAAAAGCCCCTGTAAATAATTGACTTACAGGGACTTTTATTTTTAAGCGGTCCGGACGGGACTCGAACCCGCGACCCCATGCGTGACAGGCATGTATTCTAACCAACTGAACTACCGGACCAAATTTTCAATCTATACTCTTGGTAATTCTTCTACCCGCGTGACGGGCTTGTATTTTTACCCGGCTCGAAGAGACGGGCTAACCAACTGAATGGTGTGTAACAAAAATTTTTGCTGATCCTTTCTTGAAAGGAAACGCTTTTAATTACTGAAAATCAACTTTTTAAATTGAGCACTCAGCAAAAATTTTTACAAGGAACTTGTGTTACACACCACTGAACTACCGGACCAAATTTTCAATCTACATTCTTGGTAATTCTTCTACCCGCGTGACGGGCTTGTATTTTTACCCGGCTCGAA
>CAYQQU010000006.1:0-154232 GCA_964419545.1 uncultured Saprospiraceae bacterium | reverse complement strand
TAAAGCATAAATAAAGCAAGGCGGCGTCTCCGTACGGAGGCGCCGCCTTCTTTTTAACCCGGATTATTCATGGATTAATCTATTGCGAAGCCAAGCTGCCCGCCATTCTTGCGTTTGCTCATTGGGCGATACTCACCGTATCTGGGGATTCCTGCCTGCAACGGGCAGGCGCCTCCGCGAGGCCCGACCGCCTCCCCATCCCGAAAACCCAGGCTCTATTTCCATAAAAATAGCTTCCCCCATCCTGTCCATCCTGAAAATCCAGGCCCTACTTCCGCCCAAAATCCGCCGGGATCTCCCCCCAGCTTTCGGTATCCCACTTCAGAATCGCGTTGGGGTAGGTATTAGTGTGGAGCCACTGTTCCGCGCGTTCGATCACCTGGTAGAGCAGTTGGGTTTGGGCATTGCGGGGCAGTTTGGTCTTGCACTTTTTCTGGCGGATCCAGCCCATGGCAATTTTGGAGTCCGTATAGATCGGTTTATCCACGCCTTGCTGCTGAAAGAGGGCCAGGGCGTGCACGATGGCGAGGAACTCGCCGATGTTGTTGGTGCCCAGGGAGAATTTTTTGTGGAACAGCTGCCGGCCAGTCGCCGTTTCTACACCCTGATATTCCATGACGCCCGGGTTGCCGCTGCAGGCGGCGTCGACGGCGATGCTGTCCCATTTTATTTCGCTTCTGACCGACTCCGGAAGTTCGTCCAATCGCGGTTTGGTAGAGGATTTACCCCCGCCCATAAATTCGAAATAATTGCCGTGAAAAGCGGCTTCCGCCTCTTCCCGGGAGCCGAAAGCTTTGTATTTGGCGTTGGGGTATCCTTTGATTTGCTGCTGACATTCTGTCCAACTATTATAAATTCCGGGTTCGTGACCCTCCCAAACGACGTAAAATTTCTTTTTCTTTGCCATAGACGCAAAATTAGGAAAAAAGGGCCCTGCTTTTGGAAAAAAGCCCGGCCTTACCCACCAAAAACGGCGGGTCTGCAATCTTATAATAATAGGTGTACATGGAGTTAGTTGACACACACGCCCATTTGTATTCCCGGAAGTTTGACAACGACCGCGACGAGGTGATCGCCCGGGCGCGCGAGCGCGGCATTGCGCGCTTCTACCTGCCCAATATCGACAGCGCTTCGGTAGACGCCATGCTGGCCCTCGAGGAAGCTTACCCGGGGGAGTGTTTTGCAATGATGGGATTGCACCCCTGCTCGGTCAATGAAAATTTCGAAGCCGAGCTGGCTGTGGTCGAAGAGTGGTTGCAGCGCAGAAGCTTCGTAGCAGTGGGCGAGATCGGCATCGACCTGTATTGGGACAAGACGTATTTCGAACAGCAGAAAGCCGCTTTTTTGCGACAGATCGAATGGGCTAAGGCTTTGTCGGCGCCCATCGTCATTCATTCGCGCGAATCGATCGACGTGATCATCGAAATGTTGGAAGCCGTCAAAGATGACCGGCTCTTCGGCATCTTTCATTGTTTTACCGGAACCGAGGCGCAGGCCCGGCGCATCATCGATTTGGGTTTCCTGCTGGGCATCGGCGGCGTCCTCACGTTTAAAAACGGGGGGCTCGACAAGGCACTGGCCGGCATCGACCTTTCGCATTTGGTGCTGGAGACTGATGCGCCTTACCTGGCGCCTGCGCCCCACCGCGGAAAACGCAACGAAAGTGCTTACGTCCGCCTCGTCGCCGAAAAGCTCGCTGCGGTGAAAGGCGTCGCACCGGAGCAGGTCGCTGAAGTGACGACCGCCAACGCCGATCGGGTGTTCCGTTATGAGCGAATTAGCACCAGCGGGGGCTAAAAATTTTGAATTGTAACATCTTTTTGCAAATTTTACTCCCGTTGTAGTTGTTAAAAAGCGTTGATTAGTTATTTTTGTTAGCGTTCCAACGCCGAGAGGATTGATTTTTTCCTGTACGGAGAGGTGCTCGAGTGGTTGAAGAGGCACGCCTGGAAAGCGTGTATACCCTAACCGGGTATCGTGGGTTCGAATCCCATCCTCTCCGCAAGTTCAAACAAAACTAGTGTTAACTAACTTTTAAACAATTGAAAAACTCTATTGACATGCGAAAATTATTTGCATTGATGCTGGTTCTCGCTTTGGTAGCATTTACGGGCAACCTTGCGGTCTACGCCCAGGATGGAGGGGAAGATTACACTACTGAACAGGCGGAAGGCGACGCCGAAGCGACCGATGACACCACGGCGACTGAAGAAGATCCGGTAGTCGAGGAAGAAGAAGCGGAACCCGTAGCCCCGGCCGCAGAAGAGGAGGAAGAGGGCGAAGGTCCTAGCGGATATCAGATATTGAAGAAGTATTTCATCGATGGTGACTGGCGCTTTATGAGCTTCGTACTCATCTGCCTGATCCTCGGTCTGGCCTTCTGTATCGAGCGCATCATCACGCTCAACATCGCGACCACCAATACCGATAAGCTGCTGAGCCGCATCGACGAGCACCTCAAATCGGGTGACGTCCAGGGCGCTATGGAAGTATGCCGCTCTACGCCCGGCCCCACCGCAAGCATCCTCTACGAAGGACTGAAAAACGCTGACGACGGCCCCGAAGCCGTTGAAAAAGCCATCGTTTCCTATGGCAGCGTCCAAATGGGCCTGCTGGAGCGCGGCCTGGTCTGGATCTCGCTGTTCATCGCCATTGCCCCGATGCTCGGCTTCATGGGTACGGTAATCGGTATGATCCAGGCATTCGACCGCATCGAAGCGGTAGGTGACCTTTCGCCCTCCGTCGTTGCCGGTGGTATCAAGGTCGCCCTGCTGACTACCGTATTCGGTCTGATCGTCGCGATCATCCTGCAGATCTTCTACAACTATATCGTCAACAAGATCGACGGCATCGTCAACAAAATGGAAGATGCTTCTATCGCGCTGGTAGACGTTATGGCGGATAACAATATTTTCAAGAACTAAGAAGAACCATCCGATATGTATCAATTTTTAGTAAAACGTGGACAAGCCGTTGGCTTCGGACTGGGATTATTGATCACGGTGGTCTTCCTGATTTCGGTATTCAGCGGCCTGGAACGCTACAGCACCATGCCGGAAGAAGAGCAGGTGAACACCACCATCTTCAATGCGGGCCTGTACGGAGCGATCGCCCTGGCGGTCATCGCCGCGGTAGCTATGATCCTGTTCGGCCTGATCCATATCCTTTCCAATTTTAAAGGCTCCCTGCGGGGCATCATCGGTTTCGCAGCGCTGGTTGTCGTCTTTCTGGTCGCCTACGGAACAGCCAGCGGCGAAGCCCAAGGCATCATCAAAGGCGCCGTCGAAAAAGCCGGCAGCACCATCACTCCGGGTAACCTCAAATTCATCAGCGGCGGTATTACTACCGCACTGGTGCTGGTAGCCGGAGCCGCCGCCGCTTTCGTGCTGTCCGAAATCCGTAACTTCTTCAAATAATCAGGCATTATGGCAAAGACAAGAACCCGAGACAGGATGAAGAACGAGATCAATGCCGGCTCCATGGCCGATATTGCTTTCCTGCTGCTCATCTTCTTCCTGGTGACGACGACGATTGTGGAGGACAAGGGTATTACGGTTAAACTGCCGCCCTGGTCGGAAGAAGAACCCGACATTACCCGCCTCAAGGAGCGCAACGTCTATTCGGTGCTCGTCAACGCTCAAAACCAGCTGCTGGTGCGGGGCACGCCGATGCGCATCGAAGAATTGCGCGAAAATGCAAAGGACTTCATCGCCAACCCGACGAACCGGCCCGACCTGGCGGAAAAGCCGACCAAGGCCATCATCTCGCTCAAGAACGACCGGGGAACGGAGTACAAGACTTATCTGGAAGTGTACAACGAGCTGAAAGCAGCTTACAATGAACTCTGGGATGATCTCAGCTTGAAAAAGTTCGGCGTATCGTACAGTGAAGACCTTCCCTTTGCTTATCGCAAAGCTATAAAGGACGAAATTCCTTTCGTACTTTCGGAAGCAGAACCGACGGCTTTCGGAGAAGAATAACGCGCGGGCTGTTTTGCTGACCCTCCGCCTCCATTGGACGGAAAAAACCTTTTGTTATGTCAAAGTTTTCAAAAAAAAGAGGTAAAACCTCACCGGCAATCTCGACGGCTTCGCTACCCGATATCATCTTCATGTTGCTTTTCTTCTTCATGGTGGTAACGGTGCTGCGGGACGCTGAACTCAAAGTTCAGGTGAATACACCCAAAGCTACCGAGCTGACTAAGCTGGAAGAGAAGTCCCTGGTCAATTACCTTTACATCGGCCGCCCGATGAAAAAATATCAGGACCTCTACGGCACCAAACCCCGCCTCCAACTGGGCGATAAATTCGCCGACCTGGCGGAAATCCCGCTTTTCCTCGAAAAACATAAAACAAAAGTGCCGGAAGCCAAACGGCCGCGGATCACTTCTTCCCTGCGCGTCGACGGCGAAGTGACCATGGGTATTGTCCAGGACGTCAAAACCCAGCTCCGTAAGTCCGGTCAGCTCAAAGTGAACTACTCGGCGAAGCCCAAACCTAAGGACTAAGCAGTATCGCTTTTCTCAATAAAAAATCGGATCAGCCCAAAAGTTGATCCGATTTTTTTTTGGTCTGCACGGGTTGTTCATCGGGTTATTCCCAGAGCTATTATGGCAGGCGGCAGCCCATCTCAGGAAAATAGGCGCCGCTGAAGCAGCAGGCTCCAGCCTTCAGAAGGGCGTACTTCGTTCCAAAATGGAAATATCACGCCATTTTTGCCTTGATCTGACGGCTATGGCTTTCATCCCTACCGCAGCCGATCCATCGACCGGACCAGCTTTTCGTCCTTGCGGATAAATCGATAAGCGAGCAGCAGCAGTACAATGGCCAGGCCGATCAGGCCCAGGCCCAGTCCCGGATCAATCTGCATAGCGCCGGGATTCGGGACGTTCTGAAAGAAAAAGATGACGGTAAAGGCCAGCCCGATCAACACTACCCCCAACGTCATGATGGTAAACCGAAGCTGGAACTTGCGGCGATTGAACAGGAAAATGGTCGCCAGCGCGAGCAAACCGGCCAGGCCGAAAATGACGCTGAGCCCAATGTGGTCTGACAGATCGTAACGGGTATCGATAAAGATATCGATCCCGCTTTCCTCGCTGCGGGCAAAAGGCAGCCCGAACAGGCCGAAAGAAGCGGCGCTTGCCAATAGGAGAAACAGGGATTGAATGCGTTGAATCATTGTAGCTTTATTTCAGGTATTCAAAGATAGAATATACAGAAAAATTTGTGGAATTCCCTAACGGTCAAACTGTGGGGCAATTTCGCTATTTTTGCGCTTTGTTCCACCGAAGGGTCCGCCATGCATTACGAACAGAGCTACTGGGAGTTCGCTTCTTTTTTCCGCGATATCGATCTGCTGGTGGTCGGCAGCGGTATCGTCGGCCTCAGCGCCGCCCTGCATTTTAAAGAGCAGGCGCCCTCCGCCCGGATCGTCGTACTGGAGCGGGGGCCGCTGCCCGTTGGCGCCAGTACGCGCAATGCCGGCTTCGCCTGTTTCGGCAGTATGACCGAATTGCTGGACGACCTCGACCACCGCCCGGCCGATGAAGTATGGGCGCTGGTGGAAAAACGCTGGCGGGGGCTCCTGCGGTTGCGAAAGCGAATCGGGGATGCCGAATTGCGCTATCAGGAACTGGGCGGATACGAGTTATTCCGGCCCGAAGAGCGCGAATCGTACGAGCGATGCGCCGATCACCTTGCCGATTTTAACCGGATCTTGCGCAGCATCACCGGCCGGTCCGATACCTTTGCCCCGGCCCACGATCGCGTGGCGGCTTTCGGCTTCGGCGGTGTCCGCTACCTGATCCTCAATGAGGCCGAAGGGCAGCTGCATACCGGCGAGATGATGCGCCGGCTCCTCGAGCAGAGCCACCGGGCCGGTATTACGCTCATCGGAGGGACAGAGGTGAAGCGGCTGACCTCCAACGGCGCCGTGGCCCGTATCCGCCTCCACAACGGTTGGGAGCTGGAAGCGCCTCGCGTCTTGATCGCCACGAACGGCTTCGCCCGGCAGTTATTGCCTGGTCTGGAAGTGCGGCCGGCCCGCAATCAGGTGCTGGTCACCGAACCGGTGCCCGGCCTGAAGGTAGCCGGTGCTTTTCATTACGATCGGGGGTACTACTATTTCCGCAACATCGATGGGCGTATTCTGCTCGGCGGGGCCCGCCACCTGGATGCCGCGCAGGAAGAAACGACGCAGCTGGGCGGTAATGAAAAGATCAAAAAAGCCTTGCAGCGCTTCCTGCATCAGGTGGTGCTGCCCGACCGGAACGCAACCATTGCTCATTGGTGGAGCGGTATTCTGGGCGTCGGGCCGGCCAAGACGCCGCTGGTAACGCGGATCGCTCCCAATGTGATCGCGGCCGTTCGCCTCGGCGGGATGGGCGTCGCGATCGGCAGTTTGCTCGGGGCGGAGGCGGCAGATGGGTTAATGGATTGTTAATGCCCCGAAAATGACCGACTTGCGGCGGGCTGGGATCGTTCAAGAGAATAAAATAACGGAATGACAAAATACCTTTGGATCGGATGCTGCAGTTTGCTCGGGCTTTTGCTCGCGCCCGCGGCGGCGTTCGGCCAATCCGTACCCCAGGATACGGCCGCCAACCAACAGGTAGATGTGGATCATTCCGATATTTTGCTGTATATCCAGGAAGGCGATAGCGTCGTCCAGGAACTGATCGGTAATGTGGAATTGAGTCAGGACAGCATTTACATGTACTGCGACTCGGCCATTATCCGGAACAGTAATCAGGTGACCGCTACCGGTGAAGTACTCATCCAGCAGGGCGACTCGGTAAGCGTTTTTTCGGATTCGCTGATCTACGACGGCGCGCTGCGCCAGGCCGACCTCTATGGCAACGTCGTTTTGATCAACGGCCGGAGAAAACTATTTACCGACAGCCTGCACTACGACCTGAATACCAAAATCGCCACGTATACCAGCGGGGCGGTCTTGACCGACGATTCCACCCAGCTCAGCAGTATTCGCGGTTATTATTATGTCGGTACCGACGAAGCTTTTTTTAAAGATAGCGTCGTGGTGATCGACGAAGCGTTCAGCCTGCGCGCCGATACGCTGAAGTTCGACACCCGCACGCAAACGGTCTTTTTCCTGGGGCCGACCCTGATTTCCGGCGACAGCAGCCGGATCTACTGCGAAGACGGCTTCTACGACACCAAGAATGAAAAGGCCGAGTTCCGACAACGCGCCCAGTTTGTGAAAGGGGCCCAGAAAGGCGTGGCGGATACCATCGCCTACGACGGAGCGCAGGCCGAATACACCCTGGCCGGTAACGCGCGCTTCGTGGAAGAAGCGCGCCGGGCTACCGCCGATGTCATTCGCTACCGGGAAGAAGAGGATAAAACCTTGCTGATCGGAAATGCCCGCTACCGCGACGGCCAGCAGGATATCGCCGCCGATCGCATCGAATACGACGCCCGCAATGAAGTGTACTCCACCCGGGGACGGTCCCGCATCAGCGATCCTCCACAATTGCTGGAAGCCGACCAGGTCGACTACGGAGAGGAAGCCGGCATGGGGGCGGCCTTGGGGAATGTCATTTGGCGAGACACCTCTTCCGAGCTGACCATCTTCTGCGAGCGGGCGGATTACAACCGCGAGACGGACTACCTGAAAGCCAGCGGCGGCCGGCGCGGCCGTCCCCTGCTGATCATTCTGATGGAAGGGGATTCTTTGTTCATGGCCTCCGATACCCTACAGGCTATGCGCGCGGATACGGTGAGCGAAGACAGCAGCCGGCTATTACTGGCTTACCACGATGTACGGGTCTATAAAAGCGATCTGCAGGCGCTTTGTGATTCGCTGACTTACAATAGCGCCGATTCTATTTTTCAGTTCTTTCAGCAGCCCCTGATCTGGTCGGATACCACGCAGTTTTCCGCCGATACCATTTATATGCAAATGGCGAATGACCAGATCGATCAGGTCTTCTTGCGGGAAAGGTCATTCATCATCAATTCGCCGGACGAGTTGTTCTTTAATCAAATTAAAGGCAAAAATATCGTAGCGTCCTTTGAAGAAGACGAGCTGCGGCGTATGGACGTCAACGGCAATGCCGAATCGGTCTATTACGCCCGCGACGAGCTCGGAGCGTACGTCGGGGTCAACAAGACGATCTGCAGCGATATGCTGCTCTATTTCGGCGACAACCAGGTAGAGCGGATCAAGTTCTTCGCCCAACCGCAGGCTAAGCTCCATCCTATGCGGCAGGTGGATCACGAAAGCCTCAAGATCGAGGGGTTCGACTGGCAAAATGACGTCCGACCAAAGAACCGGGACGATCTGTTTGCCCCTTTATCCCGAAAACCGGCGCCTCCGGCGGCGCCGGAAGTACCGTCGGCCAGGCCGAAGCCCGGGGCGGCAGACCGGGAGGAGGAGCCGCCGGCTCTCCCGCCGGGAATAGACGAGGGCCGCAATTAACAGCATAATCATTGGACGTCTGTTCATCCAAATCACGATAGCAATGTTGCGCAGGGCTTACGTTACCGTCTTTTGTATAATGGGCTTGATCGCCGCTTCCGGTCAAACCGCTTCGGAACGATTGGAAAGGGCGAACGACGCCTATGCGGAAAAAGACTTCGATCGGGCGATCGAGGCTTACGAAACCCTCTTGAAGGAAGGGTTTCGCTCGGAAGCTCTGTACTACAATCTGGGCAATGCTTATTTCCGGACGGGCGACCGCGGGCGGGCGGCGCTCAATTACGAGCGGGCGTTGCTGGTCGATCCCGGGGATCGCGAAGCCCGCGGCAACCTCGAAATCATCCGCAGCCGGCTGCCCGATGCTTTCCGGCCGGTGCCCGAGTTTTTCCTCAAGCGATGGTGGCGCCAGGCGTTTCAGCTGGCCGGTCCGTCGTTTTGGGCGGCTGCCGGGATCGTCCTCTGGTGGCTGGGCGCAGCGGGGCTGGTCGTTTGGTTGCTCGCCGCCCGGCGTATCGACCGGAAGCGCGGCTTTTTCGCCGGGCTGATCCTGATCGGACTGTCAGCTCTTCCTTTCGCGCTGGCCGCCGGCCGGTATCAATATGAAACCGACAACAACTACGCGGTAGTCATCGATGCAGAGGCGCCTCTGCACCGCGGCGCCGATGAAGAGAGTGAGCAACTGGACGTTCTGCCGGCCGGCGTCAAGGTAGCGCTGATCGACGTGATCGGCGACTGGCACAAGGTGCGCGTCGTTAATGGTGAGGAGGGCTGGTTGCCCGCCGAAGCTTTTGAGCGGATTTAACCCGGATTGATCCATGAATAATCCGGGTTAGGATGCTGAGAAACTAAAAAAGCCCGTCCTCATGGCAGGGACGGACTTTTAAAGCTATGAAAACTAAAACTAATTTCTCTAGAACGGGAAGAGGTATCCGTGCTTAGGTCAGGAGGCTTGCGCCTGATGGGGCAGCCTCGCGAAAACGGATGATATCACTCTTCTTTGTCTTTTTCCGGCTCGCGGCCGCCGTCCAGGTGATCCTGGTAGGCCTCCAGTTCCGCCCATTGTTCCTCATGGGCCAGCTTTGCCTGTTTGGCCCAGGTTGCCGGATCGTGCATGCGGTAGCGGGGACCGGCTTCGTCCAGGATGGATTGCACCTTCTCGGTCGGCGCCGTGGCGAGGTCTTCCCAGGTATGGATACCGCCTTGATTGAGTAATTCCTCGATTTTAGGGCCGATGCCTTCGACGACTTTCAGGTCGTCGCGTTTGATCTTTTTGCCGGAAGGCAAGGTGATCTTTTCGGTTTTGGCTTTCGGCTTTTCTTCTGCTTCCGGCGGTGTCTCTTCAGTGGCGGGCGTTTCGGTTTCGGCGGCGGGCGTTTCCTGCTCGGCGGCTTCGGCTACCGGCTCCTTCGGCTTGGCGCTGTCTTCCGCTTCCGACTTTTCAGCTTCTTCGGCCGGTGCTGCTGCTTCCGGTTGTTCTGTTTCCGTTGTGGAAGGCTCGGTTTCGGCGGCGGGCGTTTCCTGCCCGGGCGCTTCCGTTACCGGTTCTTCCGTTTTTGTGGTCTCTTCCGCTGCGGGCGGCTCGGGCTTGGGTTCCGCTTCGGGTTGCGGCGGCGTTACGGCGACGGGTTGATCAGCGACCGTTTCGGTGGCGGCGGCCGTCTCTTCGACCGGCGGCGCTGCGACCGGTTCTTGTACGGGGCGCTTCGGCGGCGCAATGACGTCGCCGTTGCCGGCGACCGGGACGATGTTCACGTACATCCGGTTTTGGCGCTTGCGGCGGAAAGTAACCGTGCCGTCGACGGCTGCGTGGAGGGTAAAATCTTTACCCATATATACGTTTTCGCCCGGATGGTATTTGGTGCCGCGCTGACGTACGAGGATATTTCCGGCTTTGGCTTCCTGGCCGCCGAAGAGCTTCACGCCCAGGCGTTTTGATTTGCTGTCTCTTCCGTTATCGGTACTACCTACCCCTTTCTTGTGAGCCATGGCTTACGAATTTAAATATGGTTGGCCAGCATCAAACGGCGATGCTGTCAATTTTGATTTTGGTAAAACGCTGACGGTGTCCATTTTTGACCTTGTAGCCTTTCCGTCTTTTCTTTTTGAAGACGATCACTTTGTCGCCTTTCTGATGGCCGAGCACCGTCGCCTGGATCGAGGCGTTGTTCAGCACCGGCTTGCCGATCGAGACGGCGCCGTCATTGTCGATCAGCATTACCTGATCGAAAGAGACGTTATCGCCCTCGGCGGCTTCTAGCTGGTGGACGAAGAGCTCCTGCCCCTCCTCAACTTTGAACTGCTGACCAGCTATGGTTACGATTGCGAACATGATGGTTGATTTATTACTTTTCTACAAACGGAGTGCAAAGGTAAGATAACCTTCTATAAAAACCAAGCTTCGGTCCGGCCTTATGTGCTTGATTTTTCGCCTGTTTGCACAAAAAAAGCGCTGGATAAATTTCCCGAAACTTCGAGAACTACTTAGTTTGCAGCCCTGAAATTATTTGGCAAAGCATTTCATCCGATGGATTTACATATTCTTCTCAATATTTTCATCCTGTTCGGGGTCACCGTTCTGGTCATCTATCTGTGTAATTTGCTGAAAATACCGCATCTGATCGGCTATCTGCTCACGGGGATCGTGCTCAGCCCGAATACCACCTCCCTGTTGAGCGAGGCGCACGAGGTGGAAGTGTACGCGGAGATCGGCGTCATCCTGCTGTTGTTTACGGTAGGGCTGGAATTTTCGTTCGGGAATTTGAAAAAAATCAAAAACTACGTCCTGATCGGCGGCGCCCTTCAGGTATTGTTCACCATCTTTATCACCGCCGTGTTGATCTACGCCATGGGCCGCAGCCTGGCCGAGAGCGTATTCTGGGGATTTGTCACGGCCCTGAGCAGTACAGCCATCGTGGTCAAGATGTTGCAGGACCGGCTCAAGCTGAACACCGACTACGGCAAAGTGGTGCTGGCGGTATTGCTGTTCCAGGATATCGTCATCGTGCCGTTGATGTTGTTTACGCCCATCCTGGCCGGGGTAGGGGAGAACCCGGTGCTCGATATCGGTCTGCTGATCCTGAAGCTCGCCGGCATGGGTGTTTTCGCGTGGGTGCTCGCCCGCTGGGTCATTCCTCAGTTCCTGTACCACGTCATGAAAATCCAGAGCCAGGAGGTTTTCCTCATCGCGACCATTTTCCTGGTCTGCGGGATTACCCTGCTGACCTCCTGGCTGGGGCTTTCGCTGGCGCTGGGGGCTTTCATCGCCGGGCTCATCGTGGCGGAGACCGATTACAACCGCCTGGCGATTTCCTGTTTTATGCCTTTCCGGTACGTCTTCATCAGCTTCTTTTTCATTTCCATGGGCATGCTGCTGGATTATCGCGTGTTCCTGGAAGAACTGCCGCTGGTCCTTTTTTGGTTCGGGTTTATCCTGCTGGTAAAGATCGCCGGGGGCGCCCTGGCGACCTTCGCGCTCAAACTACCCTGGAAAACGGCTTTTGCGGTGGGGCTGGCCCTGGCGCAGATCGGCGAGTTCTCTTTTATCCTCTCCAAAAACGGGCTCGATCTGGGGCTCATCACCAAAACGAACTATCAAATCTTCCTGGCTGTTTCCATTCTGACGATGGCGCTGACGCCTTTTGTGATCCAGAATTTGGAAACACTGACTGCAGGGTTGGGCCGCCGCGCAGAAAAAGAGGAAGCGCTGAGTTAGTAAGGAAGTAAGGCTTACTGTTTTAGGATGGCCCTTGTATCAGAAGGCTTATTGACAAGTGTTCAATTTTAATTTCTTCAAATTTCGATTTCCCCATGTCTGCCCGACAACTCCAACTATACGGCGCCGAATGGTGCCCCAAAACGGCTCTGATCCGTAACTACCTGCAATCCGAGTGGCTGGACTTCGATTATTTTAACGTAGAGCAGGACGAAGCGGCCGCCGACCGGGTACGTGCGTTGTACGACGGGAAGCTGAAGTTTCCGACCGTCGTCATCGGCGAGGAGCACCTTAAAAACCCCAACGTGGCGGCCTTGCGGCAAGCCCTGAAGGAAAAGGGGGTGCTGTAGTTCGTAGCGCGTACCGTCGTCGCCGGCAGCTACTGGTCGGTAGATGCTATCTATCGACTGCGGTTTTGGCCTTACGAAGTTCCGCTGCCGGCGGTCAGCAGCCGCCGGATGAGGCGTTCGAGCAGGCTGCGGCTGCTGGTAATGACGCGGGCCTCGCCGCTCATTTCCTGCCGGAAATCCAGGGTGCGCCCCGCGCTGGTCTGCATACCCTGGTTCAAACTTATCGAAAGGCGATAATAAGGCGCGTGTTCGGCCGGCCGGCTGGGCGCGAGGGTGATCTTTTCCACCGTTCCTTTCAGGACGCCGAACTCTTGGTAGGGATAGGCGTCGAGCCGGATCTGCACCTCCGCGCCGGGCTGTACCTTGCCGAGCCCGCTGGAGGGGAGCTGAGCCTGGCCCACCACCTTTGGCTGCTCCGTCGGCACTAGGGTAAGGAGCGCTTCGCCGGCGCGGGCGAATTCCTGGGCGTCCTCGAGGCCGGTGAAGGCGACGCGGCCGGCGAAAGGTGCGCGAAGCAGGTGTTTTTCCTCCCATGCGCTCAGGCGGCCGTAGAGCGCGCGGGCTTTTTCGCGGATGCGCGTCTCGAAGGCCGCCGCTGTTTCGCGGCGTTCCTGGCGCAGGGTGGTGATGGCCTGGTCGAGGCGGGTTTTGTCCAAGCGGTTTTGCAGTTGCCGGCTGCGGAGCGATTCCAGTTCGCGTCGGTAGCGCAGGTATTCGGTCTGAGCGGCCTCGTATTCGAGTTCGCTCGCGGCGCCCCTTGCCAGTAGTTGGCGGTATTGATCGCTATTGCTGCGGGCGATGTGCAATTCCTGGACCAGGGTAGTGTCCTGGCGGCGCAGGGAGGCGTAAAGTGCTTCCAATTGCTGCTTTTGCTCCTGGAGGTTGGCGAGGCGGGCGGCCCAGTCGGCGCGCGTGCGCCATTCGCGTTGGGCTTCCCTTTCGCGCAGCAGTTCCGCGAAAGCCCCCTGCAATTCCCCCAGCCGGTTGGAGGTCGGGAATTCCTGCGTTTCACCCGCCAGAAAAGCTTGCAGGGCCGCTTGCAACTGCTGGGCGTCGGCGCGGTTCACGGAGCCGGCCAGCGCGAGGAGCAGCCGGCCGCTGTCGACTTCCTCGCCGTCCGTTACCCACAGCTCCGCTACGGGGGCGCTTACCGGCGCGGTCAGCCGCAGAGGCGGTCTGGCCGTGCGCAGTTCCACCGGCGTCGTCACCACGTCCGGGTAGCGGTAAAGCCAGGCGAGCAGCAGCAGCAGGATCGTCGCCCCCAGCACCAGGGTGGCGCCCCACCGCAGCAGCCAGCCGGGCGGCCGACCCAGGATCTGCTGGATCTCCTCCGTCTCGCGGTACAGTAGTTTCGGTTCTTTTTGCGAGTTCGTCATTTCTTAGTTTGAGGTTGAGGCGGCCCTTTTTTAGCTCCCTAATTCCAGTTGGTTGCGGATCAATTCATAATAAGCGCCTTTTGCAGCGACCAATTCTTCGTGCTTGCCACGTTCTATGAGCTTTCCTTTTTCCAGGACGACGATCTGGTCGGCGTTGCGCACTGTACTGAGGCGGTGGGCGACGACGACGACCGTACGGCCGCGGAAAAACTGTTCCAGATTTTGCAAGATAAGCCTTTCGTTGCGGGCGTCCAGTGCATTGGTCGCCTCGTCGAAAAACAGGTAGGCGGGATCTTTGTATACGGCCCGGGCGATGAGCAGCCGTTGGCGCTGTCCCTGGCTGAGCCCGTTGCCTTGGGCGCCTACCTTGGTGTTGTAGCCGAGCGGCAGGGATTCGATGAACTGCTGGATACAGGCGGTCTGCGCGGCGCGCAACAACTTGGCGTGGTCGACGGTGTCTTCGCTCTCGGCGATGTTGCCGGCGATGGTGTCGGAAAAGATGTAGCCGTCCTGCATCACCGCGCCGCAGGCGCCGCGCCACAGGTTTTTGCTGACGTTGTTGAGGCGGACGCCCCCGACGCGGATCTGTCCGTCGCGGGGTTCATAGAAACCGAGCAGCAGTTTAATGAGGGTCGTCTTCCCGCTGCCGCTGCTGCCGACGATAGCCGTTACCTTGCCCGCCGGGATCTCGAGGTTGATGTCTTCGAGAACGGGGTCGGCCAGTTCGTTGTAGCGGAAAGACAGGTTCTCGATCCGGATGTCGCCCGAGTCGGGCAGGAGGTCGATCTGGCCGGCTTCGGCGTATTCCGGTTCGGATTCGCGTTCGTGGATTTCGCCGAGTCGTTCCAGGCTGATCCGGGCGTCCTGGGCCGTACGGATGAAGTTGACGAGTTGCTGCAGGGGGGTATTGAGCTGCCCGACGATGTATTGAATGGCGAGCATCATACCGAGGGTCAGCTGCCCCTGGATGACGGCGCGGGCGGCCAGAAAGGTGATGATGATGTCTTTGAGCTGGTTGATGAAGCCGGCCCCCGTATCCTGGTATTGGGTGATGGCCAGCGATTTGATATTGGCCCGGAACAGGCGCGCCTGGATATTGGCCCACCGCCAGCGGTGCTTGCGTTCGCTGCGCTGCAGCTTTATTTCCTGCATGCCCTGGATCAGTTCGATCAGGGTGCTTTGATTGTTGGAAAGCTCCAGGAACCGCATATTGTCGACCTCCTTGCGGCGGTTCAGGAACAGGGCGACCCATCCGATGTAGAGCAAAGCAGCGATCAGAAAAGTAAAGAAGATGGTCAGGTTGTAAATGAAGAGGACGATACCGAAGACCAGCAGGGTGAAAGCCGAAAAAATGATGCGCAGGGTGGCGCTGGTCAGGAAAAGCTCGATGCGCCGGTGGTCGCCGATGCGCTGCAGCAGGTCGCCGGTCATTTTCGCGTCGAAAAAGCCGAGGGGCAGTCGCATCAGTTTGATCAGGAAATCGGACAGCAGGGCCACGTTGACGCGCGTGCCGATGTGGAGCAGTATCCAGCTTTGAATGATGTTGACGGTGACCTGACCGACAAAGAGCACTAACTGCCCGACCAGGATCAGGTAGATGAAGTCGATATCCTGGTTTTGGATGCCGATATCGACTACGGCCTGGGTCAGGAAAGGAAAAAGCAGCTGAAAGACGCTGCCGAGCACCAGTCCGATGGCCAATTGCACCAGTAATCTGCGGTAAGGGCGCAGGTATTGCACCAGGAAAAGCAGGCTGGTGCGGTTGATGGTCTCTCCCGCTTCGGCGTAGAATTCGGGCGTGGGTTCGAGCAACAGCAGGACGCCCTGATCGCCGTCGCTGAGCCAGTGCCTTTGGAATTCGGCATGCGTCAGTTTGCGTCGGCCGATGGCGGGGTCGGCCACCCAGATATGGCGGGCGTCGGTTTTGTAAACGACCACGAAGTGCTTTTGATCCCAATGGGCGATGGCCGGCAGCGGGGCGCTGAGCAGGCCGGCTTCTTCCTGGCGCCGGGCTGCGACAGGCAATTTAACGGCCAGGGTGCGCAGCCCGATGCGTTCGGCGGCCACCGACAGCCCCCGCAGAGAGACGCCCTCGCGATCGAGGTGGCTGTGGTCGCGCAAAAACGCCAGCGAGTACCGGCGGCCGAAGTGCTCAGCCACCATGCGCAGGGCGCTTGGCCCGCAATCCATGGCGTCCAGTTGGCGGTAAAAGGGGAACTGCTTGAACATCAATTGAGGTTATCGGCGCATTAAACTATAAAAAAAGTTTCAGCTGTAAGGGATCAGCCCAGGAAATAATCCCCCTCCCCCTCAACCTCAACCTCAACCTCAAATCAACTTCCGCAACCGGAAAACCATTTTCAGCTTTTCGCTCTCGCGTTCGATGATCAGTTTGATGCGTTTGCCTTCGCGCTTTTTCAGGCGCCGGGTAATGCCTTCCAGGCCGACGAGGGGCGCCGGCCAGCCGTTGATGCGCAGGATGCGGTCGCCGGGCAGGAGGCCGGCTTCGTCGGCGGGGCTGCCGGGGACGATATCGAAGATATTGAACTCGTTGAGATTGGCGCCGCCTGCGGCAATGAGCAGACCGCTGCGGTCGTAGCGGAATTGTTTTTTGAAAGAGCGGTTGGGCGAGACATAACAACGGCTGCGGATGTAGTCAATGATGAGATTAAAACGGCTGAGCACTTCGTTGCCGATCAGGCCGTTGCGGTTGTTGAGAAAAACGGAGTCGACCAGCGGGGTGATCTCCTGATAATTGGCGACCACGTCGTTCATCTTGACAGCCCCGAAATCGAGGGCCTGAATGCGGCCTACGAAGCCCCGCAACTGCCCGCCCAGGCCGATGCCCAGATGGCCTCTGACGACCCTTTCGGGCAGGTCGAGCTTGGGGTAAGAGTCGGTGTAGAGCAGTACGGCGAGGCTGGCGCCGGTATCCAGCAGGTATTTAGCGGGCAGGGCGGTGTCGCCTTTGATGTAGGTTTGGGCGAAGAGGTAGGGTTTGTTGCGGTTGAGTTCCATGGGCAGCTCGGTGAATTTGCTGCGGGGCAGGTCGAAGTCGACCGGGTCGTGGAGCGTGATCATTTGCCGGCGGTAATTGATCTGAACGACGTAGCGGCGGAAAATGTCGGCGCCCAAGATGCCGTGGATCTCCAGGCCGGCGAACTCGTCGATGCGGAAATAGTCTTCCTCGAGAACGAGAATGGATCGGTTGGAAGTTTGCAAGTTGCTGATCTTGAGACTGATGCCCGTAGCCAGGTAGGCCGTGAGCTCGGCGGTCAGATCGGCGCCCATAATGGTGAACCGGCGCTGGTAATTGACCTGCAGCCAGTCGGTGATCTCCCGGCGGGTGAGGATGGTGTGTTCGGCGCCCGTATCGAAAATGAAACGCAGGGGGAAGATCTCGTTCAGAACGACTTCCACGACGATAAATCCATTTTCATAAACAAAGGGAATTCGGTAATCGCGCCCGGTCGGGGCGGCGGCACAGGTAGGCGATTGGGGCCAAAGTAACAAACAGCAGGCAAGGGCTAGCGCCATTTTTTTCATGTACGGGTAGTAGTTTACAGGCAGCTTTTAAGACAAACGCCTCGTTACTATGATAATGTTTTCCCAATATAATTTTGTTTTTTCCATCTCAGAAAAAATCCTTTTATTGGGACTTGGTTTTTTAAATCTAATTTTCCACTTTTACAAACTAGTGGTGTGTAACAAAAATTTTTGCTGATCCTTTCTTGAAAGGAAACGCTTTTAATTACTGAAAATCAACTTTTTAAATTGAGCACTCAGCAAAAATTTTTACAAGGAACTTGTGTTACACACCACTAGTTAGTGTATTAAAAACACATATCGTTTTTCCCCAAGAGACCTTTCCAGGCAAGATCATCCACCCGAAATATTGACGGAAAGCTGTTACATCCCATTGAACATAGGAAGAAAAGCCAGACGTAATTAGATTCCTTTAACCAAATCAAGTAATGTATGAAACTAAAAGTCGACTATTTATCAAAATGGTTGCTTTTTGTGGTCGCATTGGCTTTCAGCAATTTCGCTTTGGCCCAACGCACCATTACGGGCACTGTGACAGATGCAGCCAACGGGGAGCCGCTCATCGGCGCTAACATCCTCGTCGTTGGCACCAGTACCGGTACGATCACCGATTTTGACGGGACGTATTCCCTGAATGTTTCGGAAGACGCTGCCGAGCTGGAATTTTCCTATACAGGCTACGCTTCCCAGCGCGTTCCCATCGGCACATCGGACGTTATCGACGTTCAGCTGTCCGCCGGTGAAGTGCTGGAGGAAGTCGTGGTCGTGGGTTATGGTACGCAAAAACAAAAAGAGGTGACCAGCGCCGTGACCAGTGTAAAAGCGGAAGACTTTAACGCCGGTAACGTCAACGACCCGGCGACGCTTATCCAGGGTAAGGTAGCCGGTCTTTCCATCGCCAATCCGGGCGGCGACCCGAACAGCGAACCCACCATCCGCCTGCGCGGCCTCTCCACTTTCGGCGCCAATACGCAGCCGCTGATCGTGATCGACGGGGTGATCGGCGCTTCTTTGCAGACGGTTGACCCCAACGACATCGCCTCGATCGATGTCCTCAAAGACGGCTCCGCCGCCGCTATCTACGGCAGCCGCGCTTCTTCGGGCGTGATCCTGATCACGACCAAGCAGGGCACCCAGGGCCGCACCACTGTCGATTACAACGGTTTTGCCACTGCGGAGTTCATCTCGCGCGAAGTCGCTTCGGCCTCGCCCGAGGAGTTCCGCCGGTATCGCCCGGAAAGCGTCGATGAAGGCGCCAATACCGATTGGCTCGAAGAAGTGACCCGCACCGGCTTTACCCAGGTGCACAACCTGTCGCTCTCCGGCGGCTTCGGCGGCACCTCTTACCGCGCCGCGCTGAACGTGCGCGATGTGCGCGGGATCAACAAGGAAAGCGGCTTCCTGCAGCTGAATGGCCGTCTTAACCTTACGCAGAAAGCACTGAACGACCGCCTGACCCTGCAGGCCAATCTCTCCATTACCGAGCGCGAGTCCAACTTCGGCTTCAACGAAGTGTTCCGTTACGCCACCACTTACAACCCGACGGCGCCGCCCCGCTTCCCGGACAACACCACCGACCCGCTCATCGATAAGTACGGCGGTTACTATCAGTCGGAGAACTTCGACTTCTTTAACCCGCTCGCAATCCAGGAACAAAGCATCAACGAAGGGGAAAATAAAGACATCCTGGTCAGCGGCCGCGCCGACTACGAATTCTTCGACGGCTTCACCGGTTCGCTTTCCTACTCGCAACAGCGCGAGAGCGACCTGAACGGCATCTATTACGATTCCGATGCTTTCTGGCGCGGTTTTAACCGCAACGGCCTCGCCGAGCGCTTCACTGAAGACCGCACCACTCAGTTGTTTGAGGGTACGCTGAACTTCAACCGCGACTTCGGCCGGCTCAATCTCGACGTCATCGGCGGTTACTCTTTCCAGGAGTTCAATACCCAAAACTTCCAGGTCATCACCGGTGATTTCATCGCCAACGAAACGACCTACAACAACCTGTCTTTCTCGCAGGACCGTCCCAACGGCCTGACGACGATCAACAGCTTCCAGGACATGTACCGCGTGATCGCCTTCTTCGGGCGTGTGAACTTCAACATCGACGATACTTACTTCCTCAGCGGCACCTACCGTCGCGAAGGTTCCTCGCGTTTCGGCGCGGAAAACAAATGGGGTAACTTCTTCGGCGCCAGCGCCGGGGTGACCATCAGCAACCTGGTCGATATTCCCGCAGTGGACAACCTGAAACTGCGCGTCGGCTACGGCGAAACCGGCGCCCTGCCGCCGAGCAGCTACCTGTCGATCCTGCAGTTCTCTCAACAGGGCGCCTTCTTCTTCAACGGCGATTTCGTACCGGCTTTCGGCCCCAGCCGCAACGCCAACCCCGACCTGCGCTGGGAGACGAAAGGCGAATTCGATGTCGGTCTGGACTTTGCCTTGTTCGACTACAAGCTCACCGGTACTTTCGACTATTACTACCGCCGTACGCGCGACCTGATCTTCGAAGTTCCGGTGCCCGTACCGCCGAACCTCGCCGACCGCACCTGGGCGAACCTGGATGACGTTATCCTCGAAAACCAGGGCGTGGAGCTGAGCCTCGGCTACAACTTCACTAACCAGACGGGCGACTTCTCCTTTGAGCCGCGCCTGGTCTTCAGTACCTTCAACACCAAGCTCGATACGCTGGAAGATGTTGATGACGCTCAGTTCACCTTCTTCACCGGCGGCCAGTCGATCTTCTTCGACTTTGCCACTTCGCCGGGCGCACCGGGTCTGAACAACGACCCGACCATCGCCGTTATTGCAGGTGAGGAGCTGGGTCAGATCTGGGGGCCGGTTTACGAGGGGGTTGACGAAGACGGCGAATTCATCTTCCGCGACCTGAACGGTGACGGTACGACCGATGCTAACGGCGACGGAATCGCCGATGAGGAAGACGCACAGGTGATCGGCAACGGCCTGCCCGATTTCTCGCTGGGTTTCAGTGCAGGCTTCCGTTACAAAAACTTTGACTTCAACTTCTTCCTGCGGGGCGATTTCGGCCACGACCTGGCTAATATGTACCGCGCTTTCTACGAAACGCTGGGTACGACGGAAACGCGCGCCATCGAAAACCTGGTCATTACCGAGTTTTTTGACGAGAATCTGACAGCAGATCCCCAGTTTTCGAGTTTACATGTAGAAGATGCTTCGTTTGTGGTACTGGACAACGCGACCCTGGGATACACCTTTAATTTGCCGGAAAGCAGTACTTTCCGCAAATTGCGCTTGTATCTCACCGGCCGGAACCTGTTCTGGATCACCGATTATACCGGGGTAGATCCCAGCGTACGTTACGCTGACCCGGGCAACTCGGACAACGGCGGCGCACCGAGCCGCCAGTTCAATCCGAGTCCTTTAGCACCGGGTCTGGATCGCCGGAATACGTATTTCAATACGCTTTCCATTACCTTCGGCGCCAATATTGGGTTTTAATTCTCTTCACCTAACCGTTTAATAATTTAGTGCATTATGACTGATAGCAAACTCTTTGGGAAAGCGCTCCTACTCTTGGCTTTCCTATTGCCGTTCGGCCAGTCTTGTACGGATCTTGAAGAGGAGGTCTTCAGTGACCTGACCTCGGAAAACTTCCCGACGACCGAACAGCAATTTATCTCTGCGCTGGGTGCTACTTACACCAGCCTCTATTTCTTCATGAATCACAACAGCTTCTTCTCGCTGCAAGAGATATCCTCCGACGAGGCTTGTATCCCTCAGCGGGGCACCGACTGGTTCGACGGCGGGGTCTGGCTGCGGGTGCATCGCCATACGCTGAATCCCAACGAAGAAGCCATCAACAATGGTTGGACCGCCCTCTACGGCGGGGTCAACGATTGCAACCGCGTGATCGACCTGTTTGAAAATCTCGTAGCTGAAGGTTCTGTTAACGAGGCGGATGCCGCCGCTTTCATCTCGGAAGTGCGCGTACTGCGTGCGCTTTACTACTTCTGGCTGATGGACGGCTACGGCAATGTGCCGATCGTAACGAGCTTTGCCGACGCTGATCCGAACCCGCCGACCGTACCGCGCACCCAGGTTTTTGAATTTGTCGAATCAGAACTGAACGAAGCAGTCCCGAATCTCTCCCGCAGCAAGGACGGTTCGACCTACGCTCGCTTCAACTACTGGGCCGGTCGTGCGCTTCAGGCTAAGCTGTACCTCAATGCGGAGATTTATACGGGAACCGCTCGCTGGGACCAGGCGCTGGCCGCTTGTGACGAGATCATCGACTCGGGCCTCTACTCGCTGGAGTCTGACTACTTCACGAACTTCAACGTAGACAACCCCGTTTCGAACGAGAACATCTTCGTCATTCCTTACGATCAGAACCAGGCGACGGGCTTTAACCTTTCCCAGATGACGCTGCACTACGCCAGCCAGGCCACTTTCGACCTGCAGCAGCAGCCCTGGAACGGTTACTGCACCCTGCAGGAATTCTACGAGTCGTACGACGATGACGATCGCCGTAGAGGGATACCCGGCAACCAGCAGGCCCGCGGTAACTTCTTCGCCGGTCCGCAGTTCGCTTCCGACGGCACCACCCGTCTGATCGATTCTTCTGCCGAACCGGGAGATCCCGATGGCGAGCCGCTGACCTTTACGCCGGAGATCAACGAGCTGGAACCGGGCGCCCTGCGCCAGGCCGGTGCGCGTATCGGCAAGTACGAATTCGAACTGGGCGCAACCCCGGATAACAATACCGACTTCCCGATCCTGCGCTACGCAGATATCCTGCTGATGAAGTCGGAAATCCTGGTTCGCGAAAACAAAGACCTCGGCGATGCGCTGATGCTGGTCAACATGATCCGCGAACGCGCCGGTATCCCGGCCTGGACGGCAGCTGAGCTGACGCTGGAGAATCTACTGGCCGAGCGCGGTCGTGAGATGTTCTTTGAAGGCTGGCGCCGTCAGGACCTGATCCGCTTCGAAGTCTACGGCGAACCCTGGTGGGAAAAAGGCAATTCCGAGCCGGAAAAGGAGATCTTCCCCATTCCGCAACAGCAGATCAACTCGAACCCGAATCTGGTTCAGAACCCGGGTTACTAATAACGGTCATCGGTGCTCGACCGTTGCCCGGTTGAGCTGAGGACCCTGAGAAAGCAAGTGATCTACTTCGGATTGCTTGCTTTCTTGTTTTATTCCACCCTTTTTATCCTTTTGCCATGCGACGGTTAATTTTCGGTGCTGTACTGTTCTTGTTCGCCTGCCAACGCCAGGAGACCGTGGAGACGCCACCGCAGGCAGGAGAAACCCTTTTCACGGCCATCCCCGCCGATTATTCCGGTATCGACTTCGTCAATCAACTGGAATACGACGAAGCATTCAACGTCTATACCTATCGCAACTTCTACAACGGCGGCGGCGTAGGCCTGGGCGACGTCAATAACGACGGCTTGGTCGACCTGTTCTTTTGCGGCAATATGGCGCCCAACCGGCTGTATCTGAACAAAGGGAATTTTCAGTTCGTCGATATCACCGAAGCGGCCGGCGTCGCTTCGGAAGGCGTGTGGTCTTCCGGCGTCAGCTTCGCCGACGTCAACGGCGACGGCTGGCTGGATATCTACGTCTGCAAGTCGGGGAGCCCCGAGGGGGAGAACCGCCACAATGAATTGTTCATCAATGACGGAGCCTCTTTTGAAGTAGCAGGCGGCCTGACGGGCGTCCGATTCACCGAGCGCGCCGCGGAATACGGCGTCGACGACCTGGGGTTGTCCACACATGCCGTCTTTTTCGATTACGACAAAGACAACGACCTGGATTGCTACCTGCTCAATAATTCCATCCGGCCCGTGGGCGGATACGATCTGCGCGAAGGGCAGCGGGAAATACCCGACCCGGAAGGCGGCAATAAGCTCTACCGCAACGACGGCGGCCGCTTCACCGACGTCAGCCAGACGGCCGGCATCTACAGCAGCGCCATCGGGTTCGGGCTGGGCGTTACCATCGGCGACGTGAACCGCGACGGCTGGCAGGACATTTACGTGTCCAACGATTTTTTCGAAAAAGACTACCTCTACATCAATCAGCAGAACGGCGCCTTCCGCGAAGAACTGGAATACCACCTGCGCGAGATCAGCCTCAGCTCCATGGGCGCCGATATGGCCGATCTCAACAACGACGGCTATCCGGAGATTTTCGTGACCGATATGCTCCCGGAGCAGGACGCCCGACTGAAAACCAAAACCCATTTCGAAAACTGGGACAAATATCAGCTCAACCTCCAATACGGCTATTTCCGGCAATTTACCCGCAATGTGCTGCAACGCAACCTGGGGCCCGTACCCGGCGCTGACCGGGTGGCTTTCAGCGAGGTCGGCCGCTTCGCCGGCGTTTACGCCACCGATTGGAGCTGGGGCGCGCTGATCGCCGACCTGGACAACGACGGGCGCAAAGACATCTTCGTCGCCAACGGCATCTACAAAGACCTTACCGACCAGGACTACATTAATTTTTATTCCGACCCCGCCACCGTGCGCGCGATTCTCTCCCGCAAAAATGCGGTGATCAAAGAGATGATCGACGCCATCCCTTCCCAGCCCCTTCCCAATTACGCCTTCGCCAACCAGGGAGGCTTTCACTTCGAAAATAAAGCCAGGGACTGGGGGCTGGATCAACCTAGTTTTTCCAACGGCTCGGCTTACGGCGACCTCGATAACGACGGCGACCTCGACCTGGTGATCAACAATACCAATATGCCGCCTTTCCTGTTCCGCAACGAAAGCCGTGTTGAAGAGAACCGCTTCCTGACTTTTGACCTGCGCGGCGAAGCGCCCAACACCTTCGCCCTCGGCGCGCAGGTTACGATTCGGCACGACGGCCGGACGTATTATCAGGAGCTGGCGCCCATGCGCGGCTTCCAGTCTTGCGTAGACCGCCGCCTCCATTTCGGGCTGGGCGCCTTGACCCGCGTGGATACGGTAGAGGTGCGCTGGCCCGACGGCCGCCTGACTCACCTCACCGAAGTGCCGACCAACCAGCGGCTGGAACTGAAACAAAGCGACGCGCAGCCCGCGCCGAAGGACGGCAAGGCGCCCGCAGGGCGGCAGTGGCTGGAGCGGGCGGAAGACCAGGCGGGCCTCGATTTCGTACACCGCGAAAATCCATTTTCCGACTTCGACCGCGACCGATTGCTCTATCATATGGTTTCGGCCGAAGGCCCGCCGCTTGCCGTCGCCGACGTCAACGCCGACGGTCGCGCGGACCTGTACATCGGCGGCGCGAAAGGCCAGGCCGGCGCGTTATACCTACAAGGCCAGGACGGAAGTTTCCGCGCCGGTGAGCACGCCGTCTTTGCAGAGGACCAGGCCGGAGAAGACACCAAAGCGATCTTTTTTGACGCGGACGGCAACGGTGCGCCGGACCTTTACGTTGCCGGGGGGAGTTACGAGTTTCCGGCGACGTCCTCCGGGTTGAAAGACCGCCTTTATTTTAACGACGGCCGGGGCCGCTTCAGGCGGTCAGAACAAATTTTACCCGCCGGCCGCTACACCAGCACCGGAGCGGTGGCCGCCGCCGATTACGACGGCGACGGCGACCTCGACCTGTTCGTCGGTTCGCGCCTGCGGCCTTTCCTTTATGGCGCCCCGGCCGGGGGATACCTCCTGGCGAATGACGGCGCCGGCCGCTTCACCGACGTTACGCAAGAACAGGCGCCGGCTCTGGCCGAGCTGGGGATGACGACCGCAGCCGTATGGTTCGACGGCGACGGCGACGGCGACGCCGATCTGATGGTGGCGGGCGACTGGGGCCCCCTGCGCTATTTCCGCAATGAGGCCGGCCGGCTCACCGAAGCCGGCGAAGCGGCCGGCCTCGGTCAAACCGGCGGCCTGTGGCGTTGCCTGCAAGCCGCCGACCTGGACGGCGACGGCGATACCGACCTCGTCGCCGGCAATCACGGCTGGAACACCCGATTGCGCGCTTCGCCGGAACGGCCGCTGCGCATGGTGATCAACGACTTCGACCGCAACGGCAGCATCGATCACATCATCACAGTGTACGAAGGCGACCAAGCTTATCCGCTTGCCCTGCGCCACGACCTGGTGATGCAGCTGCCCACACTGAAGAAAAAATACCTGAAATACGCCAATTACCGCGAACAAACGCTATCGGACGTTTTTACGGAAGAACAGCTGGACGGCGCGATCATGCTGAAGGTGGAAACGACGGCTTCAATGGTCTTGCGCAACCGGGGCGACGGCTTTTTTGAACCGGCGCCGCTGCCGGATGAGGCCCAGCTGGCTCCGGTAAACGCCGCCATAGTGCGCGATATCGACCGGGACGGAACGCCGGACCTGGTGCTGGGCGGTAACTTTTACCGCGCCAAACCCGAGATCGGCATCCACGACGCCAGCTACGGCCTGGTCTTACGAGGAACACCCGAAGGCGGTTACGAGCCGCTGCCGCCGGCCGTATCGGGCCTCTTCCTGCGCGGTGAGGTGCGGGATATGACTGTCGTTGAGCGTTCCGGAGAAGATCTACTGATACTGGGGCGCAACAACCAGAGCCCCGGAGTTTTTGTATTCAAAAAATAAGGCAAGACGGCAAAAAAAATTTACGCTATGAAAATCAGTTGGTTACCTGTGGGGATGCTGTTCCTGATCCTGATCGCGGGCGCCTGCCGCAAATCGGAGTACCGCCGCATGGTGGAGCGGGAACTGGCCAGCGGAGAACGGAACGACAGCCTGTTTCTCGGGTTTTACTTCGGAATGCCGGCCGACGAATTCTACGACCATTGCTGGGAACTCAATCGCCGGGAGATGGTAAAACAAGGACCGGAAAACGCTTCGGTGCAATACAACCTGGACGAATTCAAAGCGCCGGCGCGGATGAACTTTTATCCCGATTTTCACGAAAACCGCATCTACGAAATGCCGGTGCTTTTTGAATACCAAGGCTGGGCGCCCTGGAACAAAGAATTCTTCTCAGATGCGCTGATCGAGGAAGTGATCGCGCTGCTGGAAGAATGGTACGGCCAAGGTTTCGTCGAGATCAGACACCCGGAGAAAGAAGATCTTTCCGTTTTCGTCAAGATCGACGGTAACCGGCAGATCAGGGTTACCCGCCATAGCGACCGGTACGTGAAAGCCATTTTTACCGATCTGACGGTGGAGGAGAAGAGCAAAAAGTAATTTTTTACTAAGAGCCGGTCCGGAGGAAGTCCGGATCAGTTCCAAAACGCAGACATGATGCTTCGTTTGACCAAAGTTATTTCCGGGGGAATGCTCGTTGCGTGTTTTATGTGGGGGTGTCAACCGGAGCGCGGAGCGCCGGCGGGAGGCGAGACCCTCTTCACCGCCATGCCCGCCCGTTATACCGGGGTAGATTTCGCTAACGATCTCACCTTCGATAAGGATTTCAACATTTACACCTATCGCAACTACTACAACGGCGGCGGGATCGCCCTGGGCGATGTCAACGGCGACGGCCTGATCGACCTGTATTTCAGCGGCAATATGCGTCCTAACCGACTTTATCTCAACCGTGGAGACTTTCAATTCGAGGACGTCACCGAAGAAGCGGGCGTCGCCGGGCAACGCGCCTGGTCGACCGGGGTGAGTATGGCGGACGTCAACGGCGACGGCCATCTGGATATTTACGTCTGCAATTCCGGAGATATCGAAGGGGATAACAAACAAAATGAACTGTTCATCAATAACGGCGACGGCGTCTTCTCCGAACAGGCGGAAGCCTACGGCCTGGCCGACCGCGGGTATTCCACCCACGCCGCTTTTTTTGACTACGACCGCGACGGCGACCTCGACGTGTACCTCCTCAACAATTCTTATCAGGCGATCGGAAGCTTCAACCTGCGCAAGAACATGCGTCCCAAACGCGACCCGGTCGGCGGGGATAAACTGTACCGCAACGACGGCGGCCGCTTCGTCGACGTCAGCGCGGAAGCCGGCATTTACGGCAGCGTGATCGGCTTCGGGCTCGGCGTTACCGTCGGCGACCTCAACCGCGACGGCTGGCAGGATATCTACGTCTCCAACGACTTCTTTGAACGCGACTACCTCTACATCAATCAGCAGGACGGGACCTTCCGGGAAACCCTGGAAGAAAAAATGCGCAGCATCAGCGCTGCTTCCATGGGAGCGGATATGGCCGACTTTAACAATGACGGCCTGCCCGATCTTTTCGTGACCGATATGCTGCCCGAGCCCGACGCCCGCCTTAAAACCAAAACGACCTTCGAGAACTGGGACAAATACCAATACAACCTGCGCAACGGCTACTACCATCAGTTTACCCGCAACATGCTCCAGCTCAATAACGGCGACGGCACCTTCAGCGAAGTGGGTCGCCTGGCTAACGTGGAAGCGACAGACTGGAGCTGGGGCGCTCTCTTTTTCGACATGGACAACGACGGCCGTAAAGACATTTTCGTGGCGAACGGCATCTTCCAGGATCTGACCGACCAGGATTTTCTGAACTTTATCGCCAACGAAGAAACCCGCGAGCTGGTCGTTTCCCGCGAAGGCGTCAATTTTAAAAAACTGGTGGAAGTGATCCCTTCCAACCCGGTGCCCAATTACGCTTTTCGCAATGAAGGCGACCTGCAGTTCACCAACCGGGCAGACGAATGGGGGCTGGGCGAACCCAGCTTCTCCAACGGTTCGGCCTACGGTGATCTGGACAACGACGGCGACCTCGATCTGGTGATCAACAACGTCAACTCGCCGGCCTCCCTTTTTCGCAGCGAAGTGAACCGGCGTTTTCCCGAACGGCACTATCTGCAGTTCGAGCTGGTAGGGGAAGGCGATAATTCGCAGGCGCTCGGCGCCAAGATAACCCTCTTCGTCGGCGATACTTCCCAGTACCTCGAACACATGCCTATGCGCGGCTTTCAATCTTCCATGGATTACCGGCCGCATTTCGGCCTGGGAGGAGCGGAAAAGGTGGATACGGTGGTCGTGGAGTGGCCTGACGGGGCGGTTACCGTTCTGCAGGAGGTAGCGGCCGACCAGACCTTGCGAGTGGCGCAGGCCGAGGCCGGCGCCAAGCTGGGCAGCAATCCGCCATTGCCGCTCGCCGGTCCCGTTTTGCAGGATATTACGGATGAGGCGCGCATCGAATACGATCACCGGGAAAGCTTTTTCGTCGATTTCGACCGCGACCGGTTGTTGTACCACATGCGATCGACGGAAGGACCCGCTCTGGCCGTGGCCGACGTTAACGGCGACGGCCGGGAGGATATCTTCCTGGGGGGCGCCAAAGACCAGCCCTCGGCCTTGCTGCTGCAACTGCCCGGCGGCGGTTTTCGGGCGTCGAACACCGCCGTCTTTGCAGCGGATCAACTGACGGAGGACGTCGCGGCCGCCTTCTTTGACGCCGACGGCGACGGCGACCTCGATCTCTACGCCGCCGCCGGCAGCAATGAGGTGCCCAACACCTCCTCCGGCCTCAGAGACCGCTTGTATTTCAATGACGGCCGCGGCGGCCTGACGCGTTCCGGGCAAATCCTCCCGGCCGGCCGCTTCGAGAGCACCGGCTGCGTGGCCCCGGCCGATTTCGACGGCGACGGGGATATCGATCTTTTCGTGGGCGCCCGGCAGCGCCCGTTCGTCTATGGCGTGCCCGCCGACGGCTACCTCCTGGCGAATGACGGCGCCGGGAATTTTTCCGACGTAACGAAAACATGGGCCCCCGAACTCAAAAAACGCGGCCTTTTCACGAGCGCCTGCTGGTTCGACCTGGAAGGCGACGGCGACCTCGACCTGGCAGTGGCGGGCGAGTGGATGCCTGTCCTGATTTTCCGCAACGAAAGCAAACAAGGACAAAATCGATTCACCAATATCACCGAAGCCGCCGGGCTGGCCGGCGCCCGCGGATGGTGGCATTGCCTGATCGCCGGGGATTTCGACGGCGACGGCCGTACGGATCTGCTGGCGGGCAACCACGGCTTGAATTCCCGCTTCCGCGCTACACCGGAACATCCGGTGGTGATGCACGTCAACGATTTTGATCAAAACGGCACGGTAGAGCAAATCATCAGCGTATTTGACGGCCAGGGAACCTATCCGCTGGTGTTGCGCCACAACCTCGTCATGCAATTGCCTTCGCTGAAAAAACAGTATCTTAAGTACGAGAATTTTGCGGAGCAGACGATCGAGGATTACTTCACACCGGAACAATTGTCGCGGTCGGTAGTGCAAAAGGCCGAATGGATGGCGACCTCCGTGTTGTACAACCGGGGCGACGGCGTCTTCGATCTGCAGGCGCTGCCCGCCGAGGCGCAGTTCGCACCCGTATATGCGGCGCTGGCGAAGGATGTCACCGGGGATGGGCGGATCGACCTGCTGCTCGGGGGCAACTTGTACGGCGCAAAACCGGAAGTGGGACGCTACGATGCGAGCTACGGTTTGCTGTTGGAAGGAACACCGGGTCGGGGCTTCCGGCCGCTTTCCCCGCTGGCCTCCGGTCTTAGCCTGGAGGGAGAAGTGCGCGGCTTTGCACCGATCCGTATTGCCGGGGAAAATGCCATCCTGGTGGCGCGCAACAACCAAGGCGTACGCGTTCTTCGGCCGGCGCCGAAGCCGGTCAATTGAGCGGGCCTGTATAACATTCAGCCCATTGCGGGTTCAGAAAATGAGCAATGACGATGGTTCGACTTTTTACCTTGCTGTTGGGTTGGGGAGTGCTGCTCGGTACGGCCCCTTCCGTGTGCGGTCAGGGCGCGTCCTGGCCCTGTGACGGCAGCCTTTTTCTTTCCATGCGCAACGGGGAAGTCAGCCAGCTCTACCGGGTGCAGCTCGACACAGCCGGTCCGTCGGCTACCTTCGAGACGATCCCGCTGAGCGATCCGAGCGCCTACCTCACTGCGCTGGGATACAGCATCCAGGACGGATACCTCTACGCACTGGATTTTCTGACCCACGAATTGCTGCGCATCGACGCCCTTGGCGTTGTCACCCGGCTCGGTGTTCCCGAAAACCTGGATACCAACCTGCGTTTTTACGGGGGAACGGTCAATACGCGAGGGACTTCGCTGCGGGTGATCGGCCGGGACCCCGTATCCGGCAAGGATGTACAATTTCAGAGTATTGACCTTTTCGGGCCCAATCACTATGCCGGCGTCGGGTCCGTGGTGAGCAACCTCGACGTCGCCCTCTCCGATTTTGCGACCGGGCCGTTCCTGGGTGTGACCTATGGATTCGACCAGAACCGCCGCCAATTGGTGACCATCGGGGGCGGTACGGTCTCTACCTACGCCTTCTCCGCGGTGGCGCCCAATATCGAGGCTTTGTTTTTCGGTATTGACGGGCAGTTGTACAGCTTCGGCGATCGCGACGGCGGGCTCGTGCTGGGCGACTTTTTCCTCATGCAACAATTTGAAGGCGGCGCCGGGCGGCTGCAAAGCGGTCCCAACGGCCGCAACGGCGACGGCTGTTCCTGCCCGTACTCCGTGCAATTCAATCGCACGATCACCCCGCCGGTGGCGCCTCCTTGCGGAGAAGTGCTCATTCGCTACGATTTTGTCAACCACACCGGCCAGGGACGCCTCGGGCTGGTGTTGCGGGACGCCCTGCCGCCCGGCTTCGAGATCCTGGAGATCGTCGAAAACGGCTCGGACCTGGGAGATATCGACAGCGGCGTCGGCTCCAACCTTTTCGAGATGAGCGGTATGGATATCGTCCTGGGGCTAAACACCACCGTATTGCGCGTGCGCGTACCCGACGAACCGGGGCAGATCTACGAGACGCAGGCTTCCCTGACCAACCTGCCGCGGGCGCTGGGCAATCCCCTCCTGTCGGACGATGCCGCCTTGCCCGGAAAAGCAGACCCCAATCGCCTGGCTATCGTCGATCCCGACACCCTGCAACTGGAAAATTACCTGCGGTACTCTTGTAATCGCGACACCGTTTTTCTGGGGCTGCCGTTCCCCGCCGACGAATACCTGTGGAGTACGGGAAGTAGGGAAGCAGTATTACCGGTCACCCAGGACGGCCCCTACTGGCTGGAAGCGCGGGGCGCGTGTTTCGATTTTTCCGACACCATCGTGGTTGCCGGCCGGCCGGACGGCCTTACCCTGGAGCTGGGCCCGGACCTGGAGCGAAGCGTAGGGGAACGCGTCCGGCTGGTTTATCAGACCAACATCGCGCCGGTGACGAGCCGGCGATGGGAAGTGGCAGGCGAATCGGAGCTGAGTTGCCTGGATTGCCCCAACCCGGAGTTTACGGTGGTCAGCGACGAGCGCATCACGCTGACCGTCCGGAATGCGGAGGGCTGCACGCTGACCGACGAGTTGCTGTTGCGGGCTTTCCCCGAGCGGAACGTCTATTTTCCGAATGCCTTCAGCCCCAATAATGACGGGATCAACGATTATTTTTTTCCGCAATCGAAAATAGCGGCCGAGTTGCTCGAATTGAGCATTTTCGATCGCTGGGGAAGTAAAGTGTTTGTCTCCGAAGGTGCGGTACTCAACGACCAGGCCACCGGTTGGGACGGGCGCATCGCCGGCGAGCCGGCCAACCCGGGCATTTATCTTTATTTCGCCCGCGTCCGCTTTTTTGACGGCGCCGAAGATGTTTTTTCCGGAGAGATACTGTTGCTGCGCGATTGATTTTGGTCATTACCGGCAGAATAAAATGGCATTACTTTTCTGCTCCCCGATCTGAAAGAGTCGGTTCTAGGATATTCTGCTGGTATTTGCCTGAGCAATTATGAAGATTTTCCACCTGGCGGGAGGCGGCGACAATCCGCGCACCTACCCGCTGAATCGCAGCTTCGTCCTCGGTATCGAAATGGAACTGTAAAAATGAATGATAAATGAAAAAGTTTTTTTTCTTATTCGCCCTGATCGCAGTGGTTTTTCAAGCCTGCGGCTCCCAGAGGGAATCCACGAAAACCGTGAATCTGCAGCCGGATCCCAACCTGGTGGCGGTCGATCAGGCGCAATTGTCCCTGAGTAACTACCTGCGCCGGGTGCCCGGCCTGTTCATCGACCGCGACGGCCGCGTGCTGGTACGCGGCGCAACCACGCTGGGGCAGGACACCGAGCCGCTATTGTTGGTGGACGGCGTTCCGGTCACCAATAATATCAGCGACCTGGACGGGCTGGTAGAAGTGAACGACATCGCCACCATACGAGTGCTGAAGGATGGATCGGAAACCGCGATGTACGGCGCCCGCGGCAATAACGGCGTCATTTTGATCAAGACGAAACAACAATGATGTTTTTGGGCAGATGGTATGTTGGTTTATTGATAGCAGGATTGACGACAAGCTGGGCGTGCCGGCCGGCAGCGCCCGCACCCGGTAGCGCGGAGCCCCTTTTTAATGTGCTTCCGCCTGCCGCAACGGGGGTGGACTTCGCCAACCGGCTGCGGGAAACCGAGGAATTTAACATCATCGAATACCTCTATTATTACAACGGAGGCGGCGTTGCGGCGGGCGACCTGGACGGCGACGGCCTGCCCGAACTGTTCTTTACCGGCAACCAGGTCTCCAACCGCCTCTACCACAACCGGGGCGACCGGCAATTCACCGACATTACGGCATCCGCCGGCATCGCCACCGCCGGCGTCTGGTCGACCGGCGTGACCATGGCCGACGTCAACGGCGACGGACGGCTGGATATCTACGTCTGTCAGCTCGGCGATTACAAAAACCAGAAAGGGCGAAACCAGCTGTTTATCAACGAGGGGGAACTGCAATTCCGGGAAGCCGCCGCCGAATACGGGCTCGACTTCCAGGGGTTCTCCACCCAGGCGGCTTTTTTCGACTATGACCTGGACGGCGACCTCGACTGTTACCTGCTCAATCATTCCGTCCATTCCACAGAAAATTACGCGCCTTCCGATATTCGCAGCGAACCCGACCCCAAAGCCGGCGATCGCCTTTACCGCAACGAAGGCGACCGCTTCACGGACGTCACGGAGGAGGCCGGCATCTACAGCAGCCGCATCGGTTTTGGCCTGGGGGTAGCTACCGGCGACCTGAACAGCGACGGCTATCCCGATATCTACGTTTCCAATGATTTTCACGACAACGATTACCTCTACCTGAATAAGGGCGACGGTTCGTTTTCCGAGCAGGCGGCCGAAAGCCTGGGGCACACCAGCACCTTCTCCATGGGCAGCGACCTGGCCGATTTCAATAACGACGGACGCCCCGACCTCCTGTCACTGGATATGAAACCGGCCGATGAATCTATTCTCAAGCGTTCCGTAGGGGCGGATCCTTACAATATTTACCAGTTCAAGCTGCGCTTCGGCTACCATTATCAGTATCCCCGCAATATGCTGCAACTCAACCGCGGCGAACTGCCGGGCGCCGGGCTGCAGTTCTCGGAAGTCGGCCAGCTGGCCGGCGTGGCGGCTACCGACTGGAGCTGGTCTCCCCTGCTTTGCGACTTTGACGGCGACGGCCGCAAAGACCTCTTCATTTCCAACGGCATCTGGCGGCGACCCAATGACCTGGATTACCTCAAATATCTGTCCAACCAACAGGTTCAGGAATCGGCTACCGACCTGGAGATGGCTTCGCACATGCCGCAAGGGCAGGTGGCGAACTTCGCTTTCCGCAACGAGGGTAACCTGACCTTCGCCGATTCTTCGGCGGCCTGGGGGCTCGACCAGATTGGCTGTTCCAACGGCGCCGCTTATGCCGACCTCGACGGCGACGGCGATCCCGACCTGGTGCTCAACAACCTCAACGCCCCGGCGACGCTTTATGAAAACCGGGCAGCCGACCGGAAAAAGGCGCGCTTCCTTACCGTCCGGCTGCGCGGAACGGACCGTAATCCCTTCGGCATAGGCGCCAGGGTGACCCTGGCAGGAGACGGGGAGCCGCAGGTGCAGGAACTCTATACCACCCGCGGCTTTCAATCGGCGACGCCGCCGGAATTGTACTTCGGCCGGCCCTCCGGCGCCGCGCCGGCCCGCCTGACCGTGCGCTGGCCCGACGGGCGCCGGCAAACCCTGGATGAGGTGGCCTGGGACACCGTCCTCGTACTGCGCCAAAAGGAAGCTGTGCGGGAAACGGCGGACACCTCCGAAGCGGTTTCTCCGTACTTTGCGGAAGTCGGCGCGGAGCTGGGGATAGACTTTGTGCATCGCGAAAACGAATTTATCGACTTCGATTACGAAAAGCTGCTGCCTCACCAGTTGTCCACCCAGGGGCCCGCCCTGGCTGTCGCCGATGTGGACGGCGACGGCCGGGAGGATTTTTTTGTGGGCGGCGCCCGCGGCCAGGCAGGGGCATTGTACCGGCAACTTCCCGGCGGGCGCTTCGAGCGTATAGCGGTTCCCGCATTTGAAGAAGACCGGATACGGGAACAAGTCGACGCGGCTTTTTTCGACGCCGACGGCGACGGCGATCCCGACCTATACGTCGTCAGCGGCGGCGGAGAAACCTCGGGGGAAGTAGAGCGGTTGCGCGACCGGCTGTACCGCAATGACGGCAACGGCCGGTTTAGCGTGGCGGAAGACGCCCTGCCGGAATGGTATGCCAACGGCGCATGCGTGGCGCCGGGTGATTTTGACAACGACGGCGATACCGACCTTTTTGTCGGCGGTCGTTCTTCGCCCGGCAGTTATGGCCTCAATCCCCGGAGTTATTTACTGGAAAATGACGGTAAAGGCCGTTTCCTGGACGCGACCCTGACCCTGGCGCCCGCCCTGGCCGAACCCGGCATGGTGACCGACGCGGTCTGGATCGCCGCGGAAGGCCGCCTCATCGTCGTGGGGGAGTGGATGCCCGTAACGGCGTTTTATCCGGGGCGCGACTGGATGGCCGCGCCGCTGCCCGGGTCGAACGGCTGGTGGAATACGGTGGAAGCCGCCGACCTGGACGGCGACGGCGATACTGATTTGGTATTGGGCAACCTCGGGCTGAACGCCGAACTGAAGGCTTCGCCGGAGGAACCCGTAGAACTTTACGTGCGCGATTTCGACAACAATCGCACCATCGATCCGGTGCTGACGTATTACAAACAAGGCCGGCCGTATACTTACCATTCCCGCGATGAGCTCTTCAAACAGCTGGTGGGCATCAACAAGAAGTTTAACGAGTACGAGGCTTTCGCCGAAAGTGAATTCCACGAAGTATTCAGCCGGGAGGAATTGCGGGAAGCTGAACACAAAAAAGCGGTTACTTTTGCATCGGCCCTGGCAGTGAACGACGGCCTCGGACGCTATGAGCTGCAGCCGCTGCCACGCATGGCGCAGGTAGCGCCGCTTTTTGCCTTCCTCCCCTGGGATGAGGGGGGGGCGGCCATCCTGGCAGCAGGCAATTTCTACGATGTTGCGCCCAATCTCGGCCGCTACGACGCCGGCTTCGGCCATCTGCTGATACGGAACGATACCGGCGCCTGGCAAACGGTGGCCCCGACGCGCAGCGGGTTCGTAGTAAATGGACAAGGACGACGGCTGGCGGCGATCGAAACGGGATCGGGGGAAAAGCTGGTGATCGTTGCGCGCAATAACGATCGCCTGCTGGTTTTTCGGCCGTCCCGCGCCATTGGAGAATTACAGTAAAATATACTCGCAGATAAACGGAAGCGAAATGAAATACCAACCCCTGGGCCGTTCCGGCATTTTTACCACCGACCTGGCGCTGGGCGCCATGACCTTCGGCGATCCGCGCGCAAAAGGAACGCCGGCGCGGGAAGCAGAAAAGATCATCCAGGCCTACCTCGACGCCGGCGGCAATCACATCGATACGGCCAATGTGTACAATGCCGGCAAATCGGAAGAGATCGTCGGCCGGGCGCTGCGCAAAAAGCGCGACGGGGTGATCGTAGCGACCAAGGTCAACTTTCCCATAGTCGAAGGCGTCAATGAACGGGGTTTGTCGCGGTACAATATTTTAAAAAGCGTGGAAGGGAGCCTGCAACGCCTGGGCATGGAGTACGTCGATCTGCTGTACATGCACTGCCAGGATGCGCTGACGCCCGTCGAAGAGTCGCTGCGCGCCTTCGACGACCTGGTGACGCAGGGCAAGGTCCGCTACATCGGCGCTTCCAATTTCGTGACCTGGCGATTGATGAAAGCGCTCGCTGCCGGCGATGCCCGCGGGTGGTCGCGCTTCGTAGCGGCTCAGTATCAGTACAGCCTGGTGCAGCGCGATATCGAGTACGAACTGCTGGAGCTCTTCCGGGAAGAAGGATTGGGCCTGATGCCCTGGGGGCCCCTGGGCGGCGGCTTCCTCACCGGGAAATACCAGCGCGGCAAGCGGCCGGCCGGCGATTATTCGGAAGGCCGCATCGGCGGAATGGCCGAACATACCGAAGAAGCCTGGCAGCGCCGCAATACCGGGCGCAACTGGAATACACTGGAAGTGCTGGAGCGCATCGTCAACAACCGCCAGGCCACCTACTCCCAGATCGCCCTGACCTGGCTGCGCCAGCAACCGGGCGTGAGCAGCGTGATCATGGGCGTACGCACCATGGAACAACTCGAAGACAACCTGCGGTCGGCCGACATGGAACTCACCGGCGAAGAGCTTATGGAACTGGATATGGCGAGCACGCCGCCGGAACGCTATCCTTACCGGTTTTTGAAGGAATACGGACGGAAAGCGCCGGAGTAGCTGACCCGGATTTTCATAAAACCATCCCAAAAAAAGACGCTCTTCGTAGGTTGTAACAACGAAGATGTAGGCGCCCTCATAGCGGAGAGGTCGGATCGTAGCAGCAAACCAAGGTGAGCGTTGGGATACTTGAATTTTTCTCTGATCCCGCCCCCCTTTTCACTTCTAACCTTTGCCCTTCCCTACCGGTCAATAACCACCCGCTGCGTCCCCAGGGATTCCGTCCCGCTATGCAGGCGGATCAGGTAGACGCCGGGCGCCTGCCCGCTCAGGTCCAGGCGTTGCGTCGGCAGCGCTTCGCTTTCCAATTCCCGTACCAGCACCGGCCGGCCCAGGTTGTCGAGCACTTCTATGGTAAGCGCCCTGCCGTTCAGGCCCGCGAGGTCAAGAAAGACCTCCCCGGAGCTGGGGTTGGGGTACACCGCCAGGACTGCCTTCGCCGGTTGCCGCGCTGCGGGGAGCAGCTGTCCGCTCCCGGCGGCCAGCATACCGGCGGGCGCCGTTACTGTCACATCGCTGAAAGTGGCCGTGGTTAATACATTGGCGTGGATGCTCTCCGCAAAAAGGGCGGCGTTGATACAATCGGACATGATGATCCTGCGATAAAAAGCCAGCTCCCAGTTCTGCCCGTTCAGGGAGGAATAGCCGTAAAAATCGTTGCCCTGACGCACCAGGCGCAGCCAGCGGTGATTGGGCCGGAAAAGCTGTCCGGCCTGATCCGGACCGTTGGTCTGACTGCGCAACTCGCGTTGCAGGAAATTGGTGAACCGGGCCTTCAAAGCCGCTTTCTTGGAGCCAGGACTGTTGTTTTCACGCAATTCGATCCCGGCCCAGCCGTCGCCGGAGAGACCTGCTACATACGCGGTGAGCTCGCCATCGCCGCAGAGCCCGACGTATGCGGCGTGGTGCGTATCGCTGAAGAGGGTGGAGAAACCGTACGCCTCCACCTGGAAACTTTCGGTACAGTGGTCGAACCCGGCGTCGCCGTTGGCGCTGCCGATGTCGGTATGCAACCAGCCGGCGGGCAGTTCTTCCCCGGATACTACCAAGAAGCTGATCGTGAGGGAGACACCGGCCACGCCCGAGCCGCCGCTGCCGGAATAGGGCGTCGCGGTCAGGTTGTAAGCGCCGGGCGGCAGCGATTGGCCGTTGTAATTGCCGCCCGAATCGCCGAAGAGGGCATAGGGCGCTACGTTCTCCGTTCGGGTCACGTTCTGGCAACCGCTCAGGAGCAGCACGACGCTACCCACTGTCGCTGGGTCGGTTACCGCTCGTATGTTGAGTTGGTCAGGGAGCGTGCCGGCGTCCAGGGTCGCGCCGTCGGTAAGGGGCAGGATGTCCTGATCCGTTAAAGCGTTGACGAGAACGAACGACGTGACGGCCGGATCGGAGGGCGGGCAGGCGGCCGGCGCCGTAAAGAGGGCGGAGGCGGATGCCGAACAATCGGCAGCATCGGAAAAGAAAGCCGTTACGTCGACAGGCTGCCCGTGGGCGACCAGGCCGCTCAGCGTCGCTGATTGCGGGCTCTGTTCTATCGGGAAGGATTGCCCATTGACTTGAAGGACGCCCGTTTCGGGGGCATGGGCATAGGTCAAGATGATCTCCTGGCTATAGGTATTGGTGCTTGGATCACAGGCCGTTTGGGCGCCGGCCGTCAGGTTCGAGATCATGCATTCGCCAGGAGAGGTGTCGATGTTCCAATCGAGCACATTACCGTCCGGATCCAGTTCAAAATGGTAGGTGACATCCCCGACTGTGAGCCGATTGAGATGGCCGTAGGGGTCTCGTTCGCCGCTTATCTGGTCTACGGTGATCTGGGCGTCGGTATCGATCGTGTAAAACGGTAGGGTGTTACCGCCCAGCGAGAACAGTTCACAGAAGAATAAAAACTGGTTGATCGGCTCGCGGTATCCATTGTCAAACCGCAACAACCCCAGTTGTAGGGTATGTTCCGAACTGGTAAACCACTCATTGCCGATCGACGCCAGGAATTCCTGCGGAGCGTTCTGAAAGTAATCGGCGCCGATCATGCTGCGCAGGTATTCCAGGTCGGTGTCGCCGGCCTGCGCCAACAATTGGGCTTTGCGTGCTACCCATCCTGCATCCGTTGCCAGGTACGCCGCATCGATGATGTGGGTGGTCTCGTGGGCTACGACGACCGAAAAGCCGTCGATATACCGGGGGCTGATGTCCGACGGAAAAGAGTTTGCGCTATAACCGCCTACGGTGCTAAAGGTGTTGACCGCCCATATCAGGGTAGCGTCAATCGGCATCTTGGGTTGCCCGGCTGTATAGTAGTAGTCGTAGTTAGACAGCAGATTTAAGGGCGCCATGGGGTCGGGTAGCTGACTGAAAAATTCATCGAGATAGTGGAGGTCGGCATCCGACATGCGTTCATTATCTGCAATATAAATGCCGTGATTCAAAAAGAGCTGGGTGTACATGCCGGAAAACCCGAACAGTTGGTTGAGTTCCGCGATCCGGTCGGCAGTCAGTTCTTCGCCCGCCAGCAGGGTAATGTGCAGTTGAAGCCCGATCAATGCCCGGAAGGGCTGGGTGTGCGGGTCCAGGTGATTCCCGCGTTTGTAGAAGGCGGCGTATTGGTTGATCCAATTTTCTTCTTCCTGCAAAATAGCATCCTGCTGAGCCGCCGAGAGAACGCTTTTTTCGTGAGCTGCAAGCAAGTTCAGTACTTTTAGCATACTGAAGAGATGCTCGCGCTCCGCCGGCTGGTTCGCCAGCACAGCGGATAAATCCGTCCTCGCCAGCAGGTCATCGGTCTGCTGTAGGAAGATCAATTGGTGGGAGCGCTGCAGCTTGTAGTTCGTGTCGGAATCAAACCACCAGAACATCGGATATCCCAGATAAGACCACAATTCTTCGGTGAGCAAATGATCGGCGTAGTAATCGTGGAAAAATTCTCTCCAATCGTTGCTCGTGTAGTTGGGATTTAAAATAATATTGTTGCAAATATTAACCGACGACTGTACCCAGCCACTTGCAAGGATTTCCAGATTTGTTGTCATCAAATCGTGGTCGGTAGGGCTGAGCGAAGCGACGGCGCGCTGTTGAATGACGAAAACAAATAACACTAACAGTAACTTTTTCATGTGTGTGTGTTTTTTATGGCGCCCGCCCTACCGGTGCAGCAGACCGGCCGGGAACGGCAGCCAAAAGAATACGGTCATTCACCCGATCAGGTGGATCCGTGCTGGCAATCCCTCCCGCCTTCAGGTAAAAACAGCGATGGGAGCAAGCGCACTCCACCTGCGGATCAACGGATAAGAATAGTGAGGTTTCTTACGGCATGAAAGAACGGAGTTCCGCTGCTTTTTTGAAGGAGCTTCCCGGGGAGTAACTTCCGGAGTTCTTTTTTTTTGGTCAATGACAAAAATCACCGCATAGGCGGGCTGAGCGCAGTTGCAAACTACGATCAGCGTTGCAAAAAAGACGCTCTCTTCGTAGTTTGCAACTACGAAGATTTTCGAACAAAGAAGCTTTCCTTTTTTTATTAAACCGACATCAATGAAAAACCACACGTTCATTTTTATGCTCCTCACCGTACTGTTCGCCTGCACCACCGAACCCGAACCCACCAGTTATCAAATCAACTCCCCCGGCGAAGCCCTTACCGTAGCATTCGCCCTCGACACCAACGGGCAGCCGACCTACCGGGTGCTGTACCAGGACGCGGTCATCATCGACACTTCCCGCCTGGGATTTGCGTTTGCCGAAGGCGAGCCCCTGGGGCCCGGCATGGAGATCATCGAAGCCAGGACCAGCGACTTTTCCGAAACCTGGGAACCGCTCTGGGGGGAAGTCAGCCGGATCGAAAACAACTACCGCGAATTGCGCGTCCAACTGGCCGAGACCGCCGAACCGGGCCGGCGCATGGATCTCGTTTTCCGCGCCTATGACGACGGCCTCGGCTTCCGCTACGAATTCCCGGAACAGGAAGCCCTCGACAGCGTCACCATCATGGACGAAAATACTGAGTTCCGCCTCACCGGCGACCACACCACCTGGTGGATACCCGGCGACTGGGATATCTATGAACACTTCTACAATACCACCCGTTTCTCGGAGATCGACGCCACCGCCAAGCGCGATCATCCCAACCTGGCTCAGACCTTTATTCCCGAAAACGCCGTCAATACGCCCGTCACCATGAAGACCGACGGCGGCCTCTACCTCAGTTTCCACGAAGCCAACCTGACCAACTACGCCGGGATGCCCCTGAAGGTAGATACGGAAAATATGGGCTGGGTCAGCGAACTCGTCGGCTCCGGCGCCGGCCATAAGGTCAAAACCCAGGCGCCTTTTGCCACGCCCTGGCGCACCATCCAGGTCGGGGAACGCGCCGGCGACCTCATCGAGTCGCACCTGATCGTCAATCTCAACGAACCGAATAAACTGGGTAATCCCGGCTGGATTCGGCCTATGAAATACGCGGGCATCTGGTGGGAGATGCACATCGGCAAAGCGACCTGGGACCTGGCCAGCGGCCGCCATGCCGCTACTACCGAAAACGCCAAACGCTACATCGACTTTTGCGCCGCCAACGGCATCCGGGGCCTCCTCGTCGAAGGCTGGAATACGGGCTGGGAACGCTGGATCGGCTTCGAAGACCGCGAGGGCGTATTCGACTTCGTCACGCCGTACGAAGACTACGATATCCGCGAAGTGGTGCGCTACGGCAAAGAAAAAGGCGTGGACATCATCATGCACCACGAGACCTCGGCTGCACCGCGCACCTATGAGCAACAGCTCGACACCGCCTACGCCCTGATGCGGGAGCTCGGCATCCACGCCGTCAAGACGGGCTACGTCGGTAAAATCATCCCCGCCGGCGAATACCACCACGGCCAGTGGATGGTGAACCACTACCGCAAGGTGCTGGAAACCGCCGCCGAGTACGAAGTGATGGTCGACGCCCACGAGCCGATCAAAGCCACCGGTATTCGACGCACCTATCCCAATATGATGACGCGCGAAGGGCTGCGCGGTCAGGAATTCAACGCTTTCTCGACGGAAGGCGGAAACCCGACCGAACACCTGACCATCGTGGCTTTCACCCGCATGCTCGCCGGCCCGATCGATTATACGCCCGGCGTCTTTAATTTGGCTATCGATCCGTACAAAGAAAATAACCGCGTAAAGCATACCCTGGCCCACGAGCTGGCCCTCTACGTCGTTATTTACAGCCCGCTGCAAATGGTGGCCGATCTGCCCAAACACCTGGAAGGGCAGCCCGGCATGCAATGGGTGCGCGACGTGCCGGTCGACTGGGACGATACCCGGGTGCTGAACGGCGAAGTGGGGGACTACGTAACGATCGTCCGCAAAGGAAAAGGTGCGGAAGACTGGTTCCTCGGGGCCATCACCGACGAAGAAGGCCGCGAACTGGAAATCGACCTCGGCTTTCTGAGCGAAGGCAATTACCGCGCGGTGCGTTATGAGGACGCGGCGGACGCCCACTGGGACACCAAGCCCACAGCAATGGTCATCCGCCAGGAAACCCTGACGGCCGACAGCACGCTGACGCTCAACCTGCGGCCCGGCGGCGGCGCGGCGATCGCTTTTTTCAAGGAATGAGTCGTGCGGGCTGGTTGGAAAGTTGTCATTTTCGACTGAAAAGCAGTGCTTTCAAACAAGCTCACCGCCGTCTCCACTACCTGAGCGCTTTTTTTCTTGCTACTTTTGTTCTTTCAAAAAAGAGGCTAATGAAATTGAAAAGCTGTTTGTTTTTATTGCTGCTCTTTTCGATCGGGGCCTGCGAAACGGTAAATCCCAATTATCAGGAAGCAGCCGCCGATCCCGAGTTGTTCCACCGGTCGATGAAGCGGCTGACCGACGTCATAGTACACGATATTTTCTCGCCGCCCGTCGCCAGCCGCATCTACGTCTATCCGTCGATCGCCGCTTACGAGGTGATGGTGCACGGCAATTCCCGGTACCGGTCGCTGGCCGGCCAGCTTACCGAGTTGGAACCCGGCCCCCGGCCCGAGGAAGGCCAGGCGTATTGTTATCCCCTCGCCGCTGTCCAGGCTTTTTTGCGGGTGGGCAAAGCCCTGATCTTTTCCGAAGAAAAGATCGAAGCCTTCGAAAAGGAGATCATGGCCGAATTTGAAGCCATCGGCATGCCTGGCGACGTCTACGAGCGATCGGTGGCGTACGGCAACGCCATGAGCGAACACGTGCTCGCCTGGGCTGACGGCGATATGTATAAGGAGACGCGCACGTTTCCCAAATTCTCGATCACCCACGACCCGGCCCGCTGGCAGCCGACGCCCCCCGACTACATGGACGGCATCGAACCGCACTGGGATAAAATGCGAACCCTGGTGATCGAATCCGCCGATCAGTTCGTACCGCCGCCCCCCACCGAGTTCAGCACCGAACCGGAAAGCCGGTTTATGAAAGAAACCCACGAAGTGTACACGGCAGTGGAAGTGCCGGACAGCAATGAACGCGAGGAACGGATCGCGATCGCCAAATTCTGGGATTGCAACCCTTACGTTTCCCATCATACCGGGCACGTCATGTTCGCTACCAAAAAGATCACGCCGGGCGGGCACTGGATCGGCATCACCGCCATCGCCTGCCGGGAAGGAGAAGCGGATTTTATGGAAACCGTGGAAGCTTACACCCTCACCGCCATCGCCCTGTACGATGCCTTCATCAGCTGCTGGGATGAAAAATACCGCAGCAAACTCGTGCGCCCCGAAACCGTCATCAACCGGTACATCGATGAAGACTGGCTGCCGGTGCTGCAAACGCCGCCTTTTCCCGAACATACCAGCGGCCACTCCGTCATCTCGCGCGCCGCAGCGGTCGCGCTGACCTCCCTGTTCGGCGATCCTTTTCCCTTCCGGGACACCACGGAGGAGGAATACGGGCTACCTGTCCGCAATTTCAATTCTTTCTACGAGGCCTCCGAAGAGGCCGCCGTAAGCCGCCTCTACGGGGGCATTCATTACCGGCCGGCTATCGATTACGGGGTGGCGCAGGGGGAAAAGGTGGGGAAATATGTGGTGAATCAATTGGAGTTGCGGCGGAGGGTGGGGGATAGGTAGTTTAAGTGTGAGTGTGAGTGTGGGTGTGGGTGTGGGTGTGGGTGTGTGAAGGGGGGAGGATTTGCCGGCGCCTGTAGGCGAAAGACCATTGACTATGACTAAGAAAGTGGGGCTGTTTTTGGGGCCGTTGCTGTTTGCAGCGCTGTTGTCGTTTCCGGCGCCCGCGTTTCTGGAGGGTGCGGCCTGGCGAGTATTGGCTATGGCGGTGTGGATGCTGGCGTGGTGGATAACCGAGGCGGTGCCCCTGCCGGTGACGGCGCTCTTGCCGGTGCTCTTGCTGCCCTTATTGGGCGTGATGAATATGCGGGAGGCTGCGGCGCCCTACGCCAATCCGGTCGTTTTTCTTTTCATGGGCGGCTTTATGATCGGGCTGGCGATGGAGCGCTGGTCGCTGCATCGCCGGATCGCGCTGAATATCGTGCGGCTTACCGGCGCCAGGGCCGACGGTATTATCCTCGGATTTATGCTGGCCACGGCAGCCATGAGCATGTGGATCAGCAATACGGCGACGACCATTATGATGTTGCCCATAGCCCTTTCGGTGGTCGGCTTGTTGCAGGACCGGGTAGGCGTGCGCTCCGAAAAGGGTATTCGGGCTTTTGCGCTCAGCATGATGCTGGGCATCGCTTATGCGGCCAATATCGGCGGCACCGCCACGATTATCGGCACGCCCCCCAATGTCGTCTTCGCCGGCTATATGCGGGAAGTCTTCGACTACGAAGTGGGCTTCGCGCGCTGGATGATCGTCGGGCTGCCCCTGGCGGCGGTGCTGCTCGCCTTGACCTATCTGATCATCGTCAAACTCCTGTATCCCAACCGGCTGGGGGAATTCGAAGGCGCCGGCGAGCTCATCCGGCAGGAGATCCGGGCGCTGGGCCCGCTCTCTACGGGGGAGCAGCGGACGCTCATTGTTTTTATCGCTACCGCTTTGTGCTGGATCTTGCGTTCGAACATTAACCGACTGTTGCCCAACCTTGAACTTTCCGACGCCGGGATCGCATTGCTGGCTACCGTGGCGCTTTTCGTAGCGCCGGTCGATTACCGGCGCGGCCAATTCGTGCTGAGATGGGAAGATACCGAAAAACTGCCCTGGGGTATCCTCCTGTTGTTCGGCGGCGGGCTCAGCCTGGCGAGTGCGCTGGCGAAAACCGGGATTGTCGATCTGATCGGAACGCAGTTCGCAGGACTTGGCAACGCCGGGTTTTTCATCATCCTCGGGCTGACGGCCGTCTCGCTGTTTCTCACCGAGATCATATCCAATGTCGCGCTGGTCACCATCTTCCTGCCGGTAGTCGGGGGGATCGCCCAGGGCGCCGGCATCTCTCCCTTTCTGATCTGCGTACCGGTGACGCTGGCGGCCAGTTTTGCGTTTATGCTGCCGATGTCGACGCCGCCCAACGCCATCGTATTTGCCAGCGGACATCTTACGGTGCCCCAGATGATGCGGGCGGGCATTATTCTGAATATCCTGGCCATTCTGTTGGTCGCCTTTGCCGGGCAGGAAGTTATTCGCTGGGCGTTCGGCGGCTGAGTGGGGGCCCGAGGGCGTCGTGCTGGGCTTCAAAAACACTACCGCCAAACGAGCCAGTAAGCGAATGTGCTTCGGAAATTTGACAATATGTCCGGCGCAGTGTACTTTTAACGGGTATGCCTACCGACGAAATGGATCCGCTGGGCCGTTTTTCTCAAACGGCGACCCACTACGCGCGCTACCGGCCGGGTTATCCGCCGGAGTTGCTTGTTTTTACCCGTGAGAAGCTGGGGTTGACGCCGGATGAGGCGATCGCCGACGTCGGTTCCGGCGCCGGCCAGCTGGCCCGGCTTTTTCTGGAAAACGGCAACGTGGTCTACGGAGTGGAGCCCAATGAGGAGATGCGCCGGGCCGGAGAAGTGCAATTGCAAGGCTTTCCGCATTTCAAGAGCATAGCCGGACGGGCGGAAGCCACCGGTCTGCCGGCAGACAGTGTCGACTTGGTGGCGGCGGGAACCGCTTTTCACTGGTTCGAGGTGTCGGCTGCTCGCCGGGAGTTTCAGCGCATCCTGAAACCCGGCGGATGGGTATTGCTGGCCTGGAACCTCTGGCACCGCGAGCCGGCGCCTTTCAACCGGGCCTATCGCGATTTTCTGGCGGATTATTCTACGGACTACGCCGAGGCGACCCGGCGCTGGGAAGACGAGAGCCGCATTCGCAACTTCTTTGGAGGGAGCCCTTACCGCGAGGTCGCTTTTCACCACGAACAATCGCTCGATTGGGCGGGCGTATGGGGGCGTTACCGCTCTACTTCGTATGCTTTGCCGGCCGGCCACGCTCGTTTTTCAGCGGCGGAACGCGCTTTGCGGCAGGTATTTGAGGAAAAGCGAAGCGGCGGTCGCGTAGCTTTTCATTTTCAAACGTTGGTATACTACGGCAGGTTAATGGTGTGTAACAAAAATTTTTGCTGATCCTTTCTTGAAAGGAAACGCTTTTAATTACTGAAAATCAACTTTTTAAATTGAGCACTCAGCAAAAATTTTTACAAGGAACTTGTGTTACACACCATTAACCGGGCCGGAGGAATAAATATTTCAGTTTATGGTTCAATTGACGAACACCCTGATCAACCAGGTCAAATCGCTGGCCGATCAGTATCATCCCGAGGTGGTGGGCATTCGCCATCACCTGCACGCTTATCCGGAGTTGTCCTTTCAGGAATACCAGACCTCGGAATACGTCCAGCAGCGACTGGGCGAAATGGGGATCCCTTTCCGGGCCGGCATCGCCGGCACCGGCGTAGTGGCCATGATCAAAGGAGAACGGCCCGGCGGCAAAGTAATCGCGCTGCGCGCCGATATGGACGCCCTGCCCATTGAAGAGGAGAACAATACGCCCTATCGCTCCCGCAATGCCGGGGTGATGCACGCCTGCGGCCACGACGTACATACGGCCTGCCTGCTCGGCGCCGCCCGGATTCTCCATCACTTGCGTGGGGAAATCGCGGGCGCCGTCAAGCTCATTTTTCAGCCCGGCGAAGAACGCATGCCCGGCGGCGCCTCGCTGATGATCAAAGAAGGAGTATTGGAAAACCCGGCGCCGGCAGGCATACTCGGACAGCACGTGTACCCCTTGCTGCCGGCGGGTACGGTGGGCTTCCGCGCCGGTAAGATGATGGCGTCCGCCGATGAGATCGAACTTCGCATCATGGGCAGCGGCGGCCACGGCGCCGTACCCCACCGCGCGGTCGACCCGGTCGTCATCGCCGCCCAGGTGGTGACCGCCCTGCAGCAGGTGGTAAGCCGTGTGGGCGACCCCACGATACCCAGCGTTCTTACCTTCGGCAGCATTCAGTCGAAAGGCGGCACCTATAACGTTATTCCCGCTGAGGTGCACCTCAAGGGGACGTTCCGGACCTTCAGTGAGTACTGGCGTTACCGGGCGCACGAAAAGGTGCGCAGGATCGCGACGAGCATCGCCGAAGGCCTGGGCGGCGCCTGCGAAGTGGGCATCACGGTGGGGTATCCGTTCCTGGTGAACAACGAAGAGCTGACCCAACGCTGCCAGCGCGCCGCACTGCGGTTTCTCGGTCCGGACCACGTCCACGATATTCCCATGCGCCTCACAGCGGAAGACTTCGCCTACTACACCCATCACACCCATGGCTGCTTTTACCGGCTGGGCGTCGCCAATGAGGCCCGCGGCATTAAATCGCCGGTACATTCGCCTACCTTCGACATTGACGAAAGCGCGCTGCTCACCGGAGCCGGACTGATGGCGTGGCTGGCGCTGGAAGAACTGGCAGCCTGATTTTTACTCCACCGCTTCTGGGGAAAAATGCCTACATTAGGGTAGGCCAAATCCACGCGAAGAGATGGATGCTTTCCTGCGATTGAAAAGCAAGCCCAACGTAATCGACGCGGCTACCGACTTCACTTACCAGTGGGCTTTGCAATCGGGCCTCGACGCCCGCCGCGCCGCCCGGCTGGCGCTGGCGATCAGCGAGCTGGTCACCGACGTGGTGCTTTTTGCTTTCGGTCATAGGGAAGGAGAAATGGAAATTTCCTATCTGCGGCACACCAGCAATGTCGAGATCGTGGTGCACGAACTGGGTGAGCCCTTCAATCCGGATCGCCATCCCTATTCCGCAGCGCGGGCAGTGGCCGAAATGGACTTCGAGGGCGCCGGCCTGGAACTTGTACGCCGCTTTACCGACGAGTTTATCTACCGCAACCGGGGTAAGCAGGGCAAAGAGTTCCGTTTGATGATGCGCCTGGAAGTACCGCATATCACCGACTTGGTGCCTAAAGAAGAACTCCGGGAGCCGGCTGCCGGAGAAAAAAAGACCACCCGCTATGAAGTGCAGGTCATCCGCCCCGAAGACGCCGAGTCGATCGCCAAACTGATATACCGCACCTACGGCCATACCTACCACAATGAAAGCTTGTACTTCCCGCGCAAACTGGAACTCGAGATCCAGCAGCAGGAAAAATTCGGCGTCATCGCCTACAGCAGTGAAGGCGACCCGGCGGGTTACTTCGCTATCCTGAAATCCACGGACTCCAATATCGGCGAAGTAGGCGAAGCCGTGGTCGCCGTGCCCCACCGCCGGCAAGGCGTCATGACGATGATGCTGGAGAAGCTCGTCGACGCCGCCCGCGAACGGGGCTTGCTGGGGCTCTACGGAGAAGCCAACGCCGCCCACCTCATCAGCCAGCGCACCAACGCCAAGTTCGGTTTTCACAGTGCAGCGGTATTGCTCGCCGTATCACCGGCCATGAGCATGGAAGGGTTTGCCAAGGAAATATCGGAGCAGCCCGTGAGTTGTGTTTTTGAGTTTTTGCCCTTGATGGAACCCACCCCCAAAGTGATCTATCCACCGGCGCGCTACCGGGCCGTTCTGCAGCAGATTTATCAGTCTCTCGACATCCCCGTCGCGGAAGGAAAAGCGCCGGATGTTGATTCATTGCCGGAAGAATCGGAAATTACCGTGAGTATCAATTACGAAGATAGTCACGCCCTCCTGGTAGTAGAACGCTACGGCCTTGATTTTCAGGCAGAGGTTTTGCGGGCGATGCGCGAACTGGAGCCTCATGAGCTCAATACCCTGCAGATGGACCTCCCGTTAGAGGACCCCTTTACGGCGCAACTTGGAGAAAATCTGTCCGCTCTCGGATTTATTTTTTCGGGGCTCATGCCTTTTTTTCATCAGGAACGCGATTACCTGCGGCTGCAGCGCATTCCCGCCGGCTTCGATTTCGACTGGGTGCGGACGTATTCGGATCTGGGCCGGGAGCTTAAAAACATAACCCTAAAAGAATACTATGAAGTACAAACTGGAAAACAAACATCTCGAAATTGAGCTGAACGGCAGCCTCAATTTCGTGGCTGCCCGTGAAATAGAGCCCCTTACCGACGGCGCCGAACGCGTTACCATCGACCTCACCCATTCGCGGATCATCGACAGCGAAGGCGTTATTCTGCTCTACAAAATCATCAGCCGGAATAAAGAACTGCGCCTGAAAAATCCACCTCCCATACTGGGCGATATTATCCCTGCGCTCGGTTTGCAGGAAGTGATCCAATTGGATAAACTGGTGATCTGAATACCGGCAATTGTCTGCGATATCCCTTATTTTTGGCAGGATTTGTGTAGTTGAGCCTTAGAGCGCCTGATAATCGGGCGCCTGCCCGGCCCCGGCTTCTTCGCCGGCGCTACCGCAGACCGACAAATGTTTAATCCCAAAAAGAGTTCTACCCATGGCCAAGATCCTGATCGTTGACGACGAACGCAGCATCCGGCGCACCCTGCGCGAAATACTGGAATTCGAAAAATACGAAGTCGAGGAAGCCTCCGACGGCATGGAGTGCCTGGTGAAAGTTAAAAAAACACCGCCCGACGTCATCATCCTGGATATCAAGATGCCGAAGCTCGACGGCATGGAAACGCTGGACCGCCTGCAGCTGCTCCGGCCCGATACACCGGTCATCATGATCTCCGGCCACGCCGATATTGAAACCGCAGTGGAATGCGTGCGCAAAGGCGCTTTCGATTTCGTCGCCAAACCGCCCGACCTCAACCGGCTGCTGATCACCATCCGCAACGCCCTCGACAAGTCTTCGCTGATCAATGAAACGAAGGTGCTGCAACGCAAGGTCGCCCGCAACCGGGTACAGGAAATGATCGGGGAATCGGCGCCGATACAACAGATCAAAGCAACGATCGACCGCGTGGGGCCGACCGACGCCCGGGTGCTGGTGACCGGCCCCAACGGGACCGGCAAGGAGCTGGTGGCCCGCTGGATACACGAAAAAAGCCATCGCGCCGACCAGGCGATCGTTGAAGTGAACTGCGCGGCCATCCCCTCCGAACTGATCGAAAGCGAGCTGTTCGGCCACGAAAAAGGGGCTTTCACTTCCGCCGTCAAGCAACGCATCGGCAAATTCGAGCAGGCCAACGGCGGCACCCTCTTCCTCGATGAGATCGGCGATATGAGCCTCTCGGCCCAGGCCAAGGTGCTGCGCGCCTTGCAGGAAAACCGGATCACGCGCGTCGGCGGCGATAAGGATATCCCGGTCGACGTCCGCATCGTAGCCGCCACCAACAAAGACCTGCGCAAGGAGATCGACGCCGGCCGCTTTCGCGAAGACCTCTACCACCGCCTGGCGGTGATCATCATCCAGGTGCCGGCGCTCAACGACCGACGGCCGGATATCCCGCCGCTGATCGAGCATTTCAACCGGCTGATCTGCGGGGAGTACGGCGTCCGACCCAAAAAGATCACCCCCGAGGCCGTCGCCGCCCTCACCGCAGTCAACTGGACGGGCAACATCCGCGAACTGCGCAATGTGGTGGAACGGCTGATCATTCTGGGCGGAGAAGAGATCAGCCGCGACGACGTCGAACAGTACGTGTCGCCCAATTCTAATGTTATCGATCACCACATGCGGCAACTGTTTCACCGGTTTGAAAATCCGGAAGCTTTGCACCGGTATATCGACGAGCAATTCGCACTTTTTCAAGACCGCTGAGCCGCACCCTTGGCAGAAAACTCGAGCTGAAATGATGGACCAACCGCAGGAAAACACTACGCCTCAACCTTCCGACAAACATCCCATGCGACCATGGGGGCGCCATCTGAAAGGAGAAAATTCCTGGACGATGTTCAAGGTGATCTCCGAATTCGTACAGGGCTTCGAAACCCTCAACCAGATTGGTCCCTGCGTGTCCATTTTCGGCTCGGCGCGCACCCAGCCGGATCACCCCTACTATCTGAAAGCCGTCGAGATCGCCCGCCTGCTCACCGAGGCCGGCTACGGCGTGATCACCGGCGGCGGCCCCGGCATCATGGAAGCCGGCAATAAGGGCGCCTCCCTCGCCGGAGGAAAATCGGCGGGCCTCAATATCGACCTGCCGCACGAACAAGGACACAACCAGTTTATCGACCCGGATAAAAACCTGGGGTTTCGCTATTTTTTTGTGCGTAAGGTGATGTTCGTCAAATACGCCCAGGCCTTCGTCGCCCTGCCCGGCGGCTTCGGCACCATGGACGAACTCTTCGAAGTACTGACCCTGGTGCAAACCCGCAAGATATCCAAAGTGCCCATCGTACTGGTGGGAACGCAATTCTGGTCGGGCCTGAAAAACTGGATGCACGAAATCATGCTCGAAAAAAACCACAATATCAATCCCACCGATCTGGACCTCATGCCGGTAACCGACCATCCCGAAGCGGTGATCGAGATCATTAACGCGTTTTACGAAAAACAAGCCGCCGAATTGGGGCCCAATTACGAATTGTAGATTTCGGACGCCGAAAAATACCAAATGCCAGGCAACCTGGCGACCCACCCATACGTTCCCATTACAGCCCAAAAGCCGTGAGCCCGGATGATTCATGGGGGCCTCGTCATGAGAATCCAATGAATTCGTAGGCTTAAAAAATTTTTTGAAAAAAATGCTTCCTCCTTTGGGGGATAGCTCCGAAAAGTGGGTAAGGGGTAAATGAAGAGGTCCGCGACCTCGGATACACCATTACTCACGAATTAAAATAATCTCCGTATGGAAAATGCGATGATTAACCCGGCTGGAGGCGAAACCCAGGATCGAGTGATTGATATGATCAGTTGGGCCTTGAAATTACCACCCAAGCGCATCTATCCGTATACTCACCTGCAGGACGATCTGCACCTCGATGCTGTAGATCTGTTGTTGCTGATCATTCAGCTGGAAAACCGCTTCAACGTCTACTTCTCCTCGGAAGAAGTAGCCGCCATCGAAACCGTACAGGACGCCAGCTTTTTCATCCAGAAACACGCTGCCTGACCCAAGCCTATGTCTGTCCGTCAACGCGAACTGGCACAGCTGGCCCGAGAACTGGGAATGACCTACCGGCCCGTGGAAGAGTGGGGGCTGGGGAAACAGCTCGCCGATTTCCAGCTCTTCCGCCGGGGGCGGTCCCGCCGGATCACCCACCTCATGCACCGGCAGGGCGGCATGCTGGATATGCAAGTGCGCATTTTCGATTACGGTTTCGTGACCGGCTTCGGCAAAACGCGTCGCGAATGGCGACAGACCGTCTTTTTTATGGACTCCAAACGGCTGGGCCTGCCGCAATTCCTCATGAAGCCCGAAACTTTTTTCCACCGCATCGGCCAGTGGCTGGGGATGAAAGACATTGACTTCGAGGATTATCCGCGGTTCTCCTCCCAATACTGGCTGGAAGGAGAAGACGAAGGGCTCATCCGCCGAGCGCTCTCGGATAAATTGCTGCACTATTTTTCTGTCGAAAAAAACTGGACCCTCGAAGGCCTGAACTACTATTTGTTGTTTTACCGGTCCAATCATTTACTGCCCCCCGGCCAGATCCGCCAGTTTTACCACAAAGGCCTGGAAATTGCTCACCTGCTTTCCCGGAACCAAATTTTATGAAATTAAATAAAAACATGCCTTTTGTAATGGGTTGGTATTGAAATTTAAAGGCATTATCTATTCCTTTAAAGCATGAGGGGTGTCGCGATATTCTAAAAAGGATTATCTTTAACCACAAAGAATTTAGCCCGGATTATTCATGGGTTCTTCGTCATGACGGTTGACAGGCTTGCGTTCGCGCAGGCGGGCGACCCGCCTGCTGCAGGCAGGTATCCCCAGGTACGGTGAGTGAGCGGGGCAGAATGGCGGCCGGCAATAGATCAATCCATGAATAATCCGGGTTAGTTAGTCGGCGCCCGGGATGGATCATCAGGGCTGTTTGGTGATCGGTCGACCCAGGGGCTACGGCTGGCAATATGAGGAAACTACGACTCGCCGACTGCGCGCGGGCGTTGCAAATTCACCGCAAGCATGAAAAGGACAGGCGCATTGAGCACGCTCTTGCTCTCCCTATTGTTGTTTTTGGATCCCGCCACTGCACAACTTTTTCTCTTTGACGGCCAACCCGCATTCGACGCCGATCGCTACCACGGTCTTAGCTGGCGTAATATCGGTCCCTTTCAGGGCGGCCGCAGCGTAGCGGTGGTCGGCGTGCCCGGCGATCCGCTGGTTTACTATTTCGGGAGCGCCGGCGGAGGCTTGTGGAAAACCACCGATGCGGGGCAATCCTGGTACAACATCTCGGACGGGTATTTTCAGTCGGGCTCCATCGGAGCGATCGCGCTGGCGCCTTCCGATCCCAATATCCTGTACGTCGGTACGGGAGAACACGCCATCCGCGGAGAGATGACTACCCACGGCGACGGAGTTTATAAATCGACGAACGGCGGGGAGTCCTGGCAGCACATCGGCTTGTTCGATTCCCGCCACATCGCCGATATCTGCGTACACCCGCACAATCCGGACCTTGTATACGTCGCCGTCCAGGGCGCACGCTTCGGCGGCAGCGCCGAACGCGGGGTCTTTAAATCGGACGACGGCGGGGAAAGCTGGCGGCGCGTTCTTTTTGTCGACGAACATACCGGCGCCGCCGACCTTCGCCTCGACCCCCACAATCCGCGCATCCTGTACGCCGCCATGTGGGATCATCAGCGCTTCCCGTGGGGGATACGCAGCGGGGGCGCCGGCTCGGGCCTCTACCGGTCGGCCGATAGCGGGGAAAGCTGGGAAAAACTGACCGCCGGCTTGCCGGAGGCGATGGGCAAAGTGGGCATCGCTCCTTCGCCTGCCCGCCCGGGCCTCGTGTACGCCAATATCGAAGCCGCCGGCGAAACGGGCGGCGTCTACCGCTCGAACGACGGCGGGCGAACCTGGCGACAATGCAGCGCCGATCGCGCCACCGTGACGCGCGCCTGGTATTATATGGAGATCGAAGCCGACCCGCGCGACCCGGAAACCGTCTACATCCTCAATGTCGACCTGTTGCGCTCCGATGACGGCGGCGCTACCTTCGAATCCCTGAAAACACCGCATCCCGATCAGCACGACCTCTGGATCAACGCCGCCGATCCGGCCAATATGATCCTCGCCAACGATGGCGGCGCCTGTATTTCCTTTACCGGCGGCCGCTCCTGGTCGACCCAGGAAAATCAGCCCACCGGCCAGTTCTATCGGGTGATCGCCGACCGCCAGTTCCCCTACCGGGTGTACGGCGGCCAGCAGGATTTTACCACCGTCGTCATCCCCAGCCGGACCAATAGCGAAGGCATCGACCGCCAGGATTGGTCGACCCTGGGCGGCTGTGAGAGCGCTTCTATCGCTTTTGATCCCGAAGACCCCCGCCTGGTCTTCAGCACTTGTTTTCAGGGTGGGATCTATCGCTTCGACCGCCGTACCGGAACCGCCAAGGATGTGACGGTTTATCCTTCGATCAAACTGGGCGAAGCACCCCGCGACCACCGCTACCGCTTTAACTGGAACGCGCCCCTGATCGTAGACCCGCACCAGCCCGCTGTCCTCTATTTTGCCGGGAACGTCGTTTTTCGCAGCGACAACCGGGGCCAGCACTGGGAGGCGATCAGCCCGGACCTGACGCGAAACGACTCCACGCGCCAGGGCGCCGGCGGTTGGCCCTACACCAATGAGGGCGCCGGAGAATCGGTTTACAATACCATTGCTTATCTCGCCTGTTCGCCCCACCGGGCCGGAACGATTTGGGCCGGCACGGACGACGGCCGGGTGCACCGCACGCCGGATCACGGCCGTCTCTGGGAGGAGGTGACGCCGGAAGGTATCCGGGAAGGCCAGATCAACGCCATCGAGCTTTCCCCCCACGACCCCGGCACCGCCTACCTGGCCGTTACCCGGCACAAGAACAATGACCTGCGTCCTCTGATCTACCGCACACAAGACGCCGGAAAAAGCTGGGCGGTGATCACCCACGGCATCGGTGAAGAACATTTTGTGCGGGTGGTGCGCGAAGACCCGGTGACCCCCGGCCTGCTATACGCAGGCACCGAAGGGGGGCTGTATATTTCTTTCGACCGCGGCGCTAACTGGCATCGCTTCCAACGCAATTTACCGGTTTGCCCGATCACCGACCTGGTCATTGCGGATAATGATCTCGTGGCGGCCACTATGGGACGGGGGTTCTGGATACTCGACGACCTCGGAGCATTGCAGCAAAGCGCCGGCCAATTAGGCAGAAAGCCGCAGTTGTTCCGGCCCAAACCCACCGTTCGATACGAGGCGCCGGATCCCGGGCCGCCGGATGCAACCCGGGGGCAAAACCCGGAAAGCGGCGTCATCATCGATTATTATTTGCCTACCCGACCCGATACCGGTCAGTTGATACTGACCGTCACGGATGAGAAAGGACGCATCGTCCGCCGTTATACGGGCCGGCCGGACTGTTCCGGGCAAGCAGGAACGGATCCCTGCCCGTACGCCTGGCGTCAGCCCCTGCCGGTACGGCCCGGTGTGAACCGGTTTAACTGGGACCTGCGCCGGGAACCGACTCCCGCGCTGGCCGGCGCCCAACACGAGGGTGCGTATCGCGGAAGCCTGGTGGGCCCCGGGCGCTACCGGATCACCCTGAATATCGGAGCGGAAGAATTACAAACGGCGGTAGAAGTGAAAATCGACCCCCGCCTGGAGGCGACTGAAGCCGACTTCGCGAGCCAGCAGGAACTACTCGACAGCATCGATGATGTGCTGGCCGAACTGCAACAATCCGTGTTGCGCGTGCGATCGGTCGACCGCCAGCTGAGCGCCCTGCTCGACCGGTTGCCCCGCCATCCCGGTTGCGAAGCTCTGCGCCGCCGGGGTAACGCTCTGCGAACGGAAATGCGAAACTGGGAAAACCAGTTGATCCAGCGCGAACTTAAGACGCCGCAGGACGTTATACATTTCCCCAACCGGCTTAACACCGAGCTGATGAACCTCCGTCAACGCATCGACGCCCACGATCCGCGAGTCACCACCGGCGCCTGCGAACGGTTTAACGACCTGATGGTCCAGTGGCAGGCAGTGCGGCGTCAAATGAAACGCATCCTCGAAGAGGAGGTCGCCGCCTTTAACGAAGAATACCAGTCGGCGGAACTTCCGGTGTTGATCGTTCCGGAAAAATAACCCGGGTTAAAAGACAATACCTATCAGATATCTATGGACCAACTTCGCAATCTGGGCGCTACCGGCATAAGCGTAACGCCCGTGGGCCTGGGGTGTTGGCAGTTTTCGGAAGGCAAAGCGCTCACCGGATCCTACTGGCCGACATTAGGCGCCGAAACGACCAACGCTATTGTCGCGGCGGCGCTATCCGGCGGGATCAACTGGTTCGATACCGCCGAAGCTTACGGATGGGGCGCCAGTGAGGCGGCGCTCAGCCGGGCGCTCCGGGAAGCCGGTCGAAAGCCGGGGGAGGTGGTCATCGCCGATAAATGGTTTCCCATCCTGCGCAGCGCCTCCTCCATTCGACGAACCATCGACAAGCGGCTGGCCTACCTGGACAATTTTCCCATCGACCTGCACCAGATCCATGCGCCATACGGTTCTTTTTCTTCCCACCGGCGCCAACTGGACGCCATGGGCGAGCTCATTGAAGCCGGAAAAATTAAGGCCGTCGGGGTAAGCAACTTCAACGCCCGGCAATTGCGATCGGCTCACGAGCGCCTCGCCCGCCGGGGCATTCCCCTGGCGGCCAATCAGGTGCAGTACAACCTGCTGCAACGCGATATCGAGCATAACGGCGTCCTGCAAGCTGCCCGGGAATTAGGCATTTCCATCATTGCGTATTCTCCTCTGGCGCAGGGACTGCTTACGGGCAAATACCACCGGGAACCGGAGCTGATCAAAAGTAAAGTGGGGCCGCGCAAACGACTGGCGGCCTTCGGCGCCAAAGGTCTGTCCAAAAGTGCGCCGGTGATCGACCGCCTGCGCGCCATCGCCGGGAACCATGGCAAAACACCGGCGCAGGTCGCTCTGCGCTGGCTGGTGCAGGCGCAGGGCGATACCGTAGTCGCCATACCCGGCGCTACCCGCATTCGTCATGCCGCGGAAAGCGCCGGGGTACTGGATTTTACGTTAACCGAATCGGAAGTAGAACAGCTGCGTAAAGGGTAAACGCTACTTCAGCACCTTGATGGTGCAACCGATCGCCTTAGTCGTGGCCGGCTCCGGATCACTGCCGGCTTCGAGGGCTTCGATGGCGTTGGCTACATAGTTGATCGTTACGGCCTCGGCGTCCTGGTAGTTGTCATCGATGGCGCCGTGGTACCGCAGCGTCAGGTCGCTGTCGAGCAGGAAAATCTCCGGCGTACGGGTCGCGCCGTATTGAGGATAGACTTTCTGACCTTCGTCGAACAGGTAGACGAAGGGAAAGCCTTTTTCACGGGCGCGTTCCTGCATCTTCTCGAAACTGTCGCCTGCTTGGGCGGCCGGATCGTTGGGCTGAACCGCAACGACCGGGTAGCCCATCCCGGAAAACTTCTCGTGCATCTCGATGATGCGGTCCTCGTAAGCCACTGCGTAAGGGCAGGTGTTGCAGGTGAAGGTTACGATGTAGCCTTTGGCGTCGTTGCCTTCCGCGTCCTTGATGTCGGTCAGTTCGTAGTACTTGCCGTCGACGTTCTTCAGCTTGAAAGTCGGCGCCTTATCGCCGATCTCCAGCCCGCCCGGACGGTAAACGGAACCTGCGGCGACGAAGAGCAGCAGACCGGCAGCCAGTGCAACGACAGTAGTGATAGCCTTTTTCATTTTCGGATGATTTTACTGTGGTGGAAAAATGGAAATTATTTTAAACCATGAATAATCCGGGTTAAGTAGAGCATTTTAATACTTATGACAAAAAGTACTAAGCAAATCTCATGTCCGTCCCATTACTCAAGCTTTTCCCGGACCAGTTGGGCCAGTTCCTCGTAATCGGCGAACTGCTCGCCTACGAAAGTCCGGCGGTTATTTCTGTAAATGAGGGTGACCGGGATGGCGCCGCTCCAGCGCGGATCGACTTTGTCTATCCAATCGTTCTGCCGTACGTCCGCAAGCACCAGCACCTCCGGCTGGAGGTTGTGTTTTTCGACGAAGGGGACCAACTTGCTCTCCAGCTGCCGGGGAAAGTCCAGACTGATCAGAATGACTTTGACTTTTTCCTCCCGGAATTGTTCGTAGAGCTTCTCGAAGTACGGCAGTTCTTCCACGCAGGGTTTGCACCAGGTGGCCCAGAAATTGATTATGTAAGTCGTATCCGTCATTTGGTGGAAAAGCGGTTCGAGATCGGCGAAGTCGTCGTAGATCCCGATATCGCCGAGGTATCGCGCCGGGTTGGGCGTTTGACCGGTCGTTTCGGACTGGCTGATGCTCCGGACGGCTAAGGCCAGGAGCAGGAAAAGCGTAAAGGACAGCCGAAACAGCGGACAAGGCTTAGAGAAGGTCGGCATAAGGCAGACGATTGTTTTTCAGTTAACCGAAAATTAGAGCATTTATCCGGTGGCGAGCGATCTATTAACAGAATTTTAACCACCGCCGGGCGGAGAATCCCGCAACCGCCGCCAATCCGCTTCCGTGTCGATGTCGAACTTTCCTTCCGGGAAAGCTACGTGAGCCAGCGCCGTCCGGTATTTTCGAAAAAGCGAGCGCGCGCCGCGGTCGCCCGTCGCCGCCGCCAGTTCCGGGAATAGCTGCCGGTCGAACAAGGCCGGCGGACCGAGCCGGTCGCCGTAATCGGAAGCCACGATCGGTGCGCTTTTTTCCCGGTAGGTTTGCAGGATGGCGCGGAGCAGCGTCGCCTCCAGGAAGGGCTGGTCGGTGAGCAGACAGAGCACTGCTCTTGTTTCGGGCGGCAGCGCCTGCACGCCGGCGCGCAGCGAACTGCCCATGCCTTCGTTCCAGCGCGGATTGGGCGCCCATTGCACCGGAAGTCCGGCCACGGCGGCGCGAATGGCGGCCTCTTCGGCGCCCGTTACCACTACTACCGGGCGGCATCCTATTTCTGTTGCCAGGCGACAGACCCGGTAAACCAGCGTTTCTCCCCGCCATTCCAGCAGTTGCTTGGGGCGCCCCAGGCGGCGCGAAGCTCCGGCGGCGAGAACGATGGCGGCTACTGGGGTTGGGGCGCGGTCACTCATCTTTCCCGTCGTTTTTTCCGGATGGTTTTTCAACTTTCGGGATCTGCCGGCCGTACTGCTTCATGATCTCGATTACCCGCGGGACCGGTAGGGCTTCGACCGTAATACCGCAGCCGGTCATGGTTTCGGCGGCGAAGAGCGCATTGAGGATAGCTTCTTCGGTAGCTTCGACGGAAGCCAGGAATAGGGGAGACATAGCGTCGTTGCGCAGCACGGTCTGGGTATGGAGCGGGGATTCGCTTTGGTAAGCCTGCCGCAATGCGGGATCAGTAGAGAACGCAATGACGTAATCGCCCGAGCCGTTGGAAGCAAAGCCGCCGGTGCGCGCCAGGCCCAGAAAAGCGCGTTTAGCCAGCCGGCGCAGATTGCGGGCGTCGAGCGGCGCGTCGGTCGCCACAACGATCATGCAGGAACCGTCTCCGAAATCGTCGCTGCGGTAGTATTGGTCCAGTTCTTTTCCCACCGGTACACCGTCGATCCGGAGTACGCCCCCAAAGTTGGTTTGCGCCAAAACGCCGACGGTATAGCCGCCCAGCCGTGCCGGCAGCTGACGCGAAGCCGTGCCGATGCCGCCTTTGAAGCCGAAGCAACGCGTACCGGTCCCTGCTCCGACGTTCCCTTCGATCACCGGGCCGCCGCGGGCTTGCTGAATAGCTTCCAGGACGTGCTGCTCTCGGACGTGGCGCCCCCGAATGTCGTTCAGGTGTCCGTCATTGGTTTCGCCTACCAAGGGGTTGACCGAGCGCACCGCCTCGTTGCCGGGTTGCTGCAGCGTATAGGAGATCAGCGCTTCGGCGGCGCGGGGCGTACTCAGGGTATTGGTCAGGATGATGGGGGTTTCCAGGTATCCCAGTTCCTCTACCTGGGTGGCGCCCATCAGTTTGCCAAAACCATTACCGACGTAGATGGCGGCCGGCGCCTTTTCCTGAAATATATTTCCGGGATGCGGCAAAATGGCCGTTACGCCTGTCCGCACCGAATCGCCCCTGACAAGGGTGCAATGGCCGACCTCGACCCCGGCTACGTCCGTGATAGCGTTCAGGGGGCCTGGGGCGACGACACCCGGCCGGATGCCGAAATCGCGCAATCGTTGAACCTGAGCTTCCATGTTGATACCGGTAATCGCGAATGCCGATAAGAGCAAAATTCGCAGGGCCATGATGATACCGTTAAGAATTATTTAATTGTTGTTAAAAGCAAATCAGAAAATCGAAGCCGTTCGTTTTTTCGGAAATTAAGAGCTTGTTTGGAGGTAGTCATTTTGGCTGCAAAACCCAGCTTTTGGAACCTCCCTGTGGCATTTTTCCGGCCCGTAGCGCTGCTATGAGCCGGAAAAATGCCTTCGGGAGAACCCAAAATCTGAGTTTTTCGCTTCAAAAGCACTACCTCCAAACAAGCTCTAAGATAAAATACCAAAACATGAAAAAAAATACCGTACTGCTCCTGCTGTTGCTGGCGGCCGGCGTGCTGCCCGCCCAAAACCTGGGTAAGACCCTGGGTAAACTCAAAGACGAGGTGGTCGGCGGCTCGTTGTCGCAGGAAGAAGTGGGCAACGGCCTGAAAGAAGCCCTCAACGTTGGCGTAGAGGAAGCCGTGGCTTTCCTTTCCGCTGAAGACGGCTACTACAAAAGCGTTTACAAAGTACTGCTGCCGGAAGAGGCGCAGCAGGTAACCGCCAAGCTGCGCAGCGTGCCCGGGTTTTCCGATGCAGAAGAAAAGCTCGTCCTGAAGATCAATCGCGCCGCTGAGTCGGCCGCGAAAAAAGCCACGCCCATTTTTGCGGACGCCATCACCGGCATGTCCTTCCGGGATGCGTTCGATATCCTGAAAGGAGAGGATGACGCCGCTACGCGCTACCTGGAACGCACGACCTACGACCGGCTTTTCGCCGAGTTCAAACCGGTGGTAATCGCCGCGCTCGACGAAGTCAACGCCCGCGAATACTGGCGCAGCCTGACCACGGCATACAACAAGATCCCCTTCAGCAAGTCCGTTACTACGGAATTGGACGAATACGTCACGCAGAAAGCCCTGGCAGGCTTGTTCCTGAAAGTGGAGGAAAAAGAACAGGACATCCGCCAAAATACGGCTGCCCGCACCAGTGATCTGCTGAAGCGCGTATTTGAGCAGCAGGATTGAGCGCCGGGATCAGGCCATTTTTCGCCCCAGCCAGTAGCGGCTTCCGAGGAACAGTAAACCGAGCAGAACAAAGGCGATCCCTTTGACGAGGGGGCTCCATCCCGTATCGAAAAAGCGGGTGGTGGCGAGCGCCAGGATCAGGAACATGCCCAGGTTGACGGAGGGCATGCGTTGTTGCTGCAAGCCCCGATGGAGGTAGGCCGCTCCCCAGGCGAGCACGTAAAGGTTGGTCAGCACGAGAGCGGTGGTATCCGCCCCGCTGCGCACCGCCACCAGGTAGATGAGGGTAAAAATGGGCAGCCCCAGTAAAAAAAACTCATGGAGCAGGATCGTTTCCCGCCACCGGATCATGAGCAGGGCGTAGCTCAGGGCCGCCGCGACCAGTACGCCGAGGTGGAGGGAGGCCGCCGTCGCGGATATCCGGCCTCCGCCGTAGCGCAGTGTTTCCCAATCCCATCCCGGGAGGTTGAGGTCGAAAGTAAGAATTAGCAATAATCCGAAAGCAATGGCATAGGAGCAGGACGTCCAGGGGCGACGCCATAGCGAATCGTCCGTATCGTAGATGCGCCGGCCGGCCAGCAGCAATATAGCGGCCAGGAGAGCGGGGCCCAGGATGCCGTATTCCGGCAAGTGGCTCGGCGTCACCCAGAACCAGGCGGAAAAAAAGGTCAGCGCGGCTGCCCAGCCCAGCGTGTTGCGGCCCCAGGCGGGGGCATCGGGTTTTAAGCCGAAATATAAATGCGGAAGGATGGCAAGCATCAGCAGATAATACCCGGTGCGGTAGGGGAAAGGCGACTGCAGCGACCAGGCAAAAGCAGCCGCCAGAAAGATCAGGGCCGGGAGATTGGCCCGGCGCAGGTAAACGAGCGGTACGCTGAGCCATAGCCAGAGCCACAAAAACTGTTCGGGCCGGCCGGCAATGTGATAGGTTTGGCTCACCAGGGCCAGGCTTGCAGCGAGCATGAGCATCAGGAAACCGGCGCCGCCCTCGATCCAGCCCGGCGATTCCGCCTTCCGGAAAAAGGCGTATCCGTAGATCACCTGGCCGAGGAGGAGAGGCAGGAAGCTGATCACCGTGCGCGTCACTTTTGAGAAGTCATCCCAGTTGTAGGCCACGATCAGGATGATGCCGCCCCCGACCAGCAGGGCGCTCAACGTACCAGCAATGAGGTTGACGGCGGATAGGCGGGCGGACGAATCGGGCAGGGGGTGGCGCTCCCGGAGTTGCTCCGCCTGGACCTCGCTGATGATCCCGGCCGCAACCCAGTCCGGAAGTTGCCCGTGGAGCCAGTGGACTGCTTTGGTTGTTTTCAAATTAATTTTGTTTTAATTAAAGGGCGTTTGGTTGTCTTCCTGGGTTTTCTCAGCTTTCTTTGCAAAGAAACGGCAACTTAAAATACGATGCCTGCCAAAATATCCAAAATATTCCTCCTGCTGATCGCGGCCTTTTTTTGGAGCCGGGCAGGTGACGCGCAGGAGGCTAAGCTTTCCTTCTTTCAGCCGGCGGACAGCCTGCATCGCACCCGTTTCTGGGTTTGCGCCGGCGGCGGGGCGGCTATTTATTCGGGCTTTTCGATCGGGCTTTACAATACCTGGTACCGGGAATTCGAGACTACGGGCTTTCACACTTTTGACGACTGGGGCGAATGGGAGCACATGGATAAAATGGGGCACGCCTTCACGGCTTACACCGAAAGCCTGCTGGCGTACAAAGGAGCTCGCTGGACCGGCCTGCCCCGCCGCACGTCCATGTGGACCGGCGCCGCCGTGGGGTGGGGGTTGCAGCTCACCGTCGAGATGATGGACGCTTTTTCCGCTAAATGGGGGTTTTCCTGGAGCGATATCGGCTTCAACACCCTGGGCGTCGGGCTTTTTGTCGGGCAGGAAATGGCGTGGCGCGAGCAACGCATCCTGATGAAAGTATCCGCCAGCCTGGAAGCCTATCCCGATATCCCTGTTTTTTCCACGGAAGGCGACCAGCAAATGCTGCTTTCCCGGCGGGCTACCGAATTGTTTGGCACGTCTTTTGCTGAAAGATTCCTGAAAGACTACAACGCACAGACGACCTGGTTGTCGATAAACCCGGCGTCGTTTTTGCCCGAGTCTGATCAAAAGAGCGGCTTCCCCCGCTGGCTGAACATCGCTATCGGCTACGGCGGCGGCAACATCTACGGAGGCTTCAGCAATACCTGGACGAGCGAAGGAGTGACGTATTCGCTGCCGGCGCAAGACTTCCCCCGCTACCGGCAATTGTTCATTTCTCCCGATATCGATTTAAGCCGGATCCCTACCCGGAGTCATTTTGTACGCACGCTATTGAGTGTGCTGAACTGGGTGAAGATCCCGGCGCCGACCCTGGAGTGGAATTCCCGCGGTCAGGTCCGAATGCACGCCTTTTACTGGTAGAGGCGCAGGCCGGCAATTACTCCTATCTTACTCCGCATCAGGAAAGTAATCGGAGGGATCGAAGGGCCGACATTCTCATAACAATCAGTTTTCGGGCTCCGGGTGCACATTACTTTGGGTGAAATTATTTTTTTGCAGATTTATATTTGTAATTGCTGTGTGCAAAACTTATTTTTGTAGGGCACTTTCCAAAGAAACTCAGAGAAAAGTAAAGAGCTTACCTATTTAGAGGCAGAGGATAGCAACCGAATCTACCTGTTGATTGGGGCCCCCAGCATCCATTAAGTTCAAAGCATGTCGGAAACCGAGAAAGCTGCCTTAAAAACTGATTTTGTTATTAGCATTTGAGAGAAGTAGCACTCACCAATACCTGATAAAGTTGTCAGCCAGTTTTCTGGAATGACCCAAATGACCATTGACAAGGACGCGAAGGCGACCAAATAGTTAACAACAAATTGTAATCACAAAATTAAATTTATGACAACCCCGGGACGAATTCTACCCTACCGTCCGACGAAGGTGAGAACGCTATGCAACGCTATATTGCTCTTGTTTAGCTTGTTGAGCTGGCAAGCCGCCTCCGGACAAAAGACGCCGACCGTCGTGGGCCTAAATGTAGGCACCAAAAGTATGATCGGCCTCGATGTGAGCAAGCCGCTTTCCAACAAATTCTATTTGCGGCTCGGACTGAATTACATGGATTTTTCGGTCAGGAATTTTGAAACGAACCTGAACCGGTTCGAATATTACGCTTCCGTCGATATGGACGTCCGGCACTCCAACCTGGAATTGCTGGGCGAATTGTCGGTCTGGAAAGATTGGTTCCGCCTGGTGGGCGGAGCAGCTTTGTTTTTGAGCAATGATTTTAACGGGAAAGTCGGATTAGCCGACAATTTTCCCCTCAACGATATCGAACTGACCCCCGAGGAGATCGGCTTTATGACCGGCACCTTATCGTTCCGGTCCAGGGTGAGCCCTTACGTCGGTATTGCACTGGGCAATCCCATTCCCCTCGGGAAGTTGAGCCTGGGTCTTGATTTGGGCGTATACTACAAGGGCCGGCCAACGCTCGACCTGGATGCGACCAGCCTGCTGCGCACCAACGTACTGAATGCCGAAGTACTGGAGCGCAACATCGACGTTTACCGGTGGTGGCCGGTACTTAATCTGCGGATTGCCTACGGGATAGTATCCCATGAATTCATAAAATTAAAATGATCATGAGAAATCTTTACGACTTCAGATCTGTAACCAAACTCCTTGCCCTGCTTATTGTCGTTGGGGCCGGTCTGCAGTCCTGCCGCGATTTTGACGACCTGCGACAGGATGTGGTCCTTTACGTCGACACCGACGTGGTGCTCAACCCGCTGACCTTGCAAATCGTGGACGAAGAAATCGGCGTACCCTTGCCCGAGGACCTCAGTATCACGGTACTCGGCGAAGACCGCGATAAGGTTTATTCCGTACTCGGTGAGAAAAGCCTGTCGCTGGACACCAACCTCGACGACCCCGCGGTCGGCATCCTCCAGCTCGGTGTTCGCAAAATCGAAGAACCGACGCCGGAAGAACCGGTCGACTTCACTCTCAAATTCGAAGCGGAGGGCTACGAAACGCTTTATCGTTCCTTCTCCCTGGTGGAAGGCGAAAACCGGCTGATGACGCTGAAAATGCGTCAGCATGACCGGGAAATGGATGGGGTGGCCACCCGCGCCTCCCAGTTTGACGTCAGCAGCCAGGGCGCTGCCGAAGAAGTCAGCTTCGCCTCTTCACCTACGCAGCGTGCGGAATTGGTGGAAGTGCAAGTGCCCTCCGGCACCCTGGTGTACGACCAGGAAGGCGTGATGCTCACCGGCGAGGTTAACGTCATGATGAAGCATTACGACCTCTACAACGGCAACGCCGCCAATGCCGTACCCGGCGGTCAGCTGGCCCGCCACGTGCGCGACCTCGACGGCGAGTACATCGGCAACGTGCCGGTGAAGTCTATCGCCGCCTACAGCCTGGATATGTTCGTCGACGACAAAGAAGTGAAAACTTTCTCCGAACCGATCGACGTTACTTTCCACATCAGCGAAAACATCATCAACCCGCAAACCTATCAGCCCTACCAGGAAGGCGACGAGGTTTCGGTGCTGAGCTTCGACGAAGAAGAAGCCGAATGGCAGGTCGAAATGACGGCCCAGGTTACCCGCGACGCCTACGGCGATCTGGTGGTCAACTACCGTCAGCCGCACCTTTCTACCTGGCTGCTGACTTCCAGCTTCTCGTTCTGCCGCTTCGCGCGCCTCGACATCGTCTCCGGGATCAGCGAAAGCGATCCTCAGCGCTTCTACTTCGCCGAATTCGTGCGTATCGTAGACAACGAAGTGACCGACGAAGTGATCGGCGAGCCTGAGTTCTTCCGCTTCTACAACGGGGAACAGATCTACGTCCTGCGCGGAGTAGATGAGGACGCCGTGCTGCGGATCTACAACGGGTTCTCTGAAGACTGCAAGCAAGAACTGCTGTTCGAAAGCGCCCCGCTCAATACGTGCAGCGGCACTTACGTCATCGACGTGAGCGACGTCATCGACAACGCTAACGCCCTGACGGTCGAAGTCGCGGTACGCGGTACCTGCAGCAGCGAATTCAACGACCTGATCGTCGTGCCGACCTTGCCGATCCTCTTCCGCCAGACGGGTTGTACGACCTGGAGCAAGCTGGGCATCCTGCGCAGCGGCGAAGGCGAGACGAGCTCGCTGGAGAAGAGCGAAACCTATGACTTCCGCATCTCTTACCGTCAGCTCGACCGCTGTGTGCTGGCCCTGCAGGTGCCGACGAAGGATTCGACCTTCAACATCGAAAGCCCGGTTTACGATTTTTACGAAACGGTGGATATCAACTACGAAGAGAATGGCAAAGCGCTGCGATTCGAGTACCTGGATATCGAAGTGCCCGACCTGGCCTGCCAGGAGTACATCGACGCCTTCGGTCGCGGCTCTGCGACTTCCCGCCCACCGCAATAATCCTAAAGGACTAAACCCAAGCTTTAAGCATTCGTCATAAAACTTGCGGGCAAGCATTCCTTCAGTGGTGCTTGCCCGTTTTTTTTTAATGGGTTCAATCCTCCATTTCGTAGGCGAGGTGAAAAAGAGCGTCGCCCTGACTGATGACCGGGCTATTGCGATGGCCGATGCAGTACCCGTCGCGGGTGGCGAAGACAGTCACGGAGCTCCGGCTTTGCGGGTCGTCAATTCTTCCCAGCGGTTCGCCTTTCCGCACGCGCTGCCCTGCTGCTTTGGCGCCGTAAAACATGCCGGCGCGGGGCGCCCGCATCCAGGCGGTCTTGCGAAAGAGGCGGCACCGGGCGGGCTCAGCCTTGCCGCCCACCATTCCCTGGGCCTGTAGCAGCCGGCGTAGCCCTTCCAGGGCTTTATGCGTCGCAAAAGGATCGTGGCGGTGGTTTTCGCCGCCCTCAAACACCAAGATCGGTTTTTTGTCCCGCAGCGCCGCTTTCCGGAGTGAACGGGCAATGGGCCTTTTGGCAATTAGAAAGGGCGCCCCGAAAGCGCGGGCGAGGGTTTCACTGGAAGGGTCATCGCCCGAAAAGCGGATCTGGGGATAGTTGTAAAGACCGTTGCCGCCGCTGTGGAAGTCCACGCCCAGGTCGGCGTGCGGCAGGATATGCTGCGTCAGGAGCCGGGCCACCCTGGAGGCGAGTGAGCCTTTGCTGTTGCCCGGGAAGCTGCGGTTGACGTCTTTGCCGTCGGGCAGTTCCCGGGAAAAATGGATAAACCCGTACAGGTTGAGCAGGGGAATGGCGATGACCGTACCGCAGCGGAGGTCCGAGAACAGGTCTTCGCGCAGGGCCTGCCCGACGATGGCTACCCCGTTGATTTCGTCGCCGTGGACGCCGCCCAGCACCAGCACCGTCGGCCCCGGCCGGCGGCTGTGGAAGACGTGCGTGCAGATCTGCAGCAGGTTGCCGCTGGGCAGGCGGCCTGCCGACAACTTGATCAGGGCCTCCCGGCCGGGCGCGACGGTCGTATCGTGGATGGTGATTGCGTTTTGCATCAGCCTTTTTTGCTTTCGATAAACTTTATGATCAGCCCCGCAATGTCGACGCCGGTCGTACTTTCGACGCCTTCGAGACCGGGGGAGGCATTGACTTCCATGATGAGGGGGCCGCGCCGGGAGCGGAGTAGGTCCACCCCCGCCACGTCCAGGCCAAGCAGCCGGACGCTTGCTTTGACTACCCTGGCTTCGGCTTCGCTGAGCACCGCCGGAGAAGCGACGGCGCCCCGGTGCAGGTTGGACCGGAATTCTCCTTCGGGCGCCTGCCTTTTGATCACCGAAACGATCTTCCCGCCGACGACGAATGCCCGGATATCGGCGCCGCCGGCTTCGGCGATGAACTCCTGGATCAGCACGCGCTCCTGCAAACGCTGGAAAGCTTCCAGGGTAGCCGCGGCGTTGTCCAGCGTGTGCGTCAGCATGACGCCTACCCCGTGGGTGCTTTCGTTGAGCTTGATGACGACGGGCAGGCCGCCCAGCTGTTCCACCAGCGGCAGCAAGGTGTGGGCGCCCGTGGCCAGTGCGGTGCGCGGCGTGTCGATCCCGTGTTGGGCCAGCATCTGCAGGCACCGCAGCTTATTGCGCGCCCATTGCAGCGCTTCGGCCCTGGCTACCGTAAAGATACCCATCGCCTCCAGGTGGTTGACCACGGCCGCGCCCTGGGCGGTAACCGAGGCTCCGATCCGGGGAATGACGGCGTCAGGAGGCGACAAATAAGCGCCGTCGTAGTGGATGGTCACCCGGCCGTCGCCCATGAACAGGCTGCAGCGCGTGTGGTCGATGACCTGCACTTCGTGTCCCCTCTTTTCCGCCGCTTCCCGCAAGCGCCGGGTCGAATACAGGTAGGGCCCGCGCGAGAGAATATAGATGGTCATATTTTCTGTTGTAAGCGGACGTCAAAAGTACGCAAATTGCGGAGCAGGTTCTTTATCTTGGCGCAGGCGCACCCAAATGACTGCGAAAAATGCAACAGAATACCCAAAACCGGCTGAACGATCCGCGCACGCTTCGCGGCTGGGCGTTCTTCGACTGGGCCAATTCGGCCTTCGCCCTGGTGATCACGGCGGCTATTTTCCCGGCCTATTACGTGGCGGTCACCGACGATCAGATCGAGCTCGGGGCTTTAACCCTTTCCAACAGCTCGCTTTACGCCTACGCGATCTCTTGCTCCTACTTGCTTATCGCCGCGCTCTCGCCCCTGCTGTCCGGCATTGCCGACTACGGCGGGCGCCGCAAATTTTTTCTCAAATTTTTCACCATCCTCGGCTCGGCTGCCTGTCTGCTGTTGTTCTTTTTCGACGGTATGGACACGCTGGGGCTGGGCGCCGCTGCTTTCATGGCGGCCCTCATCGGTTTCGCCGGCGCGTTGGTATTTTACAACGCCTTTCTGCCGGTGATCGCTACGCCGGAGCGGTACGACCGGGTCAGCGCCATGGGGTTTGCGTACGGCTACGTCGGCAGTGTCATTTTATTGGTTTTCAACCTCGTCCTCATCCAGTTTGCAGAACCCCTGGGGCTACCCGGGCCGGGTTTCGCCACCCGTCTGGCTTTCGTCAGTGTGGGGTTGTGGTGGCTGGGGTTTGCGCTGATCCCTTTTCGGCGGCTGCCCAGCGACAGCCCGGAGCGCCCGCAGCCGGAACTGCTGACCCGCGGCGCGAAGGAACTGAAAAAAGTGTGGCGGGCGCTGCAGGGACAGCGCCACACCAAAACTTTCCTCTGGTCATTCTTCGCATACAGCGCAGGGGTGCAGACCGTACTGTTTCTGGCGGCGACCTTTGCGGAAAAAGAACTGGCCTTCGAGACCAGCGAGCTGATCTTGTTGATCCTGCTGCTGCAATTGGTGGCTATCTTCGGCGCATATCTTTTTGCCTGGCTCTCGGAGTGGCGCGGCAACAAATTTTCTCTGACGATCGCTCTGCTGATCTGGACGACGATCTGCATCGTGGGTTATTTCGTGACCATCAAGTGGCATTTTTACGCGCTGGCGGGCGGCGTAGGGCTGGTGATGGGCGGCATCCAGTCGCTGTCGCGGTCCACCTATTCAAAGTTGCTGCCTGCCGGGACGCAAGATCCTACCTCATATTTCAGCTTTTACGACGTATTGGAAAAAGTGGCGATTATCCTGGGTACTTTCCTTTTTGGGTTTATGGAACAACTGACGGGGAGCATGCGGAGCAGCCTGTTGCTGCTCGGATTCTTCTTCATCGTCGGCCTGCTGCTGCTGCGATCCGTCCGGATGCCTGCTGAGAAAATTACCGCAACAGCGTCACTTCACCGGTGACCACTTCCCGGAAGCCGTCCCGGAAAACGATTTCCAGGTAATACAGGTAAAGCCCGGCGGGTTGGGGATCGCCCCGGGCGGCGCCGTCCCAGCCGTGACGCGGGTCTTGTACATCGATGGCTTCGGCCTCGTATACCAGGCCGCCCCAGCGATTGAAGATGCGCATTACGGCCACCTGGGCCACGTCGCTATCGGCGTATACCTGGAAGCGGTCGTTAAGCCCGTCGAAGTTGGGCGAAAAAGCGTTGGGAATATAGGCCTGCCGGCAATCTTCGTAGGTCACCTCGATGGCGTCGACCGCCTCGCCGCATTGATTGCCGACGCTCACTTCGTAACGGCCGGGCCGGTCGACGAGGAACGTGTCGGCGGCGGCGCCGTTCTGCCAGCGGTAGGTATCGGCATTGGGGTCGGTGGCCCGCAGCAGGAGTTTTTGTTCCTGGCAGAGGGTGGTGTCGCTACCCAGGTCGGCTTGGGTGAGCGGTATGACGTCGATGTCCACCCAGTCGCTGGCCACGCAGATGGTGTCGGTGCGGGTGACCGTCACGCGATAGGCGCCGGATTGGTCGACGAGAAGGGTAGGCGCTGTGCTGCCGTCCGACCATTGGTAGGTAGCCGTCCCCGAAGAAGCGTCGAGCAGCAGGGGCCGGTCTTCACAAATGGTGGTATCCGGTCCGAGGTCGAAGAAGACGGAGTCGCCGGCGACGGTCACCACGATGTCGTCCTGAAAAGGGTTACCGCAGCCGTCCTGGATCTCGACGAGGTAGGTGGTCGTCGTGTCCGGGCGGGCAATGGGATTGGGAATATCGGGATTGCTGAGGCCGGCCGCGGGCGTCCAGCGGTAGCTCGTGCCGCCGCGGGCGGTAAGCTGGTATTTGCCGCCCGGGCAGATCACTACGTCTTCCAGCTGATCGATAAACGTGGTGTAGCGAAAGCAGACCGTCTGGCGGTTGTTCAGACCGCCGGTGGCGGAGGTGAACCCCCAGAACACGAATGGGTCGCCGCCGAATATCTCGTTGACGATATCGCCGGAATAGGTCAGCCGCAGCGAGCAGTCGAGATAGATGCGCAGCGTCCGGGCGTCGGCGTCCCAGCTGACCCGGATGTCGTGTTCCCGGCAGTCTTCGATATCGGGGCCGTCCTCGCTGGCAAAGGTCGGGCCGGCCAGCGTGTTATTGTTGAAATGGTTGAGGTCGCCGTTGCGGATAACGGCGATGTGGTCAAAGAAAGGATCGTTCAGGTTGGCGTTCTGGTACGTGTCGAACTCGATGCCCAGCGACGGGACGATGCCGGAGAAACCGATGCCTCCCCCCTGCGATCCGATAGAAGTGCTGATGGGTTGGAACCCGAAAACGATACCGTCGGCGCCGTCGGCGTCTTTGCAGCCCAGGAATATGCGCATGACGACCTCGAAGGATTGGTTGAGGTTGATCTTTTCGGGGTTCCAGATAGAGCCCGATTGCCAGTTTACCGGTTCGGTGAGCTGAAAGCAGGTGTCGTTGACCTGGATAGCGTCGCCGTTGAGAAAAAACTGGGCCCGTGACGGGAGCAGGAAGAGAAGCAGGAAGATTAGCGTTGCGGTAAATTTCATGGTGGTCCGTTTTCCGAAAACAGAAGGTCGCGTGGTTAGACAGAGCGAGAAAAATAGCATAATTCAGGGCAAATCTATACATTTGAACTCCATTCAAAAGACCATTGGACCATGGCTGACAAATCCTTCGACACCGTAATTTTTGACCTGGGAGGCGTTTTGATCGACTGGAACCCCGAATACGTTTTCCGGCAGGTTTTCGACGATGAAGAGGAGATGCGCTACTTTCTGACGGAGATCTGTTCTCCCGCCTGGAACGAAGAGCAGGACGCCGGCCGGCCGCTCGCCGAAGCTACCGAACTGCTGGTGGCGGAACATCCGCAGTACGAAGAACCGATCCGCGCCTATTACGGCCGCTGGGAAGAGATGCTGGGTGACGCCATCCACGATACGGTTGCGCTGCTCGAAGGGCTGTACCAAAGCAAAAGTCACCGCCTGCTCGCGCTGACCAACTGGAGCTATGAGACTTTTCCGGTGGCCCTGGAGCGCTTTGACTTTTTGCAATGGTTTGAAGGCATCCTGGTGTCGGGGCATGAAAAACTGAAAAAGCCGGACCCGCGTATTTACCGGCGCTTGTTCGAGAAATACGAGGTCAACGTTCCGGCTTCCATTTTCATTGACGACAACGCCCGCAATGTAGCAGCCGCTGAAGGCGTAGGGCTCGAAGCCATCCACTTCACTTCCCCCGACCAGCTGCGCCGGGAGTTGGGCCGGCGCAAGGTAATCGAAGTGAGCTGATCCCTGCCGCAGCGCCTGTCTTTTTCCCCCCGAAGGCTGCGTAAGCCCCTTCTCACTATTTTGCTTATGTATTTTGAAGAAACGTATTTGTGCCGATTTTCCGGTGGCGCTTTTTTGCAATAATGATGTAATCCTGATGCGCTAAGTGCCTGTAAATCTTGGCAAACCCATGCCGCTAATCCCTACACTCCGGGAGGACGGGCCGGGAACCGGTAAATCCTGGGTTTATTCACATAATGTGGAAAAAAAGGTCGATCGGATGGCGCCGACATTGCCGGCAGATGGGTAACTTTATAAATCTGCCTAGTGCTTTGTTACAAAGCACGAGATTAAATTTTTTGTGATCCATCTCCACCCTATACCTCCGTTGCGGTGAACGCTACAATGGAGGGCGGAAAAGATCGCAGCGACCCGGATCGATAGGATGGGTCGGCCTAAGCGACCAGTAAAAATAAAATAAGACCTATGCCGGACTTTTGTCACTTACATTGCCATACCCAATATTCCCTTCTGGACGGCGCATCGGATATCGGCGCCATGATGGATAAAGCCAAAGCTGACGGGCAGCGGGGCGTAGCGCTGACGGACCACGGGAATATGTTCGGCGCTTTCAAATTCGTATCCGAAGCCGAACGGCGCGACCTTAAACCGATCATCGGCTGCGAGTTCTACCTGGTGGAAGACCGGCATCAAAAGTCTTTTTCCCGTGCGAAAGGCGAGTCCGACAACCGCTACCACCAGTTGCTGCTGGCCAAAAACACCCAGGGGTACGAAAACCTTTCCAAACTCTGCTCCCTGGGTTTTATCGAGGGCTATTACAGCAAGTTCCCGCGCATCGACAAGGAACTGATCGAGCAATATCACGAAGGGCTTATCGCTACCAGTTGCTGCATCGGCGCCGAAGTGCCGCAACTCATCCTGCACGGCAAACTGGAACAGGCCGAGCGGGAGTTGCGCTGGTGGCTGAACATCTTCGGCGGGGATTATTACATCGAGCTGCAACGGCACCGCGGCCTCGAAAATATCGACGGGCTGGGCGTGAGTCAGGAAGACGTCAACCAGAAACTCCTGGAATTCGCGCGCAAATACAACATCAAGACCATCTGCACCAACGACTCGCACTACGTCGAGGAAGAAGATTCGGAGCCGCATGACATCCTGCTGTGTATCAACACCAACAGCCTGCTGGAAGAAGAAAAGCGCTTCAAATTCCCGAGTTCCGATTTTTACTTCAAAACACAATCGGAGATGAACCGGCTCTTCCACGATATACCAGAAGCCTTGGACCATACCATGGAGATCTTCGATAAGATCGAGCCGTTGAAGCTGGCGCGCGATATCCTGCTGCCCGCATTTCCATTACCGGAAGGATTTAAGACCCAGGACGATTACCTTCGGCATATCACTTACGAGGGCGCCAAGAAACGGTACGGTACGATTACGCCTACGATCAAGGAGCGGCTCGACTTTGAACTCAGCGTCATCGAGAACTCCGGTTATCCGGGCTATTTTCTCATCGTTCAGGATTTTACCACCACCGCCCGCCAAATGGGCGTCTCCGTAGGGCCGGGCCGGGGCTCGGCGGCGGGTTCGGCAGTGGCGTACTGCATCGGAATTACCAACGTTGATCCCATCAAGTACGACCTGCTCTTCGAGCGCTTCCTCAACCCGGAGCGCATCAGCATGCCCGATATCGATATCGACTTCGACGATGAGGGACGGCAAAAAGTGATCGATTACGTCATCGACAAATACGGCCGCAACCAGGTGGCCCAGATCGTGACCTACGGCACCATGGCCGCCAAACTCAGCCTGCGCGACGTAGGGCGGGTAATGAACGTCCCGCTGTCGGAGGTCGACCGGGTAGCGAAAACTTTTCCGACCCACCTCAAAGCTACCCTGAAAAAGGTGCTGGCCGAAGGCGATATCGACCCCAAGCTGAAAGATAACCTGAATTCCGAAGACCTGGAGAAAGCCCACGCGTTCCGTAAACTGGCCGAAGCCGATGACGACATCGCCAAGATGATCCGGACGGCCAAAAAACTGGAAGGATCGGTGCGCAATACCGGGATTCACGCCTGCGGCGTCGTCATCACCCCCGACGAGATCACGAAATACGTACCGGTAAAGACGGATAAGGAAACCGGCATGCTGGTCTCGCAATTCGACAACAGTGTAGCCGAAGACGCCGGCCTGCTGAAGATGGACTTTCTGGGGCTGAAAACCCTGACCATCATCAAAGATGCAGTGCGCATCGTCCAAGAAACGCACGGCGTCGAGATCGACCCCGAAATGGTGCCGCTGGATGATCCGAAGACCTATGAATTGTTCCAGCGCGGCGAAACGGTCGGCATTTTCCAGTACGAGAGCACGGGAATGCAACGCTACATGAAAGAACTGGCGCCGACCCAGTTTGAGGACCTCATCGCTATGAACGCCCTGTACCGGCCCGGGCCGCTGGAGTACATCCCCAACTTCATCGCGCGGAAGCACGGCCGCGAGCCCATCACTTACGACTTGCCCGAGATGCAGGAATACCTGGAAGAAACCTACGGCATTACGGTCTTCCAGGAACAGGTGATGCTGCTCTCCCAAAAGCTGGCCGGTTTTACCAAAGGCCAGGCCGACCGCCTGCGCAAAGGGATGGGCAAGAAAAAGAAAAAGGAGATCGACGCGCTGTATCCCATCTTTATCGAAGGCGGGACGCAACGGGGACACCCTAAGACTACGCTGGATAAGATCTGGAAGGACTGGGAGGCCTTTGCTTCTTACGCCTTCAACAAGTCGCACTCCACCTGCTACGCTTTCGTCGCTTTCCAGACGGCTTACCTGAAGGCGCATTACCCGGCCGCGTTCATGGCTTCGGTGCTGACGCACAACAAGAACGACATCTCCAAAGTGACTTTCTTCCTGCAGGAATGCAAGCGCATGGGGCTGACGGTGCTGGGGCCAGATATTAATGAGTCGGTATCGGACTTTTCGGTAAACGACGAAGGACAGGTGCGCTTCGGCTTGTCGGCGCTGAAAGGGGTCGGCGAAGGCCCGGTGACCGCTATCCTGGAGGAACGCGAGGCCGGCGGACCATTTACCAGCGTATTCGACCTGGTGCGGCGGCTCAGCCTGCGGGCGGTCAATAAGAAAGTACTGGAGAGCCTGGCGCTGGGCGGCGCTTTCGATTGCTTTGAAGACATCCACCGGGCCCAGTATTTCGCGCCTTCCGAAAAGTACGAGAGCATGCTGGAACACGCCATTCGCTACGGACAAGCTTACCAGTCGCAGAAAGCCTCGGCCGCTACCTCCCTCTTCGGAGCCGTGGACGAAGTGATGGTGCCCGAGCCGAGCATCCCCGACTGCCCGCCCTGGAGTCTGCTGCAGCAGCTGAACCGGGAAAAGGAAGTGACGGGCATTTTTATCAGCGGGCACCCGCTCGACAGCTACCGGGTGGAGATCGACAACTTTACCACCTGCGGCCTCGAAAAGGTGGACGACCACAAGAACAAACCGCAACTGCAACTGGCGGGGACCGTTACGATGGCCCGCCATCGCATCAGCCGCAATGGTAACGGCTGGGGAATATTCGAGCTGAGCGATTTCAACGGCTCGCTCGAATTTAAGCTTTTCGGTGAGGACTATCAAAAGTTCAAACACCTGCTGGAAGAGGGCAAAGCGCTATTTATCAAAGGCAGCTTCCAACGCGGCTGGAACAACGACGAACCAGAGTTCAAACCGCGCGAAGTACGCCTCCTCGAAGGCATCGCCGAATCGCTAACCGAGTCGATTACCTTGCGGCTGCCCCTGGAGGTGGTCACCGACGAATTTATCGAACGCCTCGACACGCTCTGCAATAAACACCAGGGGCAGCACCACCTCAAAATGGAACTGATCGACCGGAAAAACCGCCTGAAGTTGCAGATGACGTCAAAACAACGACGCGTCAACGCGGATACGGATTTCGTGAAGGCGGTGGAGCAGTTGGGCGTGGGGTATCGGCTGGGGTGATTTAAAACAAATTTTGTTTAAAACTTGCGCCCAAAACAAACTTTGTTTATTATTGATTTTCTCATAAGCTAAAGATGACGGTTAGAACTACCTGTTCTTCCAATCATGCGATTGTTCGAAAACTCCTGTAAAATTGAATTAAATGGCCGAGTTGAATGTGAATGATGATTTTTTACAATTTGTTAGAGATAAAAAATACTCCACCATTTTGGCGGATCCGCCTTGGCAATTTCAAAATAGAACAGGAAAAGTAGCTCCCGAACACAAAAGACTTTCTCGTTATCCAACGCTGAAGTTAGAAGAGATTAAAAACATTCCTGTAAATCAGGCTGCTGCTGAGAGGTGTCATTTATACCTTTGGGTGCCGAATGCTTTGCTCCAGGAAGGGCTTGAAGTTATGGAGGCTTGGGGTTTTACTTATAAGACCAATCTCATTTGGTATAAAATCAGGAAAGACGGCGGACCGGATAGAAGAGGAGTCGGCTTTTATTTCAGAAACGTTACTGAGATTGTGCTTTTCGGCACGAAAGGGAAAAATGTTCGAACGCTGCAGCCAGGACGATCACAGGCAAATATCATTTCTTCGAGAAAAAGAGAACACAGCAGGAAACCAGACGAGCAATATAGCATAATCGAGGCTTGTAGTTGGGGACCCTACCTCGAAATGTTTTCAAGGGGGGCAAGAGAGAAATGGGATTGCTGGGGTAACCAGGCGGATACTTACTTTCCTGACTGGGAGACTTATAACAACCATTCCCAAAGAGGAAAAGACGCCGTGCAAATTAGTATGCCATTAGATTAAGTCAATTGTTTTTTCTTTTTGATGATGGCTGGATGGACATCAAAACGGTTGTTTCTGTATTTAGAAAATAGGCTGGTTCATGTTTGAAAAGCTTTCTATCAAAGGTTTTGACGTACTGAAATTACATCACGCCGAAGCCATTCTTCAACATGACATGAAAGAAGCAACATATGAGCTTGAGACGGTACTGGATGAGATCGCCCTTCCTATCGAAGAGTTAGTATATGGAGGAGGAGGCGAGGGGGAGTTGACGCAAAGAATAAGGAAAAGGCTATCCAACGACTTCGGCTGGCAAAAGCATAATTTTGAAATAAAAAAAATAGTGGATGGCATAGAAAAGGAGTCTATCTCTCATGAAATTGATCATGTAAAGAAATTCAGTGCAGGTACTATAGCTCTTGAAATTGAATGGAATAATAAAGACCCCTTTTTTGATCGCGATTTGGAAAATTTTAAGCGCTTACATGCCGACGGTGTCATTTCAGTAGGAGTTATCATTACTAGGGGTTTTTCATTACAAAATAGTCTGAAAGCATTAATAGAATCGTTTGCAGTGAGCAGGGGTATTGGTAATATTGAGGCATTAAAAAAATTCTATAATCCCACCTCACGGCAAATAAAATTAATTGAAAGCGCAGCAAATTCAAAGGGTTCTTTTGCGAAGGGATGGGCTCATGCTTTTGTGTCAGACAAATTTGGTAAAGCGACGACCCACTGGGAAAAACTAGAAGACAGAGTAAAAAGAGGGGTTGGCAATCCTTGTCCTCTCCTGCTGATCGGTATTCCCGCAAAAATTGTTGTAATTTAGGAAATGGCTTAGGTTTCGACTTAGCCCGGGTTATTCATGGATTAATCTATTACGAAGCCAAACTGGTCGCCATTCTGCCCCGCTCACTCACCGTATCTGGAGATACCTGCCTGCAGCAGGAAGGCGCCTCCGTGTCGCCCTCCTGCGCGAACGCAAGCCTATCAACCATTTGGGCTTCTCATGACAAAGAACCCATGAATAATCCGGGTTAGCGGTATATCTTGTTTTTGACTTTTTCTTGGGCATTTAGTACAATTCCCTCCCTTTCAATATCTTTGATCACACCCAATTGCCTCAGCCCCTCCGGAGGTAGCAACCTGACACGCTTATGAGAACATTGTATCCCATTTTTCTCCTTTCCGCCTTCGGAATGACGGCCGCATTTTTACCGAAGCATCAATTTGAAAAAGAGAGTAACTTACCCCCTCCGGCCTGTACACTTACCGTAGACGCCGGCCCCAACCAAAATTTCTGCAGCGCCCCCCAAACGGTCAACCTCAACGCCTCGATCGGCGGAGCGTCGTTTTCAGTCGAATGGTCGCCCGCAGCACCGGTCGCTAATCCCGGCAGTCCGAATACGACGGCGACGATCAGCCAGACAACTACCTTCGAAGTGACCGTCACCGGCCCGTCAACCGACGAGAACCTGGTGGTCAACGGCGATTTCAACGCCGGGCTGAGCAACTTTACCAGCGATTACGTTCCCGGCACCGGCGGTGCTTTTGGTTTGCTTTCCAATGAAGGGGAATTTGCCGTCGCCGCCAATGCCGGCGATACGCATACCAACTTCGCGCCCTGCACCGACAATACCGGCGGCGGCAATATGTTGGTCGTCAACGGGGCCGGCATCGCCAACCAGGAAGTCTGGTGCCAGACGGTCGGCATCAGTCCCAACACCGACTATGCGTTCAGCGCCTGGGTAACCTCTGTGGTCGGCTCATCACCGGCCCAGCTGCAGTTTTCCGTCAACGGCGTGATCATCGGCGGGGTTTTTTCCGCTTCTCCGGTTACCTGCCAGTGGAATCAGTTTTTTGAGATCTGGAACTCGGGGGGGAATACTTCCGTCGAACTTTGCATCGTCAACCAGAATACCGCCACGAGCGGCAATGATTTTGCACTCGATGATATCAGTTTCAGCCCGGTCTGTGAAGCCACCGACCAGGTCACCTTCACCATTACCGATATCAACGCCGGCTGGACGCCGCCCACCGACCTTTGCCCGCTTTCGCCGATCATCGACCTGAATACCTTGCTCAATCCCGGCGCTACGCCCGGAGGCGTCTGGACCGTTGATGGCGTCAATACCCCCTTTCTCGATCCGCTGGATCTCGGTCCCGGCGCGCATACGGTCACCTATACGGTGATCGCGGCGCCCTGCCAGGAGAGCCAGACGGAGATCATCATTATCGATGTACTGCCCGATCCGGGCTGGGGCGTGCCGCCCGTCATCTGCTCGGGGACGCCGCCTTTCGACCTGGATGTGCTCTTGTTTCCCAGCACCCTGAATACGGGCAACTGGACCATCGACGGTTTTCCGGCTGTCTTTTTCGATCCGGCTGACCTGGGCGTGGGGCCCCACCTGGTCACTTATACGGTGGGCGCGCCGCCCTGCACTTCCGAATTGTCGCAATATATCGATGTCGCGCCCGGCGCCGACGCTTCCTGGACGCCCCCGGGCGTGCGCTGCGCCGATGATCCGCCCCTGCTGCTCGATGATCTGCTCGATCCCGAGGCGACACCCGGCGGGACCTGGACCGTCAATGGCGTGGAGACCGATACCTTCGATCCGGCCGTGTTCGGGCCCGGTAATTATACCGTCACCTATGTAGCGGGATTTGACCCCTGTACCGGTACGGAAACCAACACCCTCACCGTATTGGCGACAGCTGACGCCGACTGGACGGCGCCTGCGGGACTATGTACCGGCAGCAGCGCCTTTCCGTTGAATGATTTGCTGACGGACGATGCTACTTCCGGAGGCAACTGGACGATTGACGGAGCCGCTGCCGTCGATTTTGATCCGGCCAACCTGGGCCCGGGCCTCTACGCGGTCGCTTACGAGGTGGGGACGGCGCCCTGCGCAGTTTCCCTTGTGCAGAATATCGAAGTTTTGGCTTCGGCCAACGCGAGCTGGATGTCGCCCGATACCCTTTGCACCGACAGCCCGCCGTTTTCGCTGGATGATCTGTTCACGACAAATACCACGCCCGGCGGCGCCTGGACCGTTGCCGGCGATTCGGCGGTCCAGCTCAATCCGGCTGTACTCGGCGCCGGCGACTTCCTGGTTACCTATTCTACGGGAGAACCGGGCTGCGAAGACGCCTTGTCCCAAACGATCACCATATTGCCGGCGCCGAACGCAGACTGGACGCTTCCGGAACCGCTTTGCGCTTCGGCGGCGGCCCTGGTGTTGGATAGTCTATTGACGGATGAAGCTACGCCGGGCGGCAGTTGGACGATTGACGGGCAGCCGGCGACGGTTTTTGATCCCGATAGCCTGACGAGCGGACTGTATGAGCTTGTCTACACTGTCGGGGACGCGCCCTGCACGGAAAGCCTGAGCCAGAACCTCGAAATTTTACCGGCGCCCGTTCCGGACTGGACCCTTCCCGGGACGCTCTGTGTTACCAGTCTGCCTTTCTCGCTCGATGACCTCTTTACGCCTGCAACGACGCCGGGCGGCGTATGGCTGGTGGCGGGGGATACCCTTTCCCTGCTGGATCCGGGCCTGCTGGGCGCCGGTCCGGTTGCCGTAACTTATACGGTCGGGCCCCCCGGCTGTGAAGCAGCCAGCACGGATACGGTTACGATCGCGGAAAGTCCGAACGTAGACTGGACGGCGCCCGGCCCTTTTTGCGCGACCGACGCTGCTGTCGATCTGAATGACTGGTTGGCGGCAGGCGCTTCCACCGGCGGCGAATGGACGGTCGACGGCGTGGTCGCCTCCGAATTTGACCCGGGTGCGTTGGCGCCGGGTTCGCATACGGTAGCCTATTCCGTATTTATTACCAGTGATTGTCAGGATACCCTAAGTCAGGAAGTGGAGATCCGGGCGGCGCCGGAGGTTGATTTCGCTTTCGCGGCAGATAGCATTTGCATCAATGAACCGGTTGCGTTGAATATTTTGGATACATTGGCTTCGGAAGCGGTTTTGCACTGGGATTTCGGGAGTGCAACGGCCGCGACGCCCCTGGATTCGCTGGCGCCGGTGCTCACCTGGTCTTCGGCGGGCATACAGGAAGTATCCCTTTGGATAGCAGAGCAGGGCTGCCCTTCGGAAGTGGTCACCCGATCCATTGTTGTGATCGGACCGCCGCCGGCGCCTCAGGTGGGATGCCTCGACGTAACCAGTGCGTCCGTTGAATTCTCCTGGCCGGCCGTCGCCGGCGCCACGGAATATAGCGTCGAGGTCCTGAGTGGTCAGACGGGGGTGCTATCCGGAACTACTTTTACTCTTCTGGGACTGCAACCCGGAGAAACGGTACAGATAGAAGTGACCGCCACCGGCGAGTGCGGCAGCAGCACCGGTGCTATCGGCGAGTGCAACACCCTGGATTGCGACCCGCCGGAAGTGGTGTTGGAAGCCGTTGCCCCCATTTGCCTGGAGGCCGGCGCGCCGCCGGTCACTTTGGTGGCCGACTTTCCGGGCGGCGAAGTGATCGACGCCGTGATGTGGGGCGGTCCCGGACTGATCGATACGGCAACCGGCGTTTTCGACCCGGTACAGGTCGGTCCTGGAACGCACGTCCTGAATTTTACTTACCAATCGAACGGATGTATAGGAATAGACAGCCTGTCGATTGTGGTAAGCGTACCGCCCGTCGCGGCTTTCGATGCGCCGGATACGATCTGCGCCGGTGCGGTCGCGCTGATCGAATTTACGGGCGCCGCTACGGCCGGCGCGGTTTTCAATTGGGACTTTGCCGGGGGGCAGGTGGTCAGCGGCAGCGGCGCCGGCCCTTACGAAGTGACCTGGCCGGACGGGGGAGCGCGAACGGTGACCCTGGAAATTGTAGACGGGCCCTGTACTTCCCTTCAGGCTTTCCGGCTGGTTTTTGTGGAAGAACCGATCGTTGTTCCGGCCGTTGATTGCGAATCCACTTTCACGAGCGTGTTTTTCAGCTGGTCGCCGCCCCCGGGAGGGGAGGTGTTTTCCGTTTTACCTTCTACTATGCCCGCTCCGACCGGGGTAGGAGATTCCAGCGTCATTTTCGAAAATCTTCAACCGGGTGATGCCGCGCTACTGGCGCTTTCTTTTTTGAGCCATGGCAGTTGCCCGGACGATACTTCAGAGGTGCACTGCACCACCGCCCCCTGTCCGGATGTAGGAATGGCCCTGGGCAGTGTTCCCGGCTTTTGCCTGGACAGCTCGGCGGCTCCGGTGCAAATGGAAGTTTCCCTGACGGGCGATACCCTCGGAGGGTCTGGCGCTTGGTCGGGTACGGGGGTGAACAGCGAGGGGCTTTTTTTTCCGCCGGATGCAGGTGTCGGAGCCCATACGCTGGTTTATACCTTTACGATCGCCGGGGTCTGTACCTATACCGACAGCACGGTGGTAAACGTTTTCCCGGTTCCGACGGCTGATTTTGTGGTGGACGATCCCCTTTGTGTCAGTGATACTGCGGTCATTTCTTTTACCGGAATGGCGGCGGACAGCGCCACTTACAACTGGGAATTTGACGGCGGGACGATTATCGGCGGCAGCGGCGCGGGGCCCTACGCGCTCATTTGGGATGCGCCCGGAGAACGGGTGGTCGTACTGGAGGTGGTCTCCGCTGCGGGTTGCGCCTCCGGTCCGGTGACGGGTTTGCTGACCCTGGAACCGACTTTGCCGGCGCCCGTGGTGGATTGCAGCGCTACTTTTTCGACAATTGATGTGAGCTGGGCGGCCGATGATCAGGCAGCCGGTTACGAGGTCAGCTGGGCGGAGCATACCGTTGTGGTGGATACCACGCATTTCACGATCACGGGTTTGGCGCCGGGAGAATCGGTTGATGTGACGGTTGCGGCTATCAGCAGTAACCAGTGTCCCGACATCCCCGTAACGATCAGTTGCGCCACCGTTCCTTGCCCGCAGGTCAGCCTGGAGATCGATCCCATTCAGCCGCTTTGTTTCGACGGGGCCGACACCATCGCGCTCGGCTATCAGCTCAGCGGCGGAGATGATGACGGCGAGCTTTCCTGGAGTGGCCCGGGGCTGATCGCTGCTGATCCGGCGCTGGCGGTAGTTGATCAAAGTTGGGTAGGAGGGCAAAACCCGTTTGTACTGACCTATCAGGACGACGTTTGTCTCTATGCTGACACCGTAGAAGTGGTGGTATATCAGAGGCCGACGGCTGATTTCAATTTGCCGCCGGGTATCTGTTTCGGGGATACGACCACGATTGAATTTGCCGGCAATGCGGGGCCCGATGCTCAGTACAGCTGGGGCTTTGGCGGTGGTCAGGTAGTGTCGGGCAGCGGGGCCGGCCCTTACCAGGTCAGCTGGGCGACGCCGGGCGACAAACAGGTCAGTCTTATCGTCACGGAAAACAACTGCGTTTCGGAACCGGTAACCCAGACCATTCAGGTTGATCCGCCGCTATCACAGCTGACGATCGGCTGTCAGGCTTCCTTCGACAGTTTGTTGTTCAGCTGGGATGCCGTGGCCAATGCCGCCGGGTACGAATTCGACGTGCTCCAGGGGTACACCGGCGCCTGGCTCTCCGATACGAGTTATCTGCTGACCGGCCTGCCGCCGGGGACGCCCGTCTCGATACAGCTCACCGTGCTGAGCGCCAACAATTGCGGCGATCTGCTGGTCGATCAAAGTTGCGTCACCATTCCCTGTCCGGAGGCAAACCTGAGCATTGAAGCACCGACGGCGCTTTGTGCGGGCGACAGCGCGACCCTGGTCTTTGCTTTTGACAATCCGGCGGCCGGGCCGTTTATGCTGCAATTGTTCGACGGAACAGACACCCTGGCCTTCAATGGTGTCAGCGATGGAGATACGTATACTTTTTTACCTGCTGCGACACAAACCTGGACCGTCCTCTCCGCGATCAACGCGACGGCGGCGGTATGTCCGGTCGGCCTTCCCGAGCCGTTTATCCTGACCGTCAATCAGCCGGTGACGGCCGGGCTGCCGCTGGAAATACCTGCCCTTTGCAGCGACCTGGATACGCTGATCGATCTGAACGCCCGCCTCACCGGCGCGACGGGGGGCGGAGTATGGACGGAAATATCCGGGAGCCCTGCAACCTCCGGCGCTTTTGACTCCGTAACCGGTCGTTTTCAGACGGGCGGACAGGCTCCGGGAACGTACGCCTTCCGGTACTTCGTGGCAGCCGAGGCCCCTTGCGTCGGCGATACGTCGGAAGTAAGCGTAACCATTTTGGCGAGCCCCGTTGCCGACGCCGGGATCGACCAGACCCTGGAGTGCGTACAGCCGGAATTGGAAGTAGGAGGCGCCGGCACCAGCCTCGGCGATCCATTTGCCTACGAATGGATCTCGCTGGAGGGGCATGTACTGGAAGGAGCCGATAGTCCTTTTTTGCTGGTCACCCAGCCCGGGCGTTACCGGTTGGTGGTGGTCAATAGCGATAACCAGTGCGCAGCCGAAGATCTCGTGGAGGTGACCAGCGATATCAACTTTCTGAATCCCTACGTCAGTGTCAGTCCGATCTCTTGTTTTGAGGCCGACGACGGGCTCCTGCGAATCGACTCCGTAACGGGCGGCAGCCCCCCGCTGATGTATGCCGTTAACGGCGGCCCCTTTTCCGGTCAAACGCTTTATTCCGACCTGGCGCCCGGTCTTTACGATCTTGCCATCCGCGACGCGGAAAATTGTGAAACCCGGCTTACTCTGCAGGTCGCTGATAAAGGGCCGGTGGAGGTCACGCTGGCTACCGATATTGAGGGGGACGAGCCGGTGATTCAGCTGGGGGATAGCGTCCGGCTTTTTGCCTTGACCAATATACCCGTCGGTGCGTTGGATACCGTCATCTGGTTTCCCGATTCCCTGCAGTGCGGTGATTGTCTGGAGCAGGGCGTACAACCGTTTTACACTTCCACTTTCTCCGTTACGGTGATCGATGAGGCCGGCTGCCGGGATTCGGACGAGCTGACCCTTTTCGTGGAACGTCGGCGCGCTATTTATATCCCCAGTGCTTTTTCTCCGAATGGCGACGGGACCAACGATGCCTTTGTGGTTTTCGCGGGGCAGGAGGTCGCGGAGGTGCGTTCGTTGCGGGTATTCAATCGCTGGGGAGAATTGCTTTTCGAGCGGACGGGCTTCCCGCCCAATTCGGCCGCCTACGGTTGGGACGGCACGCACCGGGGGCAGGCGCTCAATCCGGGCGTTTTCGTTTACGTCGCGGAAATTGAAATGATAGACGGAAAATCAGAACTTTACCAGGGAGAGGTCCTTTTGGTAAAATGAGCAGGCGGACGATCGTTTGGTGCGATTGAGGAATACAAAAAGGAGTTCACCCTGAAATTGCCAACTTCAAATACGGACTCATGATGAAAACCCTATCCGGCGACCTGATCGCGCTAGCAAAAAGAAGGCATTTTGATCTGATCGTTCACGGCTGCAATTGTTTTTGCACCATGGGCGCCGGTATCGCCCGGCAGATAAAGGATCATTTTCCCGAAGCTTACGAAGCCGATCTGGCTACCGAAGAAGGCGATCGTTCCAAGCTGGGGACGATCAGCTGGGCCGGGGTCGAGGTGGAAGGCGGCCGGCTGATAGTGGTAAACGGATATACCCAGTTTCACTACCACGGGGCCGGTCGTTTAGTAGATTACGATGCGGTGCGGCGCGTTTTTCGAACCGTAAAAAAACAATTTTCCGGCCGGCGTATCGGCTATCCGGCGATCGGTGCGGGACTGGCGGGCGGCGACTGGGAGCTTATCGCACAGATCATCGATGAGGAATTAGCGGGAGAGGATCATACCTTTGTGGTTTTTGAACCCGAGTAAACGGATTGCCTTTTTCTGATTTTTCCCAAACCATCGACCATGAGCGAAGTTCCGCAACCTCCGCAATTTGAGATCCTTACTTCCCGCCATTTTGCCGCCTGGCTGGCCGGTCAGGGTGCAAGCCTGGCATTTACAACTTATCAGGTGGGGAAAATTTTCATGATGGGCCTCAACCCCGACGGCCGCCTCCACCTCACCGAACGCACCTTTAACCGCTGTATGGGCCTGGGGCATCACGACAACACCCTCTGGATGAGTTCGCGCTTTCAGCTGTGGCGTTTTGAAAACGCGCTATTGCCGGAACAGTCCTATAACGGTTACGACCGGGTATACATCCCGCAAATGGCTTACACTACCGGTGATCTGGACATTCACGATATCGTGGTCGGCGCCGACCGGCGGCCGGTATTCGTCAATACCTTGTTCAGTTGCGTGGCTACCGTCAGCGAGACCCACAGCTTCCGGCCCCTCTGGAAACCGCCTTTCATCAGTAAGCTGGCGGCGGAAGACCGGTGCCACCTCAACGGCATGGCCGCTGTCGACGGGCAGCCGGCTTACGTCACGGCTGTCAGTCGCAGCGATGTATCCGACAGCTGGCGCGACCGCCGGCGTGACGGCGGCATCGTAATGGACGTACGCAGCAACGAAGTGGTAGGCGACGGCCTTTCCATGCCCCATTCGCCCCGCTGGTACCGCAATCGCCTGTGGTTGCTCGAAGCCGGTACGGGCTACTTCGGGTATCTCGATCTGGCGACCGGCCGCTTCGAACGGCTTTGTTTCTGCCCCGGCTTTCTCCGTGGGCTGGCTTTTCTGGGGGACTTTGCCCTGGTAGGGCTCTCTGCCGCCCGCAAAAACCGGACTTTCTCCGGGCTGGCACTGGATGATAATCTAAAAGAGCGACATACCGACGCCCGCTGCGGCATCCAGGTGATCAACCTGCGCACCGGCGACGCCGAGCACTGGGTGCGCATGGAAGGGATCATCGATGAGCTTTACGATGTGATCGCACTGCCCGGGTCGCGTCGCCCGCTCATCATCGGCATCCAGAAAGAAGAAATCCACAAAATGGTCTCGATCGAGCCGGTAAAATAAATGTTCTTTATATATTTAAGCCATTACTTAATAAAGCAACTACTCAGATGCACCACCGCGCTTTTCCTCCACAGTGGCAACGATTACTGAAACAATACCGAAAGATACAGCGGAAATGGCAGCAAGCCACCGGCCCTGCGCAGTTCCGCCGGCTGGGGAGACGATTGCGCCTGCTGGCCCGTCGCATCCTGCGCTACAACCGCCGTTGGCGCCTTGGCTTTGCGACGGCGGCGCTGGTAGCCTGGCTGCAAACGCCGGCCACCGGCCAATTTCAGGCAGTGATCCGGCCCGGCGACCTCGACGGGAGTACCGGCATCCGCCTCCCGGGTCTGGCCCCCGATAACCTGACCGGTCGTTCGGTGAGCGGTATCGGCGATCTCAACGGCGATGGAATGGACGACTTTGCGATCGGCGCACCGGATGCGATACAAGCCGGAATGGAGTACGGCGGAGAGGTGTATGTCGTTTTCGGCCAATCCGCCGGGTTTGACGCCGAAGTAGACCTTTCGGCTTTGGACGGCGACAACGGCTTCACCGCCCCGGGAGTAGACGTCTACGGCTATGCCGGCCTTGCTTTGAGCGGCGCCGGGGACATTAACGGCGACGGCATCGACGACCTGGTGATCGGCGCGCCGGGAGCTTTTATTGACGAGAACGAATACAACGGACGCGCTTACGTGGTCTTCGGCCGCAATACCGGTTTCCCGGCCGAACTGGACCTGGCGGCCCTCGACGGTAGCGACGGCTTCGCCATGACCGGGCTGAACGCCTATAGCTACACGGGTTTTGCGGTAAGTGAGGCAGGCGACGTCAACGGCGACGAAATCGAAGATCTGCTGGTAAGTGCGCCGGGCATCGATTCGCTCACGGGAGAGACCTACGTTATCTTCGGCCGTAATACGGGTTTCGGACCGGAGGAAGACCTCAGCGCACTGGATGGAAATAACGGCTTTGCCGTAAAGGGCATCAGTGAAGGCGATATTTCCGGCATCTCCGTAAGCGGTATCGGCGATTTTAACGGGGACGGTATGGACGATTTTGCCATCGGCGCTTTCCAGGCCGATCCGGGCGGTATCGAACAGGCCGGTGCGGGCTACATTATTTTCGGCCGTGAAACGGGCTTTGAGCCTGTATTGGAACTGGCTTTGCTGAACAGCGACCGAGGTGTCCTGATCAACGGCGCCGGTCCCGAGTTCTACACCGGCATCTCCGTAAGCGGCGCAGGCGACATCAACGGGGACGGCCTGGCCGACCTGGTGATCGGCGCGCCCTACGCCAATTCCGGCGGCGTCTATTCCGGCGAAGCCTACGTGCTTTTCGGACAAACGGACGGCTTTGGCGGGATGGTAACCCTGAATAACCTGGATGGTGAAAACGGTTTCCGCATTCCGGGCCTCAACGCCTACGATGAAATCGGTCGAACCGTGAGTGGAGTCGGGGATATTAACGGGGATGGCCTGGCGGACGTGGCGCTCGGCGCGCCTTATGCGGCCACAAATGAAGGGAATTACAGTGGGCTGGCCTATTTTATTTTCGGTAGTGAAGCGCCCTTTACCGCGAGCTTCAACCTCAATACTTTAGATGGTAATAACGGGTTCGTCCTGGAAGGCGATCAGGATTTTGCTTCCCTGGGGCAGGCATTGGCAGGCGCCGGCGACATCAACGGCGACGGTTTCCAGGATGTCATCGTGGGAGCTCCCTACACCAACATCGGCGACAGCAACAACGCAGGGGAGGTCTACATCCTCTTCGGCCGCGATATCGATAGCGCCGTCCCGGACCCGCAGTCGAATATGGCCTTGACCATAACGCCTAACCCCACGGCCTCCACGATCACCGTGCGGCCGGAAGGCCTGTCACTTTCCGAAAGGCTGGTGCTGACGCTTTACGACCGCTTCGGAAGGGAGGTGACATCGCCCCGGTCAGAAGCGCCGATCGGCGATATTCAATTGGACCTCTCCGGCCTGCCCGCCGGGGTCTACCTGCTGCGCGCAGCGGCGGGCGAACGGGTAGTGACGCGGCGGATCGTTAAAAGGTAAAAGCGCATAATCCTCAATGTAGGGATCGGGTCAATTAGGGTAAGGCGGATCACGAACGCGCAATGGGTTCATCCCTAAAATGGTGTGAATCGGTTGCCGGAAAATAATAAACACATGGATCCGGTTTCTAAAAAAATGAACTTCAAGGAGGAACCTGCAGTGCTTATCCTGCAGGCGCCGGAGAGTTTCCGTGCGAATATGGAAGCTATGCGGGAGTTGACGAAAATTTACGAGGATCCTGCCGATCTAGAGGCTATTGTTTTTGCCGTCATTTTCGTCACCGAACAGGAAGAGATCAACCGCCTGGCGCCGGGCATAGCGAAAAAATTAAAAGGCGACGCGCTGGTATGGTTTTGCTATCCCAAAAAGAGTTCAAAAGAATACCAGTGCAACTTCAACCGCGATACAGGTTGGGAGATTATGGGAGAGCTGGGACTGGAGCCGGTGCGACAAGTCGCGGTCGACGCTGATTGGAGCGCCCTGCGCTTCCGCAAAGTAGAATACATCAAGAATATTACCCGCCGAGAAAGCATGGCGCTGACGAAAGAAGCCAAAAAACGGACCTCTAACAAAGACTAATAAGAGAGGACGCCTGCACGTCGCCTACCTCACCTCCCCGAACCCAAGTCTGACAACCGTCATGACGAAGAACCCACGAATAATCCAGGTCAACTATCTGGAACAGATCACTTTCCACCGCTGTTCCCCGTCTTTGCAATGACTAAAATCATCTCACCATTTCACCGTCAAAATTAGCATATCCCCGGCACAAAGCTTATCTTTAAAAAAAAGATAGTAATACTATCAGTTTAAATTGTTAAGCTTTATGAATCAAACAAAAAACATGGCGGCAGCCGGCGCAGATCTGCGCAATCTGCCGGATCTGGAAGCATTACTCGCCAACGCCCCGAAGGTTACGGTAGCCGCTAACGCGGAAGACCTGGTAGAATTGGCGGTGATGAACAATGATTATCACGAAGTGAAATACCCTTTGCCCGACGGCAGGGAATTCGTCGAAGCGACGGTGGCCCGGACGCGCAACGGGATATGCGCCAACTATCCCGAAGTATACATGCGCCGGCGCGATCCCAACTGCATGGTCATCGCGGATGATTTTCCCACTGATAAGCCCCGGTTCGAAGATCGGTTTGGCTACGAATTCGATAAACTGCGCCGGGAAACACTGGATTGGCTGCAGACCCAGCCACTGGGTATGTTCTATTTTCAGGCCGGCAAGCCGGGAATGGGCTATCACGCCGTCGCGGTAATCCCCGCCAATGCCGGATTTTTCGGCCTGGGCCTGGCGTTGCTGCAAGGGATTCTCGATCCGGCCGAGCTGCCGGAAGATTTTCGTCCCGAAGCCGTCATCTACGCAGCGCCTCCTTTCCGGCACACCCATTTTGACGGAAAGCAGGTGGTGGTGCACAATCGCCAGCCCAGCCAGTACGAGCTTTTCTCCTACAACCTGTATCCGGGGCCGAGCGCCAAGAAAGGCGTCTACGGGATGCTCATCGGACAGGGGGAGGCCGAAGGCTGGGTGACGGCGCACTGCTCAACCGTCCAGGCGGTTACGCCCTACGATAATGTCGTAACCTTCATGCACGAAGGCGCCAGCGGCGGCGGTAAGAGCGAAATGCTGCAACAACCGCACCGCCAGCCCGACGGCCGGATCTTGTTGGGTGAAAATGTAACGAATGGCGAGCGTCGGTATTTGGAAATACCGCGAACCTGCGACTTGCGCCCCGTCACCGACGATATGGCGCTCTGCCATCCCAAGATACAGGGCAACGATGGTAAGCTATGGCTCGAAGACGCCGAAGACGCTTGGTTCGTTCGGGTAGACCATATTACCACTTACGGCACCGACCTCGAATTGGAGCGCCTGACCGCTATGACGTCCGAACCTTTGCTCTTTCTGAACATCGACGCGGTACCGGGAGGGCGCGCCCTGATCTGGGACCATATCCAGGATGCGCCGGGCGTTCCCTGCCCGAACCCACGGGTGATCCTGCCCCGCCACATCGTGTCGAATATCGTCGACGATCCGGTGCGCGTGGATATTCGCAGCATCGGACTTCGGACCCCGCCTTGTACAAAAGAAGAACCCAACTACGGGATCGTCGGGCTGATGCACCTGCTGCCGCCCGCCCTCGCCTGGCTGTGGCGACTGGTGGCGCCGCGCGGGCACGCCAACCCGAGCATTATCCAGACCAAAGGCATCAGCAGCGAAGGCGTAGGCAGTTACTGGCCTTTCGCAACCGGCCGGAAGGTCAACCAGGCCAACCTCCTGTTAGCCCAGATCGAGCGAACGCCTCACGTCGCCTACATCCTTACCCCCAACCAGCATGTCGGCGCCTGGCGCACCAGCTTCATGCCGCAGTGGATCGTGAGGGAATACCTGGCGCGCAAAGGCAACGCTGAATTTTCACAGGAACAACGCACGCCCGCCCGCTGCCCGCTCCTGGGGTATGCCCTGAACACGATGCGCGTGGAAGGAATGCAGATCCCGAATTGGTTCCTGCAGGTGGAGCTGCAACCGGAAGTCGGCGTAGAAGGGTACGACATCGGCGCAGAGATCCTTCAGGAATTTTTCGACCGCATGCTGAAACAGTTCCTGGAAGCGGACCTGTCGCCACTGGGGCGCCAGATCATCAACTGCAGCCTGGATCGCGGAACAGTGCATGATTACGAACAGCTGATCCCTCAATCGTAAACGATGGCCGATCCCGATTTTCTGTGAACCCTTTGCGGGTTGAGTAATAAAATGCCGTGGCCGATCTACCCATTGCGTGGGTATCGGCCGGCGAAAACATAGCGCGCCCCGACGAATGCCGTCGGGGCGCTTTTGTTTTGCCTGGACCGGACATGCGGAGCAGATTCACACCAGGATCGAGCGGATTCACCACAAAAAATTTCTGATCGCCGGGGCAGACCTTAACATTGTGGGGAATCAAATACGTTAAGTGATGAAAAACGGAGAGGTAGTCATTAATTTGTCGGAGCTCAGGTATGGATATTCTGCCCGTCAATTGGTACTCCGCGATCTTAATCTAACCGTGCCGGGAGGCGCTATCTACGGCTTTCTGGGCGCCAATGGCGCCGGCAAAAGCACCACCATCCGGGCCATGCTCGGCTTGCTCAAACCCAGCCACGGCCGGGTGCAGGTATTTGGCCAGGCGATGCCCCGGCGCCGGCAAGCCGTACTGAGCCGGGTAGGCGCCCTGATCGAAGCACCTGCCCTCTATCCCCACCTGAGCGGTATCGACAATCTCAAAATCGCCTGCACTTTTCTGGGCCTGCCCTTCTCCCGGGCGGCGGCGGTCCTGGAAATGGTGAACATGCAAAAACAAGGCCGGAAGCTCACCAAACGGTATTCCACCGGAATGAAGCAGCGGCTGGGGCTGGCCCTGGCCTTGCTCAATGATCCGGACCTGCTGATCCTTGATGAACCCACCAGCGGCCTCGACCCCAATGGCATCATCGAAATTCGCCGGGTATTGCAACGGCTCAACGAAAGCGGGAAAACCATTTTCTTATCCAGTCATTTGCTCTCCGAAATTGAAAAAATAGCCACCCAGGTGGGTATTCTGAAAGCCGGAAAAATGGTGTTTGAAGGAAGCATCCGCCAGTTGGAGCAGCTGCGCCGGCAACAGCTTTCGGTCAAGGTGGTCGCCTCGGATATCCACCGGGCCAGGGCGGTGCTGGCGCCGGAATGGACAGCCGATCCGATCGACGCGCAGGCCCTGCAGGTCAAGATCGCCAACCGGTCGGACCTGCCGGATATCGTCGGCAGATTGACTTCAGGAGGGGTGGACCTGTACGAGCTGACGCCCCGGCACGATGACCTGGAAAGCCTTTTTGTGAACCTGATCCATAATTAATGCCACCATGACGACTACTATTTCACAAACAGCGAAAAGCCTGCGCGCGGAAACGCGCAAACTCAAACGGACCATCACCCCGTGGATCGCCCTTGGCGGGGGCGCTTCCGGCGTCTTGTTCGCTTTTATTATTTTTTATTTCAAGGTAGATATTGAAGTCGATCCGGACATCAACCCCTGGGGGCATTATTTCAATCTGAGCTTTGCCGTCGCTTCCATGTTGTTGCTGATACCCACCGTGGTATTGCTGGCTGCTTCGCTCGCTTTTGTAGAACACCGGGCCGGCGCCTGGAAATACCTCTACAGCTTACCCTTGTCCAAGGGGGCGATGTATTCCGCAAAGTTGCTCTTGTTTATCGCTTTCGTGGCGATCGTGTACCTTTCATTTCTGTTAACCGCCCTGGCGACGGGCTACTTACTGGGCCTCCTGCGGCCGGAGTTCGGGTTTCAGTTTGCCTGGCCGGGAATAGGAGAGTGGCTGCGCATTCTGCTGCGGTCGTTTATCGCCATGCTGGGCCTGGGGGCGCTGCAATTTGTAATCAGTATCTGGTGGTCAAACTACCTGTTGGCGGTTGGGCTGGGTTTTTTAGGAACGGTGATGGCGCCCGTATTGATCGGACAAACCGAGCTGGCCTATTGGATCCCTTATTGTTATCCGGTCTTTATCGCGCAATCGCTTGATTTTACGGACGCTTTCGTTTTCGAAGAACAAATGCGGGGCTGGCTGACGACAGCCGAATGGTATAGTTTGGGGTATTTCGTTATTTTGGTGGGTATCGGATACCTGCGGGAAAGCAGGCGAGACGTAAAATGATCGTTGAGGATAGCTTATGACCTACCTGCCGGCAAAATGGTGGCGATATCTGGAATGGGCGCTGCACCTTTTACTACTGTTGTTGTATTTCGGGAGCCTGAACGTAGCCTGGGACCAGGATTGGCTCGTGATGGCAGGGAGGCGCAAGCTGGTGCATCCCGTCGCCGCCCTCGCCTTTCCACTTGCGTTTTACCTAAACGCTCTTTGGCTGATACCGCAGTATTTGCAGCCGCGCCGCTGGCTGGCTTACGGCATCGGAGTGTTGCTGGTGATCCTTGGGCTGGAGATCGGGCGATCGGCGCTTTTTGCCGGTATGGCGTCCGGAAGTAACGCGTGGTCCGGTTCTTTTCGCGAAGAATTATTTCGCTTCGGTATATTCGGCGTACAGGAGTCCGTTTTGCTGGGTTTTTTGGCCTCCTGGGCCTACCGGTTCACCTGGGGGTGGTTGCGCAACCTCGGGCAGATCGAAAGGCTCAAAGCGGAAAAAAACGCCGTCGAACTGGCTTTTTTGAAATCGCAGGTCGATCCCCATTTTTTGTTCAATACGCTCAACAGTTTGTATGCCTTGGCCCTCGAAGAGAACGGGGAGCGTACCGCCGACAGTATCGCCAAGCTGGGCGGGTTGATGCGGTACAGTTTGCACGACGCCCGCGCCGAGCGGATAGTACTGGCCAAGGAGTTGGATTACATCCGGAGCTATATCGAATTGCAGGAGCTGCGCCTGTCCGAGCGCAACCAGGTAAAGCTCCACATCGCGGGAGGAGCAGAGGAAAGGCGGGAACTGACCATCGCGCCCTTGCTGCTCATTCCGTTTATAGAAAATGCTTTCAAGTACGGCGTCAGCCCGAGAGAAGAGTCGAGGATCGAAATTCACCTCGCTATTGTGGAAAATACCTTGTATATGGACGTAAAAAATACCATCGTCCGGGTGGCTTCCGAAAAAGGCGGCCTGGGGCTGAAAAACGTTCGTAACCGCCTGGCTTTGCTCTATCCCGAACGGCATCGCCTGGAATGGGGGCCGGCGGAAGGGCAATATTTCGTTCACCTGGAAATAGATTTATCCGTATGATTCGCTGTATGGCCATCGACGATGAACCCCGGGCGCTGGCGGTTATCGAAAAGCACGCCGGCCGGATCGACTTTCTGAAGTTGGAGGGAACATTTCTGGATCCCCTGGAAGCAACTGCCTTTCTTCAGCAAAACCCCGTCGACCTGGTGCTGTTGGACATCCAAATGCCGGAGATCAGCGGGTTGGACCTGTTGCGGAGCTTCCCCCGCCATACCCTCGTGGTTTTTACGACCGCCCATAGCGAATACGCCGTGGCCAGCTACGAGGTCGACGCGGTGGATTATCTGCTCAAACCCTTTGACTTCGCCCGGTTCCTGCTGGCGATGACCAGGGTCAGGGAGCGATTGAAACAGAATGTAAAGGACGAACGTGATTTTTTCTTCGTGACGGTCGGGAGGGAAAAGCGTAGGTTGACGTATACGGAAATTTATTACCTGGAAGGGGAAGGCAACTACGTGGCCTACCATACAAAAGATGGCAAAGTACTGGTCCGTTCTTCAATCCGAGACGCCTTGAAAAAGTTACCTTCCGATCGCTTCGTTCAGATCCACCGTTCTTACCTCGTCGCTTTACCCTGGGTTGAAAAAGTGCAGGATTATCATGTCCATATCGCAGGTAGGAAGCTACCCATCGGGGCAACTTTCCGGGAGGCGTTTGAACAGATAATCGGAGGATAAATCAATAAACCCATCGCGGGTTTGGCTACAATACCGTTGCCTGCACCGCGTCCAGCAGCGATCGCACGTCTTCCGGCGTCGGCGCCTGGCCGTAGACGCGCAGCACCGGTTCTGTGCCCGACGGGCGGATCATGATCCAGCTATTGTCGTCGATGTGAAATTTGAAGCCGTCGATGGTTTCTACTTTTTTTACCGGAAAACTGCCGAAAGCGGTGTAGGGATCCTCCCGGCAGGTCTTCACGATAGCCTGTTTTTGTTCCTCTCGGATGTGGAGGTCGTCGCGATCGAAAGAGAAGGGGCCGACCAGTGCGTACACCTCTTCGATCAGCTCCTGGATATTTTTACCGGTTTTGGCCATGAATTCCAGGATCATCAGGCCGATCCAGATGCCGTCGCGTTCGGGAATATGGCCTTTTACGGCCAGGCCGCCGGATTCTTCGCCGCCCACGATAACGTCTTCCTCCGCCATAATTTCGGCGATGTATTTGAAGCCGATCTTGGTCACCTCGACGTCCAGGCCATAGTGTTCGGCCAGCTTTTTCATTTTGTCGGTCACGCTGAAGGTGATGACCACCTTGCCGTTTTCCTTTTTGAATTCCTTCATGTAGTGGAGCAGCAGCAGCAGGATATGGTGGGAGTCGACGAAGTTGCCGTCCTGGTCGTACATCCCGATGCGGTCGGCGTCGCCGTCGTTGGCGATGCCCAGGGTGATGGTCTCGTCTTTGCGGATCAGTTCCGACAGCTCGTCGAGGTTGCGGTGGATGGGTTCGGGCGCCTGGCCTTTGAAGCCGGGGTTGTCTTCGCAGTGCAGCAAAACGGCATCGGGGAAGAGGCGGCGCATGGCGTTCTGGCCGGCGCCGTACATGCCGTCGTAAGCGATGCGAATACTGGAATTACGGATAGCGGCGAGGTCGAAGTTCGCCTCGACGTGTTTGATGTACATCTCTTCGAGGTCGACGTAGGTCAGCAGGCCATGAGCTTCCATTTCGTCGAGGGTCGGCAAGCCGGACGGAGCGGTGTCGGGCAGGAGGTCTTCCACTTCGCTGATCTGTGCCGGCGCCATGGGGCCGCCGATGTCGGACTTAAGTTTGAAGCCGTTGTAGGAAGGCGGGTTGTGGCTGGCGGTGATCACCACGCCTACTGCCGAGCCGGTGCGCACCACGCCCAGCGATACCATCGGGGTAGAGACGAAGCCCCGGGCCAGGTGTACCTGGATGCCGTGTTGGCCGAAAACCCGGGCGGAGGCTTCGGCGAACAGCTGACCGCCGAAGCGACAGTCGTGGCCGATCACGACCCGGTCGCCGCCCTGTTTTTTCATCCACTGCGCCGTAGCGTCGGCCACGCGCTGAACATTGGTAACGGTGTAATCCTGTGCAATGATGGCCCGCCAGCCATCGGTTCCAAACTTAATTTTTGTCATGATTGGTGTTTTTTTGGCTTTCCGGCAAACCAGCTGCCGCCGGGTGGTAATCAACTGCCGCAAAAATAGTAATTTGACCCTATATTGCGGGGGACGCCAGCTTGAAGAAAAATTTAAATGTGGAAGATACCTACCGGCATAAAGGCCTGCGCAGGCAATTGGTGGAAGAGCTCAAACAAAAGGGCATCGCCGACCCGCGGGTGCTGGCGGCGCTGGAAGCCCTGCCCCGCCACCTGTTCATGGATAAGGCATTCGAAGACTGGGCTTACCAGGATAAAGCTTTTCCCATCGGTAATGACCAGACCATTTCCCAACCCTATACCGTGGCCTATATGACCTCCTTGCTCTCCGTGGAAAAGCGGTGCAAGATATTGGAAGTGGGCACCGGCTCGGGCTATCAGGCCGCCCTGCTGGCCCTGCTCGGCGGTCGCGTATTTACGCTCGAACGCCAGGAAGCGCTCTACCAACAAGCCAGGGAGCGCCTTCGCCGGCTGGGGTTTCGCGGCGTACGCTGTTTTTATCGCGACGGCACCAACGGATTACCGGAACATGCTCCTTACGACCGGATCATCGTTACCGCCGGCGCGCCCCAGGTGCCCGAGGCGCTTCTCGGGCAGCTCCGTATCGGCGGCCTGCTGGTCATCCCCGTCGGAAAGGAAAACCAGAAAATGTACCGCATCCATCGTATCGGACCGCAAGAATACCAGGAAGAAGTCTTCGCCCGCTTCCGCTTCGTGCCTTTCCTGAAAGGGTTGGAAAAAGACGATCCCCAGTCTTCCTGAGCGCCCTTTTCCGTTCATCTATTTTATTTCCCGGTTGATCGATCTCCCCGTTCCGTACACAGAAAAAACAGCAAAAACTTAGGAAACTTTTCAACTTACGGTAGTTTCCGGGGTTTTGTTGTGGTAAATTTGCGGCGCCAGCACGCCGCTTTCGTTGATCATTTGAGAATGGAAAAAGGAAAACAGCAGATCTTAAACAAAGCGGAGGAGCTTTTTATGCGCTATGGTATAAAAAGCGTGACTATGGATGATATCGCCCGCGAGCTGGGGATCTCCAAAAAGACGATCTACCAGTACGTCGAAAATAAGGGGGAGCTCATCAACCAGATCTTTTTCCTGAAAGCGGAAGAAGAAAAACAATTGATCCGAAAGATCCGGGAGGAAGCGGGGGACGCCATCGAGGAAATTCTCATGATCGCGCGCTTCGTGATTCGCCACCTGCGGGAGCTTTCTCCAACCACCATGTACGATTTGCACAAGTATTACCGGACCACCTGGAAGCAGATGGAGTCGGTAAAGAAAAAGCACGTCTTCCGGGTAATCCTGGAAAATATCGAGCGCGGGGTAAAACAAGGCATCTACCGGTCTGACCTCGACGCCGACCTCATCGCCAAATTGTACGTGGGCACCATCGGCCTCCTCACCGAGGGCGATTCTTTTCCCATCGGCGGCGGGCAGAGCCTGGACCAGTTGTACCGGCAGTTTACCCTTTATCATATTCACGGGATCGCCTCTCCGGATGGGCTGGACCTGCTCGATAAACACCTGGCTGATGATTTCGGCGAATTGAACTGAACGCGTTCATCTTGGATTCAACCTTACTGAAAGAAATATAAAATGGTTCAAAAAATCATCCCGACCCTACTTGTCACCTTATTTGCGATCGCTTCTCTTTGGGGCCAGGCTTCGCAAAAGCTCACGCTTGAGGAAGCCGTCAACCTGGCTATCCGGCAAAATCTGGAAGTCAAGAACGCGCAGCTGAAAGTAGCGAACGCCGACCAGCAGATCAGGGAGCGCCTCGCCGTAGGGCTGCCCCAGCTCAACGGCGAAGTCAGCTTTCAGCGCTACCTGCAGATACCGCAACAGCCCCTGCCCGAGAGCTTCAACATCTTCGGGATCTTCGGCCAGGCGCTGGCCGTGGACCTCCGTGACCAGCTCTCCGACGAAACGCGCAACGCCGTCGACCAGATCTTTTCCGGTGCTCCCAGCAACAACGAAGGCCCGCAGACCGTTGCTTTTTTCCTGAGAAACAACTTTACGGCCGGCGTCAACCTGGACGCTATGGTTTTCGACGCTTCCTATTTCATCGCCCTGCGCGCGGCCCGCGCCTTCAAAGTCTATTCCCAGAAAGAATTACAGACGACGCAGCGGGAAGTCCGCAACCGGGTCATCGACGCCTACCTGCCCGTGCTATTGGTGGACGAAAACCTGGAACTGCTCAACAAGAACATCGACAACCTGAGCAAGCTGCTCTTCGAAACAAAAGAGCTGTACAAAGCCGGATTCGCCGAACAGCTCGACGTCGACCGCCAGCAACTGTCGCTGGCCAACCTTACTACCGAGCGGGAAAACCTGGAACGGCAGCGGAAAAACGCGCTCGACAACCTCAAGTTCGCCATCGGCCTGCCCGCCGAGGCGGAGGTCGAGCTCGAATCCGAACTCGACGCCCTGGTGAAAGAAGCCGCCGAAGCCGACCTTACCGGCGTCGTCGTTCCCGAACAACGCCCGGAGTACGGGCTGCTCCAGCAGGCCATCGAGCTCAACCAGATCAACGTGAAGTTGTCGCAGTCCCAGTACTACCCCTCCCTGCGGGCCTTCGGCGCCTACCAGCAGTCTTACCAGGGCAATGATTTTCAGACCGGATTCTGGGCGCCGACCGCTTTTCTCGGCCTGCGGCTCAACGTGCCTATCTTCGACGGCTTCCTGAAAAACGCCCAGGTCCAGCGGGCGAAAATTGACCTGGAGGTAGCCCACAACCAGCTGGTCGACCTCGATCGCGGCATCAACCTCGAAGTCCAGAGCGCGCGCACCGCGTACATCAACGCCCGGCGCCAGCTGGCTTCCCAACAGAGCAACCTCGAACTCGCCCAGCGGATCTACGACACTACTCAGGTCAAATACCGCGAGGGCGTAGGCTCCAGCCTGGAAGTAACCCAGGCCGAACAAAGCCTCTACGCTACGCAAAGCAACTACCTGCAGGCCATCTACGACCTGGTCGTCGCCAAATCCGACCTGGAACAGGCGCTCGGCAAAGGACTCTAGCGTTCGTGGACATTGCTGAAAACAACAAAAACGATAAAAAAACAATAATGAAGTATTTCATCCGACCCTTAGCGCTGGCGCTTTTTTTGTCGGCCTGCTCCGGCAGCCAGGACGAGGGCAGTGTCATTCCGGAAGACCTGGCAGGCAAACGGCAGTTGCTCAAAGAGAAACGCGCGGAACTCAAAGCGCTCAACGAACTTATCGCTGAGCTGGAATCGAGCATTGCCGCCGAAGATCCCAGCCAGGGCGACGGGAAAAAGCAACTGGTAACTACCCTGCCGCTGGAAAGGACCGATTTTGAAACCTTCGTCGAAATACAGGGCGCCGTCGAAGCGGACGACCTGGTGGACGTCACCAGCGAGGTGGCCGGACGCATCCTCAAACTCACCGTCGAAGAAGGCGATAACGTGCGCAGTGGCCAACTCATCGCCAGCCTCGATCTCGAACAGGTAGAAAAACAAATCGACGAACTGGAGACTTCCCTCGAACTGGCCCAAACGGTATTCGAGCGGCAGTCGCGCCTCTGGGAACAAAACATCGGTTCGGAACTGCAGTACCTGGAAGCCAAAAACAACAAAGAACGCCTGGAAAAAAGCCTGGAGACCCTGCAGTTTCAATTGTCGAAGTCGGAAGTGTACGCGCCGGCCTCGGGCGTGGTCGATGCCGTACTGCTGCAAAGCGGCGAACTGGCGTCGCCCGGCATGCCCATTGTGCGCATCCTCAATACCACTAAACTCAAAGTAGTGGCGCGCGTTCCGGAAAATTACCTGCGCGCCGTATCCCGGGGCGACCTGGTCGACATCCGGTTCCCGGCCCTCGATGCCGAACAAAAGGCCCGCATTTCGCTGGTGGGGCGCACGATCGACCCCTCTAACCGGACCTTCGAGGTCGAAGCCGGCATCTCAAACATGGGCGGGCTTCTGAAACCCAACCTGCTCGCTATCGTCCTGATCAATGATTTCACTGCCGAAGATGTGGTGGCCGTGCCGCTCGAACTGGTGCAGGAAGAAGTGGGCGGCAAGGAATACGTCTTTGTCGTCGACGAAAATGAAGGGGGGCTATTCGCCCGCCGCGTCTACGTCGAAACGGGCCGCAGCTACGACGGCAGCATCATCATTACCGAAGGCCTGACCGGCGACGAACTGCTGATCGCCGACGGCGCCCGCGGACTGGCCGAGAACGCGCCCATCAAAATTCAAACCGACAAAACTGCAGCTAAGAATGGCTAAACAGGACCTCAAACGCAAAGGGTTACGACAATTCGGGCTCACTTCGCTGGCCGTCGACAACGGCACCAGCATCTTTATCCTCACCCTGATGATCCTGCTTTTCGGCATCCAAAGCTATCAGGATATGCCCAAAGAGCAGTTTCCCGAAGTCGATTGGCCCACCGTATACATCAATACGCCTTATTTCGGCAACTCGGCGGCTGATATCGAGAACCTCATCACGCGGCCCATCGAAAAAGAATTGCAATTGATCAACGGCCTCAAAGACATTAAGTCGACCTCCATTCAGGACTATTCGGTGATCACCGCCGAATTCGAGTCCGACGAAGATATCGACGAAGCGGTTCGCAAGGTAAAAGACGCCGTAGATAAAGCGAAGGCCGAGCTGCCCACCGACCTCGACCAGGAGCCGACGGTGCTGGACATCAACCTCTCGGAGATTCCCATCGTAACGGTCAATATTTCCGGCGATTACAGCAATGACGAATTACGGGAATACGCCGAATTCCTGGAAGATAAGATCGAAAGCATCGACGAGATCAACAAAGTGGAGCTGAAAGGCGCCCTGGAACGCGAGGTGAAGGTAGACGTCGACCTCCTCAAAATGGAATCGATGGAAGTAAGCTTCGGCGATATCGAAAACGCCATCGCTTCCGAAAACGTGACGATGTCGGCCGGCGAACTGGTGAAAAACGACTTCCGGCGCGCCATCCGCGTGCAAGGGGAGTTCGAAACGGTGGAAGAACTGGAAAATATGATCGTCAAGGCCGAGAACCAGCGCCCGATCTTCCTGAAAGACATCGCTACGGTAACCTTCGGATATCAGGAACGCACCAGTATTGCCCGCTCCGACGGCTTTCCGGTCATCTCGCTCGACGTGATCAAGCGACAGGGGGAAAACCTGCTCGACGCCGCCGACCAGATCAAAGTCCTCGTCGAGGAAGCTCGCCAGGAATTGCCCGACGATTTGAAGATCAGTCTGTTCAACGACCAGTCGGTCAATACCCGCAACGAAGTGAGCAACCTGGAAAACAGCATCATCTCAGGGGTGATCCTGGTCGTGTTGGTGCTTTTGTTCTTCCTGGGCTTGCGCAACGCCTTGTTCGTGGGGCTCGCTATCCCCCTGTCGATGCTCATGGGGATCTTGTTTTTATCCCTCACCGGAGTGACCATGAATATCGTGGTGCTCTTCGCCCTGATCCTGGCGCTCGGTTTGCTGGTGGACAATGCGATCGTGGTGGTGGAAAACATATACCGTTTCAAACAGGAAGGATATTCCGGCTGGGACGCCGCCAAGTACGGCGCCGGCGAGGTGGCTCTGCCCATCATCGCCTCCACGGCGACGACGCTGGCTGCTTTCGTGCCGCTGGCTTTCTGGCCGGGCATCATCGGCGAGTTTATGAAATACCTTCCCATCACATTGATCATCGTGCTGACGTCTTCGCTCTTCGTCGCGCTGGTCATCAATCCCGTTTTCTGCGCCAATTTCATGAAGGTGGACGAGCGCGCCGAAGATGTCGCTATGCGCCGCCGCCGCCGCAACAACATCCTGATCGGCGCCGGCGTGATGCTCCTGCTGGCGGTGATCGGCCATTTTACCAACGTACAGGCCTTGCGCAACCTCATGGGCATCACCCTGGGCGTCACCCTGCTCAATTTCTTCCTGCTGCGGCCGGCCGCTTTTTTCTTTCAGAACCGCTTTTTGCCGATATTGGAACAGATCTATGACCGTTTCGTCCGCGGCGCCCTGCGCGTGCCCGGTGTGGTCTTCTTCGGCACCATCGTGCTATTGTTCGCCGCCACCGGCCTGCTGATCCGGAGTGCGCCCAAGGTGATCTTTTTCCCTTCGGCCGATCCGATCTATATCAATGTATTCGTGGAATTGCCGCTGGGTAAGGATATCGAAGCCACCAACGAACTGATGCGCGAGCTGGAACGCAAGGTGCAGCAGGTGGTGGAGCCCTATAACGGCATCGTGGAAGCCGTACTTTCGCAGATCGGGGAAAACACCTCCGACCCCAATAGTCCGCCCGAGCCCGGCGCGTCGCCCCACAAGGCGCGGATCACGGTCTCTTTTGTTCCGGCCAAAGACCGGGACGGCATTTCCACCTGGGAGGTCATGGAGAAAATACGGGGCGCCCTCAAGGGGTATCCCGGGGTACAAATCGTGGTGGATAAAAACGCCGACGGCCCGGCCACCGGTAAACCGATCAACCTGGAAATCCAGGGTGACGATATCGACAAACTTGCTCAGCTATCGGAATCCGTGATCAACTACATCAATGATCAGAACATTCCGGGCATCGAGGAACTGCAGGCCGACATATCGCTGGGCAAACCCGAACTGGTGGTCAACATCGACCGGGACGCGGCGCGGCGCTACGAGATTTCCACCTACAATATCGCCAACGCTATCCGGACGGCAGTGTACGGGCGCGAGGTGTCCAAGTTCAAGAAAGGAGAAGACGAGTATCCCATTTTCGTGCGCCTGGATGAAAAATACCGCTACGACGTCACCAACCTCCTCAACCAGAAAATCACTTTCCGCAGCCCGGCTAGCGGCCAGATCGTGCAGGTGCCCATCTCTTCGGTGGCCGATGTGGAGTTCACCTCTTCATACAGTTCCATCAAGCGCAAAAACCTGGATCGCGTCATCACCATCTACTCCAACGTACTGGAAGGATATAACGCCAACGAAATTGTGGCGGAGATCGATTACTACATGAGTCAGTATCCGCTGCCGGAAGGGTTTTCCTACGAGTTTACCGGCGAGCAGCAACAGCAGGCCGAGGATATGGATTTTCTGAACACGGCTTTTCTGATCGCCCTGTTTGCGATCTTTATTATTCTTGTGGCGCAGTTCAACTCGATCGTATCGCCCTTCATCATCATTCTGTCGGTTTTGTTCAGCACCATCGGGGTTTTTCTGGGATACGCCACTTCGGGCCGCGACGTCTCGGTGGTCTTTACCGGGGTGGGGATCATTTCATTGGCGGGGGTGGTCGTGAATAACGCTATCGTTCTGATCGACTACATCAACCTGTTGATCAACCGGCAGAAAAAAGCCCGCGAGGCGCAAAGCGACCTGGAATTGCCCGAAACGGAAGTCAAGGAAGCGATCATCCGGGGCGGTGCAACGCGTCTGCGGCCGGTATTGCTCACGGCGATCACCACGGTGCTCGGGCTCATTCCGCTGGCCGTAGGCTTCAACTTCAACTTTTTTACCCTGATCACCGATCTGGACCCCCAAATTTTTATCGGCGGGGATAATACCGCGATCTGGGGACCGATGGCCTGGACGGTGATCTACGGGCTGGTGTTCGCCACTTTCCTCACGCTGATCGTCGTGCCGACTATGATCTGGCTGGCGTTCCGCCTGCGCAAGTTCACGGCCGCCCTGTTCAACCGAGGCCGTCGTCCTCGCGTAGCCGCCCGAGCGGCGGGGTAGAATAGTTAATCCAGGTTAACCCGGATTATTTGCAGCGCTGAATTCAAACCGAGAATAACTTTCCCCTGATCAGTTATTCTCGGTTTTTTTATTTCAAAGAAAGCAAAGATCTCAAAGCATTTTTCCCAAAAAAAAAACCGAAAAAATACGATTCACATTTTTTTTTCGTTAATCATTGGTTTTCAGTCAAAACAATGAATTTTCGAAAATACAGGCGCCGAAAAGGGGGTAGTAGAATGGCCGGGGAGGGCTTGAAAGAAAATGTCACAAATTTTATTTTTTTCTGACTTTGTGTTGATTTATTCGTTGGTTTACAGGCATTTAAGGGGGTGGGCTGTTTTTTAGGTTGGAATTGGTTTGTGGCAGGATTGGGGTTTTTTTGTGTTTTTTTAGCTTGGGTTCTGCTACTTTTGTATCAGCGAGAGGAAATTAATCATCACTTCCAAAGCGGGATCTGAAAAATGATCCTCCCCAAATCGTTAGATCGCCCTGAAAATAAGGAATTTTTTGATTCCTCTTTTTCCCAAAAACTTTCCATTGTGATTAATTTCCTGGTTGCAAACCAGCAAGAATAATTGGGTGAGTGTTTGTTCATAGTTTTGTTTTCATTTTCCCCCAGTAAATCTGGGGGCTTTTTTGACGAAAAAGCGGCCTTTTCCATGGTCGCTCCAAGATATAGTGTTGTTCATAGTGTTTGTTTTTTGTTTCCCCCTGTCAATGCCCATTGACAGGGCTTTTTTTTGGGGCATTCCCGAAAAGGTCATCCTTCCTTTCCTCGTTTCACCACGGAGGAGGCTAAGAGATGCTATGTTTAGCACTAAATCAAGCTCCATCTCTAAAGTCAAAACCATCCCTGGTCCGTCTTGTTGTTAGCATGTATTGGATTATCTTGCTTCCGGATTACTAGCCAAACGAGCAATGCCATGCTATTAGACATTGAAGATCTACGCGAAGACTATCGTCGGGGTGAATTTGATCTGACAAATGCCGATCCCGATCCTTTTCTACAGTTCAAGACCTGGTTCGAAGAAGCGCTGGCCGCCGATTTACCGGAGCCTAACGCGATGACGCTGGCCACCAGTACGCCCGACGGCCATCCTTCGGCGCGTATCGTTTTGTTGAAAGGTTTTGACGAGGATGGTTTTATTTTTTATTCCAATTACGAGAGCAGCAAAGGCGAACAGCTGGCCGCCAACCCGCGGGCGGCCCTGGTATTCGTCTGGTTGGAAATACATCGTCAGGTGCGGGTGGAAGGCATGGTGGAAAAACTACCGGCCGACCAGTCGGCCGCCTATTTTCGCAGCCGTCCCCGGGGCAGCCAGATCGGCGCCTGGGCTTCCCCGCAAAGCAGGATCATTGAAAGCCGGGAAATTATTGAAGAAAAGGTCCGTGAGTTGGAAGAAAAATACGCCGGGGCGGAAGCCCTGCCGTTGCCGGATTACTGGGGCGGATACCGGGTGAAGCCCCACCGTATCGAATTCTGGCAAGGGCGCTCCAGCCGCTTGCACGACCGCATCCTGTACCGGCGCGAGGAAGGTCTGGAATGGACGCGGGAGCGACTGGCGCCCTGATATACAAAAACGGAGTTGCCCTCCGGCATAACAGAGAATGACAACCGATTAATTTTCAGAGTTCAAAATAAACGCCATTTCCGAATGCGAAAATGGCGTTCATCAGGTTTAGCAGTAGCGGTCAAAAGCCATCTTGAGGTTCTCCGCGATGATTTCGGCGGAGCGGCCCTCGATGTGGTGGCGCTCCAGGAAGTGCACCAGTTTGCCGTCCTTGAAAAGAGCAATGGAAGGCGAAGAAGGCGGATACGGCAGCATATACTGGCGCGCCTTGTCGGTAGCTTCCTTATCTACGCCGGCGAAAACAGTAACCACCTGGTCGGGCTTCTTGTCGTTCTGAATGGCGAGCTTGGCGCCCGGGCGGGCATTGGCCGCAGCGCAGCCGCAAACGGAATTGACTACGACCATCACGGTGCCTTCCTGCTGGTCGAGTACTTCCGATACGGCTTCCGGCGTTTGGAGGCTTTGGAATCCGAAATCCGTCAGGTCTCTGGCCATCGGTGCGGTTAGTTCAGCTGGATACATAATATCTGTGTTTTTTAATTTTAGACAAAATTAAAATAAAGATTTTACACTTATACAGCCCGGCCGGCGATATAGTTCAAAGTGGAGCGTTGCCGTAAAACAGAAAAACGCAAAAATCTGGTGAGGGGATGATCCCAAAGGCGTTTTTCCCCCTTTTTTAGGATATGGATTGTTTCTTTCGAAGGTATTTTTGCTTTCGATATGCTTTGTCGGCCTATTTTTTTCAACACAACATTTCGTCCAATGCTAAACATTCGTCAGCTTTTAATTGCCTCGCTATTTGTATTGCTAGCGCTAAGTGCGCAGTTTTGCACCGCAGACAAACTTCCTCCGCCCACGGTATCCGATGATTGCGATACCCTGGGGGCGACGTACGAGGAGCAGGTGCAAGACATCATCAACAGCTCCTGCGCTTACGCGGGTTGCCATGTGGCCGACTTTCCGGGTAATTTCACGACCTACGACGACATCCTGGCTACGGGCGTGACCGGCGGGGAGTTCCGCCGCCGCGTCGTCCTGGAGCGCGAAGATCCGAACGTGGGCATGCCGCCCGACTACGCGCCGCCGGGCCGACCCAAAGACCTGACGCCCGAGCAACTCGAGATCATGGAATGCTGGATATCGGGCGGATATCCGCGCAATTAGAACAACCAATGCTTTACAAGATCCAAACCAACCATCATGATTTACCGCTTGCTACCCCTTTTTCTCTGCCTTACCGGCCTGACGTCGCTGACCGGTCAGGATCTCGTCCAGCGCACCTTTAAAGACACGCGGGTCATCAACTCCCATTCGGTCGAGGTGCTGGGTAAGCGCCGGCTGGATATTCGCATCACCCACCGCTTCGGCGATATCGCCGGCGACCGCGGGGGCTGGCCGACACTTTACGGCCTGGAAAACGCCGCCGATGTTCTGCTCGGCGCTGAGTACGGATTGACCGACCGCGCGATGATCGGTTTATTCCGCTCGAAAGGCGCCGGCCAGCTGCCCGGAGGCGTCAGCGGTTTGCAACAAAACCTCAACGGCGTCTTCAAATACCAGGCCCTGACCCAATCCGTGGATGGCAAGCTGCCCGTTACCGTTACCGGGGTGGGCGTAGTTACGTTCTCCACCGCCGAGCGCGCCGAAAACAGCGACGAAGCGATCCGGAGCTTCCCGGAGTTCAGCCACCGCTTCGCCTACCACGCCCAACTGCTCATCGCTCGCAAATTCGGCCCCGGCTTTTCTCTGCAGCTGATGCCGGGTTATACCTACCGGAACCTGGTGCCCTTCAACGACGAGAACGGCATCTTCAGCCTGGGGCTGGCCTCGCGCCTGCAGCTCTCCAAGGTTTTTGGACTGGTAGCGGATTTTACCCTTCCTTTTTCCGATTTGCGCACTGCGGATAACGGCTTTTACCCGGCGCTCGGACTGGGCCTGGAGATCGAGACCGGCGGGCACGTTTTCCAGGTCAATTTTACGAACGCCACCGGCATCATGGAAACGGATTATATCCCATACACTACGACCAACTGGCTCGACGGGGAATTCCGCTTTGGGTTCACCGTATCGCGCCTTTTTAACCTGTAAACGAGCGCAGGGACGCTCTGCAAAATAATGTGCTGATGAACCGAAAGATCACTGAAAGCCGACGCGCTTTCCGGTTTTTGCCATACGCCCCCTTGCTGGCGGGCATTTTCCTGATCCTCACCGCCTGGTCGGTACGGCCCGCCCTGGAAGAAGACCGCCCCGTAGCCGAGGTGCTGGTCGCGCTGGGCGATGATCCCCTTGAACACCAGCCCGATTTTTCCATCCCCGGCGTTTCGGTAGAACAGGGGCGCGCCATCGTTCTGCAAGGGGCTGCCGAAGGCGGCGCCCGGGTGAGCAAGCATTTCGTTTGCACCACCTGCCACAATGTTGTGCGGGAAGATCCCGACCTGCGCTTCGCCGACCCTCAGGCCCGGCTGGAATACGCCCGCGATAACGGCATCCCTTTCCTGCAGGGTACTACCCTCTACGGCGCCGTTAACCGCACTTCCTTTTACAACGGCGATTACGAAAAAAAATACGGAGACCTCGTTAAACCGGCCCGCAACAGCATCAGGGAATCCATTCAGCTGTGCGCCACGGAGTGCGCACAGGGACGCTTGCTGGAAGACTGGGAACTCGAATCGGTGCTGGCTTACCTCTGGACCATTGACCTGAAGCTGTCGGACCTCCACTTAACCGACGCGGAAATGACCCAGGTGGAACGGGCCCTGGGAGGAGCGAACAATTCCTCGGCCATTGCCTTGCTCAAATCCAGATACCTCTCCGGCGCACCGGCCACCTTCCTCGACCCGCCGCCGAATCGCAAAGCTGGCCCGGAGCTGACCGGCGATGCGGCGAATGGCAAGCTGATCTACGAACTGAGCTGCCTGCATTGCCACGAAAATAAGCGGTATTCCTTCTTCAACCTCGACAATTCGCGTTATTCCTTCCGCCATCTGGCCAGGCATATTCCTCGCTACACCCGGTACTCGATATACCAGGTAGCGCGTTACGGCACTTCGCCCATCGCAGGCAAGCGCGCGTACATGCCCAATTACACCCAGGAAAAGATGAGCAGGCAGCAATTGGCCGACCTGCGCGCGTACATTGAACAAATGGCAAAATAATCCTATTTTAAGGGCAACCCAATTGGCTGTGCCCATGATAAAGAAGATACTCTTGCTGCCGACCTTGCTAATGACGGCCGGGTTGATCAGCCTGTGCGCTCAATTACCGCCGGGCTTCGCCCGCGAACAAATTGCTACGGGGCTCGACCCCACCAAGATGGCTCTCGCACCCGACGGCCGTATTTTTATCGCGGAGAAAAGTGGACGCGTGCGCATCGTACGCAACGGAGAACTGCTCTCGGAACCTTTCCTGACCATTCCGGTAGACAACTACAACGAACGCGGCCTCAGCGGCATCGCTTTCGATCCCGATTTTGAGCAAAACAACTGGTTTTACGCATTTTATACGGTACCCGGCGCCAATCACAACCGGGTGAGCCGTTTTAAAGCGAACGGCGACTTCGCCGTACCGGGAAGCGAAGAAATACTGCTCGAACTGGACCCGATGGAGGGCGCCATCCACAATGCCGGCGGTCTCGCTTTCGGCGATGACGGCAAATTGTACATCGCTACCGGCGACGGCGCCGACCCGCAAACAGCCTCCAGCCTCTTTTCGCTTCTGGGCAAGGTCCTGCGCATCAACCCCGACGGCCTTATCCCTGCCGATAATCCTTATTACGACCTGACTACCGGCTCGTACCGGGCCGTCTGGGCGATGGGTTTTCGCAATCCCTTCACTTTCGTCAAACGGCCCGGCGAGAATACCTTTTTCGTGAATGACGTCGGTAGTGAGTTCTGGGAAGAAGTGAACGAAGTAGCGGCGGGTACCGATCATGGCTGGCCTGAACTCGAAGGGTACTGGAACGGGACTTCGCCCCCGGCGGACTACCGCGATCCGCTCCACGCGTATTCCCATGATCCGGGCTGCGCCGTTACCGGCGGCGTTTTTTACGCGCCGGACACCCTGCGCTTCCCGGCGCCTTACCACGGCAAATATTTTTTCGGGGATTACTGCGAAGGCGTCATCCGCGTGATGGACCCCAACTCCGGAGCGGTGGAAGGGGTTTTTGCAGAAGACATCGACCGGCCCATCGGTATGCTGACCACGCCCCGCGGCGACCTTTATTATCTGGCGCGCGCCGGCATTGGGGGCGGCTCCGAACAAGACAATACCAGTACGGATCAGGGCTCTCTGTGGCGCATTTACTACACCGGCAGCGGTGCGCCGACCATCGCCGTACAGCCCGTCAGCCTTACGGTACCCCTGGGGGAAGACGCCGTGTTCAACGTACTGGGCAGTGGTGCGCCGCCGCTGACCTACCAATGGCTGCGCGACGACGAACCCCTGCCGGGGGAAAATGCGCCTACCCTGGTTTACCCCGGTGTGACGCTGGCGGACGACGGCCGCCAGTTCCGCTGCCGCATCACTAATGCGGAAGGATCGATAAATAGCGCCGTGGTCACCCTTTACGTAACGCCCAATTCGCGGCCTGCACCGGTCATCGAACTCCCCGCCGCCGGAACCACCTACGCTGCCGGGGATACCCTCTTTTTCCAGGGGGCTGCTACCGATCCGGAAGACGGAATGCTCACCAGTTGGGACCTGACCTGGCGCATCGATTTCCATCATGACGACCATACCCACCCCGCGCTGGAAAATGCAGAAGGCGTAGAGGGGGGCTTTTTCGTCATTCCGCGGGTGGGGGAATTGGATGATAATGTCTGGTACCGGGTGTTGCTTACCGCTACCGACAGCGAGGGACTCACCCAGACGGTTTACCGGGATGTGCTGCCGGAAAAGACCGAGTTCACCGTTCGTTCGGAGCCCCCCGGCTTGGTGGTCAACGTCGACGGGCGGCCCGTCACCACGCCCCATACCACTACCAGCGTCGTCGGGCTGCGCAGAACCCTGGCCGCGGCGCCCACTCAAAGCAATGGCGAGGCCCTCCTGCGCTTTCGCGAATGGATGAACGGCGCGCAGACGGAACTGTTTACTTTCCTCGCCGGCGAGCTGCCGGAGATCACCGTGCACTACGATCAAACCATCCTGGCCACCGGCGACGGCTCCGGACTGCTGGGGCAATATTATTCCGGACTTCCAGATAACGCTTTCTCCGGCAAGCCCGAATTGGAGCGAGTAGATCCCGTCGTCGACTTCGACTGGCTGGGGGGATCGCCGGCGCCGGGTGTGCTGGAAAACGACTTTTTCGCCGTGCGCTGGCAAGGGGAGATCCTGCCGCCGCTCAGCGATACCTATACTTTCCGTCCGATTTCCGACGACGGCTTCCGCATGTGGATCGACAACGAGCTGGTGATCGACCAATGGGTGCCGCAGCCGCCTACCGAAATGACCGCCACCGTCGAAATGGAAGGCGGCCGGCGCTATCCGATCCGCATCGAGTATTTCGAAGAAGGCGGAGGCGCCCTGGTGCGCTTGCGCTGGGAGTCGACGCAGCTGCCGCTGGAGGTCGTCCCCACGTCTCAGTTATTCCCGGTTGAACTTCCGCCCGCCAACCGGGCCTATTCTTTTTCCCTGGCCCCCGTGCCGGTGCGCGACCGGCTTACCGTAACGATCAGCACCCGGAGGAATGAGCGGGTAACCTTTTCCCTTTTTGACGTCACCGGCCGGCTGGTGCGTCGCCAGGTGGTGATGAGTTATTTCGGCGCCACCGCAACGGAGATCGACTTTTCCAACCTGGCGGCCGGCTTCTACGTGCTGGAGTTGGATGGAAATATTTTTATCAATGAGCGCATCAAGGTCGTCAAGAGGTAAAAAGCTCCTCCTTTATTAAAAGTGAAGTTATGAAAATACCATTTTTTACGCTGGCCCTTCTTTTGTTGGCGGGTGGTGCGTTCGCCCAGCATCCCATCGAGGGGAGCTGGGAGGGTACGATCACGAAGGGCGGCATCCATTCCGACGAAGGAGACGATTTAGAGATGTACCTGGAAGTAGGGCGTAAGGGCCGGCTGACGGGGTACGCCGTGGTGTATACGCCACTGGGCAGGCGTCTCGAGACCAAGATCGAAGGAAAAATCCACCACGATCGCTCGGTGTCGATCGTCGACCTGGAATTCGAGGCCGGGGTAGACAGCACGCTATTGCCTGATTTTTATCGCAAATACCAGCTCATTTATCACCGAAGTATCTGGAAATCCACCCTCAACGGATATTGGCAGGAACTGACGCCGCATTATTTCAGCAATACCCGGCGCCGGGGGCGCATTTTTCTGAAGCGGGGAAAGGCGTCTAAGGCGTGAGTGGGAGGGCAGGGTAGTGTTGCCCCGACTCCAGGTCAGGGCGATCCAAACCGGTCCTTTACCCGCTCCCAGTCTTCCGGATAGTCTACATCCGACAGTTCCGGCAATAAATAAGGTGTTTGACCCAGCGCGCGCATCCGCTCCTGCGTTTCGGCGCAGACGGTGGGCGTGCTCCACGTCATCCCTTTGAAGAGGGATGCCTGCGGTTTTTTCATACCGATCAGGTAATAGCCGCCGTCGCGGGCGGGGCCGAGAACGAACGCATGGTCGGTCAGCCGGTTGAAAGCCAGGGAAAGGATGCCCGGTTCCAGCTCGGCGATATCGCTGCCGACGAGGACGGCCCGGTCGTAGCCTCTTTCGTCAAGGGCGTACCGAAAGGCCTGATGCATGCGGAGGCCCAGGTCGCCGGCATGCTGAAGGTGTTTTTCGAATTGTGCGGCCGGCCAATCATCCGCCTCATCGATAAATTGCCCGTAGAACAGCAGCCGGTCGGCCGGTACTTCGAGCGCGACGCGCCGGGTGTGCGCCAGCAGCAGGTGGTAGATCGCCAGCGCCCGGTCATCGCCCAGGGAGGCGGCAAGGCGCGTCTTTACTTTTCCCCGCTCGGGGTTTTTGATGAAGATCAGCAGGGCGTCGGGCATATTGAAACGTATGGATGAACCCATTGCGGGTTAATCATTTCCGGCAAACAGCTGATCCTCTTCCACGATGCGGATCTGGTCGCCGCTCTCCAGTTTGCGGGCGATGGCGGCGTACGGGCCGGTCACGATTTCCTGTCCCTCCTCCAGTCCGGAAAGGATCTGGATATAAGTATCGTCCTGAATGCCGGTGGTGACTTCCACCCGGCTTACGGTATCGCCCTGCACGAGGAAGACCACTTCCAGCAGTTCGTCTTCGCCGATTTCGTCCTCTTCCGCTGCTTTTTCGTCCTCATTGTCCTCCTCCTCCGGTTCACGGGTCGTCACGGCCTGGATGGGTATGCTGAGTACGTCTTTCAGGCTCTCGGTATTGATCTCTACGGAAGCGGACATGCCCGGCCGGAAGGGATAGGGCTTTGTGGGGGTAACCAGGTCGGCGTACGATTCCGGGTCGATATTGATGCGGACCTCGAAGTTGGTCACCTGGTCGCTGGTCAGGGAAGCGGTTGCGGTCGCCGTGTTATTTGCTGAATTGGCGATCTGGGTGACGCGTCCCCGGAACTTGCGATCGATGTAGGCGTCTACTTCAATTTCCACGAGGTCGCCCAGGCTCACCCGGGGAATATCGTTTTCGCTGACGTCGACCCGGACCTCCATATTATTGAGGTTGGCGATGCGCATCATTTCGGTGCCGGCCATCTGGATGGTGCCCACTACGCGTTCCCCTGCTTCCACATTGAGCATGGAGATGATGCCGCTGGTGGGGGCGTAGATGGTGGTGCGCCGCAGGGCGGTGCGCAGTTCCTTAAGCGCCGCTTCGGCGCGGTCGACGGAAAATTTACTGGCTTTGGCGGCTTCCTCGGCGGCGCGGATGCTGGCTTCGGCCGAGCGCAGGTTGGCTTCCAGGGCGCGCAGGTTGGAGAGCGAGGCCTCGTAGTCGGCTTCGGAGATCACTTTTTCTTTCCACAGCTTTTCGTTGCGGCGCTGGATCTCCTTGGCGTTTTCCAGTTGGGCGATAATCTGTTCGCGCTGCGCCGTGGCGTTTTCCACCTGGCTGCGGGCGTTGGCGTAGCTGGCTTTGGCGTTGTTGACGCTGGCGACGCCCTGTTCGACCTGCGACTGGTAGGCGTCGGGGTCGATCTTGGCCAGCAACTGCCCGGTGACGACCGAGTCTCCTTCTTCGACGGCCAGCTCGACGATCTCTCCCGAGACGTCAGAGCTGATCTTGACTTCCGTTTGCGGGAATATTTTTCCGCTGGCGGCCACCATTTCCCGGATGGTGCGTTTTTCCACTTTTTCGGCGGTTACTTTTTCGCCTTTAGGTTTGGTCTGCTGGCGCCAGACGGCGGCGACGACCAGAAGGACGACTGCTCCGATCAGTATCCAGATCAGTAAATTGTTGCGCTTTCGTTTTGCCATTACCTTTTTATTTGTTGCGTATTGCTTTGGTCGGCGGAAAGTAGCTCCGCCTTTGTCATTTTGTCTGTTACTCGCCTGGCCGTTAGGCGCCTTTTCAAGGCATAATCAGTCCATCCTCAGGGGGCGGCCGAGGTAGAAATCTACGGTTTTGACGTTGAAGACGAACTGGTATTTAGCCTGGATGAGCGACACTTTTGCTTGTTCCAGGGTATTGCGGGCGGTAGTGAATTCCAGTGAGTTGATGGCGCCGAGGTCGAAGCGACGCTGGGCGTTCTCGTACGCGCCCTGTGCTGCTTCCAGGGTGCGTTGGGCCGCTTCCAGCGAGCGTTGGGCGGCCCGGGCGTCCGCAACGGCGCGTTGTACGTCGGTCTTCAGTTGCTGGCGTTGCTGGCGGTTCAGCACTTCCTGGTTGAGGGCCTGCACCCGCGACCGGTCCATCGCAATGCGGTTCTGGTGGCGGTTGTAGATCGGGACCTGAATACTGAGGCCGAAGTTCTGGCCGAAGTTTTCGTTGACCTGATCGATATAAGACTGGTCTTCGAAATTCGGTACTTCCTGATCGAAGGCGACGGCTACCGGGTTATCGTCGATAAAGAAGGTTTGTTCTACGCGTACCGTCTGCGTACCGCTCAGGGTTTGCGCTAGGCTGGAGTAGTTGGTATTGAGGTTGCCGAACAGCGATACAGTAGGCAGCATGCTGGCCCGGGCGATGTCTACGCCCATCAGGGCGCTTTGCAGCCGTTGGTTACCCGCTTCGATCTGGGGTTGGGCGCCCAGGGCGGCGGCGAATATCTCATTGACGTTGAAGTTTTCCGGATCGCGGTCGGAAGGGATTACCAGCGCGTCGGGTCTTTCGATCTTGAAATCCAGGTTGGGATCCACTTCCATGAGCTGTTTCAGGGTCAGGTAATTGACGATGACGGCATTTTCCGCCTCTACGATCGCCTGCTCGTCGCGGGCCACCTGGGCTACAAAGTCGAGCCGGTCGTTTACGGGCAGGCTGCCCGCCTGGATGAGTTTATCGGTATTTTCGAGCTGTTCTTCGGATTGGCCCAGCCGGTTGCGGGCGTTGGCCAGTTGCTCTTCCGCCAGCAGGATGTTCAGGTAGGCGGTGGCGATCTGCAGGGCCATATCGTTGGCTGAAGCCTGGGCTTCCAGTTGAGAGGCGGCCAGGTCGTATTTGCTCTGCTTGACGGAATTGACGATCTGAAAGCCGGTGAAGAGCGGCAGGTTGGTGGTGAGGTTATAGCTGTTGAAAATGATGGTCTCCGTATTAAAGGTGTTGGTCGTGGGGTCAATGGTTCGACCGAACTGGTAGCCGCCGTTCACGGAAGCATTGATCGACGGGAGCCGGCTAAACTGGTTGCGCTTCAGGTTCAGTTGGGCGTCCTGGATGGTGTAATCGGCCTGTTTCATGGTCAGGCTGTTTTGCTGGGCGTATTCGATACAGCGCTCCAGCGACCAGGTCTCCTGCCCTTGGCTCACCGAAGCAGACAACAGCATCAGAATGGACAGCAAGGTTATTCTTTGTAGCATAATGAAAGGCTTTTAGGCTGTTTAATGGTAGCAGATTGTTTCTGCGTACAATGGTAATAAAGGCCCCCCGGACGGCCGAATTATTTATATAAAAATCAACTTCTCATGGATGAATGAGCAGCGGCCTGCCGGGAAGCGGCCGCAGGTGAGGTCAGGGCGCGTACTGGAAAGTAATCGAGCCGATAACCTGATCGTAGCGGTCGCCGAAAGAACGGTAGTACAGCAGAATGGTGTATTCGTTCTCGGTTTCGTGCCAGTTGCCTTCAAAGACGCTGAGATCGACGGTGTCATCATCGCTGCCGGCGGGGCGGGTGGCGAAGGCGTAGTCGTGGTATCCCTGTTTGAGGAGCAGCTTGATGACGTAGCCGTTTTCCGCCTCGTTGTACACGAGCTTGTATTCGGGCGTAAGCGCCCAGTCGGTCAGCTCACTGACGAAATAGACATCCTGGTCAAAAAGCGGCTGCGGAGCATAAATCCGGAACAACACGTCGACGTAGTTGCTGCTGAGGTTGGGGCCGCCGGAAGCATCCTGGTTCTCGATGATGAACTGTCCGTTAAGGTCTTCCCGGAAAAAATAGGCTTTTCCCGAGCGGTTGTAATCTTTTTCGATAAGGGCTTCGAACCCGTCGGGGTAGCGCGCGATTTCCAGGATGCGCTGCCCGTAGAAGCGCAGGCTGCGCAGGTCGAGCCAGCGAAATTCCTTACCGCCGGGGAAGACGATCTGGTTTTGGTAATCGAAGATCAGGCGGTTGTTCCGGATAAACATCGGTTCGATATCGGTGATGGCGTTGTCCCAACGGCCGTTCTGAAGGACGGTGGCGCGCACTTCCAGCTGGGGGCTGCGGATATCGAAATTTTCGTGGTTGACCACGAAGTCGATCTCCTGATGCGTCTGCAGTTTGCTCACCGATGCGGGGCGCACGACCTGAGGGTCTATTTTCACCCTGCGGTCCACCACCACGAAGCGGCGCGTGATGATCAGTTCCCGGTCTTCGTCATCTTCGTAGACCTGAAGCAGGTAGTTGCCCGATTTGGTCCAGCGCATGCTTTCGTTGGGGAGGCGTATTTCGTAATGGGTATAGGGCGTGACGGTATTGAACGAGAAGTTGAAATCGAAGATGCGTTCTTCGGTATACCCTTCGAGATATTCGAGTTCCGACCAGTTGGTGGGTTGCCAGTTGCGGTCGCAGTGTACGAAAGTATACAGATAGTCCTTCGCGTCGGCGTCCATATCGTCGAAAGACAACACGAGCGGGGTGGATGCATTCAGGTCGACGACGGGGTAGGTGAGAAAGAGCCCGTCGAGGTGGAAATTCACCGTGCGGATATGCTCTTTGTAAACCCGGTTTTCATTGGTGGCGATTTCGGTATCGGGCTGGGCGAAACCGATGGTGATCACAAGGAAGGCGGCGACGGTGCAAAAGATGCTAAGGTGCATGGGCGATGAGTTTAGCATGTTTGGAGCTTGCTTCTATTGCAAATCAACAGCCTAGTGGTGTGTAACACAAGTTCCTTGTAAAAATTTTTGCTGAGTGCTCAATTTAAAAAGTTGATTTTCAGTAATTAAAAGCGTTTCCTTTCAAGAAAGGATCAGCAAAAATTTTTGTTACACACCACTTAAGAACCTGTCGTCAAGATAAAATACTCATTTACCCTAGTAAACTCACATTTTATCTTTTAGTTAACCTGTTGATTTTCATAACGAACCCGCCCAACATAGCATCTCTTATGGCTGCGCTTTGCTGGTCCAGGGCGAATTTTTAATCCGAAAACGCCAGGGCCAGGCGGCGCACTCGGCGGCGTAGGCGACGCCGACCCGCGGGCCGGCCAGAATATCTTCGGCGATCGGCTGTGCCTTCCGGTCCTCCAGCCAGATCGGGCCTTCCGCACCGGCCAGGGACAGCCCGGAGTGGTGCGTGCGAATGCCCAGCGCCTGGCTTAGAACGCCGGGGCCGGCGGTTAATTGTGGCCGCAGCCTGGAGAAACCCCGGCGATCCATCATCACCGGTATATTATCCGTGGGTTCCACTGCCCGGATCAGTACGGCGTGGGGCTGGTCTTCCCGGCCGGATACCACGTTGAACAAATGGTGAATGCCATAACACAGGTAAACGTAGGCTACGCCGCCGGCTCGGAACATCACCTCGGTGCGCCGGGTGCGGCGGTTGTTCCAGGCGTGGCAGGCCTTGTCGTCCGGCCCGCGGTAGGCTTCGGTCTCTACGATCTTTCCGGCGGCAACGGCGCCGTCGATGCGGGTGCACAAGTACATCCCCAGCAGATCCCGCGCCACCTGCACCACCTCTTCGCGCTGGTAGAAGGATGCTGGGAGCAATCGGTTCATTCCGTAAAATTAAAAAAAATGTACGGACTAACGGCGGCTGTAGTTGGGCGCTTCTTTGGTGATGGTGATATCGTGCGGATGGCTCTCGTGGACGCCCGCGTTGGTGATGCGCACGAAGCTGGCTTCCTGTAAAGTCCGGATATCGGCTGCGCCGCAATAGCCCATGCTGGCGCGCAGCCCGCCGATGTATTGCACCATTACTTCCGCTACGGTGCCTTTATAAGGAACACGCCCCTCGATACCTTCCGGTACGAGCTTTTTGATGTCGTCTTCCACGTCCTGGAAGTAGCGATCCTTCGAGCCTTTTTGCATAGCGCCCAAGGAGCCCATGCCGCGGTAGATTTTGAATTTCCGGCCTTCGTAGAGCACCGTTTCGCCCGGCGCCTCCTCCACGCCGGCAAACAGCCCGCCGGCCATCACCGTGCTGGCGCCCGCCGCTATCGCTTTGGCAATATCACCCGTGTAGCGAATGCCGCCGTCGCCGATGATAGGGATGCCCGTGTTCTTGATGCCCTGCGCAGCGTTGTAAATGGCGGTGAGCTGGGGAACGCCTACGCCCGCCACTACCCGCGTGGTGCAGATACTGCCGGGCCCGACGCCGACCTTCACGCCGTCGACGCCGGCTTCTACCAATGCCTGCGCGCCTTCTGCGGAAGCGACGTTGCCGCCGACCGTTTGCAGGTCGGGATAGTGGTCTTTGACCAGGCGAACGGCATCGAGGACGCCGCGCGAGTGGCCGTGCGCCGTATCTATCACGACGACGTCGACGCCTACTTTGACGAGGGCGTCCACCCGCTCCAGGATATCATTGGTTACGCCCACCGCGGCGCCCACGACGAGGCGGCCGTAAGAGTCCTTGCAGGAGTACGGGTAGTTTTTCACTTTCATGATATCCTTGTAGGTGATCAGCCCGACCAGTTTGCGGTGCTCGTCGACTACGGGCAGTTTTTCGATCTTGTGGCGCTGCAGTATGTCTCGGGCCTGATCGAGGGTAGTACCTACCGGCGCCGTGACCAGGTTTTCGCGGGTCATCAGTTCATAAACCGGCTGATCGATGCGCGTTTCGAAGCGCAGGTCGCGGTTGGTGAGGATGCCGATCAGCGTATTTTCCCGGTCGATGATGGGAATGCCGCCGATCTTGAAACGCCGCATCAGGTTGAGGGCGTCACCGATGGTGGCGTCGGCCTCCAGGGTAACCGGGTCGATGATCATGCCGCTTTCGGAGCGCTTCACACTGCGCACCTGCTCGGCCTGCTCCTCGATGGTCATGTTTTTATGCACAATGCCGATGCCGCCCTGGCGAGCGATGGCGATCGCCAGCTTCGCTTCGGTTACCGTATCCATAGCCGCGGAAACGATGGGGACGTTGATCTTCAGATCACGGGTGATCCAGGAAGAGATATCGACATCTCGGGGCAATACTTCAGAGTATGCGGGGACGAGCAGGACGTCGTCGAAAGTGAGGGCTTCCCCCAAAAACTTATCTTGGGATACTTGGGATGCTGTTTTTACCTGTTCCATGTGCAAAGGTATGCTTTTTGCCAATGAAAAGAAAAGCGGGACGTCCGGAAAATTAACCCGCATTATCTTTGAACCCATTGCGGGTTTGTTCTTTGAGCCGAAAACCAGCAATGGGTTCTTAGTAAACGGAAACGCGTGATGACTGTTTAAGTTTTACCGGCTGTTCGACGCCGGAATTTATAAGGGGACCCGTTGCGGGTTCAGCGGCAAAATCCTGAATATGCTCAGCGTTCACGGTGATCAACATTTTATGAAGGAAGCATTGAAAGAAGCCCGCCAGGCTTTCCAGGCCGGCGAGGTGCCTGTCGGCGCGGTCATCGCCACCCAGAACCGGATCATCGCCCGCGGCTTCAACCAAACCGAGCAGCTGCACGACGTCACCGCCCACGCCGAAATGATCGCTCTGACCGCAGCGGCCAACTTCCTCGGGAGTAAATACCTCGCCGAATGCACCCTTTACGTTACCCTGGAGCCCTGCGTGATGTGCGCCGGCGCGCTGCAGTGGGCCCAACTGGGGCGACTCGTTTACGGCGCCGCGGACGACAAGCGAGGGTTCATGCGGTTCGGAAAGAGCTTGTTGCATCCCAAAACGAAAGTCGAGTTCGGCGTCCTCGCCGACGAATGCACCGAGCTGCTCCAACAGTTTTTCCGGGCCCGCCGCTGATGCTGTTAATCCAGGTTAAATTGCGTTAAGCGCCGGTTAAAGATTCTTAATACGCTGGAATGATTTGCAAAAAAAGATCACTTTGCCGGTGGAATCATGCGCAAACAAACCTTTTCAAAATGAGACTTTTTCATATAAACGCCTGGCTGCTGGCGCTCGCGCTGCTGGCTTCCGCCTGCGGCCCCACCCTCAAGCCTTTCACCATCGATCTCTACGAAACCAACCGCTGGACCGATGCCGAACTGAAACGCATTCAGTTCTACCTGTCCGATGATATCGTGATGCGCCGCGAGCTGAAGGGCAGCCTCTCGCAGATCACTTCGGGAGAGATCAAGATTATCGACGGCCGGAAAGTGGAAGAGATCGTCATCCCGCGCAATACCCCGGGCGTCTTTCTCTTCAGCCCCAAAGAGAACCGCTTCGCCATCAGCTTCGAAGGGGGCGGCAGGGACCGCTACCTCATCTTCGGCCCCAGCCCCAAGACCGACGGCCGCTTTGTATTGCGGGCTTCCGACTGGAACCGTCGCTCGGGCATCGTTACCTACGAAAACCGCAAATTCCGGGTAGAAGCCACCAGCGCCTGGGCCGGATTGATGGTCGATCTCAAAAAATCCCGCCGCATCGACCTGAATTCGCGTCAGGCTTCCGGGCGGACGGTGCAGTGACGCCGTCGGGAATTTTTTTCGGTCCTGAAAGGCCGGCCGTCTGATTTTCAGGGTTGATTCTTGCCAACTCGCTTTTGGCTACGGATCATCCCGATATGGGGGATATCGTCTTCCAGATAGGATTCTCCGACCGTTTCAAACCCGAAAGATTCGTAAAAGCGGATGAGGTAGCATTGGGCGGAGATCTTTACCGGGGCAGCCGGAAATTGATGGTCGAGCCAGTCCAATGCTTTCTGCGTCAGCTGCCGCCCGGCGCCCCGGCCGCGGATTTGCGGCGCCGTTATGACCCGGCCTATCGAGGTGTATTCCTCGAATACGAGGCCGCGGGGGATCAGCCGTGCGTAAGCGAGCAGGGCGTCGTCGGAAGCTTGCCCCAGCAGGTGCCAGCATTGAAGGTCGACGCCGTCGGCGTCGAGGTAAGGGCAGTTTTGTTCGACGACAAAGACCTGCTGTCGCAACGCCATAATGTCATAGAGGGCCGAAGTTGTCAGTTCTTCGAAATGGTGGCAGGAGTACCGAAGCATAGTTTCAGAATTCATAGCATTTAACATTGCCGCGCCGTCCCCGGCGACCCGATCGCTTTTTGCCGCCGCCGCTTCTCTTTTCCCACCAGGGCTGGAATCGCAGCGCAAAATAAAAATCGGCGCCGGAAAACCGCTGCCGCAATAGCAGGCTGCCGAGTTTGTCGGTGCCGAGATATACGAACCCCAGTCGCAGTCCTGCACCGACGCGCAGCCGGTTCCATTCATATAAGGATATGGGCAGGGAGGCGCCCAGCCATTTGGTTTCCCAGCGGGGCGTCACCGCGAGGAGGGCGCCGCGGGAAAGGCGGTTTTCGCCGAGCGGGAGACCGTGCACCAGGGTGGCGTTCATAAAAAAGGACGACCCCAAAGCGCGATCCACCTGTACACTCAACGCGGCCGGCAGCCAGAGGTCGAAGCTCGTACCCGCCCGGGCGACCTGCGGGTCCCCCAGGGCCTGGTCGCTGAGAATCTGCAATAAGGAGTCGACATTTTCGACGCCCTGGATCTCGTCGTAGGGCGCCCGGGTGAGGCTGGCCTGCAATTCGGAGCGGAAGCGGTAAGCCTGAGCGTTACGGTCAAACCGCAGGCTGCCCAGGTCGAGCAGCGACACCCCCAGGCGCCAGCGGTAGGGCGACTCGCCTTCCGGAGCGTCCGTGTAGATGACACCCAGATCGAAGCCGACGCCACTGCCGTTGTTTTGCGGAGAATATTCCGCCGCCGCTTCCAGGGTGGTCGTGTAGCCGGCCCGGACGTCGAAGGAGGCGGCCAGCAACGAATCGCCGGGAAAGACGGTCAGATCGAGAGGCGATTCGTTTTCAATGTAAACCGACTCGTATCCTTGTAGTGCTTTAGCGGTAATTCCGATGTGCAGGGCGCCGCCGTTGTTCAGGGAGCAGCGGTACCCCAGGTTGAGCCCAGCCTCTGTCCATCCGAGTGCGGCGAATCGCAGGGGCGCCACCGAAAGGCGGTCAAAATTTTCGAGGCGTTCCAGCTGGTCGTAGCTCAATGCCGGAGCCACGCCGGCAACGCGAAAGCCGGTGCGCGCACGGGCTACCACGCCCAGGCTGAAAGCGCCGCCGATCCGGACGAAAAAGGAAGGGCCCATGGCGGAGGTGGCGAGTGCGGCAAACCGATCATTGTTGTGGGTGTAGATGTCGAATACGAAAGTGCGCTCGCCGGAGCCGTCGGGTTCTTCCTGGTAGGGCGCGTAGACAACCTCCAGATCTTCTGTTTCCTGCAGGAGGTCGCCCAGGCGTATTCCTTCGAAATAGGCGTAGTTGTTCTCAAAGAAAAAGCTTCCTTCCAGGAGGTTGATCTGCCAGGGAAAAGGCGTGAGGAGCGGCGCCGCGGGGTTGAGCGCTACGCCGTTTATCCCGGCGGCGTTTTCTGTACGTAACCCCAGTTGATGTTGTGCGGAGAGGGATGAAACAAACAGAAGCAAAAAAACAATGAGACCACGGGCTTTCATGTAAGAAAAAATTTAGGGTGTTGATGAAGAAAAGGGCGGAGGGTCAAAAATCACAAACAAAAAAACGGCTGCCGCTTGGGAGAAATTGCCGAAACCGGCCACAATGCTGGGCCGGTATCAATACCCCAGCCAATGGAGGAAACGAGGCAGAAAAATGACCAGCCCGGCGGTAGCCGCGCCGATTGCAGTGAGGAGCACTCCTGCGGCCGCGGCGTCTTTAGTTTTACCGGCCAGTTCGTGGTACTCGGGGGAAACCAGGTCGGTGAGGTATTCGAGAGCGGTATTGAAGGCTTCGGCGGCCAGCACTGCTGCGATCGCCAGCGCCAGGATACACCATTCTACGGTATCTACGGCAAAAACAAAGCCGAAGGTGATGACCGCCGCGGCGGCGAGCAGGTGAATTTTAGCATTGGGCTGACTCTTAAAGAGATCGACCACTCCTTGCAGGGCGTATTTAAAGCTTAGGATGCGAGGTTTCAGCATCGGTTGTGGGTTCCGTGAGCAATTCAAAAGCACCGACTACGCCAATGTTGGGATGGCCGGCGCCGCTTATCGTCCCAAAACTAATACATTTGAAATAATCATTATAGAAGATGTGATCCACCGGTGCGGCTCCCACCGTTTCCAGCGCTTGCCGGGGAGGCGTCGCGCGGGCGATCCACAGCCCCGAGCTCTGTTGGAAGCCTCGCACTTCCCGGGACCAGGGCGCGCGGTGATAACGGCCGAATACGAGCAGCGGCGTTTCGATATCGCGAACCCTGCCGGCCAGCTGCGCCAGGGCGCCGGACGGGTCCGTCTCGGGCAGCACGGGAACGACAAATTGAACGGTCTTCCGGGCATACCCCGTTTTCAGATACAATCGCCCCGCAATGTTTTTCAGAGGGTACTGGCTGACTACCGGACGCACCTCATCAAAGGAAAGGCGTGAAAAGATATGAAGATGCGGAAGGTGAGTCGACCGGTAGCGGTAACCGCTATCCTCAAGCGCTGCGCGCCAGGCCGCCAGCTGCGCATTTATTTCTACCACCAGCAAATCGGCTTCCAAAGCCGGGCGCAGGCAGGGCAGGTCTTGCTGTGGCGTGAAATCTTCCGGTAATTGCAGCTGCGCGATGGCAATACGGGCGAAGGCAGGGGCTGTCCGTCCGGGAGGCGGGTTGCCTTCGGGGTTTTCGAGATGCAGACAGAGGAGGGCGCAGGCGGCAAAACTCGCCATCATCATTTGTTGGCGGCTCAGTATCAGCCAGACCAGTCCGAGTCCCAGCAAAGTAAACATCCAAAGTACCGCCTGATGTTGCCACCACTGGAAACAGGCGCCGCGAAGCGGAAAGACGATGAGCCACGTGAGGACGGTCACCGCGGCAAAATAGGAAAACCGCAAAAGCCGTTTGGGGGAATTTGTGGAATTCATGTCAATTATGATTTGCAAGGTTTTGAGCAACAAAAACTAAGCAATGGCAAAAGCGCCAAATCGCCTGCATCCGCCGGTCGCGCGAAAGCGCGACTGAGCCCGGAGCAGCCCGATGGCTTAGAGTGTCTGGTCGACTGTCTTAGTTAGTTTTGCCTTCTACAAAAAAGAACCCCAAAGAAGTGAAAGGATAATCTGGTTCTCTAGCAGGTTTGATTAGCGCCTAGTTGAATTCCTGGTTCAAATATATGAACAAAAATTCGGGTTTGTGCCATTCCAACCGAATTTTTGTCCCATAATTCATGAACCCGCAACGGGGTCCATAGGAGAGCAGGGGCGATTCAGTCGAGTCGCCCTGCCAGCACACAGGTTTCTTTGCGTTGCTCCGTGCTTCCGTCGGGGCGGAAAAGTTCTATCCAGAGCACGTAGATGCCGATGCGGGCTTTTTGACCGTCGTCGGTGGCGCCGTCCCATTTGAAGCTGCCCGCTCCCGCGAGGGTCTGGTTGTCGAGAAGCTTGCGTACGGGGCGGCCTTGGGCATCAAAGACCTCGACATTGAGCACGTAGCCGGGAGCCGGTACGTCGTAAAAAATATTGAGCGTTTCTTCGAATCCGTCGCCGTCCGGCGAGAAGGTATTATTGGGCACCGAAACCACCGATCCGGCGGCGCCGGGCGTCAGGGCAAATACCGAATTCTGGTATCCGGGCGTGGCAAAGCCCACGGTGGAAGCGGCCGAGTGCCAATTGCCGGCGCTGTTGCTCGGGCCGGCCGGGTCGATGCGTTCCAGAGAGACGCCCCGTTCGTTGTCCAGCAGGCTGAAGTGCAGGTCGTCCGAGTAGTCGAAAGAGTCGATCGTGACGCCGTCAAATCGCAGCGTGACATTGCCCTCGTCACTGTCGAGCGTGGGTAGGTCCGTGGCCAGAAAGGTGACGGGCGAGCCGGTTTGGTAGCGCGCCTGGATATCGGCGGGGTCGGGGGTGAGCACGGCGTACTGTTGGGGCAGCAGCAGGAAGTCGCTGAATACCTGTTCCAAAGTGTTGCCGCTCAGTTTAGCGGCATTTTCAATTTCCAGTCCGTTGAGGTTGATTACTTTCCCGGACCGGTTGTAGAGCTCCACAAAATCGGAGCCGCTGACCTGGGGAAAGAAAAGCACCTCGTTGACGGCGAAATCGCCGGGGGCGGCCGGCTCGGGCAGGCCGAATGGCAGGGTGTTGAAGGCGCCGGGCCCGTTGCCGACACAATCGGTCAGCGGCAGGTTGACGGTAAGGGTATACAGGGTTTGGGGTGCGAGCGGTTCGCCCAGGGTGAGCCTGACCTGTTCGGGGCCGGCGAGGGTCAGCCCGGTGACGGGCAGTTCCGGTTCCAGGGTGTAGGCCGCGTTTTCCAGCGCGGTAGCCGGGTCCAACGCTCGGTTGAAAGTGACGAGCAACTGGTCGCTTGCTTCGGGAAGAATGACCTGGAGGTCGACCGGGACGGATTCCGGCGCCTGCCCGTCGATGGAATTAACCTGCCCGGGCGTTCCTCCCCGGGGATCATCAGCGGCGCGCCAGTTGTGCCGGCAGGTCAGCGGTCCCTGCCGGTCGATCATCTCCAGCGAATTGCCGCCCCGCGCTTTTTCCGGGTCGGCGTACCAGCGCGTATCGTATTCCAGCGAAAAGAGGGCGGCGCCCGTTTCGGCGAGCAGGATGATCTCGTCGCCGCTGTTCACCAGGGCCGGGAAGCTGCTGATGCCCAGCACGGCGCCGAAGGGCAATAATTCATCTGCGGCGTCTTCGTCGGTCAGGATCAGGTATTCGCCCGGCAGTAAGATAGCGGCCGGGAGGGTTTTGGGCGTACCGCCGTTGGAAAAGGCGACGCCGCCCAGTTGCAGGAATTTTTCGGAACGGTTGTACAGTTCGATGTACTCCACTTCGGGCAGGTCCGGAGCGTCGCCGGGGTCGGCCATAATTTCCGTGACCAGCAAATCGCCGCTTTCTACCGGCTCGCCCAGCGCGATCGTCACCTGGATCGCTTGCCCGCCGGTATTGCCCAGGCAGTCGGCGATGCCGCCGGGAACGGTGAGGGTATAAACGGTGCGCAACTGCAGCGGGCTTTCGAGGATGAGCAACACCTGGTCTGCTTCGCCGGTGAGCAGAACTTCCATGACGGCCGGGCCTCCGGCGAGGTCGTAAAAAGCCGGATCGGTTGCAGAGGCTTCGTCTACCGGTTCGTCAAACAACAGTACGATCTCGGTATCGCTCAGGGTGGTGGTGCGCGTCAGCACCGGGCCCTGGTCGTCGGCGGGGGCGCCTTGTACGGAGTTGGGGCCGCCGGGCGTACCGCCGGCCTGGGCTACCGCCGCCCGCCAGTTGCCGGCGCAGTCGTAAGGGCCCGCCAGGTCGATCAGTTCGAGGGCGTAGCCGCCGTCGTCGCGATCCGGGTCGGCGTACCAATCGTCGGTGTAATTGATTTGGTGAATGCGTTCGCCTTCGCTATCGGTGAGCTGCAGCTGGTCGCCGCCGTTGGTCAGGCCTAGGCTGCCGTCGATGCTGACCACCTCCCCGAAGGGAGCCAGGGCCGGCGCATCGTCGCTATCGGTGAGGATGACGTAGGTTTGGGGCGGCATGGCGAAGCTGGATAAAGGGGCGGGGCTGCCGCCGCTGTCGAAAAGCAGGTCGCCGAGTTGAATGACCTTCTCGCTGCGGTTGTAGAGCTCGACGTATTCCGTCTCGGGCAACCCGACGGCGGGGGTCGGGTCGGCCATGATTTCGGTAATGATGATGTCGTTCAATACCGCCGGCTGGATATCCAGGAAGGTGAAGGTCGTCGTTTGTTCGCTGCCGGCATTGCCGTTGGCGTCGGTGATGCCGGTAGCGGTGAGAGTATAGGTGGTGAGGTTGACCAGCGGGGTGTTCAGCGTAAGCGATACCCGGGCGGGTTCGGCCGGGTCGAAGGTGGCGGCGACGGGCGCGCCGATGCCGTTATCGATGGTGTAATTGCCGGTATCTTCGGCGGCCGCCGGGTCGAGTGGCTCGTTGAAGGTGAGCAGGAGGCCGGTGGCGCTCAGGGCGGTAGCGCTGATCAGTTCCGGCGGTTGGGTATCGACGAAGAGCGGGTCGATAAAGACATCGTCAAAGAAAAATTTATCGGCGCGGGTAGCGGAATAGCGGCAGTAAAAACCGAAGAACTGGCCGACCGGGTAGGTGTCGTCGGTGGCGGTCCCTTCCAACTGATAGTCCGTTCCGCCGCTATAGTCGGCGCTGAGCTCCCATTCGCCGGCGGTGGAACGGGTTACGCGCACCCCTGCCTCGGCGGGGTCGTTGGCGACCGCTCCGGCGGCGCCGGTAACCAGGGCCGTAGTGCTGCTGCCGTCTTGCCGGTAAAGGGTCAGTGCGTCATCGGAGCCGCTCTCGCCGATTTCTACGAAATAGCCGTTGGTGTCGTCGCTGAGGTCGCCGGCTGTGCTGCTCAGGTAAATGCGGGTGCGGTTGGCGCTCGATGGCGAAAATTCGAGGCGCACGCGAAACGACCAGGTCGTCGGGGCGTCGGCCGTGGTCGGAGCGTCGACTGCCAGAAACGCGGTATTGTTCGCTTCGGGCTCGGCATGCAGCAATTGCAGCTCGCCGGCGGCGACGACGAAGCGGTCGGTATTGCCGAACCAGGGCGGATCGGAGGTGAAATCCCCATCGCTGAAATCATCCGTAAATTGAGCGGAAAGCCCCAAAGGCAGGCAGAGGAGCAGGAAAAAAAATGGCGGTTTCATAAAATCAAAAATAGCAATAAACTTAGATTGCATGTATCTTAACGGCCCAATTTAAAAAATGATGGAAAATGAAGGTAGCAGTTGTAGGTGTCACCGGCCTGGTGGGCGCCGTAATGTGCAAAGTTTTGGAAGAGCGCAATTTTCCAGTCAGCTCGTTTTTACCCATAGCCTCCGAACGTTCGGTAGGTAAGCCGATTAAATTTGCCGGCGCGACGCACGCGGTCATCGGCCTCGAGGCGGCCGTCGCCGCCCGGCCGGACCTGGCGTTATTCTCGGCCGGCGGGGATATCTCGCGCCTCTGGGCGCCGCGTTTTGCCGAAGCCGGCGCAACGGTTATCGACAATTCGTCGGCCTGGCGGATGGAACCCGATAAAAAGCTCGTGGTGCCGGAAGTAAATGCCGGGGTTTTGACCGCGGAGGATAAAATCATCGCCAATCCCAATTGCTCCACCATTCAGCTGGTGGTTGCATTGGCGCCGTTACACCGGCGTTACGGCATTCGCCGGCTGGTCATTTCCACTTACCAGTCGTTTACCGGCACGGGGATGAAGGCGGTAAAGCAGTACCAGCTGGAACGCAAAGGGTTCGAACCCAAGCCGGAAGAGATGGCCTATCCGTATCCTATCATGGAAAATTGTCTGCCGCAATGTGACGTTTTTCTCGAAAACGATTACACCAAAGAAGAAATGAAACTGGTCAATGAAACCAGAAAGATCCTGGCAGACCAGAATATCGGCATCACGGCTACGGCCGTGCGGGTGCCGGTGCACGGCGGGCATTCGGAATCGGTCAACATAACATTCGAAAAACCGTTCGACCTGGCCGAGTTGCGCGAGCTGCTTGCCGGAACGCCCGGCCTGGTGGTGGCGGATGATCCGCAGCGCAACCGCTATCCGATGCCGCTACACGCCAAAGGCCGCGACGAAGTGTTCGTGGGTCGCATCCGGCGCGATGAATCGATCGACAATGGGCTGAACCTCTGGATCGTGGCCGACAACCTGCGCAAAGGCGCCGCGACCAACGCCGTGCAGATCGCCGAATATCTGGTCTCGGCCGGGCTGGTCAAAACGGGAAAAGTGACCGCCTGATCGCAAGCGCCGGGGGGCGGGAAATAGAAAAAGGTAGTAAAAGTTGCCGGTTTGGTCCCTAAATTGTTAAATTTGAAAGGATCTCAAGCCATTACGAACTACCGACGACCGTGAAAAGCTGTGTTTTACTCAGAAAATTAGGACTGGTTCTATGAAGAACAAGCTTGTACTTTGGGGAAATAACGCTCAGGAAGAACGCGTACTCATCGCCTTGGAATTGCAGCCGGAAGGGAACAAAGTGAATATCTTCGTTTTCCCGGAAGCCGTTGCTACCGAAGATTTCAGCAAAGAAATGATGGACCACTGGCGCAACGATAAAGAGGTTACTTTCCCGGAACAACACGAAAAAATGGAGCGGGAACTCTCCATTTCAGAAAGCCTGCTGCCCGAAAAACTGCGAGTAGAACGCACCGACGTCGTCCAGCGCGCCCAAACGGAATGGCACTTCGTCGTGCTCTCCTCAAAACTCCATGAAACCTACCAGTCGGAACTCGAAGAGCTCAAAGATAAGATCGGACAGCTCCAGGAATTCGATAATTCGGTTTGGGAGAACCTCAAAGGGTTCTGGAAAAAAGTCCAGGGGCAAATCCGCGACCGCAACCTGCTGCGGGAACACGGCAACAACCTGCGCGACCTGACCAATGAGTTGTTCGCCCGTATGAAAAACCTGCGGGCAAAAAAGGATGAAAGCCAACTCAGCCAGTTTATGGCAATGCTCGAAGAGATCGAACAACGCATCGCCCAGAATATGCGGCTGCAGGATATTTTCGAAGACCTCAAGAGCGTACAGCGCAAATTCCGCGAAGCCGACTTCACCCGCGAACACCGCACCCAGGTGTGGAATCGCCTCGACGCCGCTTTTAAGATCGTCAAGGAAAAGCGCTTCGGCGATCGCGGCGACGACCGCTCGCCCCTGCAACGCCTCAACCGCCGCTTCGAAGGCCTGCTGGCCGCCATCGATAAAATGAAACGATCCATCCAGCGCGATGAGAACGACCTCGCTTTCCAGAACCGCAAGATCGCCAGCACCGACGGCCAACTGGAAGCCCAGATCCGGCAGGCCAAGATCAAAATGATCGAAGAACGCATCCGTTCCAAAGAGGAGAAACTCAAAGAGATGACGAGCACCCAGACCGAACTGGAACGCCGCCTCGAAGTCGAAAAACAACGCGAAGCCAAACGCCAGGAGAAAAAACGCCTGGAGCAGGCCAAAAAAGAAGCCGAGGCGAAAATTGCCGAAAAGATGCGACAGGAGGCCGCCGCCCGCGTCGAAGATTCCGAAAAACTGGAAAAGGCCGCCGAGGCCATCGCCGGCAAAGAGGAAGCAGACGACGAGCCTTCCGCTCCTGCTCCCGAAGAAACAACCGAAGCGGCGTCCCCCACCGCCGATATCGCCTATTCCGACATCATGGGCGGCGTCAGCACACTGGTCGGAGTTGTCAACAAACGGTTCGCTCCTTCGGAAAAGACCGATCCCGAAACTACCCCGCCCGCGCCGGAAGTTGTCGAAGAAACGGTTGAAACGCCGGCCGGCGAAGCCTCAAGCGAAGAAGAAAAAGAATAATAGACTGGTTGCGCAGGGGGGAAGTGGAAAAAAAGCTCCCTTGCAACGCTATAAATATTTCCTGCACCACCAGTCAGTCTGATTACGCCCGCACTGAAAAAGCGGTGCAAAGCACTTGTCCCTCCCAGTGGTTCTCGCTTTGCAATATTGTCGTGTTCTCGCCCCGGCAGGAAGAGCTATTAGTAGAATGTTTTGTACGCAGTGATTGCCGTGCCAGAGGTACGGAATAGGAAAGACGGCCGGCCGGCAGCGTACATTCCGTACCGCTGGCACGTAATCCTCACCTTATTTGGGGATATGCCTGCGCGTTTCGGAACAAGAGAAAAAGATCGAATCCGGACAAAGGGCGAAAAAATTCAGAAAAAAAGATCGGAAAATAAAAGAGATAGGAAATAAAAAATTCACATTTCGTACAATTGATGCCTTATTTTAAAAGTATTTCGGCTATTTGGTCTTTCTGTTTTTTTCACAAACACCCTTTTTTGTCTTTGTTTTCAGGAGCGAGTGGTTGCATATTTGTATCGTGATTAGTGATTAACGGAGGGAGAGAAGAAAGGTTAAAAGAAACCTCGAAGATTTTTGAAATAGATTTGAATATGTTCATGGGATTATAATTTGTTGGTGGTAAGTCGTCCCGGACAGTGTTCGGGACGCTACACACTTTCAGATTTGGTCGCATGCCAAGATACAATTCGCACCGGGCAAAAAAAAGAAAGGCGCCCTTATCATTTCAAGGTCGCCTCTCCGAAAAAGGTCATGCTCATGGGATTATGCTCGTCAATTAGTCAGAGATCACGATTTGTTAAACGTTAGTCAGTATTTGTGTGGTATAGTTTACTTCCTAGCTCGGTGCGAATTTAATTCATTTATCCGTTAATTTCAAAGGTAAGCGGATATTTTAAATTTGATTTTTCTAATTTTGGATATGTTCATGGGATTATAATTATGAAGTCGTACCGTTGTACGACTTTTTTTTTGCCTCATAGTAAGCTGTTTCCGACCTGATTTTTCCTGCGAGTTAAAAAAAGATTTCCTGCGCGGCGCGGTACGTATTGGCGTGGGCTTCGATGATGTGGGCGATGCGCTGCGAATAACCGCCGCCCATGCTGACGGCTACCGGGACCTCATTTTTCCTGCACAGTTCCAGAACGAACCGGTCGCGTTCGCGGCAGCCGCCGATCGATAAGGCGAGGCGGCCCAGCTTGTCGGTCGCGAGGACATCCACTCCCGAGAGGTAAAAGATGATATCCGGTTCGACCTGGTCGAGCAGGGGCGGGAGGACAGCCCGCAGCTTTCTGAGGTAAGGGCCGTCTTCGGTGCGGTCGGGCAGGCCGATGTCGAGGTCCGATTTTTCCTTGCGATGCGGATAATTGCGCGCCCCGTGCATGCTGAAGGTAAAGACGCGCGGGTCGTTGCGGAATATCTGCGCCGTCCCGTTCCCCTGGTGTACGTCCAGGTCGACGACCAGGATGCGCTGAACGATGCCGTGGTGCAGCAAATAGTTGGCGGCGATCGCGATATCGTTGAGCAGGCAGAAGCCTTCTCCTTTATAAGTAAAGGAGTGGTGGGTGCCGCCCGCTACGTTGAGCGCTACACCATACCGGCGGGCGAAAAGCGCGCATTGTACGGTGCCGTTGGCGATGTGGCGACCGCGATCGACCAACTTCCGGGACATGGGGAAACCGATGGCGCGCACTTCTTTGCGGCTTAGCTCCTGATTGCACAGCTTGCGCCAGTACGCCTCCTCGTGGGTCAGCAGGATCGTTGCTTCGGAAAGCGGGGCAGGGTGGAAAAAATTGTCTTCCGTCACCGTACCTTCGTATAACAGCTGCTCCGGCAACAGCTCGTATTTGATCATCGGAAAGCGATGTTTTTCCGGCAACTCGTATTTGTAGACCGGAGAAAAAGCAATTTTCAGCATCGGATTCATCTCTTGACGCATACCAATAGGGGGAACCATTTTCACCCCTGTTGAGTTTATTGGCAAACCGATTGCGCGGCGGTCAGCTGATTTATTTTTGACCGTCGAACTTTGTACTTTTGCGTTTTTCCCGGCAAAAGCCCGATCTAAAAGAAAAAACGAATGCAACTCAGCGATCAAGAAATCGTCAGACGCAAAAATTTGCAGAAAATTCGCGATCTAGGGGTCAATCCCTTTCCCGCCGAAACATTTGAGACCAATGCCCTCGCCGCCGACATCCAGGCCGAATTCTCCGAAGACGAGGAGCGCTTCCAGAGCGTGCGCCTGGCCGGCCGCGTGATGATGACGCGTGTAATGGGTAAAGCTTCCTTCGCCGAACTGCAGGACAGCAGCGGCCGCATTCAACTGTACATCGCCCGCGACGAAATCTGCCCCGGCGACGATAAAGCGCTCTACAACCAGTTGTTCAAAAAACTGATCGATATCGGCGATTTCATCGGAGTGGAAGGCTTTGTCTTCCTCACCCGCACCGGCGAGATCACCGTGCACGTCAAATCGCTCAGCTTCCTGAGCAAAGCGCTGCGACCCCTCCCGGTCGTCAAAACGCGCGTCAACGAAGAGACCGGCGAAACCGAGGTCTACGACGCTTTTTCCGACCCTGAACTGCGGCACCGCCAGCGCTACGTCGACCTGGTCGTCAACCGGCGCGTGCGCGAGACCTTTTTGGTGCGCAGCCGCCTCATCAGCGCCATGCGCCGCTTTTTCGACGCCAAAGGGTGGCTGGAAGTGGAAACGCCCATCCTGCAGCCGATCCACGGCGGCGCCGCCGCCCGCCCATTCCAGACGCACCACAACACGCTGGACATGGACCTGTACCTGCGCATCGCCAACGAACTCTACCTCAAACGCCTGATCGTCGGCGGGTTCGACGGGGTATACGAGATCGGAAAGATGTTCCGCAACGAGGGAATGGACCGCACCCACAATCCCGAATTCACCTCCATGGAGATCTACGTCGCCTATAAAGATTACCTTTGGATCATGGAAATGGTGGAAGCACTCCTCGCCGCCGTCACCCGCGAAGTGTTGGGCGATACCCAAGTCGAATACGACGGTAAAGTGATCGACTTTCAGGGGCCCTACCGGCGGCTGTCGATGTATGAAGCCATCCGCGAGTACACGGATATCGATATTTCAGAGATGGACGAAGCCGGCCTGCGCAAGGTCTGCGAACAACTGCATATCGAAGTGGACCCCAGCATGGGCAGAGGCAAACTGATCGACGAGATCTTCGGCGAAAAAGTGGAAGACCACCTCGTTCAGCCGACGTACATCACGGATTATCCGATCGAGATGACGCCGCTGGCCAAAAAACACCGGACCAAGCCCGGCCTCGTAGAGCGTTTCGAGCTTTTTGTCAACGGCAAAGAGATCGCCAACGCCTATACCGAGCTCAACGACCCGATCGACCAGCGCGAACGCTTTGTCGAACAGTTGCGGCTGGCCGAACGCGGCGACGAAGAAGCCATGGCCCTCGACGAAGATTTCCTCCGGGCGCTGGAGTTCGGGATGCCGCCTACGGCCGGGCTCGGCATCGGCATCGACCGCCTGACCATGCTGCTCACCGGGCAGCACACCATTCAGGAGGTCCTGTTCTTCCCCCAAATGAAACCCGAACGCCCCGCGGCGAACGAAGAGGAGGATTAGTCGTTACCTGCTTTTTCTCAGTAACCAAAATACAATCGACCAATGAAAAAAATGATCCCTTTCTGGGCGGCTTTGTGCCTCGGCCTGCTGCTCACAGCCTGCGGCGGTTCCGCTGAATCCGCTACCGAGTCCTCATCCGCTTCGGAAACCACCTCGTCTGCCGAAGAAACGCCTTCCGAAGATCCGGCCGAGCGGATGGCTAAGGCCGCCGGCGAGATGCAGGAGGCCATGAAAAAGATGAATAAGGGCGAAGAAGTGGAGGTCGTCGACTTCCGCGAAATGAAAAAAGTTTTGCCGGAGTCGATGATCGGCCTGCCCCGCACGGATTACACCGGCGAGAAAACCGGGGCTTTCGGCATGAAAGTGTCTTCCGCCGGCGCGGCCTATGAGGAGGGCGACAAACGCATCGACATCAATATCGCCGATACCGGCGGCATGGGTATGGCAATGATGGGCCTCGCTGCCTGGTCGCAGGTCGATGTCGAACGTGAAACCGAAGACGAGTACGAAAGAACTATTATGATCGACGGCCACAAGGCTTACGAAAAGTACAACTCCCGCACCCGGTCCGGCCAAACCAGCATCATCATCGGCGATCGCCTCGTCATCAACGTGGAGGTGGAAAACCTGACGGATAAGGAGATGAGCCAGGTCGTCAGGAAACTGGACGTCAAACAGCTGGAACGCCTGCTTTGAGGCTATTCCCGGTCCAGTACCCGGTGAAACTTGACCAGGTGGCGCGGATCCGCTTCGTTATAGAGGCACAAAATTAAGGTGCTTCGCTTGCGGCGATCGGTAGGAAAGAGGATCTTGACGGGATTGTGGACATAGCCGTTGTCTTCGAACAACAGGATCTGTTTATTGCGGGTAGGCAGCCGGAAAAGGCGCAGCTCTTCGGCGTCTTTGGGCAGAGGAACGTCCCCGTAGCCTTCTTCTACCAAAAACTGTCGCAACATCTCGTAGGTTTGGGACAGGGAGGAACCGGCGAAAACGGTACGGTACTCGTAGCCGTCGCTTTCGCCTCCCATGTATTCGGAGCCTGCCGGTGGAAAGTTTTTTCTTAGCGCCATGGTCACTTAAAAGCACAAATTTATACTGTTTTAATTGAACCCATTGCGGGTTTGGTCTTTGCGCCGAAAATAAGATGAAAACCCGAACCTGCACAATACTATTGCTGGTGCTCGCCGCCTGCGCCGATCCCCATCCGCCGGCGCCGCCCCCGCCCGTCGACGGGCGCCCTGCCTGGCCGTTGCTGGGCGTATTCACCACACTGGCGAACGACCACCGCCTGGCTGCGCTCTTCGACGGCGACGAAGCGACCTACTGGATGACGCCCTCCGGCGCGGGGCCGGGGGAAGCCATTCGCCTTTTCTTTTTTCCGGAACGGCCGGCTCCCGTTCGCGCTATCGCTTTCGCGGCGCCGCCCGTCGATTCCCTGGCGGTAGTAACCGAAATGGCGGTCTTCGCCGACGGCCGGAAAGCAGGCATGCTCTCGCCCGGGCAGCAGTTGCCCATCCCGGCGGGCGTTTCCGAGTTGTTGCTGCGCATTACCGAAGTGTCGCGGCTGCAAACCAACAGCCGGGAACTGGACGATCAGCAGCTTTCCGTATCGGCTTTACCGGCGGCGTGGCCGACCGCCATGGCTGAGTTGCGCTTCTTCGACGCCGACAGCCTGGAATACCGGCCGCAGCTGCCCCGCTGGGCGCCGGTGGCGGTCGAAGCGACCTCCAGCCTGAATCCCGTATCGGCTTATCATCCGGGGCTCCTCTTCGACGGGCGCCCCTGGCGGGCCTGGACGGAAGGCGCGCCGGGCAGCGGTAGCGGCGAACGCCTGGTGATCACTTTTCTGGAACCCGTACGCATTACGGGATTTGCAGCCTGGAACGGCCGTCAGGCGCTGGCTTTCGACTTCCGCGATTTCCCCAGGGTGCGGGAACTGACCCTGGCCCGTGCCGATACCGGCAAGTGGCAGGTGCGGCTGTCGGATACCCCGGCGGTCCGCCTCTATTCCATCGAACCCTGGTGGGAAGGCGCCCGGCTCTCCTGCGAAGTGACCGACGTTTTTCCGGGAGCGCGCCATCGCGATCTGGTGTTGGGCGAACTCCTCTTCCTGGAAGGAGAGCAGCCCCTGCAGCTCGTGGACGGCCTCGATCACCGGTTCCGGGAAGAGCACCGGGCGTCGGTGGCCGGCGGGCCGCTTTCGTCCTGGCTCGACCGGCGCATTCTCAACGTGGTCGCCTCGGCGGAAGCAGGCGATCATTACCGGCGTACTTCTTTCCTGGTCCGTTCCGACGGCTCCTTTTACGGATATACTGAAGAATGGTCGGCAGTAGATTACGCTGTTTTCGAAAGTGAGGTGCGCGGCAACTGGCAACTGCTGGATAACGAACCGGCGCTCAGCCGCCTGCGCGTGCAGGGCGTGCGCACCAATTTTGCGCTGCCCCCCGCCGATTCGGCCCGCCAACTCACCTTTACCGATTATCTGATCATCGACGATAAACAAATTAGCGGGGAGCGTTATCTGGATCGCTATTATCTTTACTAGCCCCTTGGGGATAATCTATGAGGCAGCCATTATTCAAAATCCGGAAAGACCGCCGTTACGGTTTCATCGACCGCAACGGCCAGATCGTCATCGAGCCGCAGTACATCGAGGCCGAAAGTTTCTACAACGGCTTTTCCCGGGTGCGGCTTAACGACCGTCTGGTGCCGATGGATCGCTTCGGCCGGCTGCTGATCAAACATTTTTTCAATTACGTCGGCCATTTCGAGGAAGACCGCGCGCCTGTGCGTCTCGTCAATCGCTGGGGCTACATCGACCCGCGTGGCGATATTTGTATTCCCGTTACCTTCAACGAGGCCGGCCCCTTCAGCGAAGGCCTGGCGCCGGTATGCCTGGACGGCCATTTCGGCTTTCTCGACGCCGAAGGGACGTTCCGTATTCCACCTGCTTTTGAAGTCGCTCTACCTTTCAGCGAAGGCCTGGCGCCGGCGGCGGTCGAAGGAAGTTTCGGCTACCTCGACCCGGAAGGGCTCTGGCAGATCGATCCGGCATTTGAAACCGCTTTCCCGTTCCAGGGCGAAATAGCAGTGGTCGCTGAGCAGGGACGGTGGGGGCTGATCGACCGCGGCGGCGCCCTGCTCGTTGCCCCGCAGTTTGATTTTATCGAAGGGTACGCCAACGGAGAGTTTTTCGAAGGCCTCGCAGTAGTGATCCGCAACGGTCGCTTCGGGTTTGTCAACCTCCGGGGCGAGCTGGTCATTCCGCCTGCTTTCGATTTTGCCGGCGATTTCAGCGGGGGGCTGGCGCCGGTGGAGCGCAGCGGCCGGTTTGGGTACGTCAACGCGGAAGGCGCCCTGGCGATACCCTTTAAATTCGAAGACGCCGGCCTTTTTGCCGACGGCCGGGGCCCCGTGCGCTACAACGGCCGCTGGGGATACGTCGACGGGGAAGGGGAGTGGCGCATCCCGCCGCAGTACGACGAAGCCGCCGCTTTCTTCGCAGGCCGCGCCCAGGTTGTTTTCCGCGGCCGCTGGCGATACCTGGATATCGACGGACAGGTGGTTTGGGAGGAATAGTCCGGAGATTGGAAGGAAAGAATAAGAGAACTGAAATAGGACGGGGTTTTGTCAAATTTGGTTTGGTAATCAGTCAGTTATGTGCTTAGGTCGGGAGTTTGCCGCGATTATCGGTTGGAAACATTGTTGTGCTCCCGTCCCGGCGACACGAGCTATCGGTAGCCTATTTTGTACGCAGTGATTGCCCTGCCAGATCACCCTGTTTTTGCTACACTCCCCACCTGGCCAGTACGGTTTTTCCGGCGTACACCTGTTCGCCGAGGTCGACGGCCAGCTCGGTTTCCGGCGGCAGGAAGAGGTCGACGCGCGAGCCGAACTTGATGAATCCGATTTCGGCGCCTTGCTGCACGCGTTCCTTTTCGCTGAGGTAGCAGCGAATGCGGCGGGCCACGGCGCCGGCAATTTGTCGCATCAGGAGCTCAGGACCGTGGTCGGCGGCGATGACGATGGTGTTGCGCTCGTTATCGGTGGAAGCCTTCGGGTTCCAGGCGGCGAGGTACCGGCCGGGATGATAGCGGTAGTAGCGCACCTGGCCGCTTACCGGCGCCCGGTTGGCGTGAACGTCGAAGAGGGACATAAAAATGGAGACCTGCAGCCGTTTTTCGTTGAAATATTCGGTCTCTTCAGTTTCTTCAATGACCACTACCTTGCCGTCCGCCGGCGCGTAAAGGAGCCGGTCGTCGGGCGCGGGCAAGGGGCGTCGGGGGCTCCTGAAAAACTGCAAAACCAGCAGGTAAAACGCCATCGAAGCGAAAAACAGCACCGGAAAAAAGTAGGGCGCCAGCCGGTAGCCGGCCACATTCAGGAGGAGTAAAACGAGGAACAGTCCAATGAGTAGACTGCGGCCTTCGCGGTGGATGGTCATAGTCGGGCGGCGTTAAAGTAAAGCAATTTCTGCCGGGGTAAATTTAAGCGTTTTGGCCGTCGCCGCGCAATCAAATCGCAAGATTCCTTTTGGGGGTTGATCTCCGATATGACCGCCGTACGAAGAAGCTACCTGATCCAAAGCAGATAAGCGGTTGCGAAAGGCAGGAGGAAGATAAAAGCATCGAACCGGTCGAGCAGGCCGCCGTGGCCGGGCAGGAGGTGGCCGGAGTCCTTGACCTGGACGCTGCGTTTGAGCATCGACTCAACCAGATCGCCCAGAGAACCGAAGACGACGACGATAGCGGCAAGCACCAGCCAGTCGACCAGGCGGAGTTCGTTGAAGATCAGGGCGAGCAGCAGGGCGAACCCGAAAGTGATCATCAGTCCGCCGCTCATGCCTTCCCAGGTTTTTTTCGGCGAGATGCGCGGCAGCAGGGGCGTTTTGCCGATCCGGGAGCCTACCAGAAAGGCGCCCGTATCGTTGGCCCAGTTCATCAATAGCAGTCCGAATACGGTTTCGAGATAAAAGTGCCGCCCGTCGTAGGCAATGAAGTTCAGCATGGAGAACGGAACCCCGATGTACACCATGCCCAGCACGACGAAAGCCACGTTGACGAAAGGCTTCTCAGAGCCGGTATACAACTCGTAGATGAAGGTGGTGAAGACGAGCGGGAAGAAAAGCAGCGCCCAGAGGGCGACGAAGGCGTCGCGGTCCGGCGCCAGTTCGAGTTGCAGGGCCGCCGTAAACAAAAAAGGCGCCAGGCCAACCGACAGGCCGAGCAGTTTGCGGATAAAATCACGGGATTGGCGGTACTCCAGCACCATGCCCAGGTACTCCCAGAGGCATAGCGCGGTAATCACCGAAAAGAGAAGCACGAAGGACAGGCGCCCCCCGATCAGTCCTCCCAGGATCACAACTACGAATATGACAGCCGTCGCCACCCGCCGGCCCATTCCATTCATTTATTTTGATTGCGGTTCTGTATAAAAAAACCGGCGCCCAGCAGCAGCGCGAGGCCCAGCAAGCCGGTCAGCCAGTTTACTTGTTCGGTATTTTCGAGGTTTATCTGTGACAATTCGTCGCCGGCCACGTACTGGGCCGCTACCTGCATGCCGTTCGTCACGAAATGCCCGGCGATCGGCGCCCAGAGGTTGCGCGTCCAGTAAAACAAATAGCCCAGCACCGCTCCGAGCAACAGCCGGGGCAGAAAACCGGCAAATTGCAGGTGAATGGCGCTGAAGATGATCGCCGACATCCAGATGGCGGGCGCTGCGCCGCGCCAGAGCCGTTCGAGCTGTTGTTGTAAGATACCCCGAAAAACCAGCTCTTCGCCCACCGCCGGCAGCACGGCGACTACCAGGAGGTTGAGGGCCAGTTCCCAGGGCGATTCCATGACCAGCAGCCCCATGATCATGGATTCCGTCGCATTTTCGAAATCCCATACCCAGTCGGGCAGCGGCAATTGACGGTTAACCCAATAGAGCAGCTGGGCGACCGGAAAAGCCATGACGATGAAAAATATACCCGCGATCAGGTTGATCCGGTCGGGCCGTTTATCCAGGCGAAGCCGCCTCAGCGATTGTTGCCGGAAGAAAAACCAGGCAACGGCGATGGCCGGGATGGTGAAGGTCAGTAGGTGGTTGAAGAGGTTGGCGACGCGTACGTAGTTGCGCAGCGACACGGGGCTGTCGGTCGTCAGGCTGCCGAGCGCTTGCTGCGGATTGACCCCCCAGAGCTGACCGAGGCCGAAAGCCGCCCCGCTGCCCATCATTCCGCCGAGCAGGACCGCCAGCAGGAGCACCAAAAGGATGGTTTGGGGCGGAAAATGACCGTTTGGCGCCTGGTTGTCGGAGGCAGCGTCGAATGAATTCATTGTGTCAATTTTCGTAAATTTACCGCAAAAGTAAACTTTGAACGATCAACTGCAAGAAAAAGTTGGCGCAACGCGGCTGAGCGTCAATGTAAATAAAGTCGCCCTGCTGCGCAATGCCCGCGGCGGCAACCTGCCCGATCTCCTGCAGGTCGCCCGCGACTGTGAAGCGTTCGGCGCCCAGGGCATCACCGTGCATCCCCGGCCTGACGAACGCCACATCCGCTATGCGGATATTCCCGCCCTGCGGGAGGTCGTAACGACCGAATTCAACATAGAGGGATATCCTTCCGAAAAGTTTCTGGAACTCGTGCTCGCCCATCCGCCACACCAGTGCACGCTGGTGCCGGATCCGCCGGGTGTGCTGACCTCCGACCAGGGATGGGATACGATCGAAAAGGCCGGTCTGTTGCGCGATGTGGTCGCCCGCTTGCAGGCCGCCGGTATCCGGGTTTCGCTTTTCGTCGATCCGGAAGCGCGCTTCGTAGAAGGCGCCAAAGCCGTCGGCGCTGATCGCATCGAGTTCTACACCGGCCATTTCGCCCGGCAATACGCCGAAGACCCCGCGCGGGCGGTGGCGCCTCACATCGCTGCGGCAAAGATCGCCAACGACATCGGCATCGGCATCAACGCCGGGCACGACCTGAATCTCGACAACCTGGCCTACTACTGCCGGTCGGTACCCGGCGTGCTGGAAGTATCCATCGGGCACGCCCTGATCTGTGACGCTTTGTATTATGGGTTGCAGAATACCATCGGGATGTATTTGCGGTTGCTTTGAAGCAATTGAGTATAAGTGCGACGCCTTTTTGACATTCCCGTTCTGAGTTGATTACCAAAAAATAACGTCCGGTTTTTACCCTCCGACCAACTTAAAAATTAACTTTTTTTTAACGTTGAAGCAGCGTCATTCCCCTTTTTTACGTATTATTGCCAGGTGCGTCAGTCTATATTATTTGGCTCAAAGGAAAGCTGCCGCACCCCTTTTCTGTTCTTTGCTACGTTAGTTTAATGGAATTTTGAAAAAACGCTTTCAGCCCAAATTTTTCCAAATGATATTCTGACGGTTTATTTGTTCAATTCTAATCCTCGAACCACTTCCCTATCCCTTGCCGAAAGCTTTCGGTAGTGTTTTAACTGTTTGGTAATCAAATTTATAGAACTTTTTTTGGACTAGTATATTTAAGTTAAATCAAAATTGGATTAGTATGAAAAAACTCTCACTAGTGTTAGCGCTGGTCCTTTTTGCAATAGGATCCACCCTGGCACAGAGGACCGTTACGGGTACCATAACCGATCAGAACGGGGAACCGTTGATCGGGGCGAGTATCCTGGTTAAGGGGACGTCTACCGGTACGGTTACCGATCTGGACGGCAAGTACACCTTAAACGTTCCGGAAGACGGTAAAACGCTGGTTGTCAGCTATACCGGCTTCGCTTCGCAGGAAATTGCCATCGGCGCTTCCAACGTCATCGACGTGGCTATGGCCGAGGCGGCCGAACAGCTTTCGGAGGTGGTCGTCACCGGCCTGGGTATCAAGCGCGAGAAAAAAGCGCTGGGCTACGCCGTGACCACGCTGGGCAGCGAGCAACTGGAACTGCGCCCGGAAGCGGACGTCGGACGGGTGCTGCGCGGCAAAGTGCCCGGTGTGGACATCATGCAGACTTCCGGTCTGGCCGGCTCGGGCACCAACATCATCATCCGGGGATATTCTTCGATCTCCGGCACCAACCAGCCGCTCTTCGTCGTCGACGGGGTGCCGTTCAACTCCGACGCCAACGCCGACAACGACTTCATCACGGAGGGCACCGCCGCGGCTTCCAGCCGCTTCCTGGACCTGGACCCCAACAGCATCGCCGAAGTGTCGGTACTGAAAGGACTCAGCGCCACGGTGCTCTACGGTGAAGCCGGCCGTAACGGCGTGATCCTCGTCACCACCAAAAACGGCCTGGGCGGCGAGCAGCTCAACAAGAAGTTCGAAGTGACGGTCGATCAGTCGTTCTTCGCCAACGACATCGCCAGCCTGCCCGACGATCAGGACAGCTGGGGCAACGGCTTCCACAACTTCGCTTCGGCGGCTTTCTCCAACTGGGGCGCCAACTTCAACGAACGGACCGCCAACGACGGCGTGGCGGAAGACGGGACTGTCCCGCACCCCTACGACCGTTCCTCGCTGGCCGACGCACTGCCGCAGTACCAGGACGCCCGCTACGACTACCGCGCTTACGACAACCTGGAGAATTTCTTCCAGACCGGCCTGATCGCCAACACCTCGGTCAACATCGCCAGCCGCTTGTCGGGCGGAACCTCCATCAACTTCAACTACGGCTACCGCAACGAAGAAGGCTTCGTGCCGCTGAGCAACTTCGAAAAGCACAACTTCGGCCTGGGTACGTCCACCCAGCTGGCCAACGGACTGAAGGTCAACACGACCTTCAACTACGTCAACCTGGACCGCGTCGCACCGCCGGCCGCCACCAGTACGAGCTCCAACCCCAATGCCGGGGCTTCGCTGTTCTCCAACGTGTTCTACACCCCGCGCAGCGTTGACCTGTTGGGCCTGGAATTCGCCAATCCGGTGGATAATTCTTCTATCTACTACCGGGGCGGCAACGACATCCAGCACCCGCTCTGGACACTCAACAATACCGAGGATTCCGAAATCGTCAACCGCTTCTTCGGTACGATCAACCTGAATTACGAACTGACCGACTGGTTGTCCGCGACCTACCGCGTGGGTATCGACGGCTACAACCAGCGCCAACGCTACGCCATCAACAAAGGCGGCGTTCAGATCGACGTGGCGCCGGGGCTGCTGAATACCTCCGAGCGCATCAACTTCATCCAGGACCATACCTTTAACCTCGCTTACGACTTCGCACTCGGCGCCGACTGGACCCTCGACGGGGTGGCCGGGGTGAACCTGCGCCGCGATACCCGGCAGACCACCTTCACGAACAGCCAGAACCAGTTCGTATTCGGCCTGCAGGAACACACCAACTTTATCGAGCACAACAACCAGTCGTTCCGTCGCGAGGAGAACTTGATCGGAGCCTACGCCACCGCTTCGTTCGGCTTCCGCAACTTCCTGTACATCAACGGCCAGGCGCGCCACGACTGGACGTCTACGCTCGAAGCGGACAACCGCACCATCCTGTATCCCTCGGCCAGCGTTTCGTTCATCCCTACGGAAGCATTCGAAGGACTACGCCTCAGCAACGCCCTCAACTTCCTGAAACTGCGCGTGGGTTTCGGCACCTCCGCCGGTTATCCCAATCCGTACCAGACGCGCAACATCCTGGGCTTGAATACGCGTGAGTTTATTACCAACGATGGTACGATCATCAACACCAACTCGGTGGACGATTTCTTCGGCAACCCCAACCTGTCGCCGGAGCTGCACCGCGAATGGGAGTTCGGCCTCGAGGGGCGCTTCCTGAACAACCGCGTGGGCATCGACCTCTCGCTTTACGACAAGCAGTCGACCGACCTGATCATCGAACTGGACCTGGACGCCGCTACCGGCTTCGACGAGACGACGATCAACGCCGCCGAGATCAAAAACCAGGGGATCGAACTGGGCCTCGACTTCACCCCGGTGCGCACCAAGGACTTCACGCTGACCCTGAACGGCAACTTCACGCGCAACGTGCCGACGGTGGAAAAACTGGCCGACGGCGTCGATCAGATCCTCATCACCGGTCCGTTCACCAACCTGGCCAACTTCGCTATTCCGGGTGAGCCTTACGGCGTTATCCTCGGCCAACAGATCCAGCGCAACGAAGAGGGCGCGCCCATCGTCTCCAGCGCCGGCCTCTACCAGCTGGAGCCGGACATCGGCATCCTCGGCGATCCCAACCCGAACTACATCCTCAACGGTGGCCTGACCATGTCCTGGAAAGGACTGACTTTCAACGCCCTGCTCACCTACTCCGACGGCGGCGTGATCTATTCCACGCTGGTCTCTACCCTGATGGCCCGCGGAATTTTGCAGGAAACCGATTTCGATCGTTACGTACCGGTGGTTGTACCCGGCGTTTTTGCTGACGGCACGCCCAACGACATCCAGATTACCTCCACGCAGCACTACTGGCAGAACGGCGGGGTATTCAACGACGAAATGCGCGTGTACGACGCTACCTACCTGAAGCTGCGCGAAATATCATTGTCTTACGAACTGCCGAAGACGCTGCTGGACAATTCGCCCTTCGGCTCTATTGTCCTGACCCTTTCCGGCCAGAATATCTGGTTTGACGCCTTCGGCTTCCCCGACGGCGCCAACTTCGACCCCGAGGTGCTGTCTACGGGCGTCGGCAACGGCCGCGGCTTCGAGCTGATGAACGTACCCACGGCCCGCCAGATCGGCGGCAGCCTGCGCGTAACCTTCTAAATCAACACCACAAAGCGACAATAACTTATGAAAAATATAATCAAGTTTAGTTTACTCACCATCCTGGTCTTCTTCCTCGGGGCCTGCGCCAATACCGAACTGGAAGACCTGCTCAACGACCCCAGCGCCGTTACACCTGAAAATGCGGAACTCGGCCTGGTGTACAACAACGTCATTTTGGAGTTCGTCGAATTCGTCGACGAAGCCAGCGACGAGACCATGCCCTACGTGCGAATGGTCGCCATGTCTACTGGTAACCAATACTTCAACGAGGATGGCCCGGTTAACTTCGACGTTCTTTGGGAAAAAGCTTTTTCGGAGTTGCTGCCGGATATCAACCTGGTGGTCCAACTGGCGAATGAAACCGAACCGAGCCAGACGATCCATTCGGGAAGCGCCAAGGTCATGAAGGCGTATATTCTCTTTACGCTGGTAGATCTGTTCGGCGATATTCCTTATTCGCAGGCTTTCCAGGGGATCGAAAACCCCAGCCCCGGGGCTGACGACGATCAGGATGTTTACGAAGCAGCTTTTACCCTGCTCGAAGAAGCCATCGCCGAACTGGGAGCGCCGCGGGGTACGGTAGATAACGATATTTACTACAATGGCTCGGCCGCCAGATGGTTACGGCTGGCGAAAACCCTGCAGCTGCGGTATTACGTCATGACGCGATTGGTGAACGACAACGCCGCCTCCGCCATCAACGCCTTGCTCGACGAAGGCAATATCATCGACCAGACGATTGAAGACTGGGAGTTCCAGTACGGTAGCAACCGGGTAAACCCGGATTCCCGCCATCCCTACTACACCGACGGTTACGAAGTGGGCGGCCCGTCCTGGTACATGTCCAACTACTACATGTGGCAATTCTTCGGCGAAAAAGAAACCGAGGATCCGCGCCTGCGCTACTACTTCTATCGCCAGGACTGTGACGAATCGGACGAAGACCAGTTTACGCTGGATTGCGTGAACGCTCCGTATCCCTCGCACTGGCCCGACGGGCTGCCCTGGTGCACCGCTTCGCTCAGCGACGGCGACCCCGACGATGAATACGGCGGCTACTGGGGACGCGCCCACGGTAATAACGACGGTATCCCGCCGGACGACCTGCTGCGTACGGCCTGGGGCCTCTACCCGGCCGGAGGCAAGTTCGACGACAACCCGCAGAACTGCCCGGACAGCGATATCGATGATGACCTCGACGTTTCCAATATGGGTACGGACGGCGGACGCGGCGCCGGCATCCAGCCGATCATGCTGTCCTCCTGGGTCTATTTCCTGCGCGCGGAAGCCGCTTTGATCCTGAAAACGAACGATATGGACCCGCGCGAGCTGCTGCGTACCGCCGTCACCCAGTCGATCGAAAAAGTGATGGGTTTCGAAAGCGTAGCTCCGGTCAATCCCGACTTTAAGCCTTCGGAGGAACAAGTGGATGCCTATATCGAAGAAGTGCTGGCTCTCTATGACGCCGCGGCGACCGAAGAGGACAAGCTCGACGTCATCATGAACGAATACCGGCTGGCCCTGCACGGCAACGGCCTGGAGGCCTTCAACAACTACCGTCGTACGGGCAAACCCACGGATATGCAGCCTACCCGGGAAGTGGATTCCACGCCTTTCCCGCGTACGTTCTGGTATCCGGCCGGCTACGTCAACCGCAACGCCAACGCCACGCAACGCCAGGATCTGACCACCCAGGTATTCTGGGACACGAACCCGGCTCAAGGCTTTATCAACTAACTAATACGGGTAAAGCCATTTGTTTTATCAATAAAGCTATGGAAAGGAGCCGGCCAAAAGCTAGCGAACGGCTGCTTTCCATGGCAAACTTTCAAAAATTTTTATCACGATGAAAAAATTAAATCTCGCAATACTCACCGTCTCTTTTCTCCTGGCCTTCACGGCCTGCGAGAAAGACATGGCGTTTGTCGAGTTCGAAGATCTGCAGAAAGGGGCCTTCGCACGTCTGTTGGACAGAAGCGGCGCTTTCTTCTTCACCGATCCGGATAACTCGGCTGTCGATATTTCCGTGGAATTTTACGATGAGGACGACGGCCGCAACGTGGCTTCCTATTCCTGGACCGTCCAGTACATCGACAAGGAGAACGACGGCGCCGGCAACGTCGGCCCGGTGGACTTGTTGACGATCAACGCCTCCGAGTTCTCAACCAATCCGGATACAGGACTGCCTTCGGTGTCTTTCACCATTACTATGAATGAAGTGCTCGACGCCCTGGGCATAACCATCGATGATGTAGACGGCGGCAGCACCATGCGCTTCGAAGGTACGGTGACCAAAAACGACGGCAGTTCGTTTAGCCGCACCAATACCGGCCCCAACGTCATCGCTTCGGCTCCCTTCAGCGGCTTCTTCAGCTTTGACGCCGACCTGCTCTGCGAGTCCGACCTGGCCGGCGCCTATACCGTGGTGACGACCTACGACCAGCACGACTTCCTGCCGGAATTCCCGGAGCATACGCTTACCGGCGTCGAGCTGACTCAGGTCGGCGAAGGGCAGTACGAAATTCAGGACTTCTCGGGCGGCCTCTACAGCGTCGGCCCCTATAAAGACAATTACGGCACTGCCGACCTGGTGGTGACCATCACCGACGCCTGCGGTACGATCACGTTCTCCGGCGCGACCGACCCCTGGCAAAACCTGCTCCCGAACCCGGATCAGGATAGCTTCGTCGACCTGGAAACCGGCGTCATCACCATCTCCATCGTCGGGGATGTGTACGGCGAAAAGTGGACCTCAGTGTACACTCCGGAGTAATCCGGCGACCGCCTTTTGAATGAACTGAGGGACCCCATTCTCCGGCCGGTGAATGGGGTCCTCTTGTTTGACCTGGATGGGTTGATCGCGAAAAAATTTTATCATTCTAACCCGGATTGTGTATGGATTAATCTATTGCGAAGCCAAACTGGTCGCCATTTTGGCTTCTCCTGACGAAGAACCCATGAATGATCCGGGCTAAAAACGCAATCCCATGCAAAAGCAGCGCTTTCTTTTGCTATCGTTGATCCTGTTCCTGGCCGGCGCCCTGCCGGCGCAGCGTACCGTAGGCGTGTTGCAGTACGATCCCGCCCGGGCGTTTGACGGGTACAATTTGTTTTTTCCTCACGACCAACCGAATGTCTTCCTGATCAACAACTGCGGAGAGATCGTCCATACCTGGACCGACGATCCTAGCTACCGCCCCGGGAATATGGTCTATCTGCTGGAGGACGGTCGCCTGCTGAAATGCAAAAGAGACAACCAGCCGGTGAGCTATCCCATCTGGGCCGGCGGCGGCGGGGGGATCATCGAATTGCGCGACTGGGACAACAACCTGCTGTGGAGTTTCGAACAGAACGATTCGCTGCGACGCCTGCACCACGACGTCGAGCCCCTGCCCAACGGCAATATCCTGGCCATTTCCTGGGAGCTGAAAACCACTGCCGAAGCCCTGCAGGCCGGGCGGGATCCGGCGGCCCTGCCCGACAGCGAGCTCTGGCCGGATTACATCCTGGAAATCGACCCCGAAACCGATGAGATCGTCTGGGAATGGCGCGTCTGGGATCACCTGATCCAGGATTTCGACCCTACAAAAGACAACTATGGCTCCGTCGCCGATCATCCCGAACGGGTGGATATCAATTACCACACCAATAACGGCCGGGCCGACTGGATGCATACCAACGCCATCGATTACCATCCGGCGCTGGATCAGATCCTGATCTGCGTGCCGACCTTCCATGAAGTCTGGGTCATCGATCATAGCACCACTACCGAAGAAGCCGCAGGCTCCACCGGCGGGCTCAGCGGGCGAGGCGGCGACCTGCTGTACCGCTGGGGCAACCCGGCGGCCTACCGCCGGGGAACCGAAGCCGACCAACAGCTCTTCTATCCCCACGACATCCATTGGCTCCGGGATTTTCTGCCCCCCGACCACCTGCACTACGACAAGCTGGGCGTGTTCAACAACCGGGTCACTACCTCGTATTCCACCGTAAACATCTTTACACCGGAATTTAGCGTCCAGGACTGGAGCTATCCCCTCGACACGGGAGCCTGGCAGCCGGCCGGCTTCGACCTCACCGTCACCCATCCTGATCCGCCGCGCTTGTTTTCCGGTGGACTATCCAGTATGCAGGTATTGCCCAACGATAATCTGCTGATCTGTTCCGGCCGGCTGGGGTATATCTTCGAACTGACGCCGGACCATGAAATCGTCTGGGAATACCGGGCGCCTTTGTCGGGCGGCGAGCCCGTAGCTCAGGGGGATACGCTGGGCGCCGCCAACAGTTTCGTCTTCCGTTTTAAGCGCTATCCGGTCGATTATCCGGCTTTTACCGGGCGCGACCTCACGCCGCAGGGGTACATCGAACTGAATCCCGATACGGCCTTTTGTGACCAGCTCCTGTCGGCCGGGGCGCCGCCCGCCGGCCCCGCGCTGCGCCTGTATCCCAATCCCGCCCACGGGTTCGCCACCCTGGAGTGGAGTGGCGCGCCGGGCGCGGAGGTGGAGGTCTTCGACGCCCGGGGGCAGCAGCGATATCGGGGCGTATTGACCGCCGGCGCCAACCGGCTGCTCACTGCCGACTGGCCGGCCGGGGTCTACTTTATCCGGATTGCAGGAAAAACAAGCGGGCGACTGTTGGTGCAGTAGCCCGGATTATTCATGGATTCATCTATTGCGAAGCCCAACTGCCCGCCATTCTTGCGGTTGCTTGTTACTCACCGCATCTGGGGATACCCGCCTGCGCGAACGCAAGCCTGACGACCGTCATGACGAAGAACCCATGAATATTCCGGGTTAAACTCAAGATTCGAGCACCAAAAAGGTATTGGGGCTACGCAAAGCGACCAGGCCCAGTTCCCGGTTGAAAAATACCTCCGTAAAAAAGGAGGCGCGGCTGATGCGGCTGGCATAGACGTTGTAAAACGTTTCTCCCAGCAGGGTTACTTCATTGAGAAAGCGCACCTGCTCCTGGTCGATGCGGCACAGCAGGTTGTTGTTGAGGTCCAGATCCAGGGCCGGTTCCTGGATTTCCTGTTCGGGCGCCACCAGGCCGCGGATGAACACGTGGAGGTGGTCCGACACCAGGTTTTCGGTAGCCAGGCGAGGATCGCTGCAGAGGTTCGGATGGATGACGATTTCGAGGCGCATGCCTAGTTCCGTATTAAAAAAGTCGTATTCCACCCGATCGCCGGTGAAGGTGTAGATCACTTTTTTCTCCGGAATAAAGGGGTGGTCAAAAGTACGGGAAAAAGCAAAGCCGCTGCTGAAGGCCGGCTGCGCCATCGAAAAGTCGAATGTTTCTCCGGCCTCGTTGCGCAGGGTGAGGTAGGGCCGGCGCTCGTAAGGCGTGGCGTCGAGGGAAGCCTCATCGAGAAAGTGGGCGCCCAGGTCTATTTTTTCGGAATCGTCGGCGCTGCCCGGTCCGTCCCGGGTGATGTCTTTGGCGCATCCGGCAGCCAATGCCGTCAATAGGAAGAAGAGTATGATCGGTTTCATGCCGTTAAGTTAGCCGTTCAGGTCGATGGTGTAGGAATAACCGCCTTCGGAGGGTTTTTTGTTTTCATCCTTGGCGGGTACGACGGTATAGACGTACGCAGGGGAAGGAGGCGTGGGCCGGGCTGCGGGGAGCCGAAAATGGATATTGATCGTTTTATGGAACAAAACCCGCAATTTTCTCGTCCTGGGCACCCGGAAGACAAGCAGTCTGACCAGCCGCTCTGCTTCTTCGTCGCATCCGTAGCCGATGCCCGTCACCACCTTGGTGCGGGCTACCTTCCCGGAATGATCGATGTCGAACCGAACCACCACCGTGCCCTCGACGCCTTCAGCGCGCGCCTCCGGCGGGTAGCGCAGGTTTTGGGCGATAAAGGCCTTCATTGCTTTGGGGCCGCCCTCGTAGACGGGTTTTTTGATAAAGTGTTTTTTTTTAGCCATCGGGTGGAATAGTTTACGGCCGGGAACAAAAAATTACTGGGATAAATTACGAAAAAACTGTAGCCCCGTTTTCAGTTTTTAGCTATCTTTGCGGTCCATTTTAATCAAAAAATCTATAAATCAAAATGTCTTTTCATGCTGATTGTCGATGTCAAAGATAATGAATCAATCGAGCGCGCACTGAAGAAATACAAGCGCAAATACCAGCGCGCCGGCGTCATGAAAGAACTCCGCCGCCGCAAGCACTTCACCAAGCCTTCCGTCAAGCGCCGCAACGAGATGCTCAAAGCGGTCTACAAGCAGAAAATGTACGGCGACCAAGCTCAATAAACCACTCCTCCTCTATCATAATAGCGCCGGCGCAACGCAGCCGGCAAAAGCCAATGGCTGACCGGCTCCGCAAGTCGCTTTGCCCTCGGCTTTTTTTGTCCGACCGGTAGGTGAATAAATGCCTGAAAATATAGTGGCCGCAGCCCGGCAGGATGAAATAGGGCTCCTTATCCGTTGCATTTTTCCGAAAATTGGTTTACATTAATTTAATATTTGGGCAATGGGTTGCCTATCTGGAGCATCAAATGCGGCGGATGAAACTGGATACCTTCATCAATTTTTTGCAATACGAAAAGCGATTGTCGCCCCACACCCTGACGGCCTACCGCAGCGACGTCACCCAGTTTCTTCGTTTTCTCGACGCCGTTTATGGGTTCCAAACGCCGGAAGCAGTAGAACACCCTCATCTGCGGGCCTGGGTGGTGGAGTTGCTGACGAACGATTACTCAGCGCGCACCATACATCGCAAATTGTCCGCTCTCAAGACGTATTTCCGCTTTCTGCTCTCGCAGGGCGTGATCGCGGCTAATCCCGTCAGCAACGTCCCTAGTCCGAAAGCAGGTCGCCAACTGCCCGCGCATCTGCCCGAAGCGGCTCTTTCCCGCCTGTTCAACGATTGCGAATTTTCCGACGACTATGCGGGATGGCGCGACCGCCTGTTGCTGGAGCTGCTCTACGCAACGGGAATGCGGCGGTCCGAGCTCATCGCATTGCGCGTGGGCAGCATCGACTGGCCGGGCCGCCAGCTGAAAGTGCTGGGCAAGGGCAACAAGGAACGCCTCCTTCCGTTCGGCGATCAGTTGGGCGGGCTGATGCGAGCCTACCTGCCCGTCCGCAAATCCGCTTTCCCCCAGGCGGCAACCGACCATCTGTTCCTCACCGACGCCGGCAAACCCCTCTACCCCAAGTGGGTATACAATACCGTACGGCGTTACCTGGCGGTAGTGACTACGGCCGAACAGCGCAGCCCCCACGTTCTGCGCCATTCTTTTGCGACGCATTTGCTCGACCGGGGCGCCGATCTCAATGCGGTGAAAGCGTTATTGGGGCACGCCAACCTGGCGGCTACCCAGGTTTATACGCACAATTCGATCGAGCGTTTAAAACGGGTCTATGATCAGGCCCATCCCAAGGCCCGCCGGCAGGACGGATCGCCGCCGGGCCGGGTGCATTGATTTTTTCATCATTAAAAAATCCAAACGTATGAAAGTACACACCGAAGCTGTGCAATTTAAGGCGGATCAGAAGCTGTTGCATTTCATCGAGAAAAAGCTCAGCAAGATGGAAAATTATTTCGATCGCATTATCGAAGCCCGGGTGACGCTACGGCTGGAAAATTCGGGCCAGATTAAAGATAAGATCGCCGAGGTACGCCTCAACGTGCCCGGCGAAATACTGGTGGCCAAAGCTACCCAAAAGACATTTGAGGCTTCGGTGGCCGGCGCCGCATCGGCCCTGCGCCGCCAGCTCCTGCGTTACAAAGAACGGGTCCGGAACTAAACCCGTTTCTTCGGGGTTTCACGCCGACGCCCTTTTCGCGTACTTCCGCGGAAAGGGCGTTCGTTTCCGGGGCCCGGCCCCGTTTTTTCCACCGCCTGCAAATTAGCAAAAAATAAAAACCACTATTTTTTCTTTTGGATAAAAGTCCTATCTTTGCAATCGCTTTTGAGGAAATGTCCTCCAGCGACTTGGAAATGAAGCAGATGACAGGTTTAGAAGCAGTAACACAACCCTTGTGTTCTCTGGCCCGATGCAGGGTTATCACTCCGGCGATGGATGCAGTTTTCTATGATTCCGGCATTTCCGCACCCCTGCCCGGCTTATTTTCTCACTCTATTCTGTTGCTTCCCGACCGAGGAAAGGTTCGTACGCTATTCGCAAAAATACACAGTCGGGGGAACTAAAACCCCAGCTATTTTGCTGAACGTAGTCCAACTGCCGGCAAAATCGCCCGCTTCGGGGAAGGGAGGGCGCGTCGCAGGAGGAGCGTTCCGGGAATCAATGCATCGAAGCGCTTTGATAATCCGTTCACTACCAGCCAGCATAGCTCAGTTGGCCAGAGCAGCTGATTTGTAATCAGCGGGTCGGG
>CAYQQU010000005.1:11907-154916 GCA_964419545.1 uncultured Saprospiraceae bacterium | reverse complement strand
TTCCAAAAGCTGGGTTTTGCAGCCAAAATGACTACCTCCAAACAAGCTCTTAGCCATTTGTATGAATAGATGCATCCCAAGGGCGGTTTTGGTGGGTCGGCGGGCCGCTTTTTTTGTTTGCCGTTCTGTTAACCCGGTATTCATGGCTTCGCAATAGATTAATCCATGAATAATCCGGGTTAAGGAGCTGAAATGGATATATTTGCTGCTTTTACGGATTTTCTGAGTTGCCATAAGCCGAAATTTTTTGACCATGACACTCGACAACAATCGCTTTATGCTGAACGGGGCGGTAGACCCCCTGGCGCTATGCGAAAAATACGATTGCCCGCTTTACGTTTACGACAGCGCAGTGATGAAACGGCAGTACGACCGGATGCAGCGCGCTTTTTCGGTTAAAAGCCTCAAACTGAATTACGCCTGTAAAGCGCTGTCCAATATCAATATACTCAAATTATTCCGGCAGTGGGGCGCCGGCCTGGATACGGTCTCTTTTCAGGAGGTGGTGCTCGGCCTGAAAGCGGGCTTCGACCCCCAGGAGATCATCTTCACCCCCAACTGCGTGAGCCTGGAAGAGATCGAAGAAGCCGTCGAACTCGGCGTGCGCATCAATATCGACAATATCTCCATCCTGGAGCAGTTCGGGCAGCACCATCCCGACGTGCCGGTCTGTATCCGGCTGAACCCCCATATCATGGCGGGGGGCAACCTGAAGACCTCGGTGGGCCACATCGATTCCAAGTTCGGCATTTCCATCCACCAGATGCCCCACGTCCACCGGGTGGTCGAAAATACGGGCCTGCTCGTGGAAGGCATCCACATGCACACCGGGTCGGATATCCTGGAGCCCGACGTTTTCCTGGCCGGCGCCGAGATCCTGCTGAATTATGCGCGCGAGTTCGAGGAACTGGAATACATCGACTTCGGCAGCGGCTTCAAAGTGCCTTATAAAGCCGGCGATATCGCGACCGACATCGAACAGCTGGGCGAACGCATCTCGGAGCGCTTCAACGAATTTTGCCGCGAATACGGCCGCGACCTGACGCTGATGTTCGAGCCGGGCAAATTCCTGGTCAGCGAAGCCGGCTACTTCTTCGTGCGCGTCAACGTCATCAAAACCACCACCTCCACCGTCTTCGCCGGGGTCGATTCCGGTCTGAATCACCTCATCCGGCCCATGTTTTACAACGCTTACCACCGTATTTCCAACGTCTCGAAACCGAACGGCCGCCCTCGCTTCTACACCGTCGTCGGCTACATCTGCGAAACGGATACCTTCGGCGTCAACCGCCGCATACCCGAAATCCACGAAGGCGATATCCTCTGCCTGCACAACGCGGGCGCTTACTGCTTCTCGATGGCGTCGAACTACAACTCCCGCTACCGCCCCGCCGAAGTGCTGGTGCACGAAGGGAACGACTACCTCATCCGCCGCCGCGAAACGATGGAGGATCTGCTGCGCAATCAGGTTGAGGTTGAATGGGAATGAGCTCGAAAGGTTGTCAGGTTTCCACCCATTCAAGAAAAAATTATCTTTGCAGCATTTCGCAGCCACGCTTTAAACCGCAACCGCAGATGACCTTATCGACCCGCTACAATCCGCAGGAAACGGAGGCCAAATGGTACGACTACTGGATGGAAAAGAACTATTTCCATTCCGAACCCGACGATCGCGAGCCCTTCACCATTGTGATCCCGCCGCCCAACGTGACGGGCATGTTGCACATGGGGCACATGCTCAACAATACGATTCAGGATATCCTGATCCGCAAGGCGCGCCTGGAAGGTAAGAACGCCTGCTGGGTGCCCGGCACCGACCACGCGTCGATCGCCACGGAAGCCAAAGTGGTGAAGATGCTGCGCGAAAAAGGCATCAAAAAAGGAGCACTCAGCCGGGAAGCGTTTCTGGCGCATGCCTGGGAGTGGAAAGAGAAATACGGCGGCATCATCCTGGATCAGCTCAAAAAACTGGGCGCTTCCTGCGACTGGGAGCGCACCCGCTTCACGATGGAAGAGTCGATGTCGCGGGCCGTGACCCACGTCTTTGTCGACCTCTACCGCAAAGGGAAAATCTATCGCGGCCTGCGCATGACCAACTGGGACCCGGAAGCCCAAACGGCCTTGTCGAACGAAGAGGTCATCTACAAAGAAGAAAACTCCCGGCTCTACCACGTCCGGTACCCCGTCGAAGGGGCCGAAGGCGAATGGATCACCATCGCTACCGTTCGCCCTGAGACGATCCTCGGCGATACGGCCATCGCGGTCAACCCGCGTGACGAACGCTACCGGCGCCTCGCGGGCAAACGCGCGATCGTTCCCCTCGTCAACCGTCCGGCGCCCATTATTTTCGACGATTACGTCGATATGGCGTTCGGCACCGGCGCCCTCAAAATTACGCCGGCCCACGATCCCAACGACTACGAGATCGGGCGCCGCCACCAGCTGGAGGTCATCGACGTACTCAATGCCGACGGTACGATGAGCGATGCGGCTACCGTACACATCGGCGTAGACCGCTTCAAAGCCCGCAAGCTCGTCGTCAAAGACCTCGAAGCGGCCGGCTTGCTGGTCAAAACGGAAGACTACCGCAATAAGGTGGGCCGCTCCGAGCGCACCGACGCCATCATCGAGCCGCGGCTGACGCGACAGTGGTTCGTCGAAATGAAAGACTTTGCCGCCACCGCCCTGAAGGCCGTAAAAGAGGGCGAGATTCGCTTTTTCCCGGAGCACATGTGGAATATGTACAACAGCTGGCTGCGGGAAGAAAATGTGCGCGACTGGTGTATTTCCCGGCAGTTGTGGTGGGGACACCGCATTCCGGCCTGGTACCTGGCGGAAGACAAAGGCCGGGACGAACCCCGGTTCTTCGTGGCCGAGACGCTGGAAGAGGCGCTGGCGCAGGCCCGCGAGGCCACCGGCAACCCGGCATTGCAGGCGGATCAGCTGCTGCAGGACGAAGACGTTCTGGATACCTGGTTCTCTTCCTGGCTCTGGCCCCTTTCCGTATTCAACGGCTTCGACGACCCGGCGGAACTGCGATACTATTATCCTACCTCGGTGCTGGTCACTGCCTGGGATATCATCTACCTGTGGGTGGCCCGCATGATCATGTCCGGTTATGAGTGGTCGGAGGAACTGCTGGGCCGTGAGCTGGCGGCGCAAAAAGGCCGGCAGCCTTTCCACGACGTTTATTTTACGGGCATGGTGCGCGACAACAAGCGCCGCAAGATGAGTAAGCAACTCGGCAACTCGCCCGACGCCCTCACGCTCATCGATACCTACGGCGCCGACGGCGTGCGCTTCGGCATGCTTTCCAGCGCCGCCGCCGGCAACGACATCGTTTTCGACGCGCCGATCGACCCGCAGAACAATAGCGTGCTCAACGAAAGCAAACTCTGCGAACAGGGCCGCAATTTCTGCAATAAGATGTGGAACGCCCTGCGCCTTATCCAGGGCTGGGAGATCGCCGAGGCGGCCGCCGATGCGGAAACTCAGGCCATCAACGAGCTGGCCGGCCGCTGGATGGAAAACAAACTTCAGCTCACCCTCGAAAAGCTGGCCGCCAACTTCACCGATTACCGCCTCTCCGACGCCCTGATGACCCTCTATAAGTTCATCTGGGGCGACTTCTGCTCCTGGTATCTAGAAATGATCAAGCCGGACTACGGGCAGCCCATCGACCGGGCTACTTACGAGCGCACCATCTCGCTATACGAGCGCCTGATGACCATCCTCCATCCCTTCATGCCTTTTGTCACCGAAGAAGTATGGCACCACCTCCGCGAACGGGCCGCCGGCGACGACTGCATCGTGAGCCGCTATCCGGCCGCCGGCAGTTACGACGAAACCCTGATCAGAGAGGTGGAGGAAGCCAAAGACGTCGTAACCAACGTCCGCGAAATCCGTAACAACAAAGGCGTCAAAATGAAAGAAGCGCTGACGGTTTTCGCACAGGAAAGCCCCAACATCCGGGCCATGCAACGCATGACAGGCCTTTTCCCGATGATCATCAAAATGGCCAACCTGGATAGTCTGGAAATCACCGAATCGGAGGTGGAAAACGCCGTCTCCTTCCTGTCCGGTACGGATAAGTTCTTCGTGGTGCTGGACGATCAGATCGACGTGGCGGCCGAGTGCGAACGCCTGCGCAAAGACCTCGACCACTACCGCGGATTCGTGGCGCAGGTGAAAAAGAAGCTGAGCAACGAACGCTTCGTCAGTAACGCTCCGGCGCCAGTGGTGGAAAAAGAACGCAAAAAACTTTCCGACGGTGAAGCCAAACTGAAAAACCTGGAGGAAGCAATGGACCAGCTGGGATGCTCTTAGCCCGGATTATTCATGGCTTCTTCTTTCTTTCACACCACCCTTAGTGTCTTTTTTACAAGAATTCGGACCAGTCCTCCCGGGGGCTTCTCAAAAGAATTCTATTTTTGCACTACAAGCAAAGACCAAAAGTAGAAAATCATGATCCAAGCGTTAAGTGATGACAGCCTGAAACTCAAAAGGATTTTTATAGAATCGGAATTGCCTGAGGCCCTCCGGCCCTTGCGGGAACTTGCCAATAACCTTTGGTGGTCGTGGGATCACGAAGCCATTGCGCTCTTCCGCAGCATTGACCCGGAGCGCTGGGAAGGCGAATACCGGTTCAATCCCGTGGCGCTCCTCGAAGGGATCGGCAGTGAAAAGGCGCAGCAACTGACCGCTGACGCTGGTTTCATGGAAAAAATGCAGGACATACACCAGCGCTTCCAGGAATATATGGCGGTAAAACCGAAGGCCGATTCGGCGCCGGTCGCCTATTTCAGTATGGAATACGGCCTGCACATTTCCCTGCGTCTCTATTCCGGCGGCCTGGGGGTGCTGGCCGGCGATTACCTGAAAGAAGCCAGCGACTCGAACGCCAATATGGTGGCGGTCGGCATGCTCTACCGCCACGGCTATTTTGAGCAGGGGCTCTCGCTGCACGGCGATCAGATTAATCTGTACCCCGCGCAGAAGTTTACCAAACTTCCTCTCCACGCTGTGCGCGACGATAACGGAGAGTGGCTCAAGGTATCCGTCGGGCTGGCCGGGCGCATGGTGTTCGCCAAAGTATGGGTGCTGCGCGTCGGCCGCATAAACCTCTATCTGTTGGACGCCGACCTGGACGAGAACAGCCCGGAAGACCGCAGCCTCACCGACCGGCTCTACGGCGGCGACAATGAACACCGCCTCAAACAGGAGATCCTGTTGGGGATCGGCGGCGTACGGGCCCTGCGCGCCATCGGGCGGCATTCCGATATCTATCACTGCAACGAAGGGCATGCCGCCTTTCTCAACCTGGAGCGACTCAAATTCCGGGTGCAGGAAGACAACCTCAGCTTCGACGAAGCACTCGAAGCGGTCCGGGCTTCCTCCCTTTTCACTACCCATACGCCGGTGCCGGCGGGGCACGATTATTTTTCGGAGGAGCTGCTGAGCAAATACCTCAACCACTACACCCACGACCTCGGCATCAGCTGGGAGCGCTTCCTGGCCCTCGGGAAAGTCGATGTGCATAATCCCCACGAACGCTTTTCCATGAGCCACCTGGCCATCCGGCTGTCGCAGGAAGTCAACGGGGTGAGCAAGCTGCACGGTGCGGTCAGCCGAGAGATGTTCAGCGTGCTCTATCCCGGCTACAGTTCGGAAGAACTCCACATCGGGCACGTGACCAATAGCGTTCATTATCCGAGCTGGATCTCACCCGAACTCAACGAATTGTACAAGTCTTATTTCGGCGAGGCCTTTTTGCGGGATCAGTCGAACCACGAGTACTGGCGCAAGATCCACAATGTACCCGATGCCGAGCTCGTGGGCGTACGCCAGCAGCTCAAGCAGCGCCTGCTGAATTATCTGGCGGATACGCTGCAAAAAGACCTGACCCGACGCGGCGAAAATCCGCGCGGTATTTTCCGGGTGCTCAACGAGATCGACGAAGACGCGCTCGTCCTTGGCTTCGCCCGCCGCTTTGCAACTTACAAACGCGCCCATCTGCTGTTCTCCAATCTCGACCGACTGGCGGAGATCGTCAACCAGGAAGGCCGGCCGGTGATGTTCATCTTTTCCGGCAAAGCCCACCCCGCGGATCAGGGCGGGCAGGACCTGATCCGGCATATCGTCGATATCTCCAAGCGGCCCCAGTTTCTGGGTAAAGTGGTTTTCCTCGAAAACTACAATATGGAAATGGCCAAACTGCTGGTGCAGGGCGTGGACGTATGGCTCAATACTCCGACCCGACCCAAAGAAGCGTCGGGCACCAGTGGCATGAAAGCCGCCCTCAACGGCGTGGTCAACTTCAGCGTACTCGACGGATGGTGGGCGGAAGGCTACCGCCCCGATGCGGGCTGGGCCCTCTCCATGGCGCGCACCTATGAGAACCAGGACCTGCAAAACGAACTCGACGCCGAAACGATTTACAACATCCTGGAAGACGAAATTATCCCCGCTTATTTCGACCGCGATACGAACGGCGTATCCAGGCGCTGGGCCGGATACATGAAGCAGATCATCGCCGAGGTAGCGCCCTATTTTACGATGAAGCGCATGCTCGACGACTACTACGAACATTTCTACAACAAGATCTATGCGCGGGGGGAAAAGCTGCGGGCCGGTAAGTTTCGGGCAGTAGCCGAATTGGTGAACTGGAAGCAAAAAATGCGGGAATGCTGGGACAACATCCAGGTAGCGGACCTCGATGCTTTTGATTCGGATAATTTCGCACTGCCTTCCGGCGAGCACTTCCGGGCCCGCATCCAGCTGCAGCTCAACGGCGCCGACGCGCGGGAGGTAGGCGTGGAAGTCGTCTTTTTCCGACGCGTCGGAGAAGATGAAAAACTCGAAATCGTCCTTACTCAACCTTTCGAGCTTACGGCGACCAGCGGCGACCTGGCGACCTTCGACTGCCGGGCCGACCTCGGAATGGCCGGCGTCTATGAATACGGTTACCGGCTTTACGCCAAACATCCGCTGCTCCCGCATCGCCAGGATTTCGAGCTGGTGCGCTGGTTGTAGCCGGTCTGCTAAGCAGGTCCTATAAAGGCTTTCAGGCCCTACGAAAGAACCCATTGCTGGTTTTCGGCTCAAAGGCCAAACCCGCAATGGGTCCAAAAAAAAAGAGTCACTCCCTGCCGGGGTGACTCTTCCTGGTAATTGGGGTCAAACAATAGGATAAATACAAGGGTGTTTGGTTTTTTGGAGGCCCATAGGGCCCCAAAAAGTACATAGCGGCAAACTGAGCCGCTCTTCAAAAGGGTTTTTGGAGATAAATAGAGCGATAGGCAGCCGGGATAAACCGGCGTACCGCACCGCTGCCAGGTAAGTTGCTATATGGTCCGGGTTGCAGTCGTCATGGGATCATAATCGGCAGGTAATTTTCCTGCTCGTTTAGTTCTTTATACGTAGTGTGGCCGAATCGTTACAAGATCGGCGAAAAATTTTTTGAAAAATCGGACTTCCGGCGAAGAAGGCCTTTTTAAAATTCTCATTTTCAGGTTGTTGCGCGCAGTGACCCGGCGCTTCTTTTTTTTTACGGCCCACCGGTCCGGCGGCGCGTTCCCGGCAGGATTGTCGGCATTAATTATCTTTACCCGGATTATTCATGGGTGCTTCGTCAGGAGAAGCCCTAAATAATCCAGGTTTAGGGAAAAAAACGGTAACGCCAACGAAAAGCAACGCATAAATGAGTGAATACCAAGCGGACGAAGAAATACTGGCCGCCCTTCGTCGTGGTGATGAAAAAAGCTGGCAGCAATTCTACCGGGAGCTGCGCACGCCGTTCCGTCTCTTTTTTCTGAAAGGCGGCGCCCTGCCCGAAACGGAAATAACCGAACTGTACCAGGAAGCGCTGATCGCTTTTCACCGCAACGTCAGCAACGATCGCCTGAGCGCGCCGTTGCAGAGCAGCTTGAAGACTTATCTTTTTGGTATCGGCAAAATCCTGTGCCGCAAGCGGTACAGCGACGCCAACTTTACCTGGGACGATGACCTACCCGAACAGGCCGAAGCCGCCGCAGTGGAGGTCGCCGCTGATCAGCGGGAAAAAGCACAGCTGGTGCGCAGCCTGCTCGATCGCATCGGCGACCCCTGCCGGCAATTGCTGACGCTGGTTTACGTCAAGGGATACGCCATGGAATCCGTGGCGGCGGAAATGGATTTCCCCTCGGAAGGAGCGGTGCGCAAGCGCAAGTACGATTGCCTGCGCAAGTTGCGCCAAATGTTGTAGCAAAAAGCAAAGACCATGTCTCTCAAAGACGCCGACGTACAAGCAATAGAACAATACCTGCGCGGGGCGCTGTCTCCGGCGGAGCGACAGGCCTTCGAAGCACGCCTGGCGGCCGACGAGGACCTGAAGGGAGAGGTGACCGCTTACCGCCACCTCTTCGACGGCTTCGACGTCCTGCGCAATGAAGCTTTCCGGCAACAGCTTCAACAATGGGAAAATGGCGTCGACCTGGAAGAGGAAGAATTACTGGAACAATACTGGCTGGGCGTGTTGCCCGCTACACAACGCGCAGCGATCGAGGCGCGCCTGGCGGATGATCCGGCTTTCGCCGAACGCGCCCGCCGCCAGCAAACCGTCCTGGAAGGGCTGGACGCCCTGCGCGCGGATACCTTCGCAGCCAAGATCAAAGAATGGGAAACCCAGACAGAAGATAAACCCAAAATACGCCGCCTGCAACCGGTTTGGCGCCTGGCCGTCGCCGCTTCTTTTCTATTGGTGCTGGGCCTCGGCTTGCGCTGGTACGCAAGCGCGAATTACGGCGATCAGGCCCTGCTGACCAACTACTATCGCACTCCCGCCACCGTTACCAATACCATGGGCGCTCCGGAGACCGGGGAAGATCGATTGACCAGCGCCTTCAACCGGGCGCACCGCCTGATGAGCGAACAGCAATACGACCGGGCCGTCACCGCCTTCGACACCGTCCGCGTCCAGGCGGCCACGGCGAAGGTTGACGATTTTACCCGGGAATACTTATTGGACAACGCCGCTTTTTCCCGCGCCCTGGCGCTTATCGGCGCGGATGCCGACGAGACCGCCATTCGCACCGCACTCGAAGAGGTCATCAACGACGCCAATAGCGATTATCGCGAGGAGGCAGAGCGATTGCTCGAACAACTGGATTCCTTCTGGCGAAAAGTATTGTTTTAACCCGGATTATTCATGGGGTCTTCCTTATAGATTTATTCATGAATAATCTAGGCTAGGTAACCTTCAAGTTAGCGCGGGATCCCGGTATGATCTCGTCAGCCGGCCCGCGATCTTTTTCCGATACAGCAGCAGGAAGAAAAAAAAGAGGACCCCGGCGCCGGCGCTCAGCCATCCTTTCCAATGCCGTCCGGTGAACGCCGGTTCGCCCTCCGTCACTCCGATCGCACTCAGCGCTGCCCAGTAAACCGGATGCGCCAGGAGCCGGTCGCTTTCCGACAATTGTTTGAGCTTAGCTTTTTTCAGGGCCACGTCTTTGGGGCTGCCGGCCTCCCAGTAAGTGTAAAAGCGTTCCACTACCGGCAGGTTGGCGCCTTCGTTAATACTCCAAAAGGAGGTGACCAGGCTGCGGGCGCCGGCGTACAGGAAAGCGCGGGCCAGGCTGATGATGCCCTCGCTTTCGAAGACCGAGCCTACCGCCGTTTCGCAGGCGCTGAGTACGACCAGTTCCGCCGCCAGGTCGAGCAAATAGATGTCTTTGACGAACAGGGAATCGTACTGCCCGTCCGACCCTTGAAAGACGATAAAGGAAAAGTCGCCCGATTCGGTATTGGCCTGCGCGTGGGTAGCCAGCTGCAGTACCTGGTACCGCCCGGCGAGGTCGAGAAAAGCCTCGGACCGGGCGGCGGGGCCGAGGAGCACCTTCCCGCCGTGCTGCCTGCGTACGCGCTTCAGGCTTTCCCGATTATCGCGCAACTGACCAAAGCCGCCTTGCCCGTCAAAGCGGGGCGCGACGCCCAGAAAGCCGGTAGTGGCGTATTGCCGGGTCGTCAATTCGGCCTGCAGGGTGGCGGAATAACCGTACGCGATGGTATGCTCCCGGATCAGGTAGGGGTAATCCCTGAACCGGCAGGTATTGGCCGGTCGGATGAGCAGCGCGTCGAAAGGGAGGTAGCCCAGCACGCCGCTGGGGATGATCAGCAGGCGTTCGGTGAGCGGCAGTTCAGCCAGCGGGGCCACCAGTTTTTCGTAAAGCCGGTAGGCCCGCTCGGAATACTGCTGACAAAGCACCTGCCGGTCGACGCCCGGAAACTGGAACTGCTCGATATCGCTGCGGAGCTGCACCACCCACTCGTTGAGCGGAAAATTGCGCGGCAGCGCAATGATCTCAAAAAGATCCTGTTGGATCACAAATACGAAGATCTGCTCGCTTCCGGTAAAATATTCGATCAGGGTCTGGTCGGGCGCCAGGAAGGCCCCGACCTGTTCCGGGCTGACGGGGTCGAATTTGTAGCGCAGGTTGTAGTAAGCTTCGTATTTGGCTTCGAGGCGGAAGATAAATTCCGTGTACTTTTTGCGCAGGGCGAACAGCTCTTCGCGCAAGGGGTTGAGTTCCGCGTGCCCGGAAGCCTGGGCGTCGAAGAGGGCTTTTTCTTTGCGGGCGATCTCGGCTTGCAGTGCTCGTTCTTCATCGCGCAGGTGCTGGGGGATATCAGCGGCCAGGGCGGCGTTGTCGCGTACAAAAGCTTCCAGTAACAGGATGCTCTTGCTGCGTTCGGCAAAGGTGAAAGCCTGGCGGCGATAGTGGTCTTCACCGGTATGTTCGGCGAGTTGCAGGGCCAGGGCGATGCCTTTTTCGCTGCGGGCCCGGCTTTCTTCGAGGTTGAACAGTTTGGAGGAATCATAGTGATAAGAACGCCGCAGCCGTTTTTCGACGGCGAAGATGAGGTCGTGACAGTCGAGTGCGGCCTGCAGGTCGGCGGTTGCGCCGTTTTTTTCGAAGTGGGCGGTCAACGCATCGGCTTTGCCGGCCAGGGCCTCCCCGATGGCGATGTCGGGGAAGAGCTGCCGGGTTTCGGGATTATCGCGGTAATGCGCAGGATCGAAATCGTCGAGCAGTGCGCCCAGGGCCCGGTTGTAGTAGTCGATGGCTCCGCGGCAGTCGCCGGCGCGCAGGGCCAGTTGGCCCCAGGCGGTGTACAATTTGCTGAGCAGGCGGAGTTTGCCGCTGGGCACGATGCGCAGCAGCAGGGTTTCGGCCTGTTGGAAATGCCGGCGGGCCTGCGGCCATTGGCCGGTCTGGGTATATATTTCTCCGATCATGCGGTCGACGCCGGCCAGTTTGATGCGCGGTGAGTCGGAATCGGTGCGCAGGGTATCGCGGGCGAAGGAGCGGCGCGACGACCGGGCGTAGTCGAGGGCGCGCTCCGGTTGGCCGAGCAGGTTGTAGACGGACGCCAGATTGCCTTCCAGCAGCCCCCGGCGGAACGTGGGCAGGCCGGTCAGGGCGAGGCCTTCTTCCAGGATGGCGATGGCGCGGTCGAAGCGCCCCATAGACTGGTAGAGGATGCCCAGGTCGCTGTACGCGGCGGCGGCCATGGAATTGTCGCGGTGGGCGATGCAGATGGATTTGGCTTTCTGCAAATACATTTCGGCGCTTTGTTCGTCGCCGAGCTTGGTTTTGAGGTTGCCCAGGGGCAGGAGCACGTACCGGGCGACCATGGGGGCGGCTTCTCCGAGCCGGTCGTCGAAAATGGCGAGCGCCTTTTCGTAGTATTGGCTGGCCCGGTTAAAGTCGGCGAAGTAGCCGTTATAGGTGAAAGCGATATTGGAATAGAGCCAGCCCAGGGTTTGCCATTCTCCGTCGGTGCAGGGCGGGCGCCATAACTGGTCTTCGGTAGCCCGGTGCATTTGGGCCAGGCCTTCTTCGGGTAGCGATTTGCCGTCGCGCGCCTGTTTGCCGGCTTCTTTGCAGGCGTTGATCCAGGCGCCGAGGTCGTCTTCGGCGTACAAGCGCCGGTAGAGGGTTTCTCTGGTCGCTTCGGCGGGGTCGGCGAGGAAGCGTTGGAGCATTTCCTGGGTGGTGAGTGTATCGGGCGTTCCGGCGTTGAGGAAAGTGGCCAGCGCCAAGCCGCACCAGCTTAAAAACATTCGTGCACACATGAGAGAACAGGTTTTGGGGAATCAGATCAGCGGTTTCTGAGGAACAGCCAGAGGATCAGTATGAGGAGCAAGGCCAGCAGCAGGATCAGCCACCAGGGGAAGCCGTTGCCCGCGGCAGCTTGTGCGGGCATGACGCAGGCTTCGCATTGCAGGGTTTCCCCGGCCTCGCTTTGGTTCTCATAGCTCAGCAGTACCGGTTCCACGGGAAGGGTGTATACGGGGCTGGCCTCGTCGAAGACGATGGCGGCGCGCAGCGGCGGCAGGTCGGCGGCGGTCGTTCCGGGGCGCGTCAGGGCCGTAAAGGTCAGGTGGCCCGTGGCGCCTGGATGGCCGACGCCCAGGTCTTTGGTCGTCTCCAGCCGGAAACCCTCGAGGTGCCAGACGATGCGTTCGTCATTGCGTTCGATGACGTTGACGCGCTCGGCCAGGAGCTTTTCGTCGGGTGGGGTAGGGCGGATGTCGAGCGGTTGTTCCGGGATGCTGTTTGGGTTGAGGCCCGGCGGTATAAAGAAGGTCAGGTAGATGTCGGAGGTCGGGGCGCCGCCTTCGTTCATGAAATCGATGCGGCACACCAGCTGGTCTTCGCCTTCGCTTTCCGGCGGGCAGGCGCAGGCCCAGGCGGTCAGAGCGTTGGGGTCGTAGGCGCGCGAGAGGGTAGCGCTGGTTTCCCGCACGTCGAGGATGGTATTGCCGAGGAGGATATCGGTGAGGTTGGGGCTGTTTTCCAGAAACTGAAAAAGCCCGGCCTTGCTGATGATCTCGAGTTTTTCCGGATCGTCGATGGCGAAGTCGACGCCGTCGTTGATGGTGGTCATCACCGCGAGGAAGTCGATGTTGCCGCGCGTCTTTTCGGGCACTTTGTCAAGGAGCGCCGTATCGTTGGCGATCTCGAAGATGAGGTGGCGTTCTTCGCCGAAAGCGAGGGTGTCGTAGCGAAATACGGCGTAGTTGGAGTAGTAATCCTCGACAGCCAGGCCTTCGGGCAGGGAATAGCTGCCGAAGATTTCGCGGCCGGACTTGGCGAGGGGGCTCAGTTTTTGGTAGTAGGCGGAGCGGTTGCGCTGGGGTTCGCCGCCGCGGACCACCTCGTAGGATTTTTTGCTTCCTTTTGCGTCGAGCTCTTCGAGCCGGATCGGGCTGTTGTAGAAAAAGATCAGGTAGCCGCTCAGGGGGTTGTCGAAGCCGCCGAAGTTGTCGAAGCTATTGCGGTAGGAGAGGATCCAGGCGGTGGTGTCGCCGGGAACGATATTGGGATGATTTTTTTGCAGGTAAACGAAATTTAAAGAATCGACCGCGCGCTTGGGCAGCGGAGAAGCGGTGCGGCCTTTTACCTCGGTGGTGTTGCCGGGAACGGCGCGCGGGGGCGGGTCGCCGATATCGTCGCTGTACAGGCCGGTGGCGAGGAGTTTGGCGAAGCCTTCACCGCCTTCGGGCCGGACGTCAAAGACGTGTTTGACCACCGAATCGCGCGTGCCGTTGATGAAGTTGCCGTCGCTGAAGATCCAGAGGTAACTGTAATAGGGTTGCACCAGGCTGTCGGCGATGAAAGGCGCCAAAGCCGGCATGGTGTCTACTCCGACCATGGTGCTGTCGGGCAGGCTGTCGTCATAAAAAATTTCCTGCCCACGCGCAAATTGGCCGAAGAGCAGGAAAAAGGCGGAAAAAAACAGTGAAACTACCCGTTGAAGTTGGCCGGATAAATAGATGTGCGTGGATAGCGATGCCATAGTTGCTACGTTTTTAATCAATGTACTATCGACATATACGGTTGGTCGGTCAGGAGCAGCGCGGAGCATCCGTCGCAAGGTCGGTCGTCAGATGAGATTAAAGAACGGCAAAATAGCCGAAAAGAAGAAAAAAAGTTTTCACCGGTAATTCGAGGTTATTGGCTAATAACAAATTACACTTTATTGTGATTGGACTATACGTTCGGTTGGAGCGGGCGCCAGAAGAAACCAAAAAACTGGGCAGCAGTTGCAACAACTGCCACCCAGCCCGGAATAATAGCAACTATCTACTTATCTCCAATTAAATTGTGTAGCACCCACCTTTGTGGGTGCGCCCTTCTGAAAAACACCCTATTGTTTTATTCTTTAAACGAGCGAGGTTGAAAGGACGCCCCGCCTCCCGAGAGAGGCGGGGTCTGCCGAATTGCCCTATGAACAAAGTGTTTCTTCATAGTATGAAAGCAACCTATACCCGTTCTATGATCGATTTCGGTTCATTCTATCCATCCGCCCGGAGCGGGAAAAAAGTTGGGACAGTAGTGCCCTAGATACTACTGCCCAACATAGCCAAGTGAGTCTTGCAATTAAGGACAGATAGATTGAGAAATAAACCAGATATTACTTAGATCACTTATTTCAAAAAAAATCCGGAGAAGGTAATGGGGGATGTCGTGGAATCAGCTAGTGAATTCTTTTCTCCGGATGTTTTGTCAGTAACCCGTTGATTACGATAACAAATGTAGGGGCATTCCCAGGAGGGGGAAAACCACCACTTCCCCCTAGTTGAGATTTCTAAGCCGGGTTTTTACCCTTTTTTCCGGAAGGCGACAATAAACGGAATTGTATTGTTTTTAATTTTTAATTAATTGGTTATCAATTTTTTGAATTAAAAAAAGTTTGCTTTTTTTTCTACAAAAGGGTAAGCATCCCGCTCGAATTCCAAGCCGAAATAGTTGAGATTCCTAAGCCCCGAAATTTTTTTTATTTTTCCATAAATTTTCTCGAAAATATTCCTGAGGCGCCTGGTTTTTACCGTTTTCTAATTTCATTGCGCCGCTTTCGGCTGAAACTATGCCGGTTGCCGGTTTGTTATTGAATTGGCGACAAAACAGGAAAGCGACGACAAACCTGGCCGTTCCGGATTGGCCGGAAATGAGCATTCACGACCCGTTAATCTATGAAGAGTAAAGAGGATTTATTTTTTCTGATCAAGGCGATGTCCAAGTCGGAAAAGCGGTATTTCACCCTCGACGCACAGAAGGGCGGCCGCAAGGGGAGTAAATACCTGGAGTTGTTCCAGGCCATCAACGCGATGGAGGCGTACGACGAGGGCAAGCTGAAGAAAAAGTTTCCGAAGAACCTGGCTTCCGACAAGGGCTATCTTTACGAAGCCATCCTGCGCAGCATGCGCGACTACCGCAGCGTGCGCTCTTTTGCCGCGCGGATCAAGGAATTGATCCTCGATTTCAAATACCTCTACGAAAGGGGCCTCTACGCTCAGGCCGACGGGCGGCTCAACGAAGCCAAAGAGCTGGCCGCCGAGCTGGACGATCAGATGGCCCTGCTGGAACTCAACCGGGAGGAACGCACCCTCGTGCTTAAAACCCGTCAGGACTACGACGCGGCCCTCTACCAACTCATCGATGAAAAGGAAGAGATCCTGAACAAACTGGTCGACGAATTTCGCTACCTGGATTCGGGATATAAACTATTCATCGAGATCAAGCGCAATCCGCACCTGAGCGAGGAAGAGCGCCGCCAGCGCATCGCCGGGCAGATACCCAGCGGCTTGCTCAATGGGGAGCACCCGCCTGCCGCGCCTTACGCCCGTCGCCTCTACTACCAGTGCAACGCCTTGTACGCCCAACTGATGGGCGACCACGCCAAAATGCTCGAGTACTATACGCTGGTGGTGGATTGGTGGCAGGAAAACAGCCCCAAGTTCCGGCAGGAGGAATTCTATCGGTACGTGGAGGACATCGCCAACCTGCTCAACGTCTACGCCCTCACCGGAAAGTACCAGTACATCCCCGACCTGGTGGCTCTGCTGGAAAAGGAAGAGGTCACCAACGTGCACGACCAGGCCGTGGTTTTCCAGAGCGCCACCATCTACCGCCTGATGTACCACATCAATACGGGCAATATGGAAGGCGTCAATCTGCTTTTGGAAAAGATACAGCACGGCCTGAAGACCTTCAACATCAACATGGGCACCCGCATGGTCATCCTCTTTAACACGGCGGTGCTGCTGTTCATCAAGGAGGATTTCGCTACCTGTATCGAGTGGTGCCGCCGCATCACCAAGGGCGTGAAAACCAACTTCCGGCAGGATATCCAGGCCGGCGCCCACCTGCTCTACCTCATTGCGGTTTTCGAGGTCGGCTCGCCCGAAGAGATCGACAGCGCGCTGCGATCGGTGTACCGCTTTTTTTCGCAGCGCGCCGACCGCCGGCAGGAGGAGTTCTCCTACCGGGTCATTGAATTCCTGCGCCGGCTGGTCAACGCTCCCGTACGCGAAAGCGAAGTGTGGATGCAGCAATTCCAGGATTACCTCATTACCATCCAGGACGACCCGGCGGTAAAGGTCCCGCTCGGCTTGAACGAGCTGCTGAAATGGTGGGTGGACAGCCGCCTGGAGCGGGCCGCCATACTCAAGATGGTGCAACGGCGCGCGCCGGCGGCTAAGTAGGTTTAGGTTGAGGCTGAGGCTGAGGTTGAGGTTTAGGGCTCCGCCGGTTTTAGCGACGGAGCTGAAGTCTTTGCCGGGGAGTGCTTCTTAAGTTTAAGCCGCCAAAGATTTACCCGGATGAGAAGCAGACGGGCCAAAAACCAACCCCTACTTCTTATGTTCGTCATCTTCCAGCAGCAAGAACTCCAGTTGCTCGCCTACGCGCCGGATGTGCAGGACCTTATCGGAGATATCAAAAAGGTGGCCCTGTACTTCAATTTCTCCGCGGCCGATCTTGTTATCGGGATTGGGCGGTACAGCGCCGAAGTTGACGTCCGTAGCGCCGACGGTAATGAAGGATCGGGAGGGCTTGTTGTAGGTGAAGGTCCACTGGAAGCGCGGAATCGGCAGCACCAGTTTTTTAGGGCCTTCCGGGTCGTTGCCGGAGGGCTCTTTGGGCAGTTCGAAAGCGGTGGCGACTGTGATCTGACCTCTGAGGGTGCCGACCAGGACGCCGTTCTTGTTGTCCAGTGGAAAGTCGATGGCTCTTCCGTTGTCGACGAGGAAGAGGATGTCCATTTCCGAGGAAAGGGTGATGGTGTTGATCATAACGGAGGTATACTGTTTAAAGGGCTTCTGTTCAATAGGGTGGATCTCGCCGGGCGTGTCTTCCGATAGGGGGCCGGGAAAAATGAATTTTCTGATGCGGTCGATGATGGACATAAGGCGATGATTGCTGCTGAACCCGTAGCGGGTTCAGCTCAAAAATAGCAAATTTTGTGAGCAACCATGCTAATTAATAGCCCAGGATTTTAAGCATTTCTTCGGCGCTTTGTTCCTGCTGGTAAAGTTGGTCGACGAGGTTGCCCTGCCCGTCCTTGTAAATGATGACGTGCCGGGGCGAAGGGATCAGGCAGTGTTTGATGCCGCCGTAGCCGGCCAGCGCGTCCTGATAAGCGCCGGTATGGAAAAAACCGAGGTACAGGGGTTCTTCATCGGCTACCGGAAAAGCCGGCAGGTAAACCTGGCTTTCGTGTACTTCGGAATTGTAGTAGTCGGAATTGTCGCAGGTAAGCCCGCCGATATTGACGCGCCGGTATTCGTTGTACCATTTATTGATCGGCAGGAGGATAAAGCGCTCGCCGATGCCCCAGGCGTCGGGCAGGGTGGTCATCAGGGAATTGTCGACCATGTACCAGACCTCGGCGTCGTTCTGTTTCTTCTGGGCGAGAACGGAAAAGATGGTGGCGCCGCTTTCGCCTACGGTGTATTTCCCGAACTCGGTGAAGATATCCGGTTCCGGAACCCCTTCTTCGTCGCAGGCGTCGCTGATGAGGCTGACGATTTCCTTCACCATGTATTTGTAGTCGAACTCGAAACCCAGCGAATTCCGGATCGGCATACCGCCGCCGATGTTGATGGCTTTCAGGTCGGGCGACAGCCGCTTGATCTCGCAGTACAGGCGGATGGCTTTTTTGAGCTCGCCCCAATAGTAGAGGCTGTCTTTGATGCCGGTATCGACGAAGAAGTGCAGCATCTTCAGCTTGAACTTGGGGTTGTCCTTGAGCCGTTCTTTGAAATAATCGACGACTTCGGTATGGCGGATGCCCAGGCGGGAGGTATAGAACTCGAAGTTGGGTTCTTCTTCGGTGGCGATGCGGATGCCGACTTTGCATTCGCCCTCCACGTGCTGTTCGTAATAGTCGAGCTCGTAGAGGTTGTCCAGCACGGGGATGACGTTCTCAAAGCCTTCATTGATGAGGGCTGCGATGCCGGCGAGGTAGCGTTCGGTCTTGAAACCGTTGCAAACGACGATGATATCCTTTTCGATGCGGCCCTGCTGATGGAGGCGCCGGATCAGGTCGATGTCGAAAGCGGAAGAGGTTTCCAGGTGGACGTCGTAGCGCAATATTTCATTGATGACATAACTAAAGTGGCTGCATTTAGTACAATAGCAATAGTAGTAGTTACCCCGGTAACCGATCGACTTCATCGCCCGTGTGAACAGGTTGCGCGCCCGTTTGATCTGGGTGCCGATGCGGGGCAGGTAAGTCAGTTTCAGCGGAGTGCCGTATTTGCGGATCAGATAAATGAGGGGAACGCCGTTGAAGACCAGGTAACCGTCTTCAATGTCGAAGCCTTCCTGCGGGAAATAGAAGGTTTGATCGATGAGATCGAAATATCGATTCGTCACTTGCCGTTTCTCTTGTTGTTTGTTGACCGGTAAAAAGTTAATAACCAGCAATTTACTGGCGAAAGGTTTCTTTTGATTTCTCCCGCCGAAAGCGATGCAAATGTAATTATTCCTTTTTGATTTTACACAACGTCGCTGTGCGGGATAAGTTTATCCCTTTTGAGGTTACCGCCGGCGTTTTTTTATTTTGTGGGCAAAATGCAATCATCCATGGATACACCCGACGCCTTGAACCAGGTTGCGGCCTTTCACCGCACGTTTCAGCACCCTGTCGAACCCCGGCCGCTCATCCCGGCCGAAGCGCGCTGCCGCCTGCGTGTGGCCCTGCTGGCCGAGGAGCTCAAAGAGCTTGAATTAGCGATCGCCGAACAGGATATCGTCGGGGTGGCCGACGCGCTATGCGACCTGCAGTACGTCCTTTCCGGCGCCGTCCTGGAATTTGGGCTCGGCGATAAGTTTCGCGCCCTCTTCGATGAGGTGCAGCGCTCCAATATGAGCAAAACCTGCAAGAGCCGCGAAGAAGCGGAAGCTACCCAACGGTACTACCGCGAGGAGCGCGGTTTCGAAAGCTATATCCGCCAGGTAGGCGATCACTGGTTGGTCTACCGGTCTACCGATCACAAAACCCTCAAATCGGTGAACTATTCGCCGCCCAACCTGGAGCGGATCTTGTTTAACGACTAAACGAAGGTCAATGAAAAAAATACTATGCTTGCTGCTCGCATTCGGAACGCTGACCGCCCTGCGGGCCCAGAAGGCCGAAGCCCAATTGGCGAAAGCCGAACTGGAAAAACACCTGCGCGTCCTGGCAGCGGATGCGATGATGGGCCGCCAGACCGGAGAGGCCGGCGCCGACAGCGCCGCCGCCTACATCGCCCGCTATTTCGCCGCCTATGGCCTGCAGCCGGCGCCCGGGCAGGATGACTTTTACCAGACGCTTCGCCTGCAGACGACCTTCACGCCGCAGACGACCAGCCTGCAGATCGGGGAGGCGACTTTGCAGCCGGAAGAAGATTTCCTGCTGCTCGCCGGCGGTGCGGCCCAACTGTCGGCGCCGGCCGTCTTCGCCGGTCACGGCTGGGTGAATGAAGCAGAAGGGCGCGACGACTATGCCGGCCTCGATGTCAATGGCAAGGTGGTGTTCGTTTTGCCCGGCCCCGGCGAGGAGAGCGGCCGCAAGGAGATCTTCGACGCCATGCCCCGCAAGCAAGCGCTGGCGGCGGAGCGGGGCGCCGTCGCCCTCTTCGAATTGTATCGCCTCAGTTTCCCCTGGAATTATTTTGTGCGTTACTTCGGCAACTCCAGCACCCGCCTGCTCGATCCGGGCGAGGCGGAAGCCGAGTTCGGCATTCCTTACGGCTGGCTGAAAGAAAAGCCGGGCGGGCCGGTGGCGGCCCTGCCCGACGGCGCCGCCCCGGAAGTGCGCCTCGCCAGCAGCGGCAGCACTGCCGAGCTGGTCGCCTCGCATAACGTGATCGGCTACCTGCCCGGTAGCGACCCCGCGCTGCGTGAAGAGACGTTGTTGCTCAGCGCCCATTACGATCACGTCGGTACGGGCGCCGGCGGGGGCGCGGCCACCAGTGCGGCCGACACCATTTTCAACGGCGCCCGCGACAACGCTATCGGCGCCGTGGCCCTGCTCGCCACAGCCAAAGCCCTGGCTCAACAGCCGCCGCGCCGCTCCGTGCTCTTCGTCGCCCTCACCGGCGAAGAGATGGGAATGCTCGGCAGCAGCTACTACGCCCGGCACCCGGTCGTGCCGCTGGAGAAGACGATCTTCAACCTCAACTCCGACGGCGCCGGCTATAACGATACGCGCTACGTCTCTATCGTCGGCTACGACCGTACCGGCCTGGCGGGCCTGTTCGACCGGGCGGCCGCTGCTTTCGGCCTGGAGGTCTTCCCCGACCCCGCGCCCGGCCAAAACCTGTTCGACCGCTCGGATAACGTCTCCTTCGCCCGCAAAGGGGTGCCGGCGATCACCTTCAGCCCGGGATTCACCGGTTTCGACGCGGAAATACAACGCAACTACCACCAGGTGAGCGACGAAGCTAACGACCTGGACTACGACTACCTGCTGCGGTTTTGGCAGGCCTACGCCCGCACCGCCCGCCTCATCGCCGATGAAAAACAACGGCCGCGCTGGAAAGCAGGGGATAAATATGAGGAGGCGGGAAAGCAGTTGTACGGATGGTAGTGGGTTTAGGTTTAGGTTGAGGTTTAGGTTGAGGTTGAGGTTGAGGTTGAGGGCTCCGCCGGTTTTTCCGATGAAGGTGGAGTCCTTACCATAGGGTACTTTATATGTTTATGCCGCCAGGGATTTACCTGGATGAATAGGTTGAGGCTGAGGCTGAGGTTGAGGGCTCCGCCGGTTTTTCCGATGAAGGTGGAGTCCTTACCATAGGGTACTTTAAATGTTTGCGCCACCAGGGATTTACCTGGATGAATAGGTTGAGGTTGAGGTTTAGGGCTCCGCGGGTGTTTTCAACGAAGTTGAAGAGCGTTGAATGGGGTTCTTCCCATTTTTGGAACGCCAGACCAAAGACCAAAGACCAAAGACTTCCTCAATTACCCCGAATCTCCGGCCGGTTCCATACTGTCCGGCCTCGTTTCGACGTTGTTCACTCTAAAACGCTGAGCAATATGCGCGTACTGATCCCCTGGATACTGACCGGTCTTGTTCTGACCTTACTGACTCCGCTTTCCGGGCAGCGCCTGGACCGCCACGCCCGCAAGCTGCGCGAGATGCGGAGCGAAGCCTGGCCGCCCCAGCGCTCCTACGCCCGCCTGTCGCTGGGCTACGCCCTGCAGCGCAAATTCAGGCGCCACGCCGAGTACTGCGGCTTTGCCGTCACCGACGGCCGCCGCGATTACGTGCCCGCCGATATCAGCAAGTTTCTGGGCCGCCGCGATCTGCGCACCAAGGTCGAAACGGCCGATATTCGCGGAGGCGGCCTGCTGTATTACCTGTTCCTGGAAGACGAGCTGGGCACGGCTTTCGACTACCTTGATTTTTCGCCTTCGCGCGTGTTCCGGCTGGAGAATACCGAAAACCAGTTCGTGGTCAACCCCGACGAAAATTTCGATACCTTCATACTCACCAAAAATTGCGGGAGCTACCTCAAAGCTTCCCTCGACGCCGGCATCGAACCGCCCTACGCAGCCTTCAAAGCGGCGCTGGACACCGACAGCCGCCGCGAATCGATGGTGCTGGCCCTCTCCGGTTCTTTTCTCTCGCCGCTCAAAGTGATCCTCGACGCCAACGACTACCGCACCACCGAGGCGCTGATGAAGCTCTGGAAGTTCTACCTCGACAACCCGCAGTACGTGGGGCGCGCCTACTACCTGCGCGAATTCGAAGGGGTGATGATCAAACACATCACCTCCGCCGAAGAGAGCCTGCTCGTCGAGACCTCCGGCGGCCTCAACCTCAACGGGCCGCTGGGGGCCCACCTCAAAACCAGCTTCGGGCTGGGCGCCTCCAGCCTGAATACCTTCTCGGGCTCCGACTGGGAGACCGTCGTCTTCGCGGAATTCGAGCGCGAAGAAGACCGCTACGACCTCTTCTCACCCCTGCCTTCGCCCGCCCATATCCGGCGCTATTTCGAGAGCATTCAGCCCGTCTACCAGCAGTCGAGCGACTTCCCGCTGATGAGCGAAGGGGTGGAACACAAACACTTCCTCATCGTGGAAGGCATTCCCGAAAATATGACCAACAACTTCTGGGAGATCGCCGAGGTGACGCCCGGTGTCTACGAGGGCCAACCCGTATTGGAGGCCGAGTATTTCTCCGACGACCACGGCGCAGGCTGCCGCTTTACGGTGACCGGGCGGCCGTTACCGGCCAATTTCCTGGGCGGTCCCGAAAAGCGCCTCGACCTGCGCTACGAGATCCGGAGCCGCTATCCCGTTGGCGGCGAGTACCTGCGCTTCATCGTTAACCAGGAAGTGCAGACCAGCCGGCATCCCGTCGCCAAAGTGGTGGACGGCTCCTACGACCTAAGCAAAAAAGACAACCGCCGCTTCGCCCTGCAGTGGATCACCGAAATCGAGATCGAAGACAGCGAAAACCCGATCGACTTTTCCTCTACGCCCTACATCGGCAACCTGGAAGTGCGCCGCAGCGACAAGCGACTGAACGTGAAGATCGTGGAGGTCGAACCCGACGTCGCCCGCAAACGCCTGCGCCTCGTCCTGGAAACCCAGGAAGCTTTCCCCCTGGAGCGCATCGACGACCTCAACCTGCTCAACTACAACCTGTCGCTCGACATCCACCTCAAAAGCCGGCGCTCGGAAGTGCGCTCGGTGCGCCCGGTGAAGGGGATCGTCAGCTTCCCGTCCATCCGCCCGGAAGCGCCGGAGCCGCAGGCCGAAAAGACGCCGCCACCCGCCGAAGAACCGGAGTTTCGCTTTTTCCTGGCGCCTTTTCCGGGCTCCAAGGAGAAAGGGGGGTGATAATCCGGGTTAAAGCAACTTCACTTTTCGGAGAGCTGAAATTCGATGCGAAATTTTTGTACCGAGTGAACATCATTCTCCGGAGATATCGCTGGGGATATGGAGAACTACGGGTGAAATCACCCCTCCTTCAAAAACCGGCCCGCCATTCGTCCAGCCTCGGTTTCGAGCACCACCAGGTAAAGGCCGGGCGGCCACGGACGGATATCCAGTAGGCTAATGCTTTCCGGCGCGAGGGCCGACCAGGGAAATTCGGCGAGCAGGCGGCCCGTCGAATCGAATATCCGCAGGCGGCCCGACGGGGCGGTAATCCCTTGGGTGGCCACCCAGATTTCGGTTTGCGCGGGGTTGGGATATAACAGCAATTCCCGTGTCGGCGGTGATGTGTTTGCCGCTGATGTGACTTCCACCAGTATATTGCGACAGCGCATATCCTCGCCGCAGGGCCCTTCTATATTCAGGCATACCTGGTAGATCCCGTTTTCAGCGTACGTATGGGCCGGGTTTTGTTCCGTGGAGCCCGTGCCGTCGCCGAAGGTCCACAGCCAGGTGGTGGGCGTGCCGGTGGAAGCGTCGGTGAAAGTCTGGGTCAGGCCTTCGGCGGAAACGGAGAACTGGGCTTCGGGCGGGACGCAGGTGACGGTGATGGTCTCGCAGTACTGGGTCTGGCCGCAGAGGCTGCCGACTTGCAGGCATACTTCGTATGCGCCGGGGGCGGGGAAGATATGAGCGGGGTGGCTTTCTTCGCTGGTAGCGCCGTCGCCGAACTGCCATAACCATTGTTCCGGCATGCCGGTGGAAAGGTCGGTGAAAGTCTGTAGCAGGTCGTCGCCCGTCACTGCGAAGGCGGCCTCGGGCGGCGCGCAGCTTACCGTAATGCCGGCGCAGGTTTGGGTCTGGCCGCAGATGCTGGTCACGGTCAGACAAACGGTATAGTCGCCGGGCGCCGCGTAGGTGTGCTGGGGAGCGGCTGCCGTAGCGCCTGCGCCGTCGCCGAAGTCCCACTGCCAGGCAGTGGGGGCGTTGGTGGAAAGGTCGGTGAAAGAGACCGTCAGCTCCTCGGCCGCAAAATCGAAGGCAGCGGTCGGGGGATCACAGCTCACCTGGATGGTCTGGCACGATTGGGTCGTACCGCACACGCTGATCACTTCCAGGCAAACGTTGTAAATGCCCGGCGCGGCGAAGGTGTGGTCGGGATTTGGCGCATCGCTGGCGGCGCCGTCCCCAAAATCCCAGAGCCATTGCGTGGGCTCGTTGGTCGATGCATCGGAAAAGGCGTACTGGAGCTGGTCGGCCGCGAAGGTGAAAGCGGCCTGTGGGGCGGGGCAGCTCACCGTCACTGTCTGGCAGGTCTGGGTCTGCCCGCAGATGCTCGTCGTGGTGAGGCATACCTGGTATTCGCCCGGCCCGGCATAGGTGTGTTCCGGGCTTTGGGTAGCGGCGGTATTGCCGTCGCCGAAGGTCCACAGCCATTCGGCGGGCGCGTTGGTCGAAAGGTCGGTCAGGCTGATGGTCAGTTCTTCGGCGGATACTGCAAAGCCGGCCTGCGGAGCGGGGCAGCTAACGGTGATGGTCTCGCAATATTGATCGCTGCCGCAGACGCCGTCTACGGTGAGGCAGACGAGGTAGGCGCCCGGCATCGGGAAAGCGAATTCCGCCGCGGCCCCCGTCGCCGTATTGCCATTGCCGAAATCCCAGAGAAAGGTATCGGCCGGGCCGGCTACCGTGGCGGAGAAGGCAACGGAAAGCTCGTCGGCGCTGAAGAGGAAGCCCGCTTGTGGCGGCGCGCAGGTGACGGTGATGTTCTGGCAGGCTTGGGCGCTGCCGCAGAGGCCGGCGGCTTCCAGGCAAACGGTGTACGCGCCCGGCCCGGCGAAGGTGTGCACCGGCGCGGGCGTGTCGGCCGTGGCGCCGTCGCCGAAGTCCCAGCTCCAGGTGTCGGCCTCCCCGGCGGCCGGGTGGCTGAAACTGAGGGTCAACTCATCGGCCTGGAAGGTGAAGGCGGGATCGGGCGGCGGGCAGCTCACCGTTACCGTCTCGCAGTAGCTTTCGGTTCCGCAGATGCTGGATACTTCCAGGCAGACCGTATACTCGCCGGGGGCGGCGTAGGTGTGCGTGGGCTGGCGTTGCATGGAGCCGGCGCCGTCGCCGAAGTTCCAGAGCCATTGTTCGGTATCGGTAGAGGACATATCGGCGAAGGCGACGGTCAGCTCGTCGGTGGTCACGGAAAAAGCCGGCTGGGGCGGCGGGCAGCTGATGTCAATAGTCTGGCAGATCTCGTCGCTGCCGCAAACGTTGACGGCCTGCAGGCAGACTTCGTACGCGCCGGGCAGGTCGTAGGTGTGCTGCGGATTTTGGACCGTGGAGGAATTGCCGTCGCCAAACAGCCACAGCCAGTTGCTGATGCCGGCCGTCGATAGGTTGAGGAAGGAAATGGACAGCTCATTGGACAGAAAAGTGAAGGCGGCGGACGGCGCCGGACAGAGTACGCTGATGGTCTCGCAGTACTGGTCGCTGCCGCAGTTGTTGGTCGTGGTCAGGCAAACCTCGTAATCGCCGGGCGTGTCGTAAGTGTGCAGCGGGTCGGAAGCGGTAGCGGCGCCGCCGTCGCCGAAGGTCCAGAACCAGTTGTCGGGCTGGCCCTCGCTATCGTCGAAGAAGGAGACCGTAAGGTCGTCGTTCTGAAAGGAAAAATCCGAGACCGGCGCAGTGCAGTTGATGGCTATTGTCTGACAGGTTTCATCGCTGCCGCAGGTGCTGGACGCTTCCAGGCAAACCGTATAGGCGCCCGGGAAGAGGTAGAAGTGTTGCGGGTTTTGTTCGTTGGACGTGCCGCCGTCGCCGAAGTCCCAGCTCCAGGTGGTCGGGCCGTTGAGGGAGGCGTCGGCAAAGCTGAAAATCTGGTCGTCGCCCGTGCTGGTGAAATCGGCCACGGGGGTGGCGCAGGTAATGGTCACCGGCAGGCAGATCTGATTGGTGGCGCAGAGGTTGTTCACTTCGAGGCAGACCTGGTATACGCCTGGTTCGCTATAGGTGTGCTGCGGGTTTTCTTTGGTGGACGTATTGCCGTCGCCGAAATCCCAGAACCACTCGATGACCGAACTGCCGGAATCGTCCTGAAAGGTGACCGCCAGCCCTTCCGACTGGGCCGAGAAACCGACCAGGGGCGGCGAGCAGGCCACCGGAATGGTGTCGCAGTACTGGTCGCTGCCACACAGGCCGGAGGCGGTCAGGCAGGTCGTGTAGACACCCGGCACGGCGTAGGTGTGCTGAGGATTGGGCAGATCGGAAGTATTGCCGTCGCCGAATGTCCACAGCCAGGCATCGACCGGTCCGGCAACGTCCTCGAAAAAGCTGAAAGAAAGCTGGTTGCTTTGGAACCCGAAGAAGGCGACGGGCGGAACGCAGGTCGCCTCGATCGTCTGGCAGAAGGCGCTGACCCCGCAGACGTCGGTCCCTTCCAGGCAGACGAGGTATTCGCCGGGTGCGTCGTAGGTGTGTTGCGGGTTCGGACCGATAGCGGTGTTCCCGTCGCCGAAATCCCAGCTCCAGGCGAAGACGGAAGGCGGCGAGGCGTCGGTGAAGCTTGCGCTGAGCCCGTTGACGTTCCCGTTGAAGGCGACCGGGGGCGGCGCGCAAACTACGGAAACGGTGGTGCAAAACTCATCGGAGCCGCAATCGTCGGCTACCTGCAGGCACACCAGGTAGTCGCCTTCTTCCGCGTATGTATGGGCGGGATTGGCCAGGGCCGAAGTGTTCCCGTCGCCGAAGTCCCAGCTCCACTGGGTGGGATTGCCGGTAGATTGGTCGACGAACTGAAGGTTGAGCCCTGCGCCCTGCACTGCAAAGTCGGCTTCCGGCGGGAAGCAGGTGGCGTTGACGGGTTGGCAGAGGGTGCTGACCCCGCAGGCGCCGATGGTTTGCAGGCACACGGTGTAGGCGCCGGGCGCGGCATAGGTGTGTGCGGGGTTTTGCTGGGTCGAGGTATTGCCGTCGCCGAAGTCCCAGTTCCACTGGGTAGGGCCGGTGGTGCTCAGGTCGGTAAACGCGGCGCTGAGGCCCGTCAGATCGGCGCTGAAGGCGGTGGCGCCTGCGCAGTTGGCGCCTTCCTGAAGCACCAGCGTTTGGTTGGCGGCGGGCGACGGGATGCGGTCGATGGTCCCGGACGGCCAGCGCACCACGAGGCTGTCGATCTGGAGCGCCTGGCCGATCCCGAAGTGGCGAGTCAGGGAGCGGCTGAGGCCGTAACTTTCGCCACTGCGCACTTCGCGCACCTGTATGCCCCAGTCGCCGTACAGCGAGAGGCGGGCGCCGATGCCGTTGGGATTGGCAGTGAAGCCTTCGAGCCGTACTTTGAGCCAGTTGTTGTCGTTGCCGTTATTGATAAACAGGCGGTCGGTGGTGCTGGTGGGGCTGTTGTAGCTGCTTCCGAAGCCGGCGTACACGTCAATGAAGCCGTCGTCGTTGAGGTCGCCGGTAGTGGCGCTGTGGATGCGCTGTCCGTTGGTGGGGAAGGCATTGGCGAGGTTGGTGAAGGAGAGGTCGCCGTTATTGCGAAACAGGCAGTGGTTGCTGCCGGTGGAGGTGAACAGGATATCGAGGAAGCCGTCGCTGTCGAAATCTTCGAACAGGACCTGGATGCCGGGGCCGGCGGCGGTGAGGGCCGGGGCGATGCCGACTGTGGCGGTCACTTCGGTGAAGAGGCCGAAGCTGTTGTTGAGGTAGAGTTTGCTTAAAATATCGTGATTGATGATGAAGGCGTCCAGGTCGCCGTCGTTGTCGATATCGCCGAATTCGGCGGCCCACGATTGTCCCAGCGGTAGCAGGCCGGCGGCCTCGGCGACATCCGTGAAGGCGCCGTCCTCATCGCGGCGGAAGAGCAGGTTGCGGCGCCGTCCGTCATTCGGGTCGCTTACCCCGAGGCGGCATTTGGAAATATAGAGGTCGAGGTCGCCGTCATTGTCGTAGTCCATCCATACGGAACCGTAGTTGCCCGAATTGTCGGAAGGCACGGTCGATACGGGGTTGATCAGGTCGTAGTCGAGGGTGAAGCCGCCCGCGCCGTCATTGCGGAAAGGGGCGCTGAGCCCATCGTCGTGGCAGGCGAACAGGTCGCTGTCGCCGTCGTTGTCAATATCCGCGAAGTTGACGCCCTGAAGAAAGATGGCCGGGAAGTCGATGAGGTGCTGGCTGTAGCCTGCGCCGTTGTCGTCGGCGAGCAATAGCTTGAGGTTGTTGTAGGCGCCGCCGGTCAGGATATCGTTATAGCCGTTGCCATCGACGTCGGCGATGCATAAGCCCCATTGCTGTCCGAGGAGGTCGCCGTAGTTGAGGGCGGAAAAATCGTTGTCGTCGCCCTGGTATTCGATGATGAGGCGGCGGGTATCGTCGAGCCGGATCAGGTCGTCCCTGCCGTCGCCGTTCATATCGGCGATGCCCATGGGCGCGCCGCTGCTGACGCCGTTGACCTGGAGCCAGCCGGTTTGATCGGAAAAGCTGAACTGGCCGGCGGCAGCGGTGCTCGCCAGCATCGGCAAGAGGAGTAAGAGTGTAGCTCTCATGAGACTTCGTTTTTGGGAAACACCCCGGGAAAATAAAAAAAAGCCGGGCAAAGTTTATTTTACTTTGCCCGGCTTTACCGAAAATTGATCGGGTTGGAGAGAAGTTGCCCGGATCAATCCATGAATAATCCGGGCTAAAGACCTGCAGACCGTTCAAAACCGCCACCAGACCTGCGACCGCTGCGGTATTCCGAAGAACGCTCCGTATTGCGGCGGCCGCTCCAGGTCGATGCGCGGAGAGAAGCGCGGTATTAATTGCCGGAGGCGTTCCACCCGTTCGCGGGTGCTGGGGTGTGTGCGCAGAAATTTGGGGATGTTCCAGCGGCGTACGGGCGAGAGCAGGGCCGGCCATCCGCCCTGGTTGTAGAAATTCAGTTTGCGCAGCGCGTCGGCCAGGGCGCCGGGGTCGCCGGTGATGCGGGCCGCGGCCAGGTCGGCTTCAAATTCGCGCGTGCGGGAGAACGCCAGCGCCAGCAGGGTGCTGACGGCCGGTGCGAAGATCAGCAGCGCAATGGCCGGCCAGGGTGGTGCGGCAAGTTCTCCGAGCAGAAACATCGGCAGGTAGAACAGCAGCATCACTTTACCCACGAAGGACAACACTCGCGTCATGCGATCCATCAGGTTGACCATCGTGCGCAGGGGAATGTCGTTGTTGACGATATGGCCGATCTCGTGCGCCAGCACGCCGCTCAGCTCGCGCAGGCTGAGTTGGTGAAGCAAACCGTAAGTCAGGGCGATTGCCGGATCTTTACGGCTGCCGGTAGCAAAAGCGTTCAGGGCTCGGGTGGGCACGTAATAGAGCTGCGGGGCTCTTTTCAGGCCGGCTTCCCGGGAAATATCCGTTATCAGCCGCACCAGAGTAGGCGCCTGTGCGGACGTGAGGGGCCGCCCGCCCTGCAGCCGCATGATCAGCTGGGAGGGTACGCGGGCGCCGAAGAGCAGGACGAAGCCGCCAAGGCCGGCGGCCCACAGCAAACCGATCGGCCCGAGCAATAAATAACCCACGGCCAGCAACAAAAGCAACATTCCGGTAAACAAGGCGGCAGTATGCAATAGATTTCGCCAGCGCTGCGCACCTATTATATTGGAAGTGGTTCTCATCAAAACTCAGGTGTTTTTTATTCACTTATTAGACGCGCAATTCATGCGCCAAGTTCAAATTCGGTGAAAATTTGACAGTTTTCGGCAGGGGCGACTGTCAATCTGGCGGATTTGGTGCGAAAAAAGGCGGGGAAAGGGGCGAATCGACGGAAAAACGTAAAATTATCCTAAAAGTGTTTATTAATTCCCGACAGAAAAACGTATGTTTGTACAGAGAAAAGGGAATAAGAGTAATTTATACCCTTTTTTAACAGGCTGAAATAAAAGTTGAATAAAAGTAAACTTTCGTTTCGGCCCAACAGATTCGCAACATCAGAGAGAGCGCGTTTATAAAGAGTCCTTAGCTGCTTAGCTAAGGGCTCGTTTTTTTTGCCTTCCCGTAAAGAACATCCTGGGTTTCCAGTACCTTAATAAAGAAGACTATTTGCCCTGAGGGTGCATGGCTCCCTGTTATTTTACGTCAGATACCCCGAATAGGGAAAACGCTGCCTGGAAGGTCAGGGAATATCGATGCGCTGGGGCACGCGGATGGTGAAGGTCGTTCCTTTGCCTTCTTCGCTGACGAAGCTGATCGAACCGGCCATCAGGTCGAGGTAGCGCTTGACGATATTGAGGCCGAGCCCGGTGCCCTGGACGTTGCCGGCGTTGTGGGCGCGGAAAAAGCGGCTGAACAGGTGTTTCTGATCTTCTTTGGGAATGCCGATCCCTTCGTCGATAACATCCACCACCAGGTCTTTATCTTCGATGCGGGCGCGCACCTGGATGCGTGCGTTATCGGGAGAGTATTTGATGGCGTTGGACAGGAGGTTGGTGAGAATATTCTTCAGCATCTTTTTGTCCAGGTACAATTCCGACTCGCAGTTGCCCAGGTCGGTCTCGATCTTCTGGTTGGGTTTGCGCATGCCCATCAATTGTTCCACTACCTCGTCACAGACTTCTTTGAGTGCAAATTTCTTGGGTGTCATCTGGATCTTGCCTTCCTCCAGGCGGCTGAGCGAGAGGAAATCCCCGAGGATGGCAGTGAGGTTAGTGACGGCGGTCTGGATACGATGGAGGTGTTTGGCCCGCTTCGCCTGCTGGTCTTCCCGCGGATAGAGGCCGATCAGTTCGGTAGAGGACGCGATGGTGGTCAGGGGGGTGCGAAATTCGTGCGAAGCCATGGAAACGAAGCGGGACTTCAGTTCGCTGAGCTCCTTTTCTTTTTCCAGCGATTTGCGCAGTTCAGCTTCGCTGACCAGCAGCGCTTCCTCGGCGGCTTTGCGTTCTTTGACCTCGTGTTCCAGTTTGAGGTTGGATTGTAACAGTTTGTTGACCACCTCGGTGAGCTTCTCCGTGCGTTCTTCCACTTTATTTTCCAGTTCTTTATTGAGGCGGAGGATTTTGGCTTCCGATGCTTTTTGTTCGGTGAGGTCGTGGATCACGCCCGTGAACAGGCGTTTGTTGCTGAGCTGTACTTCACTGACGCCCAGGCGAAAGGGGAAGGTAGTGCCGTCTTTGCGGCGGCCTCTTACTTCGCGACCTACGCCGATGATGCGCGCGTCGCCGTGTTGGCGGTAGCGATGCAGGTATTCGTCGTGCCGGGAATGATGGGGTTCGGGCATGAGCATTTTGATGTTCTGCCCGATGAGGGCTTCCCTCTCGTAGCCGAAAAGGCTCAGCGCCGCCTGGTTGATCAGCTGGATGACGCCTTGTTCGTCGATGATGATGATGCCGTCGACTGCGGTTTTGATGACCGCCTCCAGGGTCTGCCGGCTTTCGGTGAGGTCGAGGGCGGCTTGCCGCAAAGGGGAGACGTCGCGCAGCAGCAGCAGGGCGAGCGGCCGGCGGAAAGGGCGGAGCAAGGTGGCCGACAGGTCGCTGAACAAAAGCCGGCCGTTCCGGTGGTTGAACGCCAGTTCGAACTGGCGGCTGCCGGAGGCGCGCACCTCCGAGAGCTGTTCCGCCAGCAGGGAGGCGGTATCCCTGCCGTCGGGTTGTTTCGGCGGGCAAAGGTCGTTCAGCAATAGGTCGGAGAGGTCGTCCCGCTTTTCGTAACCAAGCATGGCGAGAAAGCGATCGTTGGCGAAAAGCAGTTGGCGGGAATCCAGATCGATGATGACGAGGCCCTGGGGGAGCCCGTTGAATAAGTGATCGTAGAGCAGAAAACTGTTGCCGGCCCGGGCGCTTTCCTGCAGCAGAAGGGTGTATCGCACGTCATTGCCGCCTTCGAGGGGCCGGATATGGACGGCGAGGTCGAGGCGCCGGCCGTCCCGGGCGATCCCTTCCTGACGGACGGCGGGGCGGTCGGGGTCGAAGCCAGGCAGCAGGTCGGTGATCCGGCGGCCGGCCAGCTGGGAAGGCTCATACCCGAAAAGAGCGGAAACAGCCGGATCTACGGCGCTGATCCGGCCCTGCTGATCGATATGCAGGATGCCCTGCACGGCATTTTCGAAAAAATCCTGGAAATTAAAATGCGATTCGATCAGTTGCAACAAGTCTTTTCTACCGCTCATGTCCTTCAGGTTGTTGAACTTCGGGGGGCCGACTGATAAATATCATAGGCCGTCCTGATAAATATCACTCGGATCAGGCCCGGAAAAATAGTAAACTTGGTTTGAAAATTGTCATCGCAAGGATAACTCGTTCTCCGATATTCGCCGGAGCGGTGAGGCGAGAGCTACCTTCCATGCGCTAACCAGCGATAACGGTATGCAATATATGCTTTTGGTAAAAATTTTAGGAATGGGCGACGCCCGGCACAAACAGCTGAGCCGAAATATGGCCGAAGCCTTGTCCGCGCGCGATCTCGAAGCCAGGATGGTACAGGTGATGGACGTCGACGAGATCGTTTCCTACCGCGTGGTCTCCATTCCGGCAATCGTTATCGGCGACCAGATCTTTTTCCAGAACAACCACGTACCCAATACCGCCGAACTCGTGGAATTGCTGCGCAACTTCCGGCGCGGCCCCAGTCAGGACGCCGCCTGATTTTCCCATTCTTCGTAAAAACTTTAGGGACCGTCAATTGTTTTTCTTTTGTCGTTTCCAAAGTAAATTATTTTCTGCCAACGGCCGGATTCTCGGCCAACTGTCTGCCATAGTACTGCCGATCGGCGAAAAGTGCTTCCAAAAAAGTGTAGACACCGCAAACAAAACCTGCGGAAGTATTGCTTATTTTACAAGCGATTTCCGATCCCGGCTGTCCTAACAAAAGCAGCGTCATGAAAAGAATATTGATCGTCGAAGATACCGATGACGTGCGGGAAAACCTCCTGGAAATGCTGGAGCTCCGCGGTTATGCCGTCTACTCTGCGTCGGACGGGCGCGAGGGCCTGAAACTGGTCTACCAACACCAGCCGCACCTGATTATCTGCGACGTACGCATGCCCAATATGGATGGTTTTGAATTGCTGCAGACCCTGCGCAACAACGCCAACGGTGAGCGCGATACGCCCTTCATTTTCATCTCCGCGTCAGCCCAGAAAAAAGAGATCGAAAAAGGCCTGGCGGCCGGCGCCAACGCCTACCTCACCAAGCCGTTCTCCATGGCAGACCTGCTGACCCAGGTGGAACAGTTCCTTTGACCTCGATGATTCCTGGATTAATCTATTTCCCCGCCTGGGGGTTTTCCGGGTCTGACTTCCAGTCAGGCCCGGAGTTAACACACCACATCTGTGAATACCCAACTGCCACTCAAGCCCGGAGTTAACGCAACCGCCGGGCCGAAGACCCCATGAATAATCCGGGTTAAATCTTCGTTACGATCCCTTCTTTTGTAAATTCCCGGACGATTCTGACGCCATCGAATGCCGAAAATTGAGGGTGTCCTCCGTCGGACACTTGTCTGTTTCCGATCCCTTTACTTTTGAAAGAAAACGGTGGTATGGCCCGCGTTTTCCTCCAATTGTTGTGCGTCGCACTTTTGTGCGGAAAACTCCCGGGGCAAACTTGCTGCTCCGGCGGTGTTCCCGTATCGGGCAACCTGGGATTGCCTCCTGCCACGGGTCGGACCCTGCAGGCCAGCCTAACCTACGACCTCAACGCGCTGGAAACCCTGCAAACGGGCGCCCGGGTGCAGGAGGATAACTCGCGGCGTCGCCTTACCCATTCCATTTTGCTGGAGTTGGGATACGCCTTCGACGAACGGTTCTCGGTAGACGGTTTTTTTTCCTACGTCCGCCAGGAGCGACAGATTCGCCAGTTCGGCAACCTGGACCTGGATATCACCAACGGGGTGGGCGATGCGGTTTTGCTGTTCAAATACCGGCTCTTCGGAGGCCCTTTCGCCACTCAAAGCTTCTTTACCGGCCTGGGCGTAAAAGCGCCGCTGGGCGCCTCCGATCGGCGGGATGAGACCGGCATTGCTTTTAATGCCGACCTGCAGCCGGGCAGCGGCGCCTGGGATGGGTTGCTATGGGCGCAGTACAGCCGCTCCTTGGTTTTCCGCCCCAGCCTCAGCCTTACAGCTACCGGTATTGCCACTTTTCGCGGAAAAAACCGGGAATACCTCGGGGAGGAAACCTACCAGTTCGGACGAGAATTGTTCGTAGTCCTGGGGCTCAGCGACCGGCTGCTGGTGGGGAAAGCCCTGCTCGACCCTTCCTTCTCCCTGCGCTTTCGCACTGTACAACCCGACCGCTTCAATCAAAGCCAGATGCCGGGCACGGGCGGGACCTGGCTCTTTGCCAATCCGGCGATAACCTATTGGCTCACCGATCGCCTTTCGGTCAACGCCGGCATTTCACTGCCCCTTTTCGCCAACGTCCGCGATACCCAGGTGACCCCAACCTACCGGTTGACTACCGGCATTTACTACCGCTTCGATCGGGGTGGCGCCGGGCAGCCATTTTTTAGCCTTGAACGCATTAAATACGACCATAGACCATGAAACAGTTAGTTTTAATTTTTGCCCTGAGCGCCCTGTTGCCGGCTTGTAGCCAGGATACGGACGTCACTGAACCCGGAACGGACCCCGGCGCGACCCCGGGCGGCGGCGTCAGCGAGACCTTCTGGAGTATTCCCGTCGACCAGGTATTCGACGGCGGCCCCGGAAAAGACGGTATCCCCGCCCTCGAGAACCTCGATATGGCAACCGTCGCCAACGCCGGCCTGTCTTTTATGGAAGACGATGACCTGGTGCTGGCCATCCGGAAAGAAGGGACCGTTCACTTGTATCCGCATCCCATTATGGACTGGCACGAGATCGCCAACGACGCCATCGGCGATTTCCATTTTGCGGTCACTTACTGCCCCCTGACCGGCACCGGCATTGCCTGGAACCGGGAACTGGAAGGTGAAATTACGACCTTCGGCGTGTCGGGCCTTTTGTACAATTCCAACTTGATCCCGTACGACCGGCTGACCGACAGCAACTGGTCGCAGATGCGTCTCAACTGTGTGCAGGGAGAACTCAATCGCCGGGAAGCCGGAACCTACAATCTGATCGAACTGCCCTGGTCGCTGGCGCGCAGCTGGTTTCCCGAAGGCCGGGTACTGACGGACAATACCGGTTTTCAGCGCGACTACGACCGCTACCCTTACTTTTCCTACCGCACGGATAACGGCCTGTTGTTCCCCGTCAATCACGAAGACGATCGCCTGCATAACAAGGAGCGCGTGCTCGGCGTCGTTATCGACAGCCTGGCCCGGACATACCGGTTCAGCGCTTTTCCAAGCGAGGGCGGGGTGCGCAACGACGAGTTTAACGGCCAGGCGCTGCTGGTGGTAGGCCATCCGGACGACAACTACATGGCGGCTTACCATCGCCGGATGCCCGACGGTACGGTGCTGGTTTTTTCGTGGGTCGAATCGGACGGCCCCGTCATTGCCGAAGATCAGGAAGGCAACCGCTGGGATATCTTCGGGCGGGCAGTAAGCGGCCCCCGCGCCGGCGAGCAGCTCTCCGAAGCGCCCGCTTTTATGGGCTTTTGGTTCAGTTGGGTGGCTTTTTATCCCGATCTGGAGTTGATCGGGTAGACCGATGCGAATCCCCCGGACCAGCACTCAGAGCTTGTTTGGAGGTAGTCATTTTGGCTGCAAAACCCAGCTTTTGGAACCTCCCTGTGGCATTTTTCCGACCCGTAGCGCTGCTATGAGCCGGAAAAATCCCTTCGGGAGAACCCAAAATCTGAGTTTTTCGCTTCAAAAGCACTACCTCCAAACAAGCTCTCAGCCCGGAGGATGTACGGTATACGCCCAGGTGATGTTGGCGCTCTTTTCCAGCATCCTGGACACCGAGCATAATTTGGTCATGGACAGTTCAACGGCGCGTTCGGCCTTTTTATCGTCGATTTCGCCGTAGAGGTGATAGTGAAGGTGGATGTCGGTAAATACCTTGGGAACGGTATCGGCGCGTTGCCCTTCCACGGTGATGCGCAGATCGGCGAGGGGCTGGCGTTGTTTGCGCAAAAGTAAGATGACGTCGATGGCGCTGCAGCTGCCGAGGCTGGCCAGCAGCATCTGCATGGGGCGCAGCCCCTGGTTGTGGCCGCCGATATCGGGGGAGCCGTCGGCATCGACGGTCAGGCCGTCTTCGTTTGTCGATCTCAGGTGAAAAGCGTCATCGACGCGGTGAAGTTCAACTTTCATAATGCCATAATTTAACAAAATTTTAAAATGCAGGGCGCCGGAAAACCGGCGGCGAATAATCGAGTCGATCGTAGCCGGCCGGGGGCTGCTCAGCAAATAATTACCGTTTTCGGGCGATGCTTGTCGAATAATATTTTTTATGAAAAAAAGAAAAGACGTTGGAATGTTTCCGAGTCGGAGCAAGGGACGGTGTTCCGGCATTTCGCCCTGCGGTAAATTATTTGTTTTTTAATGGAAATGAAAATACTTTTGCCTTTGAAACCACTTCTCTTATTCAGAAGCTGGATTTTATAACGAAGGGTGGAGAGAACGGGCTCCGCGAAACCCTGGCAACCGCGCCTCAGTTGCGAAAGGTGCCAAATCCCGCCAAACCGTCCTACGGGCGATCGTTTTGGGCCTATAAAATCTGAAGTCATGTTTTTGGCATCCTGCAACCTTTTCGAGATTACTTTCCGCTCATCGACCTCCGGGCGCCGGCCTCTGATGCCGGGCGCCATGTATCCCCTTTGTTGCTGTTGTTGTTGCTGTTAACGAGCCTGCGGGCGCGGTAATGCAGCATGCTGCGTGCGGCTTCTCCGGCGGCTTTGCCGGTTAGCTATACCTGTACACATCTGTCTATTCACCTTACAAAAAATGCATTATGGCTGATTTTAAATTCGAGACCCTGCAACTGCACGCGGGGCAGGAAGAAGTAGAGCACACCACCCGTTCGCGCGCCGTTCCGATTTACCAGACGACTTCGTACACGTTCAAGGACTCGGAACACGGCGCCAACCTGTTCGCCCTCAAAGAATTCGGCAATATCTACACCCGGATCATGAACCCGACCACCGACGTGCTGGAAAAGCGCATCGCCGCCCTCGAAGGGGGCGTGGCGGCGCTGGCGGTCGGTTCGGGGCAGGCCGCACAGTTTGTCGCCCTGAACAACATTTTACAGGCGGGCGACAATTTCGTCAGCTCGGCGAACCTCTATGGCGGCACCTACAACCAGTTCAAGGTGGCGTTCAGGCGACTGGGCGTCGAGGTGCGCTTCGTCTCTGAGCACGACCCGGCCGCGTTCGCCGCACAGATCGACGAGAACACCAAGGCGATCTATCTCGAAACGCTCGGCAATCCCAGTTACAAAGTGCCCGACTTCGAAGGGTTTGCCGCGGTGGCCCGCGAGCACGACCTGCCGTTGATCGTCGACAACACCTTCGGCGCCTGCGGGTACCTGTGCCGCCCGCTGGAGCACGGCGCCAGCATCGTAGTGCAATCAGCCACCAAGTGGATCGGCGGCCACGGCACTTCCATCGGCGGCGTGATCGTCGACGGCGGGAACTTCAACTGGGGGAACGGCAAATTCCCGCAGTTTACTGAGCCGGCCGAAGGCTACCACGGCCTGAAGTTCTGGGAAGTGTTCGGCCCGGAAGGTCCTTTCGACAACATCGCGTTCATCATCCGGGCGCGCGTGGAAGGGCTTCGGGATTTCGGTCCGGCGCTGAGCCCGTTCAACGCTTTCCTGTTCCTGCAGGGGCTCGAGACCTTGTCGCTGCGGGTACAGCGCACCGTAGATAACGCCCTGGAGCTCGCCACCTGGCTGGAGCAACACCCGCAGGTGGAGCACGTCAACTACCCGGGCCTGCCCAGCCACCCGGCCCACCATACGGCGAAAAAATACCTGCGCCACGGCTACGGCGGCGTCTTCTCCTTCACGATTAAAGGAAGCAAGGAGAACGCCACCCGTTTCGTCGACAGCCTGCAGCTGGTGAGCCACCTGGCCAATGTGGGCGACGCCAAGACGCTGATCATCCAGCCCTCGGCAACGACTCACCAGCAGCTGACCGAAGCGGAACAAGCGGCCGCCGGAGTACTGCCGAACCAACTGCGCGTTTCGGTGGGCATCGAACACATCGATGACATCAAAGCGGACTTTATCCAGGCATTCGCCAAAATCGACGCTCCGCATCCGGAACTGGTGGAATAGTAAAACGGACCGCCCGTTCTTACAAAAGCATTCGCAAATCGGAGGGTGCACCCGTGCACCCTCCTCAAAACGGTACTCGTGCACACCTTTAAACCAGGCGCCCCCTTTGCTTTGGAAAGCGGGGCCGAACTACCGGAACTGGAAATCGCCTACGCCACTTACGGCGCCCTGAACGATCGCCGCGACAACGTGGTCTGGATCTGCCATGCCCTCACCGCCAACGCCGAAGCGGCCGATTGGTGGTCGGGCCTCGTCGGAACGGGCAAGCTTTTTGACCCGGCGCACCACTTTATCGTCTGCGCCAACATGATCGGGTCCTGCTACGGCAGCACTGGGCCGGCTTCCGTCGACCCGGCTACCGGCCGCCCGTACCGCGGGGCTTTTCCGCTGGTGACGATACGCGATATGGTAGCGGCGCACGAGCTGCTGCGCGAGGAACTGGGTATCCGTCGCATCCGGATGGTGATCGGCGGATCGATGGGCGGGCAGCAGGCCCTGGAATGGCTGGTGCGCGCCCCCGACCGTTTCGACTATGCCGTGTTGCTGGCGACCAACGCCCGCCATTCGCCCTGGGGCATCGCGTTTAACGAGGCGCAGCGCATGGCCATCTACGCCGACCCCTCCGTGGCGGAAGGGGGTGACGGCGCCCGCGGACTGGAAGCGGCCCGCGCCATCGCCATGCTTTCCTATCGCAATTATCGCACCTTCCAGGCCACGCAATCGGAGACCGCCCACGATAAACTCGACGATTTTCTGGCGAGTTCTTACCAGCGGTACCAGGGGGAGAAATTGCGCAAACGTTTTGATGTTTGGTCGTATATTGCGCTGAGTAAAGCCATGGACAGCCACCACCTGGGGCGCGATCGCGGCGGTGTGGCGGCGGCGCTGCAGCAGATCCGGACGCCCTGCCTGGTCGTGGGCATCGCTTCCGACGTGCTCTTCCCGCTGGAAGAGCAGGCCCTGATCGCCAGGTACATCCCCGACGCACAACTCGAAGTGATCGACAGCATCTACGGCCACGACGGCTTCCTGATCGAATTCGAAGCCCTCACCGAGCTGGCGGCCCCGCTCCTGGCCGGTCGCGGCTGGGCCCGACGGCCCAATAGCTACCGGCTGCGGCAGCGCCTCAACGGGGCCATCACCGGGCAAAATTTAGCCCTGCCCGGCACTGAACGATTCTGATGCTGCTGACCTATTAATTTTAGAAGATCCTTTTTTTAACGCTAAAACATTACTAAATGGGACTTAGACTAGGAGAAGAAGCACCGAACTTCAAAGTGGTTACCACGGAAGGCGAGATCGATTTTCATTCCTGGATCGGCGACCAGTGGTGCGTGTTGTATTCGCACCCTGCCGACTTTACCCCGGTTTGCACCACCGAGCTGGGCCGTACCGCCGCCCTGAAAGAGGAATTCGCCAAGCGCAACGCCAAAGTCATCGCCCTGAGCGTCGACCCCGTCGACGATCACAAAGCCTGGATCAAAGACATCGAAGAGACCCAGAACGTCAAAATGAACTTCCCCATCATCGCCGACGATGAGCGCAAAGTGGCGGAGCTGTACGACATGATCCACCCGGACGCCGATGAAAAGTTTACCGTTCGCACGGTTTTCATCATCGATCCGAAAAAGAAGATCCGCCTCACCATGACCTATCCGCCGAGCACGGGCCGCAACTTCCACGAGATCCTGCGCGTCCTGGATTCCCTGCAGCTTACGGACAACTACAGCGTCGCCACCCCGGTCGACTGGAACCACGGCGAAGACGTCGTCATCTCGCCTTCGGTAAGCGACGAAGAGGCGGATAAAAAATTCCCGAAAGGGTACAAAAAAGTGAAGCCCTACCTGCGCATGACGCCGCAGCCCGACAAGTAGCGGGTGAAGTGTTTATACCCGTTACGAAATGGTTTGAGAATTTCTCACTTGCCAGCGACGCCCTCAGCTTCCCCACAAAACCTCGCCGCAGCTCAGGCTGCGCCTACGTTTTGCGGGTCGCCGAGAACATCGCTTGCGGCGCGATAATTTTCCCAAACCACTCCGTGCCGGGTATAGTAACCTACAACAGAACCGGCGCCGAAAACCCTCGGCGCCGGCTGCTGATAATCCGGGTCAATAAGTTCCGCGGTGCCGGTGATCGAACCGGGCGCCCGTGCCGTCGGGCTTCAGCAGCATTGTGTCGCCGTCGGTAGCTTCGATCCACCTGAAGAGCGCGTCGCGCAGCGCTCTGGCCGTATCGGCGTATTCCGGGTTGCGGATGAGGTTGTTCATTTCCAGTGGATCGTTGCGGATGTCGTACAATTCGTTGATGTCCCAGACGCCGTGGTAGCGGATGTACTTGAACTGTTGCGTCCGGACGGCGTGCACCGTAGGCGTTTGCGGGAAGGGACGCTCCCAGAAGTACTCGTAAAAGATCGTATCCCGCCAGGCCGTTTTCCGGCCTTCCAACAGGGGCTTGAACGATTGGCCGTCGACCGATTCGGGGATCTCAGCCCCGGCCATATCCAGGATAGTCGGTGCGATATCGATATTCTGGATATTCTCTTCCAGGACGTTTACCGATGAATCCACCGCCGGGCCTTTGATGAGCAGGGGCGCCCGCATGGATTCTTCGTAGGCCTGACGTTTGTCGATCAGGCCGTGTTCGCCGAAGGAAAAGCCGTTGTCACCCATGTAGAAAACGGTGGTGTTTTCGGCCAGCCCGTTGGCTTCGAGGTAATCCAGGATCTCGCCAATGCTCTCGTCCAGGGCCAGGAGGGTTTCACAATAGTTGCGGTAAAACTGCTCAAAGTCCATCTGGCCGTGGTAGAGGTAGTCGACCCCGTGCCAGCTGTAGCGTTGTTCTTTTACCCAGTCGGGTACGTCGGAATAGTTGTATTCCTGTTCGGTGACCACTGCTTTTTCGTGGCCGGGCGGATACATGGTGGGCGGGTAGATCAATTCCGCATCGGCGTAGCGGCCGTCGTGTTCCGGGGCCGGTATGAACTCGGCGTGCACCGCTTTGTGGGAGATGTAGAGAAAGAAAGGTTTTTCCGTATCGCGCTGATCCAGAAACTCTTTGGCGTAGCGGGTGATGGCGTGGGTGACGTAGGTGCTGTCGGTGGGTTCCTCTTCCGCGCCGTTGACGTTGAAGACGCTATTCCAGTAGTGGCCCTGCCCCCGGAAGCTGGCCCAATAGTCGAAGCCGGGCCGCGGGTCGTTCTTATGGTCGCCCATGTGCCATTTACCGACGAAGCCGGTCTGGTAGCCGGCTCGTTGCAAGTGTTGGGTAAAAAACTCCGTACCTTCCGGAACCAGGGATTGGTTGTCGACCACCCCGTGCCGGTGGGTGTACTGGCCGGTGAGGATGCTGGCCCGGCTCGGGGAGCACAAGGCGGTAGTGACGAACGCATTCTTGACGTGCACGCCCTCCGCAGCCATCCGGTCCATATTAGGTGTTTCCAGAAAAGGGACTTTCCCTGTAAAGCCCATAAAGTCGTAGCGGTGGTCGTCGCTGAGGATGAAAATGACGTTGGGGCGATCGGCCTCGGACTGGGTGGTAGCGGTTCCCTCTGCTTCTCCGGCAGGTTGGCCGCAGGCGGATAAAAAGAGCAAGATCAGTAAAGAGTAGGGCTTCATGTTTTTTTGAATAAATATAGTCCAACAACCCAGGATTTGTGAAATTATGGCGCAGCTATTTTTTAGCTCGCAAGGCAAAAAACGTAGGCGATGCCTAAGCATCGGCGAGGCTTTTTAACGCAGCGAGGTGAAAAAAGAGCAAGTCAGAAATCACAAATTTTGGGTTGGCGGACTATATAAGGATCATACGCATGGGGATGAAAAGCGCCCGGACTTAACCCGGATTAATTTCGAGGAATCGAAGGTTAAATCAGGGCGATAATTTATTTAGATTAACTTTTTTGAGTAAAATTCAGGCGCTAAAACCGTCTCAAGTTCAGGAAAACGAAACCGACAAAATGAAAATTCAACCAAAAATCACCGCATTTTCGGCGCTTTTATTACTGCTGTCCGTTTGGACCATTTCCAGCTCGAACCGCTTTCCGGCTAAGCCCGGCAATCCGGATCTGGACGCCAAAGTTGATTCCGTGATGGCGTTGATGACGCTGGAAGAGAAGATCGGGCAGTGCGTGCAGTATTCAGGGGGCTGGGGCCTTACCGGGCCGAAGATCAATACCGATTACGAGCGCTGGTTAAAAGAGGGCCTGGTGGGGTCATTATTGAATGCGCACGGCGCGGAATTTACCCGTAAAATGCAGCAGATCGCCGTGGAGGAAACCCGGCTGGGCATACCGCTCATTCTGGGGTACGACGTCATCCACGGCTATAAGACCATTTTCCCGATCAACCTGGCCGGCGCCTGTACCTGGGATATGGACCTCATCCGGGAAAGCGCCCGCATCGCCGCCGAGGAAGCTTCCGCGGCCGGGCTGCACTGGACTTTTGCGCCTATGCTCGACATCGCCCGCGACCCCCGCTGGGGTCGGGTCATGGAAGGACCGGGAGAAGATCCTTACCTGGCGAGCCGGATCGCCGAAGCTTACGTGAATGGGTTTCAGGGCGATGATCTCTCCGAACCGAATACGATAGTGGCCTGCGCCAAGCATTTCGTGGCCTACGGAGCCGCTCAGGCAGGCCGGGACTATCACACCGTCGACATCAGCGAGCGCACCCTGCGCGAAATTTATCTGCCCCCTTTTAAGGCCGCCCTCGACGCCGGGGTGGGCACGTTTATGACTTCCTTCAACGAACTGAACGGCGTGCCGGCCAGCGGCAATACCTTTATTTACCGCGACATCCTGCGGGAAGCGTGGGGCTTCGACGGCTTCGTCGTCTCCGATTATACCGCCATCAACGAAATGATCCCGCACGGCTACGCCAAAGACGAAAAAGACGCCGCCCGCCTGGGGATGATCGCCGGAACGGATATGGATATGATGGGCAGCGTCTACCGCAAGCACCTCAAAGCACTGATCGAGGAAGGCGCCGTAGATCAGGCCCTGGTGGAGGACGCCTGCCGCCGGATACTGCGCAAAAAATTCGAACTGGGACTCTTCAACGACCCCTACCGCTACAGCGATGTCGAACGGGAAAAGAACACCCTACTGCAACCCGAGTTTCTGGAAGCCGCCCGCGAGATGGCTGCGCACTCCCTCGTACTGCTGAAGAACGATGAGGTGCTGCCGCTGCAGGAAAGCCAAAAGGTCGCCCTGATCGGACCGCTGGCGGCAGACGAGGCGGAGATCATCGGCGGCTGGGCCGCCCGGGGCGATCGCAAGGGAACGGCGGTGAGCGTACTGGAAGCCCTGGAAGCCCGCGGCGTCGCATTCGAATATGCCAAGGGTACGGATATTGAGACCGATGACGAATCCGGCTTTCAGGAAGCCGTTGAGACCGCCCGGCGCGCCGATGTAGTGGTCATGGTCATGGGCGAAGCTTCGGCCATGGTCGGTGAGGCGGCCTCCCGCACCGACATCCGGCTGCCGGGCAACCAGCAGGCGCTGATCAAGGCGGTGCTGGCAGCCGGCAAGCCCGTCGTCCTGGTGCTCATGAACGGCCGGCCGCTGGCCCTGCAGTGGGAGCACGACCACGTACCGGCTATCCTGGAGGCCTGGTTCCCCGGCACTTCCGGCGGCTCCGCCATCGGCGACGTGCTCTACGGCGATCACAATCCTTCCGGCCGCCTGACCATCACCTTTCCCCGCAACCTGGGGCAGGTGCCCATTTTTTACAACGTAAAAAATACCGGACGACCCAAAGATGACCCCGTGGAACCCCGCTTCCGGTCCAAATACCTCGATGCACCGAATACGCCGCTTTATCCCTTCGGTTACGGGCTGAGCTATACCACGTTCGCCTATTCCGATGTGGTGCTGAGCGATACCACCCTCACGGCAGGAGGGGCGCTAAAAGTGCAGGTCACCGTAGCGAATACCGGTGATTACGACGGCCACGAGGTGGTGCAGCTCTACATCCACGACAAGTTCGCTTCCGTGACCCGGCCCGTTCGGGAATTGAGAGGTTTTCAAAAGATTTTCCTGGAGCAAGGTGCTTCCCGGACTGTTGAATTTACACTAACGCCCGACGACCTTCGCTTCTATAACCAGTCTATGGACCTGGTATGGGAACCCGGCGTGTTTGACGTATATGTGGGCGGCCGCTCCGATACGGAAAACAAGGCGACGTTCCGTTTAAAGTAAGGTTTCGGTAATCCAAGACCACTATGACGGCATCTCCTGTATTTCTGCTTCTTTTGTCCGGGCTGTTCGCCCTGCTGACGGGCTGCGCCCGGAACGCGGAAGAAAGGCCGCCCAACATCATCTTCATCCTGTCGGACGACCACGCCAACCGGACCATCAGCGCTTATGACGGGACCGTCAACCGCACGCCCAATATCGATCGCCTGGCGGAGGAAGGCGCGCTATTCCTGAACAGTTTCTGCGCCAATTCCATTTGCGGCCCCAGCCGGGCCAGCATCCTGACCGGCAAACACAGCCACCGCAACGGCGTTACCGGCAACGGCGCGCCCTGGAACGGCGAACAGACGCTTTTTCCCCGCCTCTTGCAGCAGGCCGGGTACCAGACCGCCCTTTTCGGCAAATGGCACCTCAACAGCAATCCGGGGGATGAATTCGACCGCTGGGAGATCCTCACTAAAGCCGGCCGGCAGGGCTTTTATTACAATCCGTACTTCGAGAAGAGCGACGGGACCGGCGAGGACCTTTCCGGGTACGCTACGGACCTGATTACCGACAAGGCGATTCGCTGGCTCTCCGCCGAAAGGAATCCCGATCAACCGTTTCTGCTGTGCGTCCAGTACAAAGCGCCCCACGTGCCCCGCATGCCGCCCCTACGGCGCCTCGCCAGGTACATCGATGATACGATCCCCGAGCCGCCTACGCTTTTCGACGATTTTGCTACCCGCACCCACTGGGCGCAGGACGTCAACTTCCACATCGATGAATTTCGCCCCTGGCTTCAGCCCTACGGAACTTACGATCCGCAGAAAAATATTTACCTGGCGCGGATGACGGAGGCCGAACGGCAGGCGTATCACGCCGTGGTAGATCCCCAGAATGAGGCGTTTTACCGGATGAAGGAAGCCGGCCTGCTGGAAGGCAAAAAGATGAAGCAGTACGCTTATCAGCGCTTCATCAAGGATTACCTGCGCGTGGTGGACGTTTTGGACGAAAACGTGGGGCGGCTGCTGGCCTGGCTGGATGAAAACCAAGCCCTCAAAAACAACACGGTGGTGGTGTACGCTTCCGACCAGAGTTATTTTACCGGGCAACACGGCTATGCCGAGAAGCGGCTGATGTACGAAGACGCCATGAAAATGCCGTTGCTCATCCGCTGGCCCGGGGTCGTCCCGCCCGGCGTCGCGATCGAGGCGCTGGTGCAAAATATCGACTATGGCCCTACCTTTCTGGAGCTGGCCGGCGTTCCTGCGCCGGATGATATGCAGGGACATTCCTTTGCGGGACTGTTGCGCGGCGGCGAGCCCGCCCCGTGGCGGCAGGCAGTGTACTACCATTATTACGATCACGGACGGCATCAGGTAGGCAGGCACGAAGGCGTGCGGACCCGGCGACACAAGCTCATCCATTTTTACACCGACGGCCAATGGGAGTTGTACGACCTGAAAGAAGATCCGCAGGAGCTCCACAACCTCTACGGCAGGGCCGGCTACGCGGAGCTGACCGATTCCCTGAAAACGGTACTGCAAAACTTGCGGGACCAATACGGCGTACCGGAGTCGGTTTTTCATCCGCCCTATGTGTCCCTGCAGGGCGATATTCCGGGAGCAAAAGGATCAGACCGATAAAGGCTGGTTACGGGCAATGGCGGTGAACCGGAAGAGAGACTCCCCAAACTCGGCGGACTGTTGTACCTTAGCCCCAAAACAAAGAATTGGCTCAACGAAAGATCCTCTTCATCGACCGCCCCCATCCCTTCCTGGAGGAGCGCCTGCAGCAACAGGGATTCATCTGCGATTTTCAATATCATACCCCGCGGGCCGAGCTGCTGCCCCTGCTGGCCGACTATTTCGGGGTGGTGATGCGCAGCCGGCTGCGAGTAGACCGGGAATTTATTGACCGGGCTTCCAACCTCGCCTTTATCGCCCGCGAAGGCGTAGGAGTAGAACACATCGACCTGGCTTACGCCGAGGAGCAGGGCATCCTGGTGCTCACCTCTCCCGAGGGCAGCCGCGATACCGTAGCAGAGCACGCGCTGGGCCTGCTCCTCGCCCTGATGAACAACCTGAGCCGCGCCGACCGCGAAGTGCGCGCCGGGCAATGGCGGCGCGAACCCAACCGCGGCGTAGAGATCAAAGGGAAAACGGTGGGAATAATCGGCTACGGCAATATGGGCCGGGCATTCGCCCGTCGCTTGTCGGGCTTCGACTGCCGGGTGATCGCCTACGACAAGTACCGGGAGGATTACGGCGACGCTTTCGCGGAAGCCGTAGCGCTGCCGGCTTTGCAGGCCGCTGCCGATATCGTCAGCCTGCACATTCCTTACCTGCCGGAGAACGAATACCTGGTAAACGACGCCTATCTGGCTGTTTTCCAAAAACCGATATGGCTGGTGAACACGGCCCGTGGCGACGTGCTCGACACCTCGGCCCTGGTGCGGGCGCTCAAAAGCGGAAAAGTACAGGGAGCGGCGCTGGACGTGCTGGAATACGAAGCCGGGTCTTTTAATGAGCTGGACCTTGCCGCAGGCCCCGCGCCCTTACAGTTTTTGCGGGAATCAGACCAGGTGGTCTTGTCGCCGCATATCGCGGGATGGTCGGTCGAATCGAAAATAGGACACGCCCGGGTGCTGGCGGAGAAAATAGCGAAGCGCTTTGGTTAGATCGCAGCCTTGCGGAACAGCCTGAAGAGAGAAAAGCCCTTTTCGGATTTTTCTACCTGCAAGGTGCGAATAACGGTTTGTTCGCCGAAAGAGATCCACATGTGATACTGACCGGATTTGAGGCGGGAAAGGTCGAAAGTCAGGGAATGGCTGCCGCGATCCAATTCCATCCGGCGCTCGAGATGCGGGCGGCCCAGCTGGTCCTGCAACACCATCTGCAGTTGAACGCGGTGAGGGAAGAAGCAGTTGAGCCTGGTCTCTTCCCGCCTTTCTTTTGCGGGGTGAAACTCACCGATGATCCATTGTCCTTTATCCATTCGGGATTTAATTTGTTCCTCCTGAGGCAAACATCACAGAGAAAGCACTCACAAGAGAAGGGTTAAAATTTTTGAAAATCCGGATCGAGTTGGTTAATGGTAAATGAATAATACTTTCGGAAAAGCTATTCAGCTGCTGACTTTTCCTTCGGGTAAAAGGGAGTTCAAGGTAATGGTCAAGGAGATTGCGGGTGTAAAAACAATGAGGTTCAGTAACCATTTTCCCTGCAAAATTAAGCATTATTTATTTTTCGGACTACCCATTTCGGAAAAAGTCACTTCGCAGAGCGAACTTTAGCGCGTTCCGTCCGGATTTGCCGGGTTGGCGTCGCGCCATCCGGAAAACAGCTTATCCCGGGCGAGATGGCTTTGTTGTTTTTCATTTCCCTTATCTTTGTCTTCCCGTAAAACGACCCGACAACTTTATGCAACTGTTCAGTACGACCACCGGCACGGCGCGTTACGACGTCGTATTCAATCTCTACGAAGCGGCGCCGGGTTTATTCTTGCCCAACGCCTACGTCGTCAGCATCGACCGCCAGGGATTGCCGGCGCACCTTCAGCAGAAGGCGCTGCCGGAGACCATCGGCGCTTTTCAGCTGGCGCTTACCGAAGAGCGGCGGTCGCTGTTTCGCTGCCATGACGAACTGCAGCCCCGCGCCCTCGAAGAACGCTTCAAACCGCCCAAGAAACGCGTCCGGTCGCTGGAGCAACTGATGGAAGACCGCGAGACGGCGCGGGCTATACAGCGCTTCGTCCACCGGCGCCTCGACGCCTGGCTCAGTCAGATCGTCCGGCACCGGCTCCTGCTCAGCTGGGCGGTGGAGCGCCGCGTGCTGGTCAAGGATTTTATCATCGCGCTTCCGGAAGTAGAACTGACGCCGCATCTTTTCTTTTCGCGTTCCCCGGAAGGCGTGCGCTACCGGCTGCGCCTCGACGACGGCGAAGGGCCCTGGCCGGTGCGCTCGCGCGAGGTCATCCCCATCACCAACCACCCGGCCTGGCTCTTCGTCGATTATCGCCTGTACCGGGTAGCGGATATCAACGGCAATATGGTCAAGCCGTTCCGGCAAAAAGACGAAGTGCATATTCCCAAAGCAAAGGTGCGCACCTATTTTCAAAAATTTATCCTCAAGGTAGCGGAGCGGGCCGACATCGAGTCGGAAGGGTTCGCGCTGGTCCAGCAAGACGAATTGCAAGGGTGCCGCCTGCGGCCGGTGCGCGACCTGTTCAGCGACCGCTGGGTGCTGGCGGTGGATATGATCTATCCCGGCGTCGCTTTCAACTGGGGAGACCGCAAAGGGAAGCGCACCACGCTGCAGTTCGGCGAGGCCGACGATGAGATCACCATCCGGCAGGTGCTGCGCCGGCCGGAACAGGAACAAATCTACATCGACCGACTCGCGGAGTGGGGACTGTTCCAGGGGGAGGGAAGCTTTTTTCACCTCGAAGAACAGAACGATCCCTATTACCTGCTTACCTGGCTGGGCCGGCGCCGCTCCGAATTGGAAGCGGCGGGCTTTGAGCTGGGAGCGGCCTACATCGAGGAGCAGTTGGTGCAACTGCAGCCGGGGGTGCTTACCCTGGAACCCGAACAATACAACGACTGGTTCGACCTGCACGGCGAGGTTGCGGTGGGGGCGTTCCGGATCCCTTTCATCGAGCTGGCGAAGTATATCCGCGACGACAACCGCTTTTATCCCTTGCCCGACGGTTCGATCTTCCTCATCCCCGAAGAATGGATGAGCCGCTACCGCGCGCTGGCGCAATTCGCCCGCCCGAAAGGCCGGCAGCTGCGTCTGGCCAAAAGCCAGTATACCTTGCTTCAGGAACTGGGGCTGCGCCAGGTGGAAGTATCGGCGCCGGAGCAGGGAGCCGAAGATTTCCGTCCGCCCGCTACCCTGAAAGCGCAATTGCGGCCCTACCAACTCGACGGACTGCAGTGGCTGGTCAGCCTCTTCGAACAGGACCTCGGCGCCTGCCTGGCCGACGACATGGGCCTGGGGAAAACCCTGCAGACTATCGGGATGCTGCTCTACGCCAAAGAACAACGCCGGCACGAAGCGCCCGCCGGCGGATCGGGCGGCGCTCAGCTCGACCTCTTCGGCGCCGTCGCCGATGCCGATTTTCTCCGTCCGCTGAACGCCCTGATCGTGCTGCCCGCCTCACTGGTCTTCAACTGGGCCGCAGAACTGAGGAAATTTGCGCCTTCCTTAAGCATCTATCAGCACGTCGGCTCCAAGCGGCACAAGGATATGCGCGTACTGGCCCGCTTCGACCTTATCCTCACTACCTACCAGACGGCCCTGCGCGATGTCGACCTGCTGGAGCAGCTGGAATACGAATACATCGTGCTCGACGAAAGCCAGCAGATCAAAAATAAAGACAGCAAGGTCTTCCGGGCGGTGAACCAGCTGACGGCCCGCCACAAGATTTCGCTCAGCGGTACGCCCATCGAAAATTCGCTATCCGACCTCTGGGCGCAAATGCAATTCATCAATCCCGACCTGCTGGGCAGCTATCGCTTTTTCCGGCGGGAATTTATCCTGCCCATCGAAAAACACCAAGACGAAGAAAAAAAAGAACGCCTCCGCAAACTGGTGGCGCCTTACCTGCTGCGGCGCACCAAAGAAGAAGTGGCCACCGACCTGCCGCCGCTGACCACCCAGGTCTTCTACTCGGAAATGACGGGCGAGCAGAAGAAGCTCTACGAACGCGAAAAATCGAAAGCCCGCAATTTCCTGCTCGAACATTTCGACGCGGCCAACCCCAACTTCCGCATGCAGGTGCTGCAATCGCTCACCCGCCTGCGGCAACTGGTCAACCATCCGCGACTGGTGTCGGAAGACTACGCCGGCGGCAGCGGCAAATTCCAGGATGTGCTCGAACACTGGGACCAGGTGAAACGCAGCGGCCACAAGGTGCTGCTCTTCAGTTCTTTCGTGCAGCATCTCGACCTCTTTCGGGAAGCCCTTAACAAACAAAATACGCCTTTCAGCTGGCTCACCGGCGACCTCTCCATCGACCAGCGCGCCCGGGCTATCGAAAATTTCGAGCGCGATCCGGCAGTGCAAGCCTTCCTCATCTCTATCAAAGCCGGCGGCTCGGGCCTCAACCTGACGGCGGCCGACTACGTCTTTATCCTCGACCCCTGGTGGAACCCGACCATCGAACAGCAGGCCATCGCCCGCGCACACCGCATCGGGCAGGACAAGCACGTCTTCGCCCTGAAATTCATCACGCGTGACAGCATCGAGGAAAAGATCCTCAAACTGCAGCAGCGCAAAGAAAAACTGGCGGAAGGCATCCTGGCCGAAGCCGGTAAGATGCCGTTGGCGCGGGAGGATATTCAATACCTGTTCGAGTGAATGAAGCACATGATTTTCGTCATTGCCACAAGTGGAAAGAAGTCTTAAAATTGAAAAAGATTACTACCCGAAAGTAGCAACCATGACTGGCGCCGCCCACCCGGGTGGCCGCCCCCGCCAACTTCTACTGATCCGATTTTAACTTCCTCGCTAAGCTTGTTTGAGGGGGGGCTTTTGAAGCGAAAAAAGGACTACCTCCAAACAAGGTCTAAATCTAAAACGGTCCGGCTGATCAGCTGCAAGGTTCATTTATAACCCGGATTACTCATGGCTTCGCAATAGATTAATCCATGAATAATCCGGGGTAACCCAAAAATCCTTTGATATGATCTACAAAGGCATCTTGCTGTTTTTGGTGGGCGTTATTTTATTCCCATCCCGGTCGAAAGACAAGTATTTTCCGACTTCTTTTTTCTCCTTTTCCATCGATCAACGCGCTATCCCACCGGGCTTTTGTCATTCCTCCACATATAAGGCCGTTGAAAACGCCTATTTGCAGGAGGGAAAGCACATCCAGAGAAATAACGGTTTTAAAATGCCCGGCTCGACGGCTCTCCATTCCCTACTGCGCACCGGCAACGGCGCCCAGGCGCGGAGGATGAAACAAGCGTTCGCTTCCCGGGATACCAATCCGACCTCCAATGCGGTGCTGAGGCCCTCGGGCGTTCCTTCTCCTTCTTCCGGCGGTGCAGCAACCGGTTATGTCGAGTTGAACGGCCATAGCTACGGCCTTGTTCAGCTCAATGACCTCGCCTGGATGACCGAAAATATTCGCTATCCCGTCGCCGAGAACAGCTGGTATTTCGACGATGACCCCGCCAACGGCAACCCCTACGGCATGCTCTATTCCTGGGAGGGCGCCCGGGAGGCCTGCCGCGCGCTGGGCCCCGGCTGGCGGCTGCCTACCGTGGCGGAGTGGCAATCGGTACTGGCCGCCCACTCGGATAAAAGTACGCGGTTTTCCGCGCTGACCGGCAGCGATCTACGCCTGGTGATGGGCGGCTCCCGCACCCGCATCGGCAACCTGGGGTTGTACTTCAACCTGGGGGAGTCGACCTACTACTGGACGAGCGAGCCCGCGAAGTCGTCCAAAAAAGCAAAAGCTTTCGCTTTCGATCAGGAGGATAATGACATCTATCAGACCGCATCTACCGCAAAGTGGGGGCTTCCTGCCGCTGCGTATCGGAAAAGGCCGCGGCCCCTCAACCCGGCAGTCGCGAAAGGACAAGGACGAACCGGGAAGTGATCCCCAGCTTGGCCACCTTTGCCCGCCACCTCTGCCAGCGGTTGTCCCGCATGAACCTGGAAGCCATGGACCGGCCAACCTTTGAAGCGGAGTTCACGGAGGTGCTCAAAACGCTCTTCCTGGCTTATAAAGCCGATTTCGAGAGTGAATTGGGATATGAGGTCGACACCGAAGAAAAAGTGCAGACCATCGTGCTGCAGGCCATCAGCGAAATGAAAAAAAACTGCTCGGCTACCATGAATAAAATACCGGCCAGGGAACGATCGACCGCTCCGCCCGCGCCCAAAGAACAGAAAAAAGTGCTGCCGAATCGCACCGCTCCCGCACAGCCGGTCAAGCTGATCGAAGGCGCCTGGACGGTGAAAAATATCCGAACTCCCGATAAGAACCTGAAAGGAGACGCCACCTTCAAATTGTTCTTCCGATCCTATGATGCCGCCACGAACCGGGGAACCTTCAAATGGGAGCGGACCGAATATACCGGAATAAACTTCGTTTTCCTGATCTGGAAGGGCGATTACTCCGTTTCCGGCGATAAGCTGGTGCTCGATTTTACAGAGGGCTCCAAAGACCGAGGGGTTTTTGATTATTCCGTACAGGGCGGACAGCTGAGGTTGCAGGGCCGATGGGAAGGAAGCGATTGGCTGATCGAGGCGCGCCGGTAAAGAGGAGGGGGTTACTACTTTTTTTTGAAAAAAATCCGCCAATCCTCCTAATTTGGGCCGAAAACCCAATCGATGGAAACACTGCAAGATTACCTGACCCTCGGGGTCGAAATGCTGATGAGCTACCTGCCGAAAGTCGTCCTGGCAGTCCTCGTCCTCCTGGTCGGCTTTTGGCTGATCAAGCGACTGCGCGGCTTGCTGTCCCGCAGCTTCGAAAGGGCCCAGCTCGACGAGGCGGTGGCGCCTTTCCTGCTGTCGCTCGTCGATATCGGACTGAAGATCATGCTGCTCTTTTCGGCGGTCGGCATCCTGGGTGTCGAAACGGCTTCCTTCCTCGCCGTACTGGCCGCGGCCGGCTTCGCCGTCGGGCTGGCCCTGCAGGGCAGTCTGGGCAACTTCGCCGCCGGCGTCATCATCCTCCTCTTCCGGCCCTACCGGGTGGGCGACTGGGTGGAGATCCAGGACAAATTCGGCAAAGTCGAAGAGATACAGATCTTCAACACCCACATCGTGACGCCGGGCCAGAAGGTGCTGATCATCCCCAACGGGCAGGTCATCGAAGGCATCGTCACCAACTTCTCCACTAAAGGGTTTATCCGCATCGAGCTCAACGTGACCATGCCCTACGAGGAGAGCTTCCCCCGGGTGCGCGACATCATCCTGCAGGTGTTGAAAGAAACGCCCAAAGTGCGCCAGGAACTGGAGCCGGAGGTCGGTATCGAATCGTTCGACAGCCATAACGTCATCCTGGCGGTCCGCCCCTACGTCGATCCCGACGACTTCTGGGAAGTGACCTTTGCCGTGCACGAACGCATCAAAAAAGCGTTTCACGATTCCAATATCAAGGTGGCTTACTCGGAAGGGGTAGAGATCGGGGTGATCGGAGAATGACGAGGCGCCGGCCGGCGGCTGTCTTCTATTTCTTTTTTTACTGCTGGCGATTCTCACTTTGGCAGCAAGCATTTCTCAATGCGCGGCGCCGGGGGCGTTTATTGTCGCGCTCCAAATTGCTACCTTTGCCTTCGCTCTTTTATCATTGGACCCCTAATGGGTTCTTTTAATCTCGATTATGACCAAGAAAGTCAACCGCTTCCGCAAACTGCTCGTCGCCAACCGGGGAGAGATTGCGATCCGCGTCCTGCGCGCCGCTTCCGAACTCAATCTGCGCACCGTTGCGATCTATACTTACGAAGACCGCTATTCCCAGCACCGCATCAAGGCGGATGAAGCTTACCAAATAGGGCCGGACAATGAGCCGTTGAAACCGTATCTGGACGTGGAGGAGATCCTGCGCATCGCCAGGGCCAACGAAGTTGACGCCATTCATCCGGGGTACGGCTTTTTGTCCGAAAACGTCCATTTTGCGCGCCGTTGCCGCGAGGCGGGCGTCGCTTTTGTCGGCCCCTCGCCGGAGACGATGGAACGCCTCGGCGATAAAGTAGCCGCCAAAACGCTGGCCCGCGAGCTGAACATCCCGCTCATCGAAGACAGCCAGGCGCCCCTCACCGACGAAAGCATCGCCCTGAAGGAAGCCAAACGCATCGGCTTTCCCGTGATGATCAAAGCGGCGGCCGGCGGCGGCGGCCGGGGCATGCGCGTGGTGCGGTCGTCCGAAGAGTTCATCCCCGAATTCCGGGAAGCCCGCGGCGAAGCGCGCACGGCCTTCGGCGACGATACCGTTTTTCTGGAAAAATACATCGAAAGCCCCAAACACATCGAGGTGCAGATCCTGGGCGACGAACACGGCAATATCGTACACCTCTTCGAACGCGACTGCTCGGTGCAGCGCCGGTTCCAGAAAGTGGTGGAGATCGCCCCGGCCCCCGGCCTGGCCCAGGCCACCCGCGAAAAACTGTACGACTACGCTTTGCAGCTGGCCCGCGCCGTCAGTTACAGCTGCGCCGGCACGGTAGAGTTCCTGCTCGACAAAGACGAAAATATCTACTTCATCGAGGTCAATCCCCGCATCCAGGTGGAGCATACGGTCACCGAAGAAGTGACCGGCGTCGACCTGGTGCGCTCGCAGATACTGGTGGCGATGGGCTACCCGCTCGATCATCCCACTATCTTTATCCGCTCGCAGGAAGACGTGGAGCTGAGCGGCTTCGCCATTCAGTGCCGGGTTACTACGGAGGACCCCTCCAACAACTTCAAGCCCGACTACGGCACCCTCATCGCCTACCGCAGCGCCAGCGGCATGGGCATCCGCCTGGACGCGGGCAGCGCCTTTCCCGGCGCCAAAATATCGCCCTTCTTCGATAGCCTGCTGGTTAAAGTGACCGCCTGGGGGCGCACCCTCAAAGGCGCTACCCAGCGCATGCATCGCGCCTTGCGCGAGTTCCGCATCCGCGGGGTAAAAACGAATATCGGCTTCCTGCTCAACCTGCTGACCCATCCGACTTTCCAGCAGGGCGAGATTACCGTCACCTTTATCAAAGACCATCCTGAGCTGCTCGAACCGCCCTACTGGCGCGACCGGGCGACCAAGCTGCTCCGATACCTGGCCGACGTGATCGTCAACGGCAACCCCGACGTCAAATACTACGACCCGAAACGCATCTTTATTCAACCCGTGGTTCCGGAATACGACGCCAAAGCACCTTATCCGCCGGGATCGCGCGACCGGCTGCGCGAACTCGGTCCCGAAGGGTTCGCCGCCTGGCTCAAGGCCGAAAAGGCAATTCAATATACCGACACCACCTTCCGCGACGCCCACCAGTCGCTCTTCGCCACCCGCCTGCGCACCTACGACATGCGACGGGTAGCCGAAAGTTTCGCCCGCCGCCACGCCGGCGACGTCTTCTCCATGGAAGTATGGGGCGGCGCCACGTTCGATGTCGCTATGCGCTTCCTCAAAGAAGATCCCTGGGAGCGACTGGCTCTGCTGCGCGACGCCATACCCAACATCTGCCTGCAAATGCTGCTGCGCGGCTCTAATGCGGTGGGCTATACGGCTTATCCGGACAACCTGATCGTCAAATTCATCGAAGAAGCCGCCGAGACCGGCCTCGACATCTTTCGCATCTTTGACTCCCTCAACTGGGTGGAGGCCATGAAAACGAGTATCCGGGCCGTACGCGAAAATACCGACGCCGTCGCCGAAGCCTGCATCTGCTATACCGGCGATATCCTCGACCCCCATCGAACGAAATTCACACTGCCGTATTTCGTCGACCTGGCCCGTCGCCTCGAAGACGAAGGCGCGCACATCATCGCCATCAAGGATATGGCCGGCCTGCTGAAGCCCTACGCGGCGGAGCTGCTCATCGGCGAACTAAAGCAGGCCGTGGATCTGCCCATCCACCTGCACACCCACGACACCTCCTCGCTGCAATCCTCTACCTACCTCAAGGCGATCGAGGCCGGGGTCGACGTCGTGGATGTGGCCATTAGTTCCATGTCGGGGCTCACCTCCCAGCCCAGCTTCAATTCCATCGCCGCCATGATGCAGGGGCAGGAACGCGATCATCCGGTCGACCTGCACTCGCTCGATCAGTTCGCTACCTACTGGGAAGCCGTACGGCGCTATTATTATCCGTTCGAGACCGAGCTGCGGGCGGGAACGGCCGAGGTGTACGAACACGAGATCCCCGGCGGTCAGTATTCCAACCTGCGGCCCCAGGCGCGCGCGCTCGGGCTGGAGGACCGGTTCGAGACGATCAAAGCCAATTACAAGGCCGCCAACGAGCTCTTCGGCGACATCATCAAAGTGACGCCCTCCTCAAAAGTGGTCGGCGATATGGCTATGTTCATGACGTCCAATAACCTGACCAAGGAGGATGTGCTCCAAAACGGCTACAACCTCTCTTTCCCCGATAGCGTCAAGGCGCTGATGCGGGGCGACCTGGGGCAGATCGAGGGCGGCTTTCCCGAAGAGATGCAAAAAATGGTGCTCAAAGGCGAAAAACCGTATACGGTACGCCCCAACGCCCAGCTCGAGCCCGTCGATTTCGAAAAAGAATTTTCCGCTTTTCAGGATCGCTTCGGGGTAGATAGGCCGTTGCGCGACTTCCTGTCTTACCGGCTCTACCCCAAAGTATTCGAAGATTTCTACAACCACTACCAGCAGCACAGCTCAGTGCGCGATCTGCCGACGCCTGCTTTTTTCTTCGGGCTGGAGTCGCACGAAGAGATCATCGTCGAACTGGATCAGGGCAAAAACGTCCTCATCAAATTCCTCAACAAAACAGAGCCCGACAGCCAGGGTAATCGCCTGGTCTTCTTCGAACTCAACGGCCAGACGCGCTCCATCCAGGTGTTCGATACCACCGTGCCCGTCGACCGGGTGGTGCACCAAAAAGCATCGGGGCAGAACGAAGTGGGGGCGCCCCTGCCGGGCAACCTCTCCAAGATACTGGTCAAACCCGGCGATATCGTCGAGGTGAACACCCCGCTCTTCATTATCGAGGCGATGAAAATGGAGAGCACCATCACTTCACCGGTGTCGGGACAGGTGAAAACGGTTCACCTGGCGGAGAAGACGTTGGTGGAGCAGAATGATCTGGTGGTGGAGATTAAATGAGTTTGGGTGTGGGTGTGGGTGTGGGTGTGGGTGTGTGGGGGCATTTACTTAGGGCGGGGGATTTGGAAGGCGAAGACCTCCAGTTCGTCTATGGCCATCGGTTTGGCGCCGCCGCTATTCCAGAATTCGATCTGAACCCGGTCAAAGGGTCGGTCGGGCAGTTTCAGGTCGATGTGAACGCGCCGGGTGTCGTTATCCGCCAGCAGGCGGCCCGGGCGCAGGAAGCGTGCCTTGATCACTTTTTCGCCGTCGAGCAGCCGCACCTTGAATTGCGTCATTTTCCAGACTTCCCATTCTTTGGGCCCACAGCGAAAGGTAGCGGCGGCGCGCAGGCAGTTGGCTTCGCCGGCGGTCAGGGGGAAGGCGAGGGGCGGGCCGTACTGACGCTCGGCCGTCAGGCAAAGCGATCGTTCTCCTTCGATCGGCGGCAGGGGGCAGTCGACCGCGCTGGTGTCCGATTCGAAATTTTCGGTAAATAAAAGCCGGCGGTTCCGAAGCGCCCCTTCGTATTGCTCGTCGGTATCCAGCAAAAGCCGGGTTTCGGGCGGGACCTCCTCCCGAAAGAGAATTTTCCAGAAATAGGCTTCCGTCATGACCCCGGGGCGCAGCAGGCCGCCGCGGTGAGCCTGGTGGGTCAGCCAGACGTTATAGCCGGCCAGGAGCAGAAAACAGGCCGAAAGAAAATAACCCAGCACCGGCAAGCGCCAGGCGTACGTCAGCAAGGCGGCCAGGGGCAGGGCCAGCACCGGGTAGGCCTGCACCATGGCGCGTTGGCCCAGGCTGCCGCCGTACCACCAGATGTCCCACGCCCAGGTGATGTACATAAACAATAGCGAGAACAGCAGGGCAGGCCAGAAGACGGGCCGTTGTTTGACGTACAAAAACGGAAAGCCCAGTAAAGCGAAAGCCATTACCGGCGTATAAACCAGCCAGCCCGCCTGGTAGCTGAATATGCCGTCGTACCAGTGCGGGTGCAGCCAGCTGAAGCCCTGTTCCTGATAACTGTAGACGATCCAGTCGCCGGTGACGTACCGCCAGTAAAGGGGTTGCAGGCTGCCCACCGCCAGCGTCGCCGCGGCGGCCGTCAGGAAGAGCAGCCGGCGGCGTCCGATCAGTTGAAGCCTTTCCCGGAGCGACGGCCAGTGGCGCACCCCCCACAGCACCGGCAGCAGGGCCGCGATGATCTCCGTCGGCCGGGTGAGAGCCATCAATCCGATAGTGACCCCGATCGCGAGGGCCGGCCCCAGCGCCGGCGCCCGGTAGAAGCGGATGGTCAGCCACAGCAACAGGGCGTATAGCGTGAAGAGGTAGTTATGGGTCATAGCGCCGTCGATGGCGGCGTAATTGAGGTAGTTGGTAGCCGACACTATTACGAGCAGGGCAATGCCCGTACTGCGGTCGTCGAAGTAGTGAAGCAGCACGCGCCGCAGCAGCCAGAGCCCCAGAAAAGCGACCAGTAAGCTCCAGACGCTGATCGCGACCTGGTAGGGCCGGGAAAAACCGTCGGCGGGATACCCCAGCGGCCCGGCCAGGGCATGGGCTGCGAGGAAAGCCGGCAGGTATTGGACGGCCAGGCCGGCGCTGTATTTCATGACGTAACGGCCGCTATCGTGGCGGTAGGCCTGGTAAGGGCTGCCGGCCGGCTCGTACTGCTCATGAATCGCCTCGCGGAAGGACACGTCCCGAAGGTCGCCGTAAATGAACAGGGCGGGCAGGTAAAAGTAGTAACCCGATACGTCCCAGCTGATGGTGGCTTCCGTGCCGCCCATTCGCCACTTCGGATAATACAGATGGGCGCCGATCAAAACGGCGACGCAAAGAACATAAGCGATAAATGAAAATCGGGCCCGCATCGGCAGTAGAATCTGGCCGGCAAGTTAGGAAAAAAATCAAAGGTTGGCGGCGATCCCGTGTTGCTGTAGTGTTTCAAGGCAGGCTTTGGTGCGGGCGGCGTGATGCTGCTGGAGGATGTTGACCGGCGGCGCCACGCGGGCGCCGCAATCGGCGATGGGGCAGCGCTCGCAGGTAGTGTGGACGTCTTTGCGCACCAGTTTGGGATCGGCCAGGAAACGGAAGAGGCGTCGCAGCTGATCGTTGACGAGCAGGCCGATGGTGACGCTGTTGCTGTGGTCGGGTTGTTCGTGGCCGGGGCGGGCCACCGATATGCAGAGGTAGGCGTTGGGCGTGCCCCAGTACTGCGAGATCTGGGCGTCGGTAAGGGGCGTTTCCCGCTGATCGAGCTGTACGTTGGCGCGCATGCGGCGGATCAGGTTGATGGAGATCCAGCGGCGGCAGTAGTGTTCGTCGAGCTGGTTGGCGTGGGGGTCGTGAAGCTGGGAGAGGTGCATCTCTTTGGTCATCTCGAACTTTTGCATGTCGGGGCCGGTGTAAAAGCGCAGGAAAAAGAGGTCTTTGATGCCGAAGTGGTGGGGCAGCAGATTGGCGAGCCGTTGCAGCAGCATTTCGGGGGTGGTGTCGTATTTGTCGAAATAGCTGAGAAAGCGCCGGCCGTCCCAGGCCTCCCAGCGGGCGATCTGCCGGATGTCTTCCACGATGGCGTCTTCGTCGAGGAGGAGGGCTACGGCGAAGTAGGAGGCGCGGAAGTTGTTGAGGAGCTTATCAAAAGTGTCGATCTCGATCATGCGCGTTTCGTAGGGCCGCTCGGTGATGCCGAGCCACTGGAAGCCGAACTCCTTGGCGAGCAGGAAATTCTCCTGAGCGGAGGAGAGCCCCCGGTTGAGAAATAGGCGGCGCGGCTTTTCGGCGAAAAAGGAGCGGATGTGGCGCAGGTCGCGTTGACCGGCCATTACGTTGCGATCGACAGTAACGCCGTAGTCGGCCCGCAGGATCGCCTCCAGGCTTGCGGCGTCGAAGGTGGCCAGGCCGGCCAGGCTGTGCTGTGTCTTACATTGGCGTACGGCCTTTTCGAGATCGGGGAAGTAATTGTGGTGGAGGTCCTGGTAGGAACGCAGGGCCGATTTGTAAAAATCTTCCCCCTGCAGCCGGAAGTTGCGGATGATCTTGAGGATGGTGCTGAGGAAAGCGTTGACTTTATCCGGCGTGTGCGACAGCAATTCGAGCAGCTTGGGCATATTGATGCCGAAGCGGTCCAGCGGGAACTCCTTCAGAAAATCGGAATGGAGCAGGTCGATCAGCGGTTTGATCTTTTTGTTTTCCTCGGCGTCGAGCGATACGAGGTAGTTGTAATCCGTGTCGAGCGCTTTGGCCAGGGCGATGATCTTGTCGGCTTTCGGATATTTTTTACCCTTTTCGATATTGTGCAGATAAGAAACCGCCAGCCCCGTGCGCTCGGAGAGCTGCTGATAGGATAGGGCGTGTTCGCGCCGCAGTTGCTGTACTTTCAGGCCGAAAGTGAGCTTTACCGTGTCAAAATCGTTTAGCATAGGGTAAATTTAATCGTTTTAAGAAAAAAAAACTAATAGAGAAATTTTCTCTAGCGGTCAAATAGTCTTTATTTTGTAAAAGGAAAAATCAAAACCTTAGTGATGGAGAAATTCGGAATCAAAAATCCCAACGCGCGGCTGGAAGACTATGGCGTCACCAATGTTAACCAGGCGTACTGGAACCTCAGCCCGGAAGAACTGGCGGAGGAGACGATCAAGCGCGGCCAGGGCGTTTTGGCCAGCAACGGCGCTTTGGTGGTCTCTACCGGCAAATTTACCGGTCGCTCGCCGAAAGACCGTTTTATCGTCAAGGATGATATCACGGCCGACTCGGTCGACTGGAACAGCATCAACGTTCCTTTCGACCCGGAAAAATTCGACCGCCTTTACGACAAGGTCGCCAATTATTTCGCCGGCAAGGATGCTTTCGTACGCGATGCATTCGTCTGCGCCGACGAACGGTACCGCTACCGGGTGCGCCTGATCTCTGAATTCCCGTGGAGCAATAATTTTGCCTACAATATGTTCCTGCGGCCCGAACCCGAGGAACTGGAGACCTTCGAACCGGACTGGACGGTGCTCTGCGCGCCTGATTTCGAAGCGGATCCGGAAGTGGACGGCACGCGTCAGGGTAATTTCTCGATCATCAACTTTACCCGCAAACAGATCCTGGTGGGCGGTTCGGCTTATACCGGCGAGATCAAAAAAGGCGTCTTCGCAGTGCTCAACTTTTTGTTGCCTAAGGATCACGGCGTCCTGGCCATGCATTGCTCAGCCAACGTCGGCAGGAATAACGATCCGGCCATCTTTTTCGGCCTTTCCGGTACGGGTAAAACCACCCTGTCCGCCGATCCCGACCGCATGCTCATCGGCGATGACGAGCACGGCTGGTCGCAGGACGGCATCTTCAACTTCGAAGGGGGCTGCTACGCCAAGACGATCGACCTGACCGAAGAGAAAGAGCCCGATATCTACCGCGCCATCAAGCACGGCGCCATCCTCGAAAACATCAAGTTCTACGATAAGACGCGCACCCCGGATTACGCGAATGCGGAAATCACCGAGAATACGCGGGTGTCCTATCCGATCTACCACATCGAAAACGCCCTGCCGGAATCCCGGGCGGGCCGTCCGAACAACATCTTCTTCCTCACCGCCGACGCGTTCGGCGTACTGCCGCCCATCAGCCTGCTGACGCCCGCACAGGCAATGTATTACTTTGTTTCGGGCTACACGGCTAAAGTGGCGGGCACCGAAGAGGGGATCAACGAACCGCAGGCTACTTTCTCGGCTTGCTTCGGCGCGCCCTTCATGCCCCTGCATCCGACCTTCTACGCCGAAATGCTGGGTAAAAAGATGCAGGCGCAGAACGTCAAGGTATGGCTGGTGAATACCGGATGGACCGGCGGGGAATACGGCGTCGGCAGCCGGATCAAGCTCCGCTATACCCGCGCGATGATCACCGCGGCCCTGAAAGGCGAGCTGGATAATGTGGAATACCGGAAGCACGAAGTTTTCGGATTACAGATGCCCCTCAGCTGCCCCGACGTTCCTGCGGAGATCCTCAGCCCGCGCAACACCTGGGACGACAAAGCTGCCTACGACGCCAAGGCGCAGGACCTGGCCCGCAAGTTCAACAACAACTTCGAGAAATTCGCCGATAAAGCCAGCGACAAAATCATGGCCGCCGCGCCTAAAGTGCTCGTCGGCTAAAGAATAAAGCCCTAACCAAATTTACCAGCATTGTTTCAGCCGGTCGCATACCCTGTCGACCGGCTTTTTTTTGTCAGGTCCACTTCTTCCGTGCTGCCGTTCTTCCGTTTCAAAACAACGGTGTTTTGCCATAGCCTGCCGGGAATGGGGGAGTATACTCTCCTTTACACCTGTTTCATCGACAACTGGACCCGGCCGCGCTGCCGGTCGACCTGGATGACGCGAACGGTGACCTCCTGCTGCAGGCTGACGACGTCGGCCGGGTTCTTGACGAAGCGGTTGGCCAGTTCGGAGATATGCACCAGTCCGTTTTCCTTGATGCCGATGTCGACGAAGGCGCCGAAATTGGTGATGTTGGTGACGATACCCGGCAGCACCATGCCCTCCTGCAGGTCTTCGATATTTCTGACGTTGCCGAACTCGAACGGTTTGGCCTCGCCACGGGGGTCCAGTCCGGGCTTGGCGAGCTCCTGCATGATGTCCTGCAGGGTAGGCAGGCCGGTGGTGGGGCTGACGTAGCGTTGCAGGTCGATGCGGCGGCGCAGCTCGGCGTCCCGGATCAGGTCCGGCACCGAGCAGCCGAGGTCGGCCGCCATTTTCTCTACTACGGGGTAGCTCTCCGGGTGGACGGCCGTGTTATCCAGCGGGTTGTCGCCTTCGCGGATGCGCAGGAAGCCCGCACATTGCTCGAAGGCTTTCTCGCCGAGGCGCGCTACCTTTTTGAGCGCTTCCCGGCTGCGGAAGGCGCCCTTTTCTGCCCGGTAGTTGACGATATTTTGCGAGAGGACGGGGCCGAGGCCGGAGATGTAGGTCAGCAGGTGTTTGCTGGCGGTATTGACGTTGACCCCGACGGCGTTGACGCAGCTTTCCACGGTGCGGTCCAGGCTGTCTTTCAGTCGCGCCTGGTTGACGTCGTGCTGGTATTGGCCGACGCCGATCGACTTGGGGTCGATCTTGACCAGTTCGGCCAGGGGGTCCATCAGTCGCCGGCCGATGCTGACGGCGCCGCGTACGGTGACGTCCTGTTCGGGAAACTCTTCGCGAGCCGCTTCGGAAGCGGAGTAAATGGAAGCGCCGGCTTCATTGACCATAAAGACCTGAAGGCGCCGGCCGAAATCGATGCCCCGGCAGAGGGCGAGCGTCTCCCGGCCTGCGGTGCCGTTGCCGACGGCGATGGCTTCGATCTCGAATTGCTGCGCCAGGCGTTGCAGGGTCCGGGTGGCGGCGCCGGTATCGGATTGCGGGGGGTGAGGATAGATGGTCGTATTTTCGAGCAGGTTGCCGGCGGCGTCGAGGCAGACCACTTTGCAGCCGGTGCGAAAACCGGGATCGACGCCCATGACGCGGCGCTGGCCGAGGGGCGGAGCGAGCAGCAGTTGCCGGAGGTTGGTGGTGAACACTTCGATGGCTTCCGCGTCGGCTTTTTCTTTGGCCAGCGTGCGAAATTCCGTCTCGATGCTGGGCGCCAGCAGGCGCTTGTAGGCGTCTTTCGTTGCTTCTTTTACCTGCCCGGCAGCCGGGCCGTTTCCTTTGACGAAGGTGCGTTCCAGCTTGTACAATACCGGTTCTTCCTCCGGAGCGATGGCGACCCGCAGGAAACCTTCCTCTTCGCCCCGGCGGATGGCCAGCAGGCGGTGGGAGGGGATCTTTTTCAGGGGCTCTTCGAAATCGAAATAATCGCGGTATTTGGCGCCTTCTTCTTCTTTGCCGCGGGCCACTTTGGCGCGCACCGTGGCTTCGCGCCGGAAGGAAGCGCGCACCTGGTTACGGGCTTTTTCGTCTTCGTTGATCCATTCGGCGATGATGTCGCGGGCGCCTTGCAGAGCTTCTTCCACGCTGGGTACGGCTTCGCTGAGGTAGGTGGCGGCGAGCGCGGCGGCTTCTCCGTGCTGTTGGGTGAAGAGGGTCTGGGCCAGCGGTTCCAGTCCCTTCTCCCGGGCGGCCGAAGCGCGCGTCTTGCGTTTGCGTTTGTACGGCAGGTAGAGGTCTTCGAGTTCGGTGGGGTCGAAGCAGCCGTCGATGCGCCGCTGCAGATCATCAGTGAGCTTACCTTGTTCTTCGATGGCCTTGAGCACGGTTTGTTTGCGCTTGTCGAGCTCTTCCAGCTTTTTGTGTTCCCGGTCGATCTCGCTGAGTTGCACCTCGTCGAGCGAGCCGGTCGCTTCTTTGCGGTAGCGGGCCACAAAAGGGATGGTGGCGCCATCGGAAAACAGGTTCAGTACATTTGTTACGCGCGGCGCCGGCAGTTGCAGGCGGTCGGCGATCAGTCGGACGTGGGTTGGATTCATATTCTGTAAAAATGGGCCGCCAAAAATAGGAATCGCAGAAGAAAGGACCAAGCGCGGTAAGAAAGTAAGCCGGGCAAACGCATTTAATTTTTGGATCCCGAAGAAGTAGGAAAAATCCTCGTTCTTACCTCGATCCTAGAGGAAGAACGAGGATTTTTCCTTTCGTTCCATTGAGCATTTTATCTTGACGACAGGTTCCTAACCTGTTGATTCGCAATAGAAGCAAGCTCCAAAAATGCTCTAAATGCGATTGCCCCGGGAAAGTAATATTAACATCAAAGCTGTCCTTTGAAGCGGCCCGGTTCTGCTTCGAATACCAGGCGGAAGACCGCTTCGAAGACGTCTTCGGGATTGGGTTTGGTAAAGTAATCCCCGTCGGAGCCGTAGGGCGGCCGGTGGGCGCGGGCGGTCAGGGTAATCGGCGCCGAGTCCAGGTACCGGTAGCCGCCTTGTTTTTCCAGGACTTCCTGCAGCATGTAGGCGGTAGCTCCGCCGGGCACGTCTTCGTCGAGGAAGAGGATGCGATTCGTTTTTTTCAGGGAAGCGAGGATGCGGTGTTCCAGGTCGAACGGCAACAAGGTCTGCACATCGATGAGTTCTACGGAGACGCCGTGTTCTTCGAGCAGTTCGATGCCGGCTTCGGCGACGCGGACGCAGGAGCCGTAGGTGACCAGCGTCAGGTCGGTCCCTTCGCGCAGCACTTCGGGTACGCCCAGGGGGACGGTGTATTCGCCGAGGTTTTCCGGTACGCGCTCTTTGAGGCGATAGCCGTTGAGGCATTCGATGATGAGGGCCGGATCGTCGGATTGGAGCATCGTGTTGTAGAAACCGGCGGCTTGGACCATGTTGCGCGGGGTGATGACGTAGACGCCGCGCAGGGCGTTGAGGATCATGCCCAGCGGGGAGCCGGCGTGCCAGATGCCTTCCAGGCGGTGGCCCCGCGTGCGGATGATGGCCGGCGCCTGTTGTAGCCCGTTGCAGCGGTAGCGGACGGTAGCCAGGTCGTCTGTCAGCGGTTCCAGACCGTAGATGAGGTAGTCGAGGTACTGGATCTCGGCGATGGGGCGCAGCCCGCGCATGGCCATGCCGATCGCTTGTCCGACGATGGTCCACTCCCGGATACCGGTGTCGAAGACGCGGGCCTCGCCGTATTTATTCTGCATGCCGGCGAAGCCCTGGTTGACGTCGCCGATCTGGCCGACGTCTTCGCCGAAAGCAAAGACGGTCGGGTTGTCGTTCAGGATCTTATCGAAATAAGCGTTGAGGATCTCGTAGCCGTTCTTGACGGGAGCGTCTTCGCGGTATTTTTTTTCGACGATCGGCGCCCGGAGGGCCGAGCGGTCGGAATGGCTGTAGAGGTGGGTGTGGTAGCGCTGGTCGGCCAGCTGGCTTACCGTATCGATCCATTGGTCGAGGGGCGCCAGTTGTTCCGGGGTCAGGTCGAGCAGCCGGAAGCGGGTGCGTCTGGCGTTCTGGAACACTTCGCTGAGCAGCGGGTTCATGAGGCGCTTGAGTTCCTGTTTGGCCTGCGCCACTGCGGGGTGGTCGGCGGGGAGCTGATCGTAGATGGCCTGCAGGCGCTGGATGCGGGCTTTGGTCGGCTGGTTGTAGGCTTTCCAGGCCCGGTCGCGGCACGCTTTGGCGTAGCTTTTGGCTTCGGAGCGGATCGACCGGCATTCTTCGGCGGTGGCGATGCCGGTGTCGATCATCCAGGCTTCCATCTTATTGATGCAGTCGTATTCTTTTTCCCACTGCAGCCGTTCCTTAGATTTGTAGCGTTCGTGAGAACCGGAGGTGGAGTGCCCCTGGGGCTGCGTGAGCTCCCGCACGTGGATGAGGCAGGGGCGGTGGGTCTCGCGGGTCTGACGGATCGCTTTATCGTAGGTGGCGATCAGGCCGGGGTAGTCCCATCCGTCGACGACGTACAGTTCGATGCCGTCGGAATCGCCATCGGCGGCAAAGCCCTTCAAGACTTCGGAAATATTTGCTTTGGTAGTTTGGTATTCGATCGGCACGGAAATGCCGTAGCCGTCGTCCCAAATAGAAATGGCGAGCGGGACCTGCGTGACGCCGGCGGCGTTGAGCGTTTCCCAGAACACCCCTTCGGAGGTGCTGGCGTCGCCGATGGTGCAAAAACAGACCTCGCGGCCGTTGCGGGAAAAGAGGGTGCCTTCGCGAAGCGATTCGCTTTCGCGGTACTTTTTGGAAGCGAGGGCCAGGCCGAGGGCGCGGGCCATTTGTCCGCCCGTGCTGGAGATATCGGCCGATACGTTGTAGCGGTCGCGGTGGTCCAGCCACTCTCCCCGGCCGTCGAGCAGCGGGGTGGCGAAGTGGTTATTCATCTGACGACCACCGGAAAAAGGATCGTTGTCGGCGTCGGCGTAGAGCTGGGCGAAAAAATCTTCAACGGTGGCGAGGTCGAGCGCAAACATAAAGGTCTGGTCCCGATAGTATCCCGACCGGAAGTCGCCTTTTTGGAACGCTTTCGCCATGGCTATCTGCGGCACCTCTTTGCCGTCGCCGGTGATGCCGAATTTGGCTTTCCCGGTCAGTACTTCTTTTCTGGCGAGTATGCTGGCTTCGCGGCTGACACAGCACAATTTGAAATCCTGAATTACCGTGGCGCGATCCAGCTGTATGGAGCCGATGCTGACAGCTTCTTTGGCGATCGAATTTTCAATCATAGGTACTCGGTTATTAATCTGGTTTTAGTATTGGAAAGGCCTGATTAGAAAGAACTGGCTCGTAACAGAACTTTTGTCATTATCCGCAAAAATTCTATTTCCGATGCTAAAATATAAAAAAAAATCACGAAATAAACACGCTAATTCTACAATTTTGGGGCTCAATTGTTTATAAAGCACGGTCCGGCGCGCGGCCGTCCGGCCTCCGGCAAAATATTTTTCGTCGACGCCGTTACCTCGCCGATAAAATGACGTCACAATAAATGGAAAACCGAAGGTTTAAGGTTTAACGTTACATTAACCAATTCCAAAAGCCAAAACTTTTTTTTTGCTCTCAATTCAACTACTTTTGTATCCAGCAGATTTTTAACCAAAAAAGCATTTGTGATGAAGCGAATGATATTTACGCTGGCGCTCGTCGCCGCTTTCGCTACGGCGGCTCTGGCCCAGGCAGAAGAAGCTGCTTCGGCAGAAGCAACGACCGGCGGACCCGAAATTACCTTTGAACAGACCACTATCGACTACGGGGTGATCGAAAAAGGTTCGGACCCCTACCGTATTTTTACGTTTACCAATACGGGCAACGAGCCGCTGATCATCAAGCATGCTAAAGGCAGCTGCGGTTGTACGGTGCCTTCCTACGCCAAGGAGCCGATCGAACCGGGCGCCGCCGGCGAGATCAAGGTGCGCTACGACACGAACCGCATGGGCAAGTTCAACAAGCGCGTTACCCTCACCACTAATGCCGGCGACGAGCAGGTGCTGCTTTACATCAAAGGCGAAGTGGTGGACAAGCCGAAAGAACCCGCCGCAGTACCGGCCGGCGAGCAAAATATGTTCAATAACGGCGGGAACGAATAATCGTTTTATCTCACCGTTTCCCGACGCGGCAAGGGCTTTGGAAGTTTCGCTTCCAAAGCCCTTCCTCATTTTGGCCCCGCCCTGAACAATTCGCGAACCTGCCAGTTGATACTGTTTTAATACCGATATACGGTCACCTGAAGATAGCGTGGGGAAGCGGAAAATAAAAAACCCTTGCCTCCGTGGAAGCAAGGGCATCTAACCCAAACAAATAAACACAAAAACTACTTTTTAGATGCTACAAACATACTTGGAATTGTCAAGAAAGACAATTTATTCCGCCATTTTTTGACTGAAAGGAAGGATACCTTACAATTATGATTTTACTGATTTCACCGGCGAAAACACTGGATTTTGCCGAAGTTTCGGAAACGCCGCACACTCAGCCCCGCCTGCTTGATCAATCGCAACAGCTGGTAGGACTGCTACGGAAAAAAACGGCCGAGGAGCTGCAGTCGCTCATGAACATCAGCGACCGGCTGGCGGCGCTGAACGCCGAACGCTACCGGCGCTTTACCTCGCCTTTTACTACCGAAAATGCCAAACCGGCTCTGCTCGCTTTTCAAGGAGACGTCTACGCCGGGTTAGGCGCCGAAGATTTTGATGAGGCGCAGCTGGCTTTCGCTCAGCGTCACCTGCGCATCCTCTCCGGGCTCTACGGCTTGCTGCGGCCGCTCGACCTGATGCAGGCCTATCGCCTGGAAATGGGAACCCGGCTCGAGAATGCCCGGGGAAAGGACCTGTATGCTTTCTGGGACGACGCCCTGACGGAACTCCTCAACCGCGACCTGGCCGAGTTGGAAAGCGATGCGGTCGTCAACCTCGCTTCCCAGGAGTACTTCAAAGCCATCCAGCCGGAAAAGCTCGCCGGCCGGCTATTCGATATCCAGTTTAAAGAACAGCGCGACGGGAAGTACCGCATCATCTCTTTTAACGCCAAAAAGGCGCGCGGACTAATGTGCCGCTACGTCGTTCAAAACCGGATCACCGACCCCGAAGCACTGGTGAACTTCGACTGGGACGATTACTTCTTCAATCCGGATCTCTCGTCGGAGCGTTCTTTCGTGTTTACCCGTTAACGGCGTTCGGTCAGCTTTTCGTAATCGCGTAAAGTGGTCAGAAAATGCGTGCGGTCGCCGAAATCCGCGAATAGGGGTACGGTATCCCTCCGGTCGTCGATGATGAACAGCTCCCTGCCGGCCTGCAGGCGGTCGGCCAGCTCGCGGGCAAACCCGTACTGGTGCGGCAAGCCGGGCCGGTCGGGGGTGAGGACCCCGGTGCTGTCGGCCGACCGCCACAACACCTCCAGCGGCGCCGGAGCACGCCGCAGAAAAGCGTTCGGTTCTAAAAGCAGATAGGCTTCGTCCTGCATCCAGTTGTTGGCGATGGTGGCGTAGAGGATCGGCCGCTGATCGGATTCCGCATATTTCCGTAACCGGTATTTCTCGATGCGGGTGCCGGCTTGTTCTGCCATCTCGTAATAAGCGCTGCGCATGTTTTTGAAATACAGCAGCGAGGGCGGGGTGGTGCGAAATTCCGGACGCCCTTCCTGCGCAGGGCCGGCCTCGCCGCAGGCAAACAGCATTCCCAAAAGAGAATAAGCGAATATTCTGGGTATTTTCATATTTTTAGTTTCCAAGCCGGTCGGGAGGTCGTCATCAGCACGACCTCCCGACCGGCTCATGCCGATAAATATTTGCTCTAACAACAGGGCGGCCCCATGGTTTTGTCCCCGCCCTGATTATCCGTTTCGTATGCGTTGGATCAACTTTTTGTTCGCCGCTTTGATTTTGCTTGGCCTGTTGGTGCTGGGCAGCATGCACCAGCCTTTCGGAAGTCCGACCCCGCCGCTGGGGGTCCTGCTCAGCCCTTATACCGGCTTTTGGCAAAATGCCGAATCGGTAGGCGCCGGGAAAGACCTCACCCTGGATCTCCCCGGGCTCTCGGCGCCGGTGGCGGTCGTTTTTGACGAACGGTCCGTGCCCCACGTCTTTGCCGAAAAAGAAAATGACCTCTTCTTCGTACAGGGGTACATTACGGCCCGCGACCGGCTCTGGCAGATGGATATCACTATTCGCGACGCAGCGGGCCGCCTCTCGGAAGTGATCGGCCCGGCCACCCTGGAGCGCGATCGCCGGCAGCGGCGCAAAGGGATGATGTGGGCCGCCCGCAATACACTGGCCGACCTGCGGCGCTCGGATCGCGACCGCCAAATGCTGGAAGCCTACACTGCCGGCGTCAACGCCTATATCAATTCGCTGCATCCCCACGATTATCCCATTGAATTTAAGCTGCTGAACTACGCTCCCGAGCCCTGGACGCTCCTCAATAGCGTCGTTTTCTACAAAAAAATGGCCGAGACGCTCTGCTTTCGCCACGATGATCTGGCGGCAACCAACACCCTGCAACTGCTCGGCCGGCCGGCTTTCGATTTCCTTTTTCCGGAATACCACCCCGCCGAATCGCCGGTCATCCCCGAAACGGTAGAGTGGAACTTCGACAGCATCGTCGAACCGCCGCAGCCCGCCAACGAGATGATCAGCGAATACCTGCCTTTCCGGAATCTGCCCCAGCCTCCGGCCAACGTAGGCAGCAACAACTGGGCGGTTTCCGGCGCAAAGACGGCCGCGGGCCACCCCATCCTCTGCGGCGATCCCCACCTGAACCTCACCTTGCCTTCCATCTGGTACGAAATACAACTATCGACGCCCGAATGGTCGGCCTACGGCGTGTCCTTTCCCGGCCTGCCGAGCATCCCCATCGGCTTCAACCGGCACGCCGCCTGGTCGGAGACCAACGTTTCTCACGATGTGCTCGACTGGTACCGCGTCGTATGGGCCGATTCGTCGAAAACGAAATACTGGCTCGACGGACAGCTCATGGAGGTGAAGATCGTGGAAGAACCCATCGAAGTGAAGGGCCGGCCCACCCGGATCGAGCGGGTGAAATACACTTACTGGGGGCCGGTAGTTTATGAAGATGAAACCTCGCCTTATCGCGATATGGCGATGCACTGGATCGCGCTGGACGATGCCGGGGGGCGCCCCCTCAGCGCTTTCTTCGACCTGATGACGAGCGAGACTTACGACGACTATTACCGCGCGCTCAGCCATTTCGGTTATCCGGCCCAGAACTTCGTCTTCGCCAACCGCGCCGGCGATATCGCGCTTACCGCCAACGGAAAATTACCGGTAAAAAGACCCGAGCAGGGGCGCTTCGTCCAGGACGGATCGGTGACGGCCAACGGCTGGCAGGCTTTTATTCCCTACGAACAGATCCCGCGGGTGCGCAACCCCGAACGCGGCTTCGTGGCTTCGGCCAACCAGCGCTCCACCGGGCTGGCGTATCCTTACTATTACAACGGCGTCTTCGAAGAGTATCGCGGCCGCTACATCAACCGCCGCCTGGCGGCCCTGGATTCGGTTACCGTCGAAGATATGGCGGCCTTGCAGCTGGACGATTACAGCCTCAAGGCAGAGGAAAACCTGCCCTTGCTCCTGGCCCGGATCGACCGCAGCGACCTGGGGCCGGGGGAGATGGCGGGCCTGGCGCTGCTCGAAAAATGGAACTACCGCTTTCCGGCCGACGGCAAAGCCGGCATCTTGTTCGAGGCCTGGTTCGAAGCAGTGAAGAAAGGAACTTTTGATGAACTTTACGCTCTCCGGGACTCGATGGAGGTGCTCATTCCGGAGCCGTGGCGTTTGACGGCCTTGCTCGACGATCATCCCGGGCATGTTACCTTCGATTTGGCCGCTACGCCCGAGGTGGAAACCGCCGCTGAGGTGGTCACCCGTGCGTTCCGGGAAGCGTACGCCGATGTCGCCGAGGCGCTGGCAGACGCCGACACCGGTTGGGCGGAATACCAGGGCGCGGGCATCAATCATTTGGGGCGCATCCCGGCCTTTTCGGTGAAGACGCCGTCGGCCGCCGGCTGTAAAGACGCGCCCAACGCGCTCAAAGGCAGCAACGGCCCATCGTGGCGGATGATCGTAGAACTCGCCGATACGGTGCGCGGCCGGGGGGTATTTCCGGGCGGCCCCTCGGGCAATCCCGGCAGTCCTTTTTATGACAACACCATCGAGGCCTGGGCGCAAGGCGAATACTACGACCTGTGGATGATGACGGGGCCGGATGACGACAGCCGCCCGACGCGTTACCGGATTTCCTTCAACAAAAATTGAGCATCATGCGATTTTTTCTTACCTTTTTGAGTATCGTATTGCTGGGTAGCGTGGCCGGTCCGTTCCTTCCCTGGTGGAGCCTCGCGGCGGTAGCGGTGCTCAGCGGTCTGTGGTCGGGCCTGCGGCCTTTGGGAGCTTTTGCGGCCGGTTTCATGGCGGGTTTGCTGCTGTGGGGCGGTTATGCCGGCTGGATCGATGCGCTGAACACCGGTATCCTGAGCGAACGCATGGGCGAATTGTTCGGGGGGCTGGGGAGCACGCAACTCGTGCTGATCACCGCGCTGGCGGGTGGACTGACCGCCGCGCTGGGCGCGCTGACGGGGGCGCTGGGCCGAAATGCCATGGGTTAACGATTGAATTAAACATGGGCTTTAGCGGTTGTTTGCGGGAAGGAGTAGTGTTTGGAAAACAATTCAGTCGCAGAATTCGACAATTCAGTCTAAAAGAATGGCGCGCGGAAGGGAAGATCGTGACCTTGAAGAAAAATTATCGTCATGGAGCATCGAAACCATCATCAAGCCCGGCGTCAATTCAAAAAGCGACAGGGTTTTTTCCGTCATCTGCGGTTTTACGTTATTTTCAATGGGATTAACATCCTGGTCAAAGTTTCGGACGGCGACTTTTTCGGCTGGTGGCCTCTGGCTTTTTTCTGGGGCATCGGTCTGGCCGTTCATTACCTGAGCGTTTTCGGCCCGCCCGGTGAAATGCGAAAAGCCTTGCCGCCTCATTTTTTCGGCGGTTGCGGCTGGCGCGAAGACCGCGAGGAGCGCGCTGTTCGTTCCTGGCGTGATCGCGATCTGGTTTAGGTTGAATTTTAAAACGGAATAGCTCGATGAGATCCAATGCCTACGAGGAAGCCCGCAAACGGGTGAAAAAGAAAAAAGAGTTTTACAGTCACCTGACGTCTTATCTCGTGATGGGCGTCTTCTTCTTTGTGTTTAACCTCCTCACGGCGCCTGGTCACTGGTGGTTTTACTGGCCGATGCTCGGATGGGGCATCGGAGTGGCGTTTCACTATTTTGAGGTATTCGGCCTACCCGGGGTCGGCGACCTTTCTAAAGAATGGGAGCAAAAAACAATGCGCGAGGAAATGCGCCGGATCGAGCGCGAGCAAGGAGGCGACAACTTACCGGATGATGAAGGGCTCGACCTCGAGGAAATGCACCCGGAGAAGGAGAAACGGAAGAATTGGGATGATTCGGAGTTGGTTTGAGTCTGGGTGTGGTCAATGGTTGCCTAGGCGGATGACGAGGCCGGTGTTCCAGCGGCTGGAAAGGCCGATATTGCGGCCGTCCAGGAAAAAAGCGCCGCCGCCGATCCAGCCCAGTGCTGGCGTGACGGGGATGTAAAGCGTACCGCCGGCCCGCAGCCAGTCGGAGCCGGCACCGGCCAGTATCCGGTCGTCCGCGCCGCCGCTGAAAGTGTGAAACCATTCCAGCCAGCCTTCCACAAAATAGTGTTTAGCGCCGAAGCCCGCCCGCAATTGTACCGGAATGGCGCTTTGGGCCTCGGGCATGACCTGAAAATCGTAGCCACTCTGGATATTCAGGAATAATCCGGAATCGAATTGGTATTGGACCACCAGGCGGCCCTGCAGTACGGTGCGCCGGGCGCCGATAGGCGTTTCGGTATCGGTAGGGTAGGCGGAGAGCGGGAAAGAGATGCCCGCCGAAGCGATCAACGACAGGCGGCGGTGCGGTTGTTCCCGGTATTTGAAAGCAACGACGGCGTCCTGCAAACCCCGGTTGAGCGAGTCGATCCAGAGATAGGGAATGGAGAGGACGATGGCCAGCGAATCGGAAAAGCCGTGTTCGGCGAATAGATTTATCGCTTGGATTTGGTTGTCGGCGGCCTGCAGTTCGTCGCCGAAATAGTATTGATCGTAAGATTCGTAGCTGTAGCTCAGCGCCAGGTCGGTGCGCCCCTGCCCGACCATAAAACCGTTGATCGGCCCCTGGGCTACAAGGCGTACGGTCAGACAAAACAGCAAGATCGCGGGGGGCAAGCTCGTTAAGGAAATCATAAAAATGGCCGGAAAAGGCGTTTTATGAGGTAAAAATGGCCGAAAACGGTAATTTCGGAAACCGGAGGACAAATTATATTAATCCATTTCTCCAAACTGTCGTTGTTTTTTCAAACGCATTAGTTGGCCCGTATACCGTTGATTTTACCGGTATAAAGGAAAAAAATTATCTTTGGGGCTCTTTTTTATCAACGGAAGCCGGCAGCTTTTGAAGGCGACTGATAATAGAATTTACCCAATTAGAACTTGAGCTTTGGCAGACAGCTTAGTGATCATTCCAACGTATAACGAGCGCGAGAATATCGTACGCATCATCGAGACGGTCTTCTCGCTGGATCGGCCGTTTCACATTCTCGTCGTCGACGACGGCTCGCCCGACGGTACGGCGCAGCTGGTTAAAGAACAACAGGCCCGTTTCCCCGACCGCCTGTTCCTGATCGAACGTTCGGGCAAGCTGGGGCTCGGCACGGCTTATATCACCGGGTTCAAATGGGGGTTGCAGCGCAGCTACGAGTTTTTCTTTGAAATGGACGCCGATTTTTCTCATAACCCTCACGACCTCCTGCGGTTGTACGACGCCTGCGTGAAAGAGGGCGCGGATATGTCGGTCGGGTCGCGCTACGTTCGTGGCGGCAAACTGGAAAACTGGCCTTTCGATCGCATCCTGCTTTCTTTCGGGGCTTCCCTCTACGTCCGTTTCATTACTCTGATGCCGGTGCACGATCCCACCGCGGGCTTCGTCTGTTACCGCCGGCGCGTGCTTGAAACCATCGACCTGGATAAGATCCGCTTCGTGGGGTACGCGTTCCAGATCGAAATGAAATTCGCTACGCATCTGCTGGGGTTCAGGATCGTCGAAATTCCCATCACTTTTACCGACCGCATCGAAGGAGCTTCCAAAATGTCGAAAGGCATCGTAAAAGAAGCTGTCCTCGGCGTGCTCCAGATGCGCTTCCGGAGCTTCTTCTCCAGCTACGCACAGCAGCAGCTGGAATCCCGGTAGCCACCCCCTTTCCCACTTTTTACCACCAATAACTTTGTTTTTTCGGCTCTACCAGTTGGGGTGAGCCGGTGGCGCTCCGTGTCGATTTGTGTCGATATGGGGCGCTGTTTTTTCCGCGCAAGTGGGAAAAAGCTGAAAAAGTAATGAAGAAATGGCGCTTATTTGAGGATTTTATTTCACTTTTTTGATTAAAAATTGTCTTTTTTGCTGATAATGAGGCGGAAAAGCGAAAAAAAATTGCAAAAAGGGTGGGAAAAAGTGGTAAAGTGTGTGAAAAGTTGCTACATTTGAATGGCATAAAGTAAAAGTTCGTGGAAATCAAGCAGCTCTTAGGTGAATACGAATGCAAAATCGACGCGAAAGGTCGGATGCGCATGCCGAGTGGCTTGATCAGCCAGCTGGGGGAGAACAAGGAATTGAATTTTGTGATCAACCGGGGCTTTGAAAAGTGTTTGATGATCTATCCGGAGCCGGTATGGGAGCGGATCACCAACGAGATCAATCAGTTGAATCTCTACAACAAAAAGAACCGCAACTTCGTCCGCTATTTTTACCGTGGCGCGCACAAAGTGGAAATGGACAGCGCCGACCGCATTCTGATCACCAAACGATTGTTAGAATATGCCGGTATCGATAAAGACGTTATCTTGTCGGCGTACAACGATCGCATTGAAGTGTGGGCCAAAGACCAGTACGAATCCATGCTGGACGAGGAGCCGGACGACTTTTCGGATCTGGCGGAAGACGTGCTGGGGCGGGCCGGCCAAGCGGATAACCCTGATGAGTAATGGCGTATCACGAACCGGTGATGGCCGGGGAGAGCATGCAGGCCCTGGCGATACAGCCCGACGGCGTCTACGTCGACGCCACTTTCGGCGGTGGCGGGCACGCGCGCAAGATATTGAAAGCACTGGGCGACAAAGGTCGTCTGATCGGTTTTGACCAGGATGAGGACGCCAGGCAAAACGCCATTGAAGATCCGCGTTTTACCTTTGTGCACCACAACTTTCGTTTCCTCCGGCGCTTTTTGCGGTTGCACGGAGCGACGGCGGTCGACGGGATACTGGCCGACCTGGGGGTTTCTTCCCACCAGCTCGACCAGCCGGAGCGGGGGTTTTCCTACCGCTACGACAGCGCCCTCGACATGCGCATGAGCCGGGATACCGCGCTCACTGCGGCGGAGATCGTCAATACCTATCCTCCCGCCGATTTGCAACGCATCCTGGGGGAATACGGAGAAGTGCGCAACGCCCGGACGCTGGCCGCCCGTATCGTTGAAGAACGGCAGTTCCGGCTTTTTCAAAGCGTCGGCGATCTGTTGGGGGTGATCACACCCGTGATCAAAGGGCAACGCCACCGGTACCTGTCTCAGGTATTTCAGGCGCTGCGCATCGAAGTGAACGACGAAATGGGCGCGCTGGCCGACTTTTTGCAGCAAACCCTGGAGGTGCTGCGACCCGGCGGCCGCTTGGTCGTCATCGCCTACCATTCCATCGAAGACCGAATGGTGAAAAACTTCCTCAAGACCGGCGATATTGAGGGAAAAGTGGAAAAAGATTTCTACGGAAACATATACCGTCCTTTCCGGCTGGCCGTTAAAAAACCGATCCTGCCGGCGGACGACGAAATCCGACGCAATCCCCGGGCCCGCAGCGCAAAGCTCCGGGTGGGTATTCGCGCCGGCGAACAATAACAAGCGGCCCGCGGGCCGGTAGTTTGGTTACATTATGGCAAAGCGCAAAGGATTAGGCAGCTTACTCGAGCTTAGCTTCTGGACGTCTGATATCGTCCTGAAAAATCTCACCTTCGTGATGTTTATCGGCTTTCTGGCCTTTATTTACATCGCCAATGCCCACCTCGCTGAGCGTAATGTTCGGGAAATTCAAGAATTACAACAGGAACTGAAGGAGTTGCGCTGGTATTACCGCTCCCTGGAAGCCGAAAATATGTATAACAGCCAACAGTCGGAAGTGGTCGAGCGCGTACGGGAAGACGGTTTACGCCCTCAAACGGGTAGAATCAAAAAAATAGTCGTTACCGAATGAATTTCAAGAACGAGGTACTCTACCGGGTCTACTTTTTGCTCTTCGGCATCATCGTGCCGGTGGCCTGCGTTCTGCTGTACAAAACGATAAAGATCGCCGTGGTCGAAGGCGACCGCTGGCGGGCCTTCGGCAAGGACCTCTACATGGAACTGCGCCCCGTGGAAGCGGAACGCGGAAGCATCCTGGCTTCTGACGGCAGCCTGCTGGCGACCTCCATTCCGTATTTCGACCTTTATATGGACCCCAACTCGACCGGCATGTCGGAAGAGGATTTTATGGAAAACCTCGACACGCTGGCGCAGTGCATCGCTACGCAGGTCGACCAAACGTATACCCCCGGCGGCTTCCGCGATTACCTGCTGGAGCGGCGCGAAGCCGGCGACCGCTACCTGCTCATCAAGAAAAAGGTGTCGTATGCCGAAAAGAAAAAAATAGAACAATTCCCCTTATTCAACCTGGGACAGATGCGCGGCGGCTTCATCGCCCGTAAAAACAGCGAACGCAAACGGCCCTTCGGGCTGCTGGCCCAGCGCACCATCGGCTACGTGCGCGAAGGGGCCAAACCGGTAGGGCTCGAAGGGTATTTCGACGAGGTGCTCGGCGGCTATCCGGGCAGCGAACTCATGGTGCGCGTCGATAAAAATCAAGATATGTGGATGCCGGTCAACGACCTGCTGACCGTTGAGCCGCAAAGCGGCGACGATATCCAGACGACGATCGACGTCAACCTGCAGGACATCGTGGAGGGCGCCCTGCAACGCGCCGTCAACTACCACGACGCCGAATGGGGCGCGGCCGTCCTCATGGAAGTACGCACCGGCGCCATCCGCGCCATCGCCAACCTGGGCCGCACCGAAAACGGCTGGTGGGAAACCTACAACCACGCGGTAGGCTCGGCCACGGAGCCGGGCTCCACCTTTAAGCTGGCTTCTATCATGGCCCTGCTCGAAGATGACTTCGTCGAGCTGGAAGATTCCATCTCCGTAGAATTCGGCGAAACCGAGTTCTACGGCGAAACCATGGTCGACGCATCCCCCTACAGCTACGAACTCGACAGCGCAACCGTGCGCCGGGCGTTTGAAATTTCCTCCAACGTAGGGATGGCGAAAATGGTCAACCACTTCTACGGCGAACGCAACCAGGGCAACGGCGAAGAAGGGGCCGCCCGCTTCATAAAACGGCTCAAAGATTTCAACCTGCACCTGCCGACGGGCATCGAAATCGACGGTGAAGCCAACCCCTACATCAAGGAGGCGTATAGCGAAGAATATCAGTGGAGCGGCATTACCCTCCCCTGGATGTCAACCGGCTACGAAGTAAAACTGACGCCGCTGCAACTGCTCAGTTTCTACAATGCCGTGGCCAACAACGGCACGATGATGAAACCCTACCTGGTATCGGCTATCCAGCGCTACGGGGAGACCATCGAGACCTTCCGGCCTACCGTCGTCAAGCGGCGCATCGCCTCAAAAGAGACCATCGCCGCAGCCCGGGAATTGCTGCGCGGCGTAGTGATGCGGGGCACTGCGGAGAAATTGAATACCGAGGCGTACGCCTTCGCCGGCAAGACCGGCACCGCGCAGATCAACTACAAGCGGCTGGCCTCCGGCCAGCGCATCGGCGGTTACCAGGCTTCTTTCGTGGGGTATTTTCCGGCCGAAAATCCGGTGTATTCCTGCATCGTCGTCATCCGCGATCCCGAGCGGCACGGCATCTACGGCGGCGACGTGGCCGGACCGGTATTCCGCGAGATCGCCGATAAGTGCTTCGCCGCCAAAGTGGCCCTGCACGAGCCGCTCAACCGCAGGGTGAAGCCTTTGCTCACCGAACGGGAGCTGCCGACTTACGACCTGGGCGCGCGCGACGATATCAAAAGGGTGATGCAATACCTCGGGCTGCCCCATTACGGTAATCCCGGGACCGACATGGCGGTACTGATCGCTTCTTCCGACAGCCTGCTGCTGCAGCCCCGGACTTTCCCCGAAAGCCAGGTGCCCAGCGTCATCGGGCTGGGCCTCCGCGACGCCCTGTACATCCTGGAAAACCGCGGCCTGAAAGTGGAAGTGACCGGGGTTGGAAAAGTAAAACTACAATCGATAAAGGCCGGGACGCGTATCCGCGGCCAGACGATCCGGCTGACGCTCGGCTGAGCAGCCGGAAAATACAGAACGAATGAACCTCAACGAAATACTGGAGCATGTCCATCCAGTGGCCATAGCCGGGCCGGTCGATCGCGAGATCAGTACGCTGACTTTCGATTCCCGGGAGGTGATCGGCGAAAGTGTGTTTTTCGCCATCCCCGGTACGCAGGTAGACGGACATAAGTTCATTGACAAGGCGATAGCTAACGGCGCCGCGGTGATCGTCGCCGAAAAATGGCCGGAAGAACGGACGCCCGGGCCCACCTGGCTCCGGGTATCCAGCAGCGCCGAAGCCCTCGGACGGATGGCTTCCAACTTCTACGGACGCCCGTCGCACGACCTGCGGCTCGTCGGCGTTACCGGCACCAACGGAAAGACCACCGTGACCACGCTGCTTTACCAGCTTTTCGCGGCCCTCGGATATAAAACCGGCTTGCTTTCCACCATCGAGAACAAGATCGGCGAACGATCGGTAGCGGCGCAATACACCACCCCCGACGCACTGGGCATCAATGCATTGCTCTCGGAAATGTGCGATGCGGGATGTGATTACGTCTTCATGGAAGTGAGTTCGCACGCCGCCCACCAGCGGCGCATCGCGGGCCTGCGCTTCGCCGGCGGCGTTTTTACCAATATCACGCACGACCACCTGGATTATCACAAAACTTTCCAGGCCTACATCGAGGCGAAAAAAAGTTTTTTCGATGGCCTGCCGGCCGGCGCCTTCGCACTGGTCAACAGCGACGACAAGCGCGGGGATATCATGGTGCAAAATACCGCGGCCACTCCTTACCGGTTCAGCCTGCAGCGCATGGCGGATTTCCGGGCCCGCATCGTTGAAAATACGGTCAGCGGCCTGCACCTCGATCTGGACGGCCTGGATTTTTACAGCCGCCTCATCGGCGACTTTAACGCGTACAACCTGTTGGCGGTCTATGCAACCGCCCTGCTCCTGGGGCAAGACCGCGCAGAGGTGCTGCCCGCCCTCAGCGATCTGCGGGCCGCGGAAGGGCGCTTCGATTTCGTCGCTTTCGACCAGGCCCAGGTGGTCGGACTCGTCGATTACGCCCATACGCCCGACGCACTCGAAAAGGTGCTGAAAACCATTCAACAGGTGCGGCCGGACCGGGCGCGCACCATCGTCGTCATCGGCTGCGGCGGCGACCGCGATCGCGCCAAGCGACCCGAGATGGCGAAAGTAGCCTGTACTTACGGCGAAGAAGTAGTGCTGACTTCCGACAACCCCCGCAGCGAACCGCCGGAGGCCATCATCGCTGAGATGGAAAAAGGCGTTCCTCCCCAGGCGGCCGGCCGCGTCCTTGCGATCGTCGACCGCCGGCAGGCCATCCGGACGGCCTGCCGCCTGGCCAGGCCGGGCGACATCGTGCTGGTTGCGGGCAAAGGCCACGAAAAGTACCAGGAAATACAAGGCGAACGACGCCCCTTCGACGATAAAGCCATACTCAAGCAGGAATTAACGGCTCTGGCAAGATGAGGCGGGGCCCGGCAAAAATGAAAAACAATGCTGATTAAATTAGTTGAATGGATTACTGCCAACCTGGGCGACTTTACCGGCGCCGGCCTGTTTCAGTACATCTCTTTCCGCGCCGGCATCGCGGTGATCCTTTCGCTACTGATTTCCATGGTGTTCGGCGGGCGCATCATTCGCTACCTGCACCGGCTGCAGGTAGGAGAAACGGTGCGCGACCTCGGCCTGGAAGGGCAAAAACAAAAGCAGGGCACCCCCACCATGGGCGGCGTCATCATCATCATGGCGATCCTGCTGCCTTGCCTGCTGATGGCCGACCTGGAAAACATCTACGTCCTGCTGATGATCCTCGCCACTACCTGGATGGGCATCATCGGCTTTATCGACGATTACATCAAGGTGTTTCGCAAGAATAAAAAAGGCCTGCACGGCTGGTTTAAAGTACTCGGTCAGGTAGGGCTGGGACTGTTGATCGGCCTGACCATGCTGATGAGCAACGATATCGTGGTGCGCATGAACCTGAGCAGCGCCGAAGAGATCGGCGTTTCCGAAATGATGGTAGGGGATAGCATACTCGTGGGATCGGGCGAAAACCGGGAGATCAAAGGCGACTACAAAACCAATTTGACCAACGTCCCCTTCCTGAAGGGCAACCGGCTGGATTACGCCTGGCTGTTGCCGCTGGATCGACGGATCGCCCACCGCTGGGTATGGATCATCTTTTTGCCGCTGGTCATCCTGGTGGTTACCGCCGTCTCCAATGCTTCCAACCTGACCGACGGCCTGGACGGCCTGGCGACGGGGGTAGCGGGGATCATCGGGGCCACACTGGGCATCATGGCTTATGTGTCGGGTAATGCGATCGCCGCGAACTACCTCAATATCCTGCACCTGCCCGGCGCCGGCGAGCTGGTGATCTTCTCCGCCTGTTTCATCGGGGCCTGCGTGGGCTTCCTGTGGTACAACGCCTATCCGGCGCAGGTTTTTATGGGGGATACCGGCAGCCTGACCCTGGGCGGCATCATCGCCGCGCTGGGAATCGTGCTGCGCAAAGAATTACTCATACCGATACTCTGCGGCATTTTTCTGGCCGAGAGCCTGTCGGTGATCATTCAGGTGTCGTATTTCAAGTACACCAAAAGAAAATACGGGGAAGGCCGGCGCATTTTTCGCATGTCCCCCCTGCATCATCACTATCAGAAAAAGGGAATGCACGAGGTGAAGATCGTCACCCGCTTCTGGATCGTCGCCATTCTGCTGGCAGTGCTGACGGTTATTACGCTAAAGGTCCGGTAGGTATGAATAAAGGGCAACGCATAGTTATTCTGGGAGCAGGCGAAAGCGGCGTAGGGGCGGCGCTGCTCGCCCGGCGCGAAGGTTGCGAGGTTTTCGTCTCCGACCGGGGCGCGATCGCCGCCGCTTTTAAGCAGGAACTGATCGATAACGATATTCCCTACGAAGAGGGGCAGCATACGGAGGAACGCATCTTTTCGGCCGATGAGGTCATCAAAAGCCCGGGCATACCGGACCGCGTTCCCCTAATACAGAAGCTGGAAAGCAAAGGCATTCCGGTGATTTCCGAAATTGAATTCGCGGGGCGTTACACCGACGCTTTCCTCGTGGGCATTACGGGGACGAACGGGAAAACGACGACCACCCGCCTCACCTACCACCTCCTGCATACCGCAGGCCTGGATGTAGGCGTGGGCGGCAATATCGGCGTCAGTTTCGCCCGGCTGCTGACCCGGCCGCGGCGCCGCTGCTACGTGCTGGAACTGAGCAGTTTTCAGCTGGACGGCATCCGGGACTTCCGGCCGCAGCTGGCTATGTTGCTCAACATCACGCCCGACCATCTGGATCGCTACGCGTACCGGATGGAAAATTACGTGGCGTCGAAGTTTCGCATTACCCGCAATCAAAAACCCGACGACTGGTTTTTGTACAACGCGGAAAACGAAGCGATCACCGGCTACCTGCGGCAGCATGAGGTGATCGCGCGCCGGGCGCCGATCGACAGCAGTATGATCGTCGATCAGCAATTGCGGGTAGCGGGAGAGACCTACGAGCTGGCGAACACTGCACTGCGGGGCCGGCACAATGCGCTCAACGCCCTATTCGCCGTCCGGACCGCGCGGCTGCTCGTCGCCGATCCCGATGCGATCCAACGCGGGCTCGAGACCATCGTTCCCGTAGCGCACCGGCTGGAACCCGTAGGCGTCGTCGACGGAGTCACTTTCCTCAACGACAGCAAAGCGACCAATGTCGACGCCGTATTCTACGCGCTGGAAGCCATGCGCGGACCGACCGTCTGGATCGCCGGCGGTCAGGATAAAGGCAACGAATACGAGCCCTTGCTGCCGCTGGTGCGGCGCTGTGTAAAAGCTATCGTCTGTCTGGGAAAAGACAACCGCAAGATCATCGAGGCATTCCGAAGGGCAACGCCGGTCATTGAAGAAACGAATACCGCCGAAAGCGCCGTGCGCATCGCCCGTCGCCTGGCCGAGCCGGGCGATACGGTGCTCTTGTCGCCGGCCTGCGCCAGTTTCGATCTGTTCCGCAACTACGAGGATCGCGGCGATCAGTTTCGGCAGGCGGTCGAACGATTAATAAAAGAGTATGAATCCGCGGGAAAAAAATAACCGCTCAAAAACTCGCACCGAGGAGTAAACAATTAAGAACCATGGCATCATTAGCAGCCAGAATAAATGCGGAATTAAGAGGGGACCGGGCCATCTGGGGGATTGTCGTCGTGCTGGCGATCTATTCCATCCTGGCGGTCTACAGCTCGACGGGCACCCTGGCGTACCACAAGATGGGCGGCAATACCGAGGCCCTGCTCATCAAGCACGTCATTATTCTGGCGGGCGGGCTGGTGCTGACGTATTTGTTCCACCTTTTTCACTATATGAAATTTGCGCGCTGGGCTCCGGCGATGCTCCTGATGTCCATTCCCATGCTGATGTATACCATCGGCTACGGCGCCGATATCAACGACGCCCGCCGCTGGATCGAGCTGCCCTTTATCGGGCTGACGTTCCAGACCTCCGATTTCGCCAAACTGGCGCTGATCATCTACGTAGCGCGGGAAATATCTTCGAAGCAGGACTATATCAACGATTTCAAAAGCGCGTTCATGCCGATCATCGTGCCGGTGGTGCTGATCTGCAGCCTGATCGCGCCGGCTGACTTGTCTACAGCTATGCTTTTGTTCTTTACCTGTATGTTGATGATGTTCCTGGGGCGCGTAGGGCCGCAATACATATTGCTGTTGTTCGGCCTGGGGATCGTGGCTTTTGCCTTCCTGGTTTTGCTGGGAGAGTTTTTCCCGGAGTTCATCCGCTCCGACACCTGGGTGGCGCGGGTGCGCGATTTTGTCGAAAATCCCGACGGCGGCTACCAGATTCAGCAGGCGAAAATCGCCATGGCCAACGGAGACTGGTTCGGCTCGGGACCGGGAAACAGCATTCAGCGCAACTTTTTGCCTTCACCCTATTCGGATTTTATTTACGCCATTATCATTGAAGAATACGGCGTGGTTTTCGGAGGAGTAATCATTATCCTTCTTTATGTGCTGTTGTTTTTCCGGGTCACGCGCATGGTCACCAAAAGCCCGAAAACATTCGGGCCGATGCTGGCGCTGGGCCTGGCGATCAGCCTGGTGGCGCAGGCCTTTATCAATATCGCCGTATCGGTGCATCTGGTGCCGGTAACGGGGCTCACGCTGCCCATGATCAGCCTGGGCGGCACCTCGATACTGTTCACCTGTATCTCTTTCGGCATTTTGCTGAGCGTAAGCAAATACGTTGAATCGACAACCACGGAATAATGGATAATCGTCAATCGCATACAAAAGAAAAGGCAGGCGGCCCGCTGCGGATCATGGTTTCCGGCGGGGGCACCGGCGGTCATGTCTTTCCGGCCATTGCCATTGCCGATGCGATCAAGGCGTTGCGGCCTGCGGCGGATTTCCTTTTCGTGGGGGCCAAAGGGAAGATCGAAATGGAAAAAGTGCCGGCGGCGGGTTACCCGATCGTCGGATTGTGGATCAGTGGCTTTCACCGGCAGTTGACCGTGCGCAACCTGCTTTTTCCGTTCAAGCTGCTCAGCAGCCTGTGGCGATCCTGGCGGTTGATCCGCCGCTTCCGGCCTCACGTCGCGGTCGGTGTCGGGGGCTTCGCAAGCGGTCCCGTGCTGGAGGTCGCTTCCCGGCTGGGCGTCCCGACGCTCATTCAGGAACAAAACTCATTCGCCGGCGTCACCAACCGGCTGCTGGGCGGGAAAGTCAACCGGATCTGCGTCGCCTACGACGGGATGGAGCGGTTTTTTCCGGCGCAAAAGCTCGTTCTGGCCGGCAACCCGGTGCGCAAAGACCTGGTCCAGCCCCCCAGAAGCCGGGAAGAAGGGTTGCGCCATTTCGGATTCGCCGCCGACAAACTGACGCTTTTCGTCTTCGGCGGCAGCCTGGGCGCACAGTCGCTCAACGAAGCGATGGCCGCCAATGCGGGGCTCCTGGGCGAGCACCCGGATATTCAGGTGCTCTGGCAGGCGGGAAAATTGTACTACGAGCGTTTCCGGGATTGCGAGACCGCCCGTTTGCCCAATGTGGAGATTCGGACTTTCATTGACCGCATGGACCTGGCCTACGCTATGGCTGACCTCGTGATCTGCCGGGCCGGCGCCCTGACCATCGCCGAGCTGGCCATGGTCGGTAAGGCGGCGCTGCTGGTGCCTTCGCCGAACGTGGCGGAAGACCATCAGACCAGCAACGCTAAAGCGCTGGTGGCCAAAGACGCCGCGGCGATGCTGGACGACCGGGAAGCCGGCGAAAATATGATCCGCAAAGCGATCGAACTACTGGCGGACGCCGATTGGCGGGCGGCGATGGGCCGCAACGTGCGGCAACTGGCTAAACCCGACGCGGCTTCACAGATCGCTGCGGAGGTGCTAAAACTGGTGAAAACATGAAGCTCGAAAATATACAATCGGTTTACTTCATCGGTATCGGTGGGATCGGCATGAGCGCCCTGGCGCGCTATTTCCACCGCCGCGGCCTCGCCGTAGCGGGTTACGACCGCACCGAGACCGCACTGACCAGAACGCTGGTAAGAGAAGGGATCGCGATTCATTATACCGAAGACGTCAACCAACTGCCGGCGGAAATCGACCTCGTGGTCTACACTCCGGCCGTTCCCCGGGAGCACGTGGAGTTACAGCTCCTGCGCGCGGAGGGATTGCCGGTGAAAAAGCGGGCGGAAGTGCTCGGCATTATCAGCAGGGGCATGAGAACCGTCGCCATTGCCGGCACTCACGGCAAGACGACCACGACTTCTATCCTGGCTTATCTGCTCCGCAACGGCGGAGTGGACTGTACGGCCTTTCTGGGGGGCATCGCCCGCAATTTCGAAAGCAATTTCGTAGCCGGGCAGGGCGAATGGGTCATCGTTGAAGCCGACGAATACGATCGGTCTTTTTTACAACTGGCCCCCGACCTGGCGGTGGTCCTCTCGATCGACGCCGATCACCTGGATATTTACGGCGATTGGGAGAATATGCTGGCGACCGGATTCCGGGCTTTCGCCCAAAAAATAAAGCCCGGCGGCGAAATGCTGCTCCGTGACGGGTTGGAAGCTTCGTTTCCCGATCTTAAAGAGCCGGCGACCTTCGGAGTGGAGGCCGGCCAGTACCGGGCGGAGCACCTGCGGGTGACGGACGGCTACAGCACTTTCGATTGGGTAGGGCCCGGAGAGCGGCTGGCCGGACTGAAATTTACCCTGCCCGGGCGCCACAATGTGGAAAATGCTACGGCGGCTATCGCGGTCGCCCGGCGGCTGGGCGTGGACGAAGCCGGTATCCGCGACGGACTAAAGACCTTCCGCGGTATCCGGCGGCGGTTTGAATTCGTTCACCGGGGCGAGGTGGTGTACATCGACGATTACGCCCACCATCCGTCGGAATTGCGGGCGGCTATCGCCGCGGCGCGCCAGTTCTTTCCCGGTCGGAAACTGACGGGCGTTTTCCAGCCGCACTTGTATTCGCGCACCCGGGATTTCGCCGACGGCTTTGCCGGGGCGCTGGACGAGCTGGACGAGATCCTGCTCATGGATATTTACCCGGCGCGGGAAGCGCCTATTCCCGGCGTGAGCGCCGATCTGATATTCGAAAAAATGAAAAATCCGCGCCGGGAACGCACCGGTAAGGAGGAGTTGTTGGAAAAGCTGTCGCGCAAAGAACTGGACGTTTTGCTTACACTGGGAGCCGGCGACATCGATACGTTCGTTGCCCCTATTAAAGAAAGACTGGAAGCATGGACCGGAAAGAACTCATAAGGACGTTAAGACGGCTGTTTTGGGTAGTGCTGGTCTTCGGCGCAGCGGCCATCGTCATCTCGGCAGTGGAACGCAAAGAAAACAGTCCGGCCGCTCGCCTCGATATCCGGGTCGAGCCCCTGCCCGACGGCCACAACCTGATCACGCCCGAGGACATTCAGCTGAGTATCGAGCGCAGCTTCGGGTTCAGCCTGGTCGGCGCCCCGCTCGGCAAGATCGACGTCAAGCGCCTGGAAAAAGTACTGGAAGAAGACCCGTTCATCCGCGAGTCGGATGTATTTGTCGACGCCCAGAACCAGATACACATCGAAGTGGAGCAGCGGCGTCCTCTTTTGCGGGTGATCGACAATAACGGATTGAATTATTACCTGGACGAGAGCGGCCACAAAATGCCTTTATCAAAGCATTTTACGGCCCGGGTGCTGGTGGCTACCGGAAATATTCCACCCCACGTCCCCGACTTTCTGAAGCGCGACCGCCACCGGTTGCAGGACCTGTATCACCTGGCGCACCGACTGCGGGACGATCCCTTCTTCGCCGCGCTCATTGAACAGGTGCACGTCAACAATCGCGGCGAACTGACCCTGGCGCCCAAGGTAGGCGATCAGAAGATCCGTTTCGGCTATTACGAGAACGTGGAAGACAAACTCGAGAACCTGAAGATCTTTTACAAGGAAGCCCTGCCTTACGAAGGCTGGCAGAAATACGCAGCCATCAGCGTGCAGTACCGAGGGCAGGTGGTGGCTCAGAAAAAGTAGAAAACACAAAAATTGCAATACTTATGGAAACTAATGCTCCAAAAACTGATGTAGTCGTGGCATTGGATATCGGAACGACGAAGGTTTGCGCGATTGCCGGCCGGCGCAACGAACACGGCAAGCTGGAAATCCTGGGCGTAGGCAAGGTCGATTCCGAAGGTGTCCTGCGCGGCGTGGTTTCCAATATTGAGAAAACGGTAAACGCTATCTCTGAGGCTACCGCGGCGGTACGCCGCGCTTCCGGGCTGGATTTCCGGGACGTACACGTCGGCATTGCCGGACAACACATCAAAAGCCTGCAGCACCGCGGTATCCTCACCCGGGATAACGACCATACGGAGATCGGCCGGCGGGACATCGAAAAGCTGGTCAGCGATATGTATAAGCTGGTCCTGCCCCCGGGGGATAAGATCCTGCACGTGATCCCGCAGGAATATACGGTCGACAACGAGCAAGGCATTCTCGACCCGATCGGTATGTCGGGCATTCGCCTGGAGGCGAACTTCCACATCATCACCGGGCAGATAACCGCCTCCAATAACATCTACCGCTGCGTACAGCGCACGGGTCTGCGCGCCACCAACATGACGCTCGAACCCATCGCTTCGGCAGCCGCCGTACTGAGCGAAGAGGAAATGGAAGCCGGCGTGGCGCTGGTCGATATCGGCGGCGGCACCACGGATATCACCATCTTCCAGGACGGCATCATCCGGCATACGGCGGTGGTGCCTTTCGGCGGCAACGTCATTACCAAAGACATCAAGGAAGGATGCACCGTGATGACACAGCAGGCCGAGAAGCTCAAGGTCAAATTCGGCTCCGCCCTGTCCGGGGAAGTCTACGACAACCGCATCATTACCATACCCGGCCTGCGGGGGCGCGATCCCAAAGAGATCTCCGAGAAAAACCTGGCGCGCATCATCCAGGCGCGAGTGGAGGAGATCCTCGACTACGTCGTCTGGGAGATCCGCCGTTCAGGCTACGAGCGCAAGCTCATCGGCGGCATCGTCCTCACCGGCGGCGGCGCCCTGCTCAACCACATCGACCAGCTGACGGAGTACCATACCGGTATGAATACACGCATCGGCTTCCCGATCGAAAAGCTGGCGCACGGCTACGCGGAGCGCCTGAGCAGCCCGGTATACGCTACCGCGATCGGCTTGTTGCTGAAGGGCATCGAGGATCTCGAGAACGGCCTCACCTCGGCCGGACCGGAGCCCGAAACCAAAGCGGAAGAGGAGGAAGTAGCCGCCGAAGATAACAGCAACAAGTGGTACGAAGAGCTGTTCCGCAGAACCAAGGAGTGGTTCGAAGCCGAACCGGATTCGGAATTTTAGAAGTGCTAGAAATAATCAATGGGGGCCCGGCGCCTCCGCGCAATATTAAGCTGATACTAATTAAAATGACGGAGTTGGGGGTCGCCGCGCCTTCGCTCCCGACAAAAAACAATCGTTATGTTGTTTGATTTGCCACAAGATGAAAGCCCGATCATCAAAGTTCTGGGTGTAGGCGGAGGAGGCAGCAACGCCGTCACGCACATGTTCAAGCAAGGCATCGTTGGGGTCGACTTCGCAATCTGTAATACCGATTCACAGGCCATGGAGTTGAGCCCGGTGCCCACGAAGATCCAGCTGGGCCCGACGCTGACGGAAGGCCGCGGGGCCGGTTCCAAACCCAACGTGGGTAAAATGGCCTGCGAAGAATCGATCGAAGACGTCAAAACCTACCTGGAGAACAACTGCAAAATGTTGTTCATCACCGCCGGCATGGGCGGCGGCACCGGCACCGGCGCCGCGCCGATCATCGCCAAAACGGCGCAGGAAATGGGTATCCTGACGGTAGGCATCATCACTCTTCCGTTTACCTTCGAAGGCCGTCGCCGGTCCTCGCAGGGCGCCGAAGGCCTGGCCGAACTCAAAGATAATGTCGATACCCTCATCGTCATTTCGAACGATAAACTCCGACAGATCTACGGCAACCTCTCCATTTCGGATGCTTTCGGGGAAGCCGATAATATCCTGACCACCGCCGCCAAAGGCATCGCGGAGATCATCACCGTCCCGGGCTACGTCAACGTAGACTTCGAAGACGTCAACACCGTGATGCGCAAAAGCGGCGTGGCCATTATGGGCACCGCTTCGGCGGAAGGCGACGACCGGGCGCGCCGGGCCGTCGACGAAGCGCTCCACTCGCCGCTGCTGGAGGAGAACGATATTCGCGGCGCCAAACACATCCTGCTCAACATCACTTCGGGCACCAAAGAAGTGACCATGGACGAGATTTTCGAGATCACGGAATTCGTCCAGGAAGAAGCAGGCTACGGTACCGACCTGATCTGGGGGAACTGCTACGATGAGGCGCTGGGCGATCAGATCACCGTAACGGTTATCGCTACGGGCTTCGAACACCGGCAGGAGAAAGCGCGCAGCACCACCAAAGACAACCGCATCGTCGTATCGCTCGACGAGGAAACGGCGCCGCGACCGCCCAAGCCGCAAAACCGGCAGAAGACCCTGCGCGACATCGGCTACGATGAGGAAGCGGGTGAAAAAGAAAAACCGGCCAATACCTTTGAGTTCGACGATATCCGGTCGACCATCGATAAGTTCAATCGCCACCGGCAGGGCCTCGACGAGCCGGATTTCAAAGAAAACAATAGGCCGGCGCCGGGCAACGAGGAGGATAAACGCAAACACGAAGAGCGCGAACAACGCCGCCGCGAACGCCTGCGCAGCTCGCAGGTCAAGCTCAACAACCCGAAGGCCGTCATCGAACTGGAAAACGAGCCCGCCTACTTGCGCCGGGGCGTACACCTGGACGATGTGCCCGACTCTGACGAACCCGCCATGTCCAAATGGACGATCTCCGACGAGGAGGAGCCGGAGTTACGCGAGGGTAATTCTTTCTTGCACGATAATGTCGACTGACTAATCTGCCGGGTAGCCTGCGCTACCGCAGCTTAAATATTGCGCTTTGCCAGCTTTCAGCTGACAAAACACTTTTTGTGAGGGTTTGGGCCTTTGGGGCTCAAACCTTTTTTTGACTGGGATTGCCGGGACTGTAGGGGTTACCAGGATTATCGGGGTTATCAGGATTATCAGGATTACCGGGATTACTAGGATTACCAGGATTATCAGGATTATCGGGGTTATCAGGATTACAGGGATTTACCGGGATTATCAGGATTATCGGGATTGAGGGGATTTTCGGGGTGAGGGGATTTTCGGGGTGAGGGGGGGGAATGGAATGGGGCTTAGTTGGTGAGGAGAGGGATATGGTAAATGGGTGGGAGCTTGCAGCTTTTTTAGCCTGGATTCATGGGGTCTTCGTCATGGCGGTTGGCAGGCTTGTGTTCGCGGAGGAGGGCGACACGCCTGCTGCAGGCGGGGATACCCGGATACGATGAGTATCATCGGACGAGCGAACGCACAAATGGCGGGCATTTTGGCTTCGCAATAGATTAACCCAAAGAAAAATTTGGGGTATACAAACGGTAGTGTTCGGCGATGCAGAGCCAAATGAGAGTGTGAGTCAGTGCTTCGCAACCTAAATTCCTGATAAGGAATTCAGGTTACAAAGCACTGCAAGTCAGCGTGTACCCCACACCCTAACCCACACCCACACCCACACCCAAACTCATTTACCTCTGTATCGTAAACATCTCATTATGAATACCTTCCTCCGTCCGCAGGTTTAAGTAGTAAGTACCTGCGGGCAGACGGCTGGTGTCGAATTCGAAAGTTTCCTGGCGGAAATTGTCGAATTCCTGCACCAGGAGGGAGCGGCCGTAGACGTCGATGATGCGCACTTCGAGCTTATCGGCCGTAGCCGGCAGCTCCAGTTGGGCGGTCAGCTGATCGCGGGCCGGGTTCGGATAGACGTTCAGGTCGAGCTCCAGGCGATCGACGTTGGTGGTGAACGAGCCAAGGTCGCGGATGCGCAGGCGGGCGACTGCGCTGACATCGTCGCCGAAGCCGCCGGCGAACCATCCACCGTTCCTGACCACCGTAGCTACGGTATACGGATAAACATTATCGGAAAAGACGACGCGCATATCGGTATCGTACACCAAGGTGACGATGTATTGCGAGCCTTCCACCAACTCCACGCCGGCGCCTTCGCCAAGCAAGTCTTCCAGTTCTACCGTAACCAGTTCGAAGTTGGTGTCGTTTTCTCCGAACGTATAATTGCCCACACCTACGGGGATGAGGTTCTCATCGATGAGCGTGGCGTCAGTGATGGGGCCGTCGCCGATGTACTGGTACAGGAATACGATCGCCGAACGTCCGATGTGTACTTCGTCCGCGCTGGCCACCGAGAATTCCACTTCGTAAGCTTCGAAACCGCCGTTGGGAACGGAATAAACGTTGCCGATTTCCCAGGTATCGTCTGAAATATCCAGCGGCTGGGTAGAGAAGACGGGATTGAGGTCATCCATGGCGTAGAAGTCGGAAGAGACGAAGAAGTTGGTTTCAGAGAGGTTGTCGTCCGGGTTGGCGTCCATCGAATCCTGGCTCACCGAGTAAGTGATGGTGTATAAACCTTCGGCTTCCGGCAGGTACTGCTCGGGCAGGACGATGGTGGTGTCGCCCGTTTCGGCAGCCAGTACATCAACTTCTTCGGTGGTCTGGAAAAACTCGCCGTTTTCCCCTTCAACCGTTGCCTGTACGATCAGGTTGGTCTGGTCGAGCAGGCCCTGGTTCGTGATATTGTAAATGAAGGGTATGGAATCGACCTGAGCGAAAGGCGTAACGTAGGTGGGGCCGAAGAACGGGCTGCCGCCTACCAGATCATTGTTGGGAGCCGGAAAGGGGTCAAACTCGTACAGGCCGATGTCGTCGATGCTCCACATATACTCAAAACTGCCGAACCAGTAGAACTCCACGAAAACGGTAGATTGTCCTGCCGCCACGGAGGAGATATCAATGGAAACGATTTCCGGGTTTTCCGACCAGCGCTCGGCCGTAGTCAGCCCCGGAAACACCGTGAAGTCCGTCCAGTCGGCGCCGTTGGTACTGACCCGTACGAGAGCGTTTTCGTCGGCGGCGAAAGTAAAGACGCCGATGTGGGTTTCAAAAGCGAGGAAAACCGTCTCGAAAGCGGAGCAGTCGATGGCGTCAGTAGTCAGCCGGCTGGTGTGGGTAATATTGCCTGCCAGGTCGGAGTCGAGGGTCACGAAGCCGTTATCGGCGGTACTGGAGGAGAAAGGTTCTTGCTCGTTGAGGGTGTCGTCCCAGAGGGCCGGGCAGCCGTTCGCCTGGCCCGTAGTGGGGTCGGCGCACCAGGTCCAGAGAGCGTTGTTGCCTGATTCGTCCTGGTTCATCCAGGTGTCGGGGATGCCGTTGGCGAAATCTTCTAACCAGAAGGGGGCATCCTGAGCGGAAGCCGGGCTGCTGAAGAACAGGCCGCAGCAAGCCAAAAAACAAAAGAGTGTACTGGTTCTAATTCTCATTGCGTCGATTTTTGTTAAAAGATTTTATAACAGTAGGTGAAAGAAATTAAATCCAATGAAGTTCAATGGTGTGTAACAAAAATTTTTGCTGATCCTTTCTTGAAAGGAAACGCTTTTAATTACTGAAAATCAACTTTTTAAATTGAGCACTCAGCAAAAATTTTTACAAGGAACTTGTGTTACACACCATTCAACTAAAGAGATATGAGCCGCTTCGAAAAATGAAGGTTAAAGGTAATTTTTTTGACAAAAAGGGATAGCAGATTTTCCAAAAATGCTACGCCAGCTGACAAATCAAAGACGGGAATTGGACGGCTGGATGACGTTTGGGATAGGTCTTTGGTCTTTGGTTTGGCGTTCCAAGAATGGGAAGAACCCCATTCAACGCTCTTCAACTTCGTTGAAAACACCCGCGGAGCCCTCAACCTTAACCTCAACCTCAACCTCAACCTAAATCACCTTTTTCCTTTCCGCACCAGCTGTTCGTATTCCCGTTCCAGTTGCACTTTGTCGACCGGCACGACGCCCAGTTTTTCGCAGACCTGCCCGCCGGCGAGGTTGGCCAGTTCGGCTACTTCGGCCATATCTGCGTCCAGGGCGAGCCCCAGTGCGGCGATGCTGATGACGGTATCCCCGGCGCCCGATACGTCGGCGATAGAGCGGGGTTGGGTCGGCAGTACGGTGCTGCGGCGCGCGTCGTCCAGAAAGAGCCCTTTTTCCGAGAGGGTGATCATAGTGTACCGGTTGCCCAGCTTCTGGCTGATCTCCCGGGCGGCCTGTTGCAGTGAAGCCGGTTCGGGAAGCACCGGCTGGTCCAGTTGCGCCCGTATTTCCCGGAGGTTGGGTTTAAAGAGGGTGACGTGTTTGTAGGCCCAGAAGTTTTTGGCTTTGGGGTCGACGGCGGTGGGAATATCGCGTTTGATGGCTTCGAGCATGACGGCCTGGATAGCTGGGATGCTCAGAACCCCTTTGTTGTAGTCCTGAAAAAGGATGACGTGGATTTCGCGGCTCTCCAGCAGGTCGCCGATGGTGGTGAGCAACCGTTGGAGGTCGGCGGCTCCGAGATCGTCGTTTTTTTCGGAATCGACGCGCAGCAGCTGCTGCCCCTGCGCCATGATGCGCGTTTTGACGGTGGTGGTGCGGGCGGAAGAGCGGCTGACGCCGCGGGTGGCGAGGCCGGCGGCCGGCAGGAGTTTCATCATCTCATCGCCCATTTCGTCTTCGCCGATCACGCTGCAGAGGTAGGCCGTGGCGCCCAGCGCGTTGACGTTGAGGGCTACGTTGGCGGCGCCGCCCAGGCGGTTTTCGGTGTTTTGTAAGTGAACGACGGGCACGGGCGCCTCGGGAGAAATGCGGTCGACCCTTCCCGTCAGGTAGCGGTCGATCATCACGTCTCCTACAATCAGGACGTTAACCTTATTGAAAGCCTCAAAGAGACCGGGAATATGAACCATTTCTTACGTGAGGTTAGCGATTTGGATTCGCAATCAGTCGAAGACAAATGTAGGCAAAACTCGAAATAATCGGCGACGGCCGCTTTCCGGATGGGTATGAAATCCGGTAGACCGGCCGGTGGAGCGGGTGGGCGCTTCTTTTGTTGTTTTTCGCCTATCCGCTTTCACCGATCGCGGCGAGCTTTGTCCGGGCATAGTCCACTATTTGTTGGGTGGCGCCCTGGTTGTCCATAATGTATCCTTCGGCCTGCCGGGAAGCTTCCCGGTGCAGATCGTCCCGCAGCAGCGCCCGGAATGCCGAGATGAGTTGAGCGCTGTTTTTTACCGGGAAGGCGCCGCCGCGGTGCACCAGGGTGACGGCTTCCTCGAATTTGTGGTAGCGCGGCCCGAACAATACCGGCAAGCCGAAAGCGATCGGTTCCAGGGTATTGTGGATGGCTACGCCGAAACCGCCGCCGACGTAAGCTACTCTGCCGTACTGATAAAGGGCGGAAAGCATGCCGATATTATCGATGATCAATAGCCGGGGTTCGGCTGCAGTTTCCGGCTCGGCCCGGGAGTAGCGCCGGGAGGTAAGCGGGAAGCGCTGTTCGATGCGTTTCAGATCCGCTTCGGTGATGCGATGGGGGGCGATGATGAGCTTCCAGTGGGCGGGCAGCGCTTCGCGGACCAGCGCTTCCAGGATGCTTTCATCGGGCGCCCAGGTACTGCCGGCGATCAACACCGGATGGTCGCCGGCAAAAGCTTCGACGATGGGAAAAGACGGGCTTTGCCGCCGGATGGCCATCACCCGGTCGATGCGGGTGTCGCCGGCCAGGCTCCAGCCGGCGATTCCCCAGTGGGCCAGGAGGCGGCCCGAAGATTGGTTCTGGACGAAGATGCGATCGAATAGAGGCAGCATGGTCCTGAAAAAACCGCCGTACCATTGAAAAAACACCTGATCGCGACGAAAAAGCGCTGAGATCAGCAAGGTGGGGACGCCCCGGTGGTGTAGTTCCAAAAGGCAATTGTACCAGAATTCGTACTTCACGAAGATCGCCAGCCGGGGACGCAGCAGGGCGACGAAGTCCCGCGCCTGCGCCGGCGTATCGGCCGGCAGGTAAGCTACCAGGTCGGCCGATTCGTAGTTCTTACGCAGTTCGTAGCCCGAAGGTGAAAAGAAAGTCAGCGCCACTTTGAGCCCCGACATCTGTTCTTTGAGCGCCTCGATCACCGGGCGGCCCTGTTCGAATTCGCCGAGGGAAGCGCAGTGGATCCACAAAATCGGTGCATCTTCCGGCCAGCGGTCCCGCGTTGCCTGCAATTTGCTTCGCCAGCGCCGGCGCCCCCGCAGCCACTGCCGTGCTTTAGGGTTGAAGACCGCCGCGAGCCGGATGGTAAAGGTGTAAAGGCGGATGGCCAGATTGTAAAATGAGTGCATGAATGGGTGTGGGTGTGGGTGTGGGTGTGGGTGTGAGTGTGAGTGTGAGTGTGGGTGTGGGTGTGGGTGTGAGCCCACACTCAAACCCAAACTCAAACCCACACTCCTAATAATATATATCTTGTTTGGGTTGGCCGACATAAAATGGCAGAATCCACCCGACCTGCAGTCCGAAGAGCAGATCGAAGCGGTTTTGGTTGTCAGCGGTGCGGGTGTCAAAGTTGAAGTCGCGGCGATTTTGGGTAAAGCCCTCGATCAGTTCGACGCCCGCGTAGAAATTGATGCGTTTATTGCGGCTGAGCAGCTGGTAGCCGACAAACTGGCGCAGGGCCAGCCCGTTGGTGAGCCGGTCGTAGCCCTTGCGGTAATCGCCTTCCAGCTGGGGCACCGTACGTTCGGGGTCGTCCTGTATCCGGATTTTGTGCTGCAACAGGCCGGCGCCCAGGGTGACGCGAATGCCCGAGCGCGGGTTGTCAGGAGCGAGGCCGAAGAGCTTACCGACGTGGGCGCCCAGGTAAAAGCCGCGCTGGCGCAGCTGCAGGTCGGCGAAGTCCTTATCGTTGCCGATGATCTCTCCTTCGGGAGTGCGCAGCGGGGCGAGTACGTCGATATTGACCTGGTTGCCGAAGAGGAAGGTTCCATAGAGGCCGTAGATCAGGTTGTTGCCCTGGGTCATAAAGTCGAAGCCGCCGCCGAGGTTGAGGTTGTTGCCGAAGCGGGCGGAGAGGTCGCCTTCCGGAAACTGTATGCCGTAGTTGAAGCGGACCAATAAGGCGTTGCCCTGGTTGCGGGCGGAAGCGCCCTGAGCCGTCGCCCATAAAAAGGAGCAGCAGCAGATCAACGTGAGGAAGTTTCGCATAGCTTTTTATTGTTCTACTGGATTTTCAACGGAAAAATCAGCATTTTGCGATCTGATCGCAATCCGGGAAGTGGGATGATTTTGGCAAAAGTAGTAATTTTTCCCACTCCGCCTCGCCCAATGCTTTCCCCCGCTAAACAACTTTATTCCTGCCAGGTTGCCTTGGTTCCTTTATATTTGCACCATCGCTAACCTGCTCCAAAAATCAGAGACTGTGAAAAGAGTACTTATTACCGGAGCCGCCGGTTTTCTGGGCTCCCATTTGTGTGACCGTTTCCTGCGTGAGGGGTACCACGTTATCGGCATGGACAATCTGCTGACCGGCAGCCTCGACAACATTGCGCACTTGTTCCCGCTCAAGGAATTTGAGTATTATCACCACGACGTGACGAAGTTTGTACACGTACCCGGTGATTTGCATTACATTCTCCATTTTGCTTCGCCGGCCAGTCCGATCGACTATCTTAAGATGCCGATCCAGACCCTTAAGGTGGGCGCGCTGGGCACGCACAACCTGCTGGGGCTGGCCAAGGCCAAAAACGCCCGCATCCTAGTCGCCTCCACCTCCGAGGTGTACGGCGATCCGCTGGTGCATCCGCAGTCGGAAACTTATTGGGGCAATGTCAATCCGGTGGGGCCGCGCGGCGTCTATGACGAAGCTAAGCGCTTCCTGGAAGCCATCACCATGGCGTACCATACTTTCCACAAGGTGGAAACGCGCATCATCCGCATCTTCAATACCTACGGCCCCCGCATGCGGGTCAACGACGGACGCGCGCTGCCGGCTTTTTTCTCGCAGGCCATCCGCGGTGAAGGGATCACCGTCTTCGGCGACGGCTCGCAGACGCGTTCCTTCTGCTATGTCGACGATCTGGTGGAAGGCATCTACCGGCTATTGCTGAGCGATTGTACCGATCCGGTCAACATCGGCAACCCTGACGAGATCACCATCAAGGAAGTCGCTGAGGAAGTGGTGGAACTGGTGGGCAATCCCGAGGCGAAGATCGTCTACAAACCGCTGCCGAAAGACGATCCGAAAGTGCGCCAGCCCGACATCAGCCGCGCCCGCGAAATACTGGGCTGGGAACCCAAGGTGTCGCGTTCCGAAGGGCTGAAGATCACCATGGAGTACTTTAAGCAGGTCGTACCGGCCAAAACCGCGGAAACGACCTGAATAAAAAGCGCCGGCCGGCCGGCGCGCCGAACCTTCATTTTCCCTGGCGTTTTTCTAATTTGAAATATCCAAAATGGAAAAAAAACTCCTCATCACCGGCGGGGCCGGATTCATCGGCTCGCACCTGGTGCGATTGCTCGTTGACCGCTATCCCGAGTACCACATCGTGAACCTCGATAAGCTGACCTACGCCGGCAACTTAGAGAACCTCAAAGACATTGAAGACCGCCCCAACTACACTTTCGTGCGAGGCGATATCGTAGACCACGCTTTCGTCGCCGAGCTTTTTGCCAGCTATCGCTTCGACGGCGTCATCCACCTCGCCGCGGAGTCGCACGTCGATCGGTCGATCTCCAATCCCATGAGCTTCATCGAAACGAATATCGTGGGCACCGTCTCTTTGCTCAACGCAGCACGCGAAGCCTGGTCAGACGCTCCTTCCGGCAAGCGCTTTTTCCACGTTTCGACCGACGAGGTCTACGGCACCCTCGGGGAAACCGGCTTTTTTACGGAGACGACCGCCTACGATCCGCGCTCGCCCTATTCGGCTTCCAAAGCGAGCTCCGATCACCTGGTGCGGGCCTACTACCATACGTACGGGCTGCCGGTGGTGATCTCCAACTGCTCGAACAACTACGGGCCGTACCAGTTTCCGGAAAAGCTCATTCCGCTGATGATCAATAATATCCGCCACGAAAAACCGCTGCCGGTATACGGCGACGGGAAGTATACGCGCGACTGGCTCTGGGTCGAAGACCACGCGGCGGCCATCGACCTGATCTATCACCGGGGGCGGAACGGCGAAACGTACAATATCGGCGGCAATAACGAATGGAAAAATATCGACCTGGTGCACCAGCTCTGCGATGTGGTCGACCGCCTGCTGGGCCGACCCGCAGGCAGCGCCCGCCGGCTCATCACTTTCGTCAAAGACCGGCCCGGGCACGACCGGCGCTACGCCATCGATGCGACCAAGCTCAAGGAAGAGCTGGGCTGGGAACCCTCCGTACAGGCCGTCGAAGGCCTGGAACGCACCGCCAGGTGGTACCTCGAAAATACCGATTGGCTGGAAAACGTCACTTCCGGCGCTTACCAGCAATACTACGAAAAGCAGTACGGGGTCGCTTGATCGGCCTCTCTGGCAACGCCCAGTTTTTACTATTGGATCACGACGGCTGACCGGCAGTTGGTTGGGGGCGATCGAACGCACCCTCCCGGGCGAACGCGCCGGCGCCTTTCCCCCAAATGGTTGAAATTATGCGAAACGGGTTTTTCGCACTCGTGGCCTTCACTTCGCTGTGGTTGGCCTCCGGGTGCGCAGGAGAATCAAATGACAAGCGGAACCAACGCACCATCGATCCGGATTCCATCGTCATCGACGTGGAGGTCGGCGGCGTGCGGACGCCTGATCAGGTGATGCTGCAATACAAAAAGACCGGCGCCGGCTCCAAAGTATTGCTGGCGCCCAACGCCGCTTTTCTGGCGGAAGATTTCAAGGTGCTGGAAAACGAATTTACGGTCGTCTATTACGACATGCGCAACCGCGGCCGTTCGCAATCCCTGAAATCTCCCGAAAAGCTGCGCGACGGCGTGCTCAACGACGTCGAAGACCTGGAGACGGTGCGCCGCCATTTTCAATTTCCGGAAGTGTACCTGGTGGGCCACGGCTACCTGGCCGGTGTGGCGGCGCTTTATGCTCAGCGCTACCCCCGGCATACGGCGGGCATTATCATGGTGAGCCCTTTGCCGCCCGACGGTGAGTTGAGTTCGCCGGAACCCGACTCCGTCGCCCTGGCGGTTCAGTCGGCCCTGGCGGCTATAGAACGGGAACGCGATGCGCTCGGCGCCGCCGAATACTGTCGACGCTGGTGGTCGGAAAGGAAAAAGCTGTACGTCGCCGACCCGATGGCCGCCAAAAAGATTCGCGTCAATATCTGTCGCTACCCCAATGAGGAGCCCGGGCGCGTGGCGGCTTATCGCCGGGATTTCCTGCTCCCCTCTCTAAGGGCTCAGGATTTTTCGGCCGAGCAACTGTCGGACCTGACCGCCCCGGTGCTCATCCTGCACGGGCGCGACGACCGCCTGGCCCCCGTAGCCGGCGCGGAACGCTGGGCCGAGCGCCTGCCCAACGCCCAACTGAGGCTCCTGGAAGAAGCAGGCCACCTGCCCTGGGTGGAACAGGAAGGGCCGTTTTTCGGCGCCGTCCGCGATTTCCTGCGATCGTCCGAATAGCCTTTAGTTGCCGGACAACAGGCCGATCAGCAGGGGCTGCACGATCATCATGCCGTCGATGAGCCCGGTGAAATAATAGTCATGGGTCATCCGGTTCGCCCGGTGGATCAGCACATACGAAAGACCGGCCGACAGCAGCAGCGCCAGGAACACCGCCACGGAATAAGCGTCGAGGTAATAGTTGAGCGCAGCAACGGCCGTCATCAGGCACAGGGCGAGTATCGCGAGCCGCCGGGCGCCTCGTAGACCCAGCACCCCCGGCAGGGTGCGCACCTGCGTATGGGCGTCCACCTTCAGGTCGCGGATATCGAAGGGCAGGGTAATGGCAAAAACGAAGAAAAAGCGCTCGGCGGCGGTGATCCAGACCGGGATCTGGCCGGCGAGCCCCCAGTAGTAAGCCGGCAGCAGCACGCTTACCCAGGTCCATACCAGCGCGATCATAAATATTTTGACGTAGTGCAGGTCGCGCAGGCGGCGGCGTCCGGCCAGAAAAGGCAGCACGTAAGCCAGCGAGAGTAGGGCGGGAACCGGGGTGGCAACCTGGACCCGCCACGGAAGGCGGAGGAAGAACCAGACACTCAGGGCTCCGGCGATCAGGGCGTAAGCGGTGATGTGCCGGCGGTAGCGAAAAATGATCTGAAAACGGCCGCGCTCCCGGAATGCCGCTACTTTTTGCATGCCCACCAGCCGGTGAACGGCGTAGAGGAGCAAAGTGGCGAAAAAGATAAAACCGTGCAGCGGCGTGGGCGTCAGTTTCGCCCGAAACAGCCATTCCGTTTGCATGCTCATCGCCAGCGCGGCGCCGGCAATCCAGAAATTACCGTACAGCAGCAAGTCGATGAATTTGAACAGCCACTTCATAATCGGAATGGGGGCGCCGCCTGGGTGGTCAATCGCAAAATAACGGTTTGGTTTTAGGAATAACGGTGCGGGCTCTATTTAGAAGTATTTGAAATTGTGGTCTTTTTCGATGCGCAGGAGGGTTTGGTAAATGAGGTTGATCACGTTGGCGACGTCTTCTTTGTGGGCCATCTCCACCGTGGTGTGCATATAGCGGAGAGGCAGAGAAATGAGGGCCGAAGGCACGCCGCCGTTGGAATAGGCGAAGGCGTCGGTATCGGTGCCGGTGCGGCGGGAAGCGGCCTCGCGTTGTATGGGAATCTCGTTGGCCTCGGCCGTTGCGATGATGAGTTCCAGCAGCTTGTTGTGTACGGCGGGGGCGTAGGTTACCGAAGGGCCTTTGCCGCCTTTGACGTCGCCGTGTTTTTTGGTGTTGACCAAAGGGGTGTGGGTGTCGTGGGTAACGTCGGTGACGATGGCCACGTTGGGTTTGATGGTTTGGGCGATCATTTCGGCGCCGCGCAGGCCGACCTCTTCCTGGACCGAATTGACGACGTAGAGGGTATAAGGCAGTTTCACTTTATTTTCGTGGAGCAGCCGCGCCACCTCGGCGATACAGAAGCCGCCCATGCGATTGTCGAGGGCGCGCCCTACGTAATAGCGGTCGTTGAGGATGATCATTTCATCTTTATAGGTGACCACGCAGCCGACGTGGATGCCCATGTCCAGCACCTCGTCTTTGTCTTTGGCGCCTACGTCGATGAAGATGTTTTCGATCTTGGGCGTCAGTTTGGCGTCGTCGCCGTGGCGGGTATGGATGGCCGGCCAGCCGAAGACGCCGGTGATGATCCCTTTCGGGGTGTGGATATCCACCCGTTTGGAGGGGGCGATCATGTGGTCGGAGCCGCCGTTGCGAATGACGTTGATGAAGCCGTCGTCGGAGATGTGGTGAACGAACCAGGAGATCTCGTCTGCGTGGCCTTCGATGACGACGCGGTAGGGTTGTCCGGGGTTGATGATGCCGTAGAGGGTGCCGTAATTATCGAGATGCCATTCGTCGATATAGGGCTTGACGTATTCCAGCCAGACCTTTTGCCCCGCGGATTCAAAGCCGGTGGGGGATGGGTTGTTGAGGTATTGGCGGAGAAAAGCTTCCGACTTGGTTGTAATCACTGACATGGTTTTGGATTTTTGAGCGCAGTCGACGCCCAATTTGGGCGCCAAAGATATAAAATAATTCGGTTGGGCCACGCTTGGCCTAGTGTCTGAGTCAGTTATTACGTAAACTGATCGCTCCAGGTTTTAGGATCGTGCCGCCAATGGCGGAGGTCGTCCAGGTTTTCTTCGGTGAGATAGCCGCTGTTTACCGCTTCTTCGATGAGCCGGTCGTAGTTGCTCAGGGTATCGTAGCGGAGGTCGGCTTCCCGGAATGCGCGGTCGGCCGATTCGAACCCATAGGTAAAGATGGCCAGTACGCCCGCTACTTCGCAGCCGGCTTCGCGCAGGGCGTGCGCTGCGCTGATGCAGCTGCCGCCGGTGGAGATGAGGTCTTCGACGACCAGCGCCCGTTGTTCCGGACGGAGGGCCCCCTCGATCAGGTTCTGACGGCCGTGAGCTTTGGCTTTGCTGCGAACGTAAACGAAAGGCAGGGCGAGCTGAGCGGCCAGCAGGGCGCCGTGAGCGATGCCGGCGGTGGCGACGCCGGCGACGAGGTCGAAAGGCCGCAAGTCGATCGACCTGGCCGCCAACGCGTCGGTGATCGCGCTGCGTACTTCGGGATAAGACAAGGAAATCCGGTTGTCACAATAGATGGGAGACCGTAGACCCGACGCCCAGGTAAAGGGCTTTTGCGGGCTCAACTTTATTGCATTAATTTGCAGCAGCTTTTGGGCTATTTCTCTTGCAATGTCCATTACTTCAATTTGTAAGTCTCCCGGTAGGCCTACCGCAAGTGCCGGAAAACGAGGGTAAATGTACAAAATCTATATCAATGAAACACCGCTCCTGTTGCTCGATACGCAGGAGGCGGATCGATACGGGCCGGCGACGGAAGAAAAAATGATCGCCCGCTATTCCGGCAAACCTAAAACCTTGTTGAACTACGCCGATATGCTGGAAAAGACCAGCCGCTACCAGGCGGTCATCCTCTATACCGACCACCTGGATCGCCTCTGGGCCGATTTCCGGGCGCACTACCAGCTCATCGAAGCGGCCGGCGGGATAGTCTACAACACCCGTTCCGAAGTGTTGTTCATCTTCCGGCGCGGGCATTGGGATTTGCCGAAAGGCAAAATCGATCCCGGCGAATCGCGGGAGGCCGCCGCCCTGCGCGAAGTACAGGAAGAAACCGGGCTCGACCACGTTGCGCTGGGTGCCCACCTGGCCGATACTTACCACACTTATCGCGACCACCGAAAGAGGCGGGTGCTGAAAGTGACCTACTGGTACGAGATGCATACCGAAGAGGAAGAACTGTCGCCCCAAACCACCGAAGGAATCGAAAAGGCGGTATGGCTGTCCCACCGGGATTTTCTGGCGACCAACCGGGAACCGGTATTCCGCAATATCGTCGACCTGTTGCGGTTGGTAAAATGATCGGATCGGGAATGAATCGCCTACCGACGGAAAAAAAATATTTTTTTATCACAACAAAACGCCGAAGGGACCGTTCAACTTTATATCTGTTCCAATGAATCCTTCTCCTACGGAGTCTCGGCCTTTTTGCTGAGATGAAATCCATTCAACGCCCTACATCAAAAAAAGCGCTCCACCTGCTACCCAATTTTGGGGCTTAAAGGAAATGTATTAAAATATTATTTTTGTATCCGATCTCATGAACGTAGCTAAAATGACGAGCGACATGCAACGGAAAATTTTTTTTGCACTTACCCTTTTTATGCTGAGCGGCGTCTCTTTTTGCCTGGCTCAGAACACCGCCGGCCTCAGTGACGCGCTATCCGAGAATTCGGAATTGCAGAATGATGTTTCAGAAGACTGGACCATCTACGCCGATGAAGAGAATAAGATCTTCTACATCGATTTCGAAAACCTCACCGTCAACCTCAACGACATCATCGTGCGCAACGAAGCTGGGGAGATCGTACTGAGCGAAGAGGTGTTCGACCTGCCGGTCAATACCATCTATGAGATCGATCTCAGCGACCAGCGCGCCGGTACTTACTTCATCGAATTGCGCGCCTTCACCGGCATGATCCGCAAGACGGTTTCGTTGAAGTAATTGAACCCATTGCGAGTTTGCAGGCCCAGTACTGAGTCCGCAATGGGTCCAATTTTACGAGTCATTGGCGCCATTCTTTTATCGCCTCGCGCAGAGCGTCCATGATGGGCGATATTTTGTAATTCTCTTCGGCGAGAATATGGGTTTTGCCTTCTTTTTCTTCGATGATCAGCAGCCGTGTCTGGCCGGTAACGATATTGGGGTTGATCAATGATGCTTCTTTTTCCGTTTTGATGCCCGCATCGCGGATATCCGCAAAGTCGGCCCGGCCGTAGGGCGTCTCTATGGCGTCGGCGTAAATGTATACGGGGCCGGTCTTGCGGACCGTCATCCAGCTGAAGACGGCGGCGCCTGCCGCCAGGAGGAAGGCAAAAAACAACAACATCGCAAATAGCAAGCGGTAGTTGCGGCGCTCACCGCGTCCGGGCCGCCGCAGCAGCGCCGTGAGCCCGCCCAAAGCCGCGAGGGCGATGACGGCGGTTATCCAGAAAGTCGTCATATCCGAGCTGTGGTCCGGCAGAAAGGTGTGGATGGGTTCGTCCATGGTTGGCGGTTTTTCAAACGCTTCTTAATTTCAATACCAAGGTTTAGTTTCTACCCGGAAACCGGGACGTCCGTAATGTTTCCCGGGAATCGAAGCGGACGCCTTCCAGGATAGTGAATCTCTTTTCGATCTCGGGTGATATACCTACCGGTTTAACAGTATTTCCCGACGGATGGTTGGACGGGGCTTTGTTGGAATGGTCCGAAGATTGGTTCTGACGGAAGGGTCCGATCCATGACTACAAGAAGGGCAGAGAAAAGCCAAACGGAAATTGAAACCGGTCGGACGACCGGCGGGGCTATCCCGTGGCTCCGGCCGTTGTTTCGGCTTTTGCGACCGAGATGACCACATTGCCTTTTTTGTGTCCTTTATCCACGTAGCGGTGCGCTTCGCTCGTTTCCGCGAGCGGATACTCGCGGTCGATCACTGCCTTCAGCTGCCCGGCCTCGACGAGGTCTTTCAGGAAAAGCAGGTCTTCCCGGCTTTCGGGGGCCATGCCGCCGATCACTTTTTGGCCGGATTTTCTGCCCAAGAGGCTTCCCGTCAGCGCCTGGCGGAGCATATAACCGTAATCCGACCCGTTGGCGTTGGCGGTGACGAAAATGCCGTTCGGCCGGAGCGCCTCCTTACTGCGGGAAAACGGTGCTTTGCCGATCGTATCGAAAATGAGGTCGTAGGTTTCGTCGCCCCGCGTGAAGTCGGTGGTCGAATAATCGATGACGTGGTCGGCTCCCAGCGACCGCACCAGCCCGGCGTTGCGAGCGCTGCATACGCCGGTCACTTCGGCGCCGAAGTATTTGGCCAGTTGGACGGCGGCGACGCCCAGGCTGCCCGACGCGCCGTTGATGAGCACTTTTTGTCCTCGCTGAATTCCGGCTTTATCGCGCAGGAAAAACAGGGAGGCGCCGCCGCCGAAGGGAATGGCGGCGGCTTCAGCGTAAGATAAGTTATCCGGTTTGGGAGCGATGACCCCTTCTTCCGGCAGGCATACATATTCGGCGTTGGCGCCCAGCCCTAAGCCGGTAGATCCGAAAACGGGGTCACCGACCTGGAACGTAGTTACCGCTTGGCCCGTCGCCGCGATTTCTCCGGAGAACTCATAACCGAGAATGGCCGTTTTCGGTCGGCGAAAACCATTGATCAGCCGGATGACGAAAGGGTCCGCCCGGCGAATGCGGGCGTCACCTGAGGTCACTGTGGTTGCGTGGACCTTGACGAGTACTTCGTTGTCTTTGGGCTTGGGCATGGCGACTTCCTGCAACTGCAGTACTTCCGGTGCGCCGTAGCTGGTGCAAACGATGGCTTTCATGGTGGGATGGGTTGGGTTTTTCATGGTGTGGGTTGATTTAGAGGTTAAGGTTGAGGTTAAGGTTGAGGTTGAGGTTGAGGTTGAGGTTGAGGTTGAGGGGTGAGGGGTTACTGAGATCAGGGGCAGGCCCAGGTCGCGGATCTTCCTGAGGATTCCGTACAGGGCGGCCTGGTCGGTTACCGGTCCGGTCAGGACGGTTTCCTCATTGCTTTCTTGGGTGATTTGCAGGCCGTCGAACCAGTCGCTCCACTGTGCATCCAGTCGGCCCTGCAGCCGGATCTGGTAGGCGTCTGGAGGGCGGGGCGGTCTATTTTGGTTATTTGCTTTGTACATGGTTGTTTTTTCTTTTCGCTAGCAAAGATGGCGGCAAAAAGGTATGATTGGGTAGGTACTAAAGTACTGTTCTGGTGGGGAGGGGTATGGTTTTGGCATCGGATGCCCGCGCAGACATCCGATGTCTATCCTCCCAAGAGCCCCAGTTTCCGGGCGTGGGCGACGGCTTCGGTACGGCGTTGTACGCCCAGTTTGTCGAAGATGTTGCGGTTGTGTCCTTTTACGGTGCTCAGGGCGAGGAAGAGGCGTTCGCCGATCTCGCGATTGGAGCAGCCCCGGGCGATGAGGTCGAGGATCTCCAGTTCGCGCGGGCTCAGCGGCTCCACCAGCGACTGGAGTGGGGCAGCCGGCTTGGTTTCGGATGATGCTTGCGTCGGCCAGGCTGCCAGTACCTTTTCTACAAATTCCGGATGGATACCACGCGCGCCTGCGGCGGCCAGCATCTGGCGGGCCGGTTCGCCGGCTTCGATAAAGAGCCGGATGTAGCCCTCGGGCGCAGCCAGGGCAAGCGCGCGCTCCAGGGGGGCGAGGGCGGCGGGCAGGCCCCCATCGGCCTGGCGGGCGACGGCCTGCAGGATCAGGATCTCGATGAGGGAACCCATTCTCCGGCCCGCTTCTGCGGCCTGGTGGAGGCGATCGAGCAAGCTGGCGGCCTGGGGAAGGGCGTTGTCGGCAAGCAGCACGCGGGCCAGAGTCAGGTTTTCGTATTCTTGCAGAAAAGGCAGTGCTCCGTCTGGGGTCAGTTGCTGGCGGCGCACCCAGTTTTGGGCCTGGGCAAGATTGCCCTGGGCGAGCCAGATGCGCGCTTTGCGGGCTCCGATGGGTTGTACGTCGGGCATGGGGGTCGGATAGTAGAGGTGTTCCGCTTCGTCGAGGAGGGCGAGCGCTCTGCCCAGGTCGCCCTGCATTTCCATCAGGCGCGCTTTGGTGCGGCGGAGGCGGTGCGGCCAGTCGGGCAGGGCGGCCGACGCGCCCAGTATTTCGCTTTGGCGCAGGTGCTCGGCGGCCGCTTCCCGGTCGCCCCGTTCCAGCGCACAATCGCAGAATCCCAGGTAGATATCCGTAATGCCCCGCAGGGGAGGGGCGCCGGGCGGCTCCGCCAGGCGCCGGGCTTGCTCGTAGGTGGCGACGGCATCGTTCAGTCGGCCCTGTGCAATGCGGATGTACGCCAGGCCGTAGGCGCCGCTGAGGGCGAAGACCAGCTGGCCGGCGAGGCGGAAGTTATCCAGCGCTTCGGACAGCGACCGGTGGGCGGCTTCCAAGCTGCCGTTTGCCCACTCGGCGATGCCGAGCAGGGCGGCGGCCGGACCCCGCCGGATGTGGTCGTCCGGGGGCAGCCGGTCGAGCGCTGTGCGGGCGTAATGTACGCTGCCGTCGATATCGCCGCGCGCCTGCGCATGGTAGGCGCGGGCCGTGGCGACCGAAGCTTCCAGGTGTTGAAATTGGTCCTGATCGATTACGATCATGCCCGCCGGTGGTGTTTTCGACAACCACGGTTCGGCGTCCCGGAGCCGGGCTTCGGCGGCGTCCAGCTTGCCCACGTTCAGCAGCGCCCAGGCGTAGGTTACGCTGAGCACGGGGCGATGACGAATTAGTTCGGCCGGCAGCCGTTCCGCCCAGCGCAGCCAGGCGCCGGTCTGAAAATTTCCGTCCATTGCCGGCCAGACCACCTCCATCAGTTCGGCAGCGCGCGGAAAGTCTTCGGCCGCCAGGGCGTGATGGATCGCTTCCGTCGGCAGGCCGTTGTCCGCGAACCAGTTGCTCGCTCGCTGGTGTAGAGCGGGAATAAGCGCGGGGTGCTCTTCCCGCAGCCGGGCGCGCAGCACTTCGCCGAAGAGGTGGTGGTAGCGATACCAGCGGCGCTGATCGTCGAGAGGGACGACAAAAAGGTTGGCCTGTTCGAGGTACGCCAGGGTCGACTGGCCGGAGCCGGGCGGTTGCTCCAATACGGCTTCGCAGAGCGGGCCGCAGAGCCGGTCGAGGATCGCCGTGGCGAGCAGGAATTCCCTTCGTTCGGCAGCCTGTTGGAGCAGCACTTCTTCCATGAGGTAGTCCAGCACGTAGCGGTGGCTGCCGGTGAAAGATTGCACGAAACGTTCGGCGTCCCTTCCGCCGCGCAATGAGATGGCGGCCAGTTGCAGGCCTGCGATCCAGCCTTCGGTGCGGGCTTCCAGGGCGGTAATGGCGGCCTCGGAAAGGTCGAGGCCCATGTTTTGGTTGAGCAGTTCACGGGCTTCAGCGGGCGTGAACCGCAGATCTTTGGCCCGTATTTCCGTCATCTGTCCGCGTACGCGCAGGCGAGGCAGGGGCAGGGGCGGATCTTCGCGGGTAGTGATGACGAGGTGCAGGCTGCGCGGCAGGTGCTCGATCAGGAAGGTGAGCGCCCGGTCGACCGCTGGCGCATCCACGAGGTGGTAATCATCGAGGACGAGCAGGCCGGGTTCCGGCAGTCGGCTGATCTCGTTAACCAACGGGGTCAACAGGGTTTCGATGCCGCAGTGCACGGCGTCGATGGCGCTGGCGAAGATGCTCAGAGTGCCGTCGCCGTAGTATTGCAATATCCGGCCCCGTCGCCTGGCGGTGATCTCGTTGAAAAGTCGCCGGTGCTTTTCCCGCGCCTGGATGGCGCGCGCCTCGTCTTGCTGCATCAGGGCGGTGTAGCCCTTGATGTCGGTGAACATGATGGCGGCGAGCCGGCGGGAACGAGGCATGGTGACTGGTGATTTGTAGAATTGCAGGTAAATAGAATTAAAGGTAGGAAAAAAAGTGAAGGGGTGGGAGTGATAAAGGCCGCTATCTGCATGTTTAGCTTCTCTTTGAGACTGTTCATAAAAGAAGTGTACGTCCCCCTTTCCCGGCATTGATGAAAATCACCCCAACGCCTGATGATGATCATACTATCCCCGGGACAGAACCGGTACCTTATTTCAATTCAAGCACAAGGAACGCGAAAAAGAACAGCGTTATGACGATCAATACGATCCGGCAAAACCTCGTCGAGTTATCCACCGATACACCCATCTGGTCGCACTTCTTCACCGTGGCGCCGTTGGTGGTGATCGGCACCAAAGAAGGAGAGGGCTACAACCTGGCTCCCAAGCATATGGTGACGCCGCTGGGGCAGCAGAACTACTTCGGTTTCGTCTGTACGCCCCGCCATTCGACCTACCACAACGTGCAGCGGGAGCAGACGTTCACCGTCAGTTTTCCCAAACCCGATCAGGTCGTACTGGCCAGCCTGGCGGCCAGTGCGCGTTGCGAAGCGGCCGGCCTGTCCAAACCGGTATTAGAAGCCTTGCCCACAGCGCCGGCGACCCGCATCGACGCGCCGGTATTGCGCGACGCTTACCTGTATCTGGAATGCGAACTCGACCGGATCGTCGACGACTTCGGTGATTACAGTCTGATCGCCGGCCGCATCCTCACGGCTTTCGTCGAAGAATCGGCCCTGCGCGTCTCCGAAGGCGACGAGCAGCAGATGCTCTACGATGCGCCGCTGCTGGCTTTTCTGGCCTACGGGCGCTTCGCCCGCGTGCAGGAGACCTATGCTTTTCCCTATCCGAAAGATTTTAAAAATTGAGAATAATATGGCAAGCGCCGAAAAGATACTGCACTACCTCCGCGAGCGCCACGAAGCGATGACGGGGCTGCTGGCCGAGCTCGTCCGACGGGAATCCCCCTCGACCGTACCCGCGTCTCAGGCGGACGTCATGAAGCTGCTGACGGAAAAATTGACCGAGCTCAATTACCGGGTGTTGTCCGTCCCAGGGAAGCGGACCGGCGGTTACCTCTACGCCCGGCCCGGGAATCGAAGAAAAGAGCAGCCCGTACAGCTGCTGGTCGGCCATTGCGACACCGTCTGGCAGCTGGGCACCCTGGAAACTATGCCGCTCGAACAAGACAACGGGCGCATGAAAGGCCCGGGCGTCTACGATATGAAAGCCGGGCTGGTGGAGATCCTGTTCGCTATCGAAGCCCTGCAGGCGCTGGCGTTGGAACCTGCCGTAGCGCCCGTCGTGCTCATCAACTCCGATGAGGAGATCGGCAGCCACGAGTCGACCGCCGCCATCCGCCGGCTGGCGCGCATCGCCGACCGGGCCTTCGTGATGGAGCCGCCTTTGGGACTGGACGGCCGACTGAAAACGGCCCGCAAGGGCGTCGGCCATTTCGAGATCACCGTGCGCGGTAAGGCCGCTCACGCCGGGCTGGATCCTGATAAAGGCGCCAGCGCGATCGTCGAGCTGTCGCACCAGATCCAGCGCCTTTTCGCGATGAACAACCCGGAACGGGGCATCACGGTCAATGTCGGCATGATCGAAGGCGGCACCGCGACCAACGTCATCGCATCCGAAAGCCGCGCCATGATCGACGTGCGGGTGCTGAACCAGGAGGATGCCGAATGGATCACCCGGCAGATCCACGAGCTGCGCGCCGTCAATCCCGAAACCGAAGTGATCGTCCACGGCGCCGTCGGTCGCCCGCCGCTGGAGCGCACGCCGCGCAACCGGCAGCTGTGGGCGCTGGCCCGCGAAGCCGCCGGCGCCCTGGATATCGAACTGGCCGAAGCCGTCGCCGGCGGCGGCTCGGACGGCAATACGACGAGCCAGTACACCGCCACCCTCGACGGGCTGGGAACGGTAGGCGACGGCGCTCACGCGGCCCACGAGTTTATCTTCACCGATAAGTTGACGGAGCGGACGGCTTTACTGACTTTATTGCTGCTGGCGGACCCGGTGCGGGTTAGATAGATCGCCTCCGACTTTATGAAACGCCAACGACCAAAATAACCAAAACCATGAGCCGATACTCCCATTACATCTACACTTCGCTGACGCGCATCACCGATTTGCGCGACCGCGATTTTCAGGTAGCTCCCCTGCCGCGCGAGCAATGGCGGATGGGCGATTACGTACTTTGCGAAGTCACCAACCCTGCCGACGGCCGCATGAAGATCGAATTGCAGAACGGGCGGATGATGGAGATCATGAAATCCCAGAGACTGCTTGGCGCCCTGGGCGCGCGCCACGCGACCCTGGAGGCTACCGGCAGCTGGGAAGCCGTTGCGGATGACGGCCGCATGCACCTGCTGACGTCGGCGGGCCTTTTCGGGAAGATGACCTCCAAGTCGGCCTACGTGCCGCGCGTGGTGCGCCTGCAGTACCGGGGGCACGTGCTTGGGGACGGCGGCCCGGCGCGCATGGCCGATTTTGTAGCGCAGGTCCCCGACCAACCCTTCCGGATGCCGGTCGTCTTGTTTTTCGGCACCTCGATGTCGGCGGGTAAAACCACGGCTGCGCGGATCATCACCCGTCAACTCAAGCGCGCCCGGCGAAAGGTAGTGGGCGCCAAGATCACCGGCGCCGGCCGGTACAAAGACGTACTTTCCGTGTACGACGCCGGCGCGGACGCCATTTACGATTTTGTGGACGTCGGCTTGCCTTCCTCGATTTGCGAACCGGCGGTGTACCGCCAGGCATTGCGGCAGTTGCTGAACCGGCTGGCGGCGTCGGGTGCCGACGTTGCGGTGATCGAGATCGGCGCTTCGCCGCTGGAGCCCTACAATGGCGATATCGCCATCCAGGAAATAATGCCCAACGTAGCATTCAGCGTGTTGTGCGCTTCGGACCCCTATGCGGTGCTGGGCGTCATGGAGAGTTTCCAATTAAAACCGGATCTGGTGAGCGGCATCGCCACCAATACACTGGCCGGCGTAGAATTGGTCGAAAAACTCTGCCAGGTGCGCGCCCTCAATATCGTCGATCCCAAAAACCTGCCCGAGTTGCGGCGCATGCTGCGGGAGCAGTTGGGGAAGAAGAAGCTGGTTCCTTAGCCAAAAACGCGCTGCTTCGGTTTATAATGCGTATCTTGCCGTTTGGAAAGCTATTTTCAGGCTTATTCAGGTGATTTGTCATGCAGGTATCCGCTTAATTCTGAATCTAGTCTTTTGATTTTATCATTTAAAACACTGAAATGGCGGACAGCTTTAATAAAAAAGAACGAGAGAAGAAAAAGCGGAAAAAAAAGAAAGAAAAGCAAGAACGCAGAGAGCAGAAAAAATTAGAGGACAAAAAGCCCGCGGAATTTATGTACGTGGATGAAAACGGGCACCTCACTCCCACGCCTCCCGATCCGGCCAAAAAGAAAAAGATCAAAGCCGAAGACATCGTCATCGGCGTCCCTTCCCAGGAAAAGTCGGATGAATCGAGCTTCCAGCGCAGCGGGACCGTCAAGTTTTTCGATACGGATAAAGGTTACGGCTTCATCATCGACAATGCCAACCAGGAGAGCTACTTCGCTCACGCCAATAATCTGATCGATGAGATCAAAGAAGCGGATCAGGTGAGCTTCGAGATCGGCAGCGGCCCGAAAGGACCGGTGGCGCTTTCCGTCAAATTACTCGCTGATACGGAGGACGGCGAGGAAAAGGGCGAAGACCAATCCTGACCGGATAATCGGCAACCGAAGTTTCGAAACTTCGGTTGCCGGCTTACCGTACTCAATTTTTCATTTCCAGCTCATTTTTTCCGGCCAGGTCCAGCAGGAACGCGTATTCCATTGCCGTTTCCTCGTATTGTTTGAAACGCCCGGAGGCGCCGCCATGGCCTGCTTCCAGGTTGGTGTGGAGCAGGAGAGGGTTGTCATCCGTTTTGAGCTCCCGGAGTTTGGCCACCCATTTGGCGGGCTCCCAGTATTGCACCTGTGAGTCGTGCAGGCCGGTGGTGACCATCAGGGCGGGATAATCTTTGGCTTCTACGTTATCGTAAGGGGAATACGATTTGATAAAATCTTTTTACAGCGATGCATCAATATGGAATGATTGCTGGGCAATCGCATTTAAAAGATGCTACCTCTCAATTGCCATAAAATTCACATAGAACGAAAGGAAAAACAAGATTTTTGAGCATGAAATTTAAAATTTCTTTTTTTGCGATCTTTTTTGCAATAGGAACCCTTTTCGCCCAGGATCCTTCACGAGGAGAAACCAAGGTGACGGTACATGGGGGCAAAGTTGACAATATCATCGCTGGAATGGGGCATGATATTGATATTACTCAAAATATCACTCAGAATATTCTGCCAAAATCTCAGGAGTATGCTGAAATAAAAAAAAGTATGGGGCAGCTGGAACGACGCATCAAAGACAAAGCGAGTCAATGCGAACAAATGAAACAGGATGGCTTTCCCAGAAGATATATTTCAGCTTGTATCTCGAAATTGAAAATGCTAAACGCGGAACGCGATTCCCTATCAAAAGCAGAAAGGCAATTCAGGGAGGACGTTATCCGGTTAGCCGCAACTTTTGAAAAGCTCGCCCTCAATTCCCAACGCTTACGTGATGCCAAAGCGCTTTTTGACGAGGGCAAGATCCGGGAGGCCGACGCTATTTTGCAGCGGTCGGAAATGGAAAAAGAAACAAAATACTTACTGGACAGAAAAAAGCGCTCGCTCAAGGTTATATCTGAAACAGATAGTCTTTTGAAAATAAGAGCTTCAGAGTGGCTCATTAAAGCACAGATTACGAAAACCCGCCGAGATCTGTTGACCTGGTTGGATTCTACCCACTATTATTTCCGCCGTTCCATTCAATGCCGGAGAGGAATAGAAAACCAGTTCAACTATGCACTTTTCCTCCAAAACCACAATCAGTACGACTCGTCTCTTGTATATTATCAATTAGCCGCCAAAGCGTGTTTGGCAGCCAGGGATACAGTAAGTTGGTTGTCTACCCAAAACAATTTAGGGAATCTGTACCGCGACAAAAATGATTATCCCAAAGCCGAAGCGGCCTATTTGGAAGCCCTCGAAAGCTATCAGCGCCTGGCCCAAACCAACCCGGCTGCCTACGAACGGTATGTGGCTATTACCCAAACCAACTTGGGGATTTCCTTTATGTCAGTAAATAAACCTGAACAAGCAGTAGGAGCTTTAAGCGAAGCATTAGGGATCTACCGGCGTTTCGCGGTCCAGAATCCGAATTCCTATGAGATCGAAGTAGCACGCTCTGCTATCCTACTCGCTTTCTTAAAGCAAGAAATTGGTGATACCGAGGTAGCTCTTTCGTTATTTCGAGAAGCCCTACAAATGGCTGACAGGCATCCGCATATTCCTTTGGCCAGGCAGATCTCGGATGCTGTAGTTCGTTCTATCGGAATCGAAGCAGCCGACCCGGTACTTTGGGAATGGTATCAAAAGGCAGCAGGCTATGAAAAGGAAGTTGAAACCCAAACTACTATGAGAAACAAAGCTGAACCACAGGAAAAAGTGGTGGGAGTTTGGGAAGAAGCCTTCCGCAGATATTCTCAAAACCCCCGCATTCGTACTTTTTTAACCCAAAACCTTGGCAGGCTTTCCTGGTATCGCCTCTTTGCGGAAGATTTCAAAGGAGCGGAAGCAGCAGCCCGCCGCGGGCTGGAAGTAGATCAATCAGAAACCTGGATCCTCACCAACCTTGCCACAGCCCTGCTCTTTCAGAATCGTTACAAAGAAGCAGAACCCATCTACCAGCAACTTAAAGATCAGCTTAATAATGAAGAGCTCACCTGGATAGAGGGTTTTCTGGCAGACCTGGCGGAATTGAAAGCAGCAGGTATAACGCACCCGGATGTTGATAAGGTGCGGGCCTTACTACAAAAGTGAATCTGCCTTTGTGTTCAGAAAAAGGGTTAACCCGGATCATTCATGGATTCATCTATTGCCGGCCGCCATTCTGCTCCGCTCACTCACCGTATCTGGGGATACCTTCCTGCAGCATGCAGGCGCCTGCGCGTCACCCGCCTGTGCGAACGCAAGCCTGTCAACCGTCATGAAAAAGAACCCATGAATAATCCGGGTTAAACTTCCAGTGTATTAGTCTCTCATTCCCGATCCGGGCTAATTCATGCGCCGATAATCCGAAGGCGTCATACCGGTTTTGGCTTTGAACAGTTTCGCAAAGTGCTGGGAGTATTCAAACCCCAGGTCATAGGCAATCTGTCCGATCGGCGAAGTGGTGCCTACCAGTCTGGTCTTCGCCCGATCGATCAGAAAGTCGTGGATGTGTTCCTGGGCGTTCCTGCCGGTTTCCTTTTTGAGCAGGTCACTCAGGTACTTATGGGACATATTCATTTGTGCTCCGCAATATTTTACGGTGGGAATGCCCGTGACAAGCGGTTGGTCCGTGTCGTAATACCCTTTTAGCAACTGCTCGAATTTACTGACCAGGTCTTTATTCAGGTTGGTGCGCGTGTAAAACTGGCGGTCGTAATACCGGGCGGCGTAGTTGAGCATCAGTTCCAGGTGGGAGATGATCAGCGTCTGGCTGTGCTGGTCGATATTATGCCGGTATTCCTGTTCGATCCTGCGGGCGAGGCCGGTCATTGCTGTTTTTTCCTCTTCGGAAAGGTGTAAGGCCTCGTTGGAATCGTAGCTGAAGAAAGCGTAGCGGTCGATTTTCTCCCCCAGGTGCGACTTCCGGATGAGGTCCGGATGGAAGAGGATATTCCAGGATCGGCGCTCGGCATCCGCTTCGACCTCGACGACGGGGCTGAGCACCTGGCCGGGCCCGACGAAGAGCATCACGCCTTCCTGAAAGTCGTAGGTGCTGCGGCCGTATTCGAAGCTGCCGGTGATCCCTTCCTTGAAAGCTATAAAATACAGATCCGAGCGCAGCCGGACATCGCCGAAATCGTACCGCAGCCCCGGATCGGAATGGTAAAAAAGGGAGATCAGCGGGTGTCTGGGCTTCTCGATGCCCAACAACCGGTGGGCCTGGGTAATCGTTTTAATATGAATGATCTCTTTCATCTTCGAAGGGGAACGGTTATGCATTATCGACTTCCTGCATCTGCCGGACCTGTTTCAGCAATACCTTTTTAGGGGTGATCGGAATGGCCTTCATGACCAGCTTTTGTGCGAAAGTGACGCCGGCGATCACGTCCAGCTTGCCGGCCATCATGGCGTCGTAACCGGCTGCTGCTACCTCCCGGGCGCTGAAGGTCTTTTCGAACAGTTCGGTTTTATCCATTCCCGAAGTTTTGGCGAATTCCGTCTCGGTAGCGCCGGGCATCAGGGCCGTCACGGTGATATTCGTGTCGTGCAATTCTTCGGCGATGGCGTTGCTGAAGGAAGTCACATACGCTTTCGTCGCGTAATAGACCGCCTGCAGGGGCCCGGCCAGGAGCGCCGCCGTAGACGATACATTGAGGATACGGCCGCTATTGCGCTTGACAAAATCCGGAAGAAACATTCTCGTCAACGCCGTCAGCGCCACCACGTTCAGGTTGATCATGGCCAGGTCCAGTTCCCAGTCGCGTTCGTGGAACTTCCCTCTGCCGCCGAAGCCGGCGTTATTGATCAGGTATTCCACTTCGATGCCTTCCTGTTTTACTGCATCGTAAACCTCGCGAGCGGCGCCGGGGGCGGTAAGGTCTTTGACGATCACTTTTACGGTGCAACGGTGCTTCTCTTCCAGTTCTGCCTTGAGTTGTTTGAGTTTATCGGCGCTGCGGGCCACGATGACGAGATCGCCGCCTCGTTCTGCGTGAAGGAAGGCCATTGCTTTGCCTATGCCGCTGTTCGCTCCGGTAATTAATGCTACTTTTTTCATTGGATCAGCTTTTAATGAATTAAACTTTACTTAGTGGTGTGTAACACAAGTTCCTTGTAAAAATTTTTGCTGAGTGCTCAATTTAAAAAGTTGATTTTCAGTAATTAAAAGCGTTTCCTTTCAAGAAAGGATCAGCAAAAATTTTTGTTACACACCACTTAGCTTGCTGATACAAAAATATAGGCATCTTTTCCCGGAAATGTATATCGATTCCAGAATCCTGTATATCGATTCCAGGTCAGTTATCCGGGATTTGCTAACTTGTTTTTTGGATTTCTTCATCTTCAAACCAAGAACCATGATCAAAAAAGTCCTTTATCCCGTAATCGCCCTGCTGCTTACCGGCGCGTTGCTCGCCTTCTCCTTCCGGCAAACCGAAAAGGCGGAGGACCTCGAAGCGATCAAAGCGGTGATCCTGACGGGCTACGTCCACGGTGCTTTCAACGAACTGAATCCCGACGCCATGCGCAAGAGTTTTCATCCCGATTTCGCCATCTTCTCGGCTGACGGGGAAGCGATCAAAAAATATCCTATCGACACCTGGGCCGACGGCGTGGCGGAGCGGAAGAAAGACCCGGAGTTTGACCCTGCCGATAATCAATGGGAACACAACTTTGCCGATATCGACATCACCGGTGGCTCGGCTGCCGTCAAGATCGAACTGTCGCACAAGGGCGAGCACGTCTTTACCGATTACCTTTCGCTGCTGAAGTTCGACAGTGGGTGGCGTATTGTGGCGAAGGTGTATCATCGGCATTGAATAAGGGTTTATTGAGTTAGGGTTTCAAGCTGTATTCGCGCTTTATAAAATGGGCGCTACGCTGACCGAGGCCCAGCTGGCGGTAAGAAAATTCGGCTCTCTTTTTGCCCTGGGGGCTTATCCAACTCGACAAACCCGGGAAGAAGCGGTCGCCGTAGGCTATAACCGAGCCCGCGATGCCAACCGGCCGGCCGCCGCCGTTGCGGCCCTGCCCGATTCTGCGGCCAAGGACAGCGACGGCAACATTTATCGCTACAAAACAATGAAAGACGGAAAGCTATGGCTGATGGAGAACCTGCGGGTGGATATTCCCCAGTCGTGCTGCTATGATGCGGATTCGGCCAATTGTGAAAAATACGGCCGCCTTTACACCTGGGAAGCGGCCACCATCGGCTGCGCTACCCTGGGTGAGGGCTGGCGCTTACCCACCAGTGAGGAATGGATTAACCTGAAGAAAAGCTACGGCTCGGAATACTTTGGCGTAGACGCCAAAGACGACCGCCAAAAGGAATACGACGAATTGCTCATTTACAAAGCACTGATGACCGGCGGCGCCAGCGGCTTCGAAGCCCGGCTCGGCGGATATCGCTGGGCCTCCAATGGTTATTTCAGTTCGGTGGATTCGGACGGTGTTTATTGGAGCAGCACTGAATATACTTCCAGCAATTCCTGGAATTTCCGCTTTGACACCAGTAAGGAAAAAGTGATCCGAGAGCAAAACAGTAAAAAGACAGCCTATTCTTGCCGGTGTGTGCGGGACTGAGGTATTTTCCGCTGTTCACAGACGGCCATTTCTTGTGCATAGTGTTTACGTGTTATCGTCTTTCCTCTTCTGTCTTTTATTACCTTGAAGTGGGAAGTCGGAAAAAAATGGATCCAAAGTTGTCTTTCTCATTTCCGACCTTTTAATCGTTGTTTGGAATCAGCACTCATGCGTGTGCCTATTGCGCTAGAAATTCCTGATTAACAGGCAGTGCCTCCCACATCGGCCTATAAATGAACTTGCAAAGGGTTCAATCGCAAATTTCCATCCCGGATTGCCCTCAAAGCGGTTCAACCACCGTATCTTTCCCCGCTAAACGACCCGGTACACCCCTATGTCCGAACCGCCCAACATCGCCTACTGGCTCTTCCAGGCCAACCCTGCTCTGTTTCGGCTGCGGGAGGCGTTGCGCCTGGGGCGCCTGCATACCTTCGCCCTGCGCGCCCACCGCCAGCGCGTCCGGGCCGGCGACCGGGTCATTCTCTGGCAGACGGGCCGGGAAGCAGGGTGCTACGGGCTGGCGACCGTCACGGACGAGGCGCGGGAGATACCGCCGGCCGAGGCGGAGCAGCCTTTTTTTTCGAAAGAACCGCCGGCCTTGCCCCGCGTTACGCTCCGGATCGACTACAATTGCTGGAACCAGCCCCTGACGCCCGATCTCCTCGCCGAACATCCGGCTTTCGCCGATTTTAACGCCGGCCGGCCCGGCGCCAACTACCGGGCCACCGCCGAACAATTTCGCACCCTCGAAAACCTGATCCTGGAAAGGAACCTGGCCATGGAGCCGGAAGTGGAGTACGCGCTGCCGAGCCCCAATCCGCCGCTCAACCTGATCCTCAGCGGCCCCCCCGGGGTGGGGAAGACCTATCTGACGCTGAACTACGCGCTGCACATCCTAGAAAACCGGCCGCTATCCGAATTGCAGCTCGAAGACCGGCCGGCCCTACGCGAGCGCTTCGCGGAATACCAGGCCGCCGGCCGCGTAGCCTTCGTCACTTTTCACCAATCGTTCGCCTACGAAGATTTTGTGGAAGGCATCAAACCCAAAGTGGTCGACGAGCAGGTCATCTACGAAGTGGAAGACGGTCTTTTCAAGCGCATTTGCCGGTCGGCCGCAGAAGCACCGGAGCGGCGCTACGTCCTCATCATCGACGAGATCAACCGCGGGAATATCGCGTCCATCTTCGGCGATCTGATCACCCTGATCGAGCCCGACAAACGGTCGGGCGCGGCGGAAGCCCTTTCCGTCACTTTGCCCTACTCCAGATCTAAATTCGCAGCACCGGCCAATCTCTTTCTCATCGGCACGATGAACACCAGCGACCGGAGCACCGCCGCCCTCGATCTGGCGCTGCGCCGCCGCTTCGCCTTCCGGGAACTCCGGCCTCAGCCGCACCTCATCCCGCACCTGGCCACCGAGCCCCTGGCCGCGGGTATCGACCTGGAGCTACTGCTGACGACCATCAACGGCCGCCTGGAGCGCCTGCTCGACCGCGACCACTGCATCGGACACGCTTACTTTCTGCGGGTGCATACGCTCGCCGACCTGCGCCGCTTGTTCGGCGAGGTGATCCTGCCGCAATTGCAGGCCTATTTTTTTAACGATCTGGGGAAGATCGGCCTCGTCCTGGGCCGCCGCTTCGTACAGCCCGTCGATCCGACAGACTTTGCCGAATTCGATTATCCTTACGCCGCTGATCTTTACGACCGGCCCCTGTATCGCCTCGTCGATCCCGGACAGCTCGGCGAAGCGGATTTTATTCGCATTTACCAGCCCGATTATACTGCCGATGACGCCACGGAATGAACGCAACGTACTGACCGTTTTCGAGCAGGAAACGCTTCACATCGGCCCTTCTTTTACGGCAGGGCACTACGCTGCCTTGCAGCGGCTGGCCCATACGCAGCGCCGCGCCTACTTCGAACTGGGGCGCGACTGGGTGCGATTTGCGCAGTACGTGGGTATTGTCCAGGCGGGCGGGCTCACCATCGAGATCCTGCCCAAAGTAGACCGCCGGCCCGGGCCGGAGGGGCCGCTGCGCGGGTTGTTGTTGTCTATGTTGCACCGCTGTCGTCTGCTGCGGCTGGACAGCCCGGGCGCCGCCCAGCTCGCGAGCCGCCCCGGCGCCCTGCTCGACCTGTATTTCGACTTTTTCCTGGGGGCGGTGGAGCGCCTGCTCAGCGACGGCCTGGTGCGCGACTACCGGCGGCGCACCCAGCTTTCGCCGGTGGTGAAAGGGCGCCTGCTCCTGCAGCGGCAATTGCGGCGCCATCCCGTCAACCAGGAACGCAGCTGGGTGGAAAGTGACGAATACGACTACGATCACTACTTCAATCGCCTGATCGGAGCGGCGCTGGACGAGGCGCGGGGCCTGCCGCTGCCGCCTCGCCTGGGTGCGCGCCTGCGCCGGCTGCTGTCCCATTTTCCTATTACGAGCCCGGTGACGGCCGAGCCTGCTTTTGCCGATCCCATCGCATTCAACCCACGCACCGAGCGCTACCGGACGGCTGTGGAGCTGGCGCGCCTTATCCTGGCGGGGCGAAGCTACCAGTTGCAGCGTGGGCCGTTCCCGGCGCTGGCTTTGTTGTTCGACATGAATTTGCTCTTCGAGGAATACGTTTTCCGTAGCCTGGCCGCGCTGCGCCGGCCCGGGCTGCGGGTGCGGCGTCAGGTGCAGCGCCCCTTCTGGGGCCGACAGTCGCTGCGCCCCGACCTGTTGCTGCACCTGCCGGAGGGTAAAACGGTGGTCCTGGATACCAAGTGGAAGCTCCTCGACCGCCCCCGGCCCGGCGCCGCCGACCTGCGGCAGCTTTTCGTCTATTGCCAGTATTTTAACGCGACCACGGGCGTGCTGCTGTACCCGCGGGTGAACGGACTCACCGACCTTCCCCGAACGCCCTTCCATCCCACCCATGCGGAGCCAAGCCGCTATTACGCCCAGGTCTGTTTCCTCGACCTGGTTCGCGACGGGCGGCTGAACGACCGGCTGGGGGAGGAGCTGCTGGAAACGATAGGATACGGGAGCGGTCGGTAGAGGCAAGCTACCGGCAGCTAACCCGCGCGCCCTCCTCTATCCAAGTGCGATTGATCGGACGGCTCACTCCGCTTTAGCCGCCATTTCTTCGACCGGCTTGAACAGCTTGGCAAAGACGCCGCTGGAATCGCCGGCGAAGTAGGTATCCGGATCGAGGGCCGACCGGATGACGAAAGGCATGGCGCGCGTGGTATCGCGGTAGACGTTCACGGTCAGGGGGGCGGCGATATTTTCGCCCTCGAGCGTCACCGCGTATTGCGGCAGCTGATCGGCGGCCAGTTCGTCGAAATCATCGGCGAAGTTCTGGGCGGTCAGGTTGCGCAGCACATTGAGGTAATTTTCGACGGCCATACTGTCAAGGGGCAGGTCGGGGGCGTTGGCCAGCGTCCAGCCCGTCGCCGTCTTTTCGAATGCGTAAGTCGTGTCGGGATAAGTTTGCCGGAAGGCGTCGATCGTCATTTCGCGTTGCAGGCGCACCACCGTCTTATTGCGGAAGGCGTCGAAGTTGGCAGGGAAGCTCATAGTGAGGAAGCCGTCGACCGCGTACACTTCGTCTTCGCCGGTCAGGCGCAGGTAAGAGGTCGCCGAGCGCGTCTGCTGATTGAAGTCGAACCGGCCGAGCAGGAAATCTTCCAGCAGGTCGCCCGCTTCGTAAACCTGGATGCGCGTGGCTTTGCCTTCCTCCACTTCGTATTCCGGCCATTTTTCGGTGCTTTTGGCGGCGATGCGGCGCGTGCGCACCGAAGCCAGGGCGCCCAGCAGGCCGGTAACGGGGCGATCGAGCGCCGGGACGTTCTTTTCGCCCTGGGAAGCAATCCATTGCTGTCCTTCGCGCTTCAGGGTGATCGGTTCGTCTCCCGTCTTGGGGGTGATGACAACCGAGGTGACGCGCGCCGTATCGAGCTGGATCAGGTCGGCGTTAAAGCTGCGTTCGCGCTTACCGGAAAAGATCTGCGTCAACCCGTAGATGGCCAGCAAAGCCACCAGAATGATCAGCAAAATTCGATTGTTCATGACTTTTTGTTTTGAAAATTCAGGATTTGGGGTTACCGCTATTGATAGCGTTCCTGCATGCGTCGGATGCGGCGGTTGCGTTGTTGTTGCCAGCGCACGATCCCGATGGCGATGATGAGGAGGATCGGCAATCCGAAATTGAGGTATTTCAGGAAAGCGCGGCGCCCTTCCGCGTCGTCGCCGAGGTATTCCTGATCGATGGGTCGGCTGGCCACGCCTTTGGTGCGCAGCTCGATGAGGCCGGTATCGTCCGACAGCCAGTCGAGGCTGTTCACCATCAGGTTGACGTTATCGGGCGTCTGGGCGCGGCCCTGTCCGGTCACCGGAAAGTCGCCGTCGCCGACGACCACCAGGCGGGCGCCCGGGTTGCCGTTCACGCCTTCCAGTACGCCCGCAACGGGCACCTGGCCGAGTGGGAAGTCGGCCGTCGTCCATTCTTTGGAAATGTCAAAATAGGTGGGCGCGGGAACGATGCCGGCCTGCTCGGTGGAAAAAGCGATAGGCGTGAACGCCTGGGCGCTGTCGCCGACGTAGCGCACCGGGCTGGCGAATGGAAAAAGCACCTGTTCCAGCCCTTCGGTGATGGGATGTTCGGCAAAGTTGGTGACGAGCGGCAGGTAAGGAAACTGCACCGGCGTGTTCATGGTGAAAAAACCCTGCCGCTGCTGTACGGTAACGCTGCCGCACTGAGCGTCGATGAGGAAGCTGGCCTCCACTTCCACGCCTTTGTCGCGCAGCCAGGTCTCGAGGCCCGTCGTCAGCGCCGTGCCCTGGGCTGTCTGCAGGTCGCCGTTCACCGTATTGATGGCGACGAACAGCTTACCGCCGCGGCTGAGGTAGTCGTCGAGTTTGGCCAGCTCGGCCGGCGGTATGGAGTCGGTGGGCTCCACCAGGGCGAGCGCCCGGTAGCGTTCGGGCACGCCGGCCTCGGCGGAGAGGTCCAGGTTTTCCACCTGGTAGAGGATGCTCAGCGACTGGTACACCTGGCTGAGGTCGGACAGGCCGGGTTCGCCGTGCCCCTGCACCAAGGCGACGGCCGGCTTATCGACCACCGACATCTTTTTGATGTTGGTCGACAGGGCGTATTCCATGGCCGTACCCGGCTGGATAAAGGGGATCACTTCCTGCCGGTCGCCCATCTTGAGCACGGCGCCCATAAAGGCCTGCTGCTGTTTGCTCTGGTCCTTCTCCCGCACGTTGATCATAATGGGCTGGATGCCTTCCTGTACGGCCTGTTGTTTTTCTTCGTCGGTTTCGGGGCTGATGACTTCGTAATCGACCATGCCTTTCGACAAGTTGGCGTATTCCACCAGCATATCCTGGAAATCGGTCTTGGTCTTGATGATATTCGGCGGAAGGTCTTTCGAAAAGTAGGCGGTTACCGTGACGGGGTCGTCCAGGTCGGTCAGGATATTTTTGGTGGCCCGGCTCAGGGTGTATTGGTTATTTTCCGTGAGGTCGAACCGGAAAAAGAACTGCTGGGCCAGCAGGTTGACCAGAACGACGATGGCGATGAACATTGCGATGGAGATATAATTCTTCATTGCGGCTTCATTTAGTGGCGTTTGGAGATGTTGAGCTCGGCGAGCAACAATCCCAGGAAAATGATGGAGGCGAAATAGACCAGGTCTTTGCTGTCGAGCACGCCGCGCGTGATGGAGTTGGTGTGGGTGCTCAGGCTCAGCGTGCTGAACAACTCGCCGAGAAAGCCGGTGGAGCTGTTGGCGATGATGTCGAACAGCAGTTGGAAAAAGATGCCGATGAACAGCGCCAGCAGGAAGGCCACGATCTGGTTGCTGGTGATGCTGCTGGCGAACAGGCCGATGCTGATGTAGGCGGCGCTCATCAGCAGTAGCCCGAAATAGCCGGCGATGGTGGCCCCGTGGTCCATATCGCCGAGGCGCGACACCGTGAGGTAGTAGGGGATGGTGAAAGCCAGGGCGATGACCACCATCAGGAAGCAGGCCAGGAATTTGCCCACCACCACCTGGCGGTCGGAGATCGCTTTGGTGAGCAACAGTTCTAGGGTGCCGGCGCGTTTTTCTTCGGCGAGCTGGCGCATGGTGAGGGCCGGGATGAAGAAAAAGAGCGTCCACTGCGCTACGCCGAAAAAGACGGCCAGGTCGGCCTGGCGGCGCATAAAAATATCCGATCCGTAGAGCCAGGTAAAAAATCCGCTGAACCCGAGGAAAGCGATCAGGATGATGTAGGCGATCAGCGAATCGAAGTACGAACCGAGTTCTCTTTTGGCGATAACCCAGATTGGATTCATAGCGTAACGGTTTTTGCTGGTCAATTCATGGTCAGGTTGCGGAAAATATCTTCGAGTTTGGTCTCGAAGGGGATCAGTTCACTTAGTATCCAGCCGTTGTCGACGCACAGCCGGAAAACGTCGTGGTTGGAGGCGGTGTCGGGGGCGCTCTGGATCTCGTAGCGTTGGTTTTCGCGGTCGAGGAAATCGACGAGGGCGACCGTCGGCAGGGCGCGGACCTTCTCGATCACCGTATTGGGGTCGCCGCCTTCGATGCGGGCGTGCAGCACTTGTTGCCCCTGGGCCTGTTTGCGCAGGGTGTCGGCGGTGCCGTCGGCGACGATCTTGCCGCGGTTGATGATCAGGATGCGGTCGCAGGTGGCTTCCACTTCCGGCAGGATGTGGGTGCTGAGGATGACGGTCTTCTGGCGGCCCAGCTCGCGGATCAGGCCGCGGATCTCGACGATCTGGTTGGGGTCCAGCCCGGTGGTCGGCTCGTCGAGGATGAGGATCTCCGGGTCGTGGATCATGGCCTGGGCCAGGCCGACGCGTTGCCGGAACCCTTTGGATAGTTCGCGGATGGGTTTGTGCTTTTCGATATCCAGGCCGCAGACGCGGACCATCTCGCGGATGCGCGGTTCCACTTCGGTGCGCGGCACCTGCTGGAGGGCGGCGCAGAAAGCCAGGTAGTCCATCACCGGCATATCCATGTATAGCGGGTTGTGCTCCGGCAGGTAGCCGATGTGTTTTTTCATTTCGCCGGTATGCACCGGGCGGCCGCCGATGAGCACTTCTCCCTGATCCATCCCGAGGTAGCCGGTGATGATCTTCATGGTGGTCGTCTTGCCGGCGCCGTTGGGGCCGAGGAAGCCGAGGATCTCGCCGGTGTTGACCTCGAAGGAGATGTCGTCGACTGCTTTTTGGTATCCGTAGCTTTTGGTCAGGTGCTGGATTTTGATATCCATAATCGGGCAGGTCTTTTTAGGTATTCTGATGTCGGGCGGAAGCGCTTCACCGAACAGAGCGTTCCCCCATCACGATAGAACAATTAACCCGGATTATTCATGGATTCATCTATTGCGAAGCCAAACTGGCCGCCATTCTTGCGTTGGCTCGTTGGTCGACACTCACCGTATCTGGGGATACCTGCCTGCAGCAGGCGTGTCGCTCTCCTGCGCAAACGCAAGCCTGTCAACCGTCATGACGAAGGACCCATGAATAATCCTCCGGGTTTATGCTCAGAAATACGGGCGCAAAATTAAAATTTTAATTTTTTTTGCCATCGCTTATCGCAAAATTTTTGGCGCGGCGGGGTTTGGAATAACTTGGGAAACCTCCTAATTTTGCCCGGTTTCCGACTAAAAAATGACAAGCCATGAGAAATTTGTTTTACCTGATTGCTATCGTTTTGCTTTATTCCTGTGATAATGCGGCGGCCGGCGGCGCCGGTGAAGGCGTCGATACGAGCAATTACGAGATAACGGACGTACCCGGGGCGGAGGTGAAACGAGCGGTGCGGCGCGACCCCGCAGGCAACGTACTCGAGGAGGGTTTTCTGCGCAACGGCGTCAAAACCGGCGCCTGGGTCGTTTACGAGGAGGGCGGCAGCTTCCCGTCAAAGATCATCAGCTATATCGACGGCAAGTACAACGGCGCCTATTTCGAGTTTAACGATCGCGGGCAGGTCGACCTCAAAGCGACCTACCTCGACAACAAACTAGACGGCCCCTGGGGAAAATATCGCTTCTCGCGACCGGAAGAGGAAGCCTATTACCGCAACGGCCAGCTCGACGGCACCTACAAGAAGTTCTTCGTCCGGACGGGAAAACTGCAAAGCACCATCGATTACAAAAACGGCGTACAGGACGGACTGTACCGCGTCTACAACGAGGATGGGCAGATCACCCTGGAATATGAGTACCGCAACGGCGAGAAAGTAGGCGGCGGCATCGTCAACCCGGAGCAGGCCAACGAGCCGAAGTAGGGATCGATGCTATTCTTTTTTTGCAACTGCAGGACGCCTGAGGGTAGACTGGACCGAAAAAAAGCCGAAGCAAAGGCTGCTTCGGCTTAAATTTCTGAATGATAATAATTCTCCTACACCTAAACTAAAAAGTGGTGCAGGACAATTTTACCGGTTTGGCGGATTATTTACAAAATTTTTCTGCAAAATTTTTGATCCTTTCTCCGATTCTTCTTCTTCTAGCGCCTTCAGGATCTGTGCTTTTTCTTTGTTTGGAAAGCGTTGATTGTTGAGCAGGGCTTCCATTAATCCGGATTTGGAATTGTCTACCCAATACATTAGCGCCAGCATATCTCTCATTCCTCTCATGTTGCATTGTTTTGACGGTGAGGAAATCTGAGGTACAAAAGACTGGACTGGCATTTTGACAGTATGGCCTTCTTCCCTTATTTCTTTTATCAAGGTCCACCGAATTCCGTGGACCTGCAACTTTTCAGGAAGGGGAATGGTCTTAATTCGAGAATCCGGGAATCCGATCGATCGCGCTCATAATCAGGGTTGAACACGAGGTGCACGCATTCGGCGCCGGAATTGCTCAAGTGAGTACCTCACGACCGTTGCCGTTGCTGTATTTGAGGAAATCGCGGGGCGTCTGCCCGGTCATTTCCTTGAACACTTTGTAGAAAGTCGACTTGTTTTTGAAGCCGCACTGCATGGCGATCCCGTACAGGGTAAGGTTCTCGAAGTCGCGGCTGCCTATTTTGTGCTTCACTTCGGCCACGCGGTAATCGTTGAGGAACTGCTGGAAGTTCTTCCTGGCGTGGCGATTGACCACCTGCGACAGGTACTTGGTGTTGGTGGCCAGGCGGTCTGCCACCTTTTTGAGCGTCAGGTCGGGATCCAGGTAGAGGGTTTCCGACTCGATCAGGGATTTCAGATTGAAGAAGAGCTTCATTTCTTCCACCCCTTTCAGGCTGCTGGAGCTGTATTTGCTGTGCAATTGCAGGAGCGGCACCTGCACTTCGTTGTGTACGATATCGCCGTCTACTTCGAAGGCAATAAAGTTGGTGAGCTGCCGGTCGGCGTCGAAAACGGGGTAGATCACCAGTTTGCAAAGGTAGGCTTCGCCATTTTTGCGGTAATTGGTGATCTGTTCCTTAAGCGGCAGCTGGGCTTTGAGCCCGCGGCGGATGCGACTTACTGCATCCGGTTCGGTGGCCGGTCCCTGCAGCAGAAGCCCCGGTTTTTTCCCGATGGCTTCGCTAAGCGTGTAGCCCGTGATGTGGGTGAAGTCTTCGTTTACCCACAAAATGGACTTTTTAGCGTCTGTTAAAATTACGGCGACACGTGGAAGCATCAGAAATGTTTTTTGTTTGTTTAATGATTTTGCCCGATCTCTTTAAAAAGATTAAACAAAATAACCTTTTGATTTACAATAGTTAATGTACGACGAATTTTGGAAAAAATCTCATTTGACCCTCCTTTTTGTGTCAACTGAAAATTAAATTTTTGTTTTGTTGAACGCCTCGGCGGTCGTTTCGGGGCTGAACAAGGCGTTGACCGGTGCAAAAGCATGAAAACCGGCCGGAAGGGAGCCTGCTTTCATACTTTTCCGGGCTGTCCGTTCATTCTCTCCCCCCGGAATGGAGCTTTCGGGAACTTCTCCCTATATTTGAGAGCTTGTTTGGAGGTAGTCATTTTGGCTGCAAAACCCAGCTTTTGGAACCTCCCTGTGGCATTTTTCCGACCCGTAGCGCTGCTATGAGCCGGAAAAATCCCTTCGGGAGAACCCAAAATCTGAGTTTTTCGCTTCAAAAGCACTACCTCCAAACAAGCTCTGACAAATTGCAGTTTTCCGGTCGCGACCTGATTTTTTCCCGGCCGGGCTCACCGACCGCTTACCGTATGAATGATCGCGCAACATTGAACGCAGCTACCGACGGTGCTATCTATCGTCGCGCACTGGCTACCGGCCACCTACGCATAGATCTGGCCCGCCTCGACTCGCGGGGGCTCGACTTCGCCCACGCCTGGCTGGATCAATTGCTGAAAACCCAGGTCATCGAACAGGTCGTATCGGCCGGCTTCGAAGAGAACCAACAATTGAAACACCTCTATTTCGAGGCGCGCAACCAGGAGCGTCTGCAGGGCAACCCGGCCCTCGGCTTCGGCTACCCGCTATTGGTGCTGCGGGAGAAGGGGCAGCGCATTACTGCGCCGCTATTCGTGTGGGGGCTGCGCCTCGAACCCAGCCCCAACCGGGCCGAGTCCTGGCTTTTTACCCGTCCGGCCGGCTTTCCCGTGCGCTACAACGAGTGGCTGGCGCGCCTGCTGCAAGAGCGGTACGGCTACGAAGCCGCGCCTCTTTTGAAGCGGGTGGTGCGCGACAATGAGATCACCGCGGCCGAACTGCTGCGGTGCGTGAAAGAATTATCTGAGGCGCTCGACCTCCGGGGGCGCTTCGACAATCCGGGCATCCGCGATGCACCCGGGGAGGAGGAACTGGAAGGCATGGCCGATCCCGGCGAGCTGTGCTGGTCGGGCCTTATCGGCCTCTTCCCGCCGCCCTGGGAAGATAAAGAAGAGCAGGCGCCGCCCGATCCTTCGGTCGTGCCTTATACCGGGCACGCCTTCGGCCTGCCTACGCTCGATCCGCACCAGGCTACCGCCCGCCGGCTGGCGCTTACCCAGCGCATCGCCTGCGTGGAGGGAGCGCCCGGCGCCGGCAAAACGCGCCTCCTTTTACACCTGCTGATCAACGGCCTTTCTAACGGCCGCAAGACTCTGGTCGTCTCGCGCAGCCTGAGCGCCTTGCGCGAATTGCAGGAGCGCCTGGCGGGAGCGGGCGTCAACCAATTTAACTTCCTCTTCCGCGACGAAGTGCAGGATAAGGGACTGCTGCTGGAAATGCTCAAAGCCGCGGCGGAGGGCGGGGGCATGCCCCTCCATTTCGACCAGGAACACTATCGCATCCTGCTCGACAAAAGCAAGCGGCTGCTCAGCCGCCTCGACGAGCAATATTCGGCCGTGCGCCGGCCGGTATTCGGCCGGCATACGTGGACCGAAACCGTCGGGCTTTTCCTGCAAAACCACCGCGAGGAAGGCAAAGAATTGCTCAGCTCACAGCTTCAGGCCGCCGATTTCGCTTTTCACTACGACGAATACGAGATGCTGTCGGCCGCCATCGGTCAGAGTTATCCCCTTTACCAGCCCGTGGGTACGCTTCGCCATCCGCTGACCCAGCTCCACGGCCGCATCTTTACCGGGATGGAAAAAGCGGAAGGCCGGCGTTTTACCGATCAGCAAATCGAATACTTCCTTCAGAAAGCCTCGCGCCTGCAACATCGCTATATCAGCAAAACCAACGGGTATGCCGATAAACTGACGGCTTACTACGAACACCACTTCCGCGAGCTCCTGCAACGGCAGGAAAAACTGGAAGAATTGCTGGCCGACGGCGCCAATCGCTACGGAGAATACTTCGACCGCACGGGCGCCGGGCGCCTCCGGCTCCTCCAGGTTTTTTCCGAAAAAGCCAGACACGCCCTCGAAGCCCGCGATAAAATGCTGATTGCCTACCGCGACCTGCGCGAACGCTTCGGGATGACGCCGCTCTTCGATTTTACCCTCGGGCCGGTGAGCGAGAGCGCGCCGGCCGACCGCGTACGGCCCAAAGTGCGGCACTTCGCCAAAGCCCTGCACGAATGGCGCAGCCAGATCGGCAGTGCAGTACAAGAAGAGGTGCAGCGGCTGAGCCACAAAACCGTACACCCGCGCCTGGCGTACCAGGAAACCATCGTCGACCTGGAGAACAGCCTCGAACTGCTCGTGCGGGAGCTCAACGACGCGGCGCTCTTCGCCGAGCCTTTCGCCAATAAGATGCTGACCATACCCAAGCGCCAGAAATACCTCGAAGAGATCATCGAGAACCTGGAAAGCACGAAGCTATACCTGCGCGACTTCGACCATTTCTACGACTGGCAACGCAACTGGCTCTCGCTTTCGGAACCGGCCCGCAAGCTGGTGCGGGCGCTCATCAAGGTGAAACCCGGCGATTGGTCGGCCGCCTTCAAGAGCTGGCACCTCAACAACGTGCTTGCCAAAGCGTATTCGCCCAGCTTGCCGGAGGACGACTCGGATATCGCGGCATTTTACGAGAACCAGCAGCGCCTGCTGCCCCTGCTCGTTTCCCAGATCCTCAGCCAGTGGCAGGAACGACGGGAAAAAGGATTCGAGGCCTTGCGGCGCCAGGACCGCAAAGCGTACAACCTCCTGTTCAGCCGTAAAGAGCAGGAACAGGCGCTGCGCAATTCGCTCGCCGAACTCTTCGCCGCCGGGCTGCCGGCCATCATCGAAGCCCTGCCGGTCATGCTGGTGACTCCCGAGCTGGCCAATCGCTTGTTCGGGCAGTTCGACAAACCGGTATTCGATCACCTGTTTTTCTACGAAGCGCAGGATATTCCCTACGCGCCGGTGGCCGGGCTTTTCGGTATTGCCCGCCAGACCCTGGTTTGCGGCGACCCTTCGCTGCAATTGCCCGGCCGTCCTCGCTCCGTGCTGGAGCGCGTGAAGGCCGGAGGCGCGCCGTTGGTTCCCCTGAAGATCCGCCACCATTGGAGCCCCGACAGCCTCTACCGGCTGGCCGAGGCCGAGGAGGCCGCCGCGCCCGCCGGCCTCCATTACCAACAGGTCGACGGGCGGTATGACGAAGCCGAACAGACCAACGACGCGGAAGCGCAACAGGTGATCCACCTGCTCAACCAGATCAAAAAGACGCCGCAGCGCACCTATCCGAACGTGGGGATCGTCGCTTTTACCGTGGGGCAGCGCGATCTCATCCTGGATTACCTGTTGCAGATCAAGCGCCGCAACGCTCCCGGCGCCGACCTCATCCGCCAACTGGAGCGCAACGGGCTAGGGGTGTATCACCTGGACGAACTCACCGGCCAGCGGTTCGAGGTCATGATCGTTTCCGGCGCCTTCGGTCAGGTCAACTGGCAGGGGGACCTGCCCGAACAGCTCGCCGCTTTCGACCGGCCGGAAGGCCGGCCCCGGCTCGAACTGCTGATGAGCCGGGCTACTACCGCCGTACACTTGCTCAGCTCCATTCCCGCCGAGTCGCTCACAGAATTAGCCGCCGCCTCCGAACAGGCCGATACAGCTTTGCTGACCCTTTATTTCCAATACTTCCGGGCGGTGGCGCAGAACGACAGCGCGCTGCGACAACAGGTTGCCGCCGCGATGCAACGCCCGCCGGCGCCCGCCGGCGATCCGCTTTTCCTCGACGAAGTGGCCCGGGCTCTGGCGCCCTATCTGGAACCCGGTCGACTGAGCCGGCAGCGCGCCGTAGCCGGCCAAACGCTGCCTCTGGTCGTCTACGCTCCCGACGGGGTGACGCCTGACCTGGCTTTGCGGGGCGACGGTTTTTTTGCTGCTACCGCAAGTACGGAATTCGTTTGGGAATACCGGCAGGCGCAGCGCCTGGAAGAACAACACTACCGCCACCTGCCGGTATGGTCGGCCGGCTGGTGGCGCGACAGCCGGCAGGAAGCCCGCCGCCTGGCCAGCCGTTTGATCAAACGGACGGAGGCGGCCTCCCGGAAAGAGGAACCCTAATTACTGACCGGGATATTCAAAATTATATTGTTATTTTAGGGTAAAATCCCTTATATTTGAAGCAAATCCCATCCAATGGATGCGGCAGAGCTCCAAGACGAGGAAAGCTACACGCCACTTCTCAAGTTACATCACGATGATATCATCGGATTTGTCCAGTCCGAATTCAGTTTCGACACGAGGGTGATCCGGTTTTATCTCGGGCTCAACATTGCCATCTTTCTGTTCATGCTCATCGGGGCCGGCTGGCAAATATACCAGGGCTTGATCAACCTGGGTCAGGTGCTGGCCTACACCGGTTGGGGTTTGCTGATCAGCCTCACCGTCCTGATTCCCATCCACGAGTGGATTCACGGAATCGCCTACCGGCTGGCGGGAGCGCCCCGGGTAACCTACCGGGCCAACCTGCGTAAGTTCTATTTTTACGCGGTTGCCGACCGGTTCGTGCTGGGGCCGGCGGCTTTCCGGATGGTCGCACTGGCGCCCTTCGTGTTGATCAGCTTTTTGGCGGTGGCCCTGACATTTTATGTTTCCCTTAACTACCAATGGCTCTGCTGGGGCGTTTTATTAATGCATACGGGGGCCTGCGCCGGGGATTTTGGCCTGCTGAGCTTCTACGACCGACAACCGGATAAAAAAATATTCACATACGACGACGTGGCTGCGAAGGTCACCTATTTCTACTACCAAAAAGCGACGGGATAGATCTTGTAAACGCAACGAAAAGACAAATCGACAATGCGCACAGGTGTTGTCCGGGTGCTGTTGGTGTTACTGACGGCCCTGGGAAGCGAGCAAGTTGGGAATTTTGAATCGCCTTCCGCCGTTCCGTTCCAGCAACAGGAAACGCAACTGCCGGAAGCGCTGCTGGAGCAATTGCCGGATGAGGTAAAGGCCGGGCAGCTGTTTATCCTTCGCGCCGGACCGGAGCATTGCGGGGCCCTGTCGGAACACGTCGCCCGTCGTCACCCCGGCGGACTCTGGCTGGAAGGCTGGCCGGCGGCCGACTTTCTCGCCACGCTGAATACCTGCCGGCGCCTGAGCCGCCTGCCGCTCTTTACGGGCGCTTCCCCCGGATTGGTCCTCAACGAACAAATAGCCGGCGCGCCACCCTTTCTTGGGCGCGCGAGCTTTCGGGCGCTGGCCGACGACAGCCTGCGCCATGCAATCCACGATCTATACCTCAGACAACTGCATACGGCCGGCCTCAACTTCCGCCTGGGTATTGACGCCGGTGATGATCAGGAAATGGCAACCTTGCCGCGGTACCACGCCGGCCGCCTGCTTACCGCTGCCGGCCGACTGGAGCAACTGCCCGTCGATACTTTGCCGGGAGGCGCTGTCTCGCCGCTCCGCAAGCTGGCTGCGCTCGGCCTGGGAGGCGTCATCGTCGATTACCACCTGGCCAGGACCCGGCCGGCAGGAGCGGCCGACGGCTGGCTGGCCCGACGCCTCGCCGAAGAATGGGGGTACGACGGCCTGCTGATCACTGAGCTGCCCGCCGGCGCCGACCCCATGCCTCTGCTGCGGGCGGGCGTCGACCTGCTGATCACCGAGGAAGCCGGCCGGCCCCAGGAAATCGTCGCCCGGGCCCTGACGACCGGCCGCCTGGATCGCGCCCAGGTCGACCAAAAGGTCTACAAAATATTAAAAGCCAAACAATGGATGCGCGATGGCTTGCTGCCCCCGGTGCGCGCCGGCGAACCACGCCCGCTGCAGGCTTCGATCGGCGGGGCCTGGATGCGCCCCGCTCCGGCGACCGCCGCTGCGCCCGATTCGGCGCTGATCGAGCATTTTTCGCCGCGGCGCTGGGACTATTTTACCTACCGCATGTTCGAAAAGACGGTGACCCTGGTGCACAACCGCAAACAGTTGCTGCCGTTTACCGACCTGAGCACCCGCTCGTTCCGGCTCGTCCAGCTCAGTGACAGGCCGTTTCGCCATTTTCGCGAGTATTTCAACCGATACGCGGACGCCAGCGTCCTGCTGCAGCCGCCTGCTTCCGACGGCACCCTGCCGCCCCTGGCGACCGATTTCGCGGAAGGGGAGACCAAAGTGATCGTGCTCGACACGCAGCGCGTCATCTGGAAGCGCGACCTGCCCTTTATCCAATCGGTACAGGAATTGGCTCGCCGGGGGGACGTCGTTATGGTCAACTTCGGCGATCCGCAAAACCTGCAGTTCTTCGACACGACCCTGACCGTCGTCCAGATCTACGAGCGCAACGAGGTTACCGAAACTACCGCCGCGCAATTGCTCTTCGGCGCTCTGCAGGCGGAAGGAAAGCTGCCCGTCACCGTCAACCGGTACTTTCCGGCCGGCGCTGCTGCGGCTACGCCGGTCATTCGCCTGAAATACGGCCGGCCCGAAGAGGCGGGGGTCGCCCCGGAAAAGCTGGTCGGCATCGACGCCATTGCCCGCACCGCCGTTCAGGACGGCGCCACGCCGGGCTGTCAGGTGGTGGTGGCCAAAGACGGGAAGGTCATTTACCACAAAGCTTTCGGATGGCACACCTACCGCCGGGAAAAGGAAGTAGCGGAAGACCACCTGTACGACCTGGCTTCCGTCACCAAAGTTGCGGCCACTATCTTATCGACGATGGCCTTGTACGAGGCGGGAGCTTTGCGGATCGACGACCGGCTCAGCGAGGTCATGCCCTGCGATCCGGGCGCCGCCATCGGCCGCATTCCGCTGCGGCAGTTGATGACCCACGAATCGGGCCTGCAACCCCATATGCCGGTGCTGCCTTACCTGCTGTACCGCGACGTCCCCAATGCGGGCTGCGACAGCTTTTTCTGCAATAAACCTTCCTATCAATATGCGCTGCAGGTGGCTGACCGCTTCTATTTCGACAAGCGCTATAAAGACAGCATCTGGGCGGCGGTAAACGAGTTGCCGGTGGGACGCCGCGGGCGCTACCGCTACAGCGACGTCAACTTCGTGCTGATGCAGCGGGTGGTGGAAACCCAGAGCCGCATGCCGCTCGACCATTTTGTCGCTCAGCGTTTTTTCCGGCCGCTGGGGCTGCGGCGCACCACCTTCCGGCCGCAGCAAAAAAGGACGCTGGAAGAGATCATTCCCACCCAGCATGACCACCGCTGGCGCAAGCAGTTGGTGCACGGTTTTGTACACGACGAGACCGCCGCTATTTTCGGCGGCGTCGCCGGGCACGCGGGCCTTTTCTCTACCGCCGAAGAGCTGACCGTCCTTTTCCAGATGCTGCTCAACGGCGGCGCCTACGGCGGGCGCCGCTACCTGCAACCCGAAACCATCCAACTCTTTACCTCCCGCCAGGGGGATCACCGCGGGCTCGGTTTTGATAAACCTTCCTCCCGCTATTACAAGGCCATGGCCGCCGACGCCCCGGCCGCTACTTTCGGACATACCGGATTTACGGGCGCCTGCGCATGGGTCGATCCCGATAACGGCCTGATCTACGTCTTTCTCTCCAACCGGATCCACCCCGACGTCAAAAACCGCCAACTCTTCCGCAACAAAGTACGCGAACGGATTCACCAGGTCGTATACGACGCCCTCGACACCTACCAGCCGGAGCCCCTGGAAACGGAACCGATGCTGAAGGGCGGGTGAGAGGAATTCGAAAGGTTACCCGGAAGAGGGCTGGCGAAGACGGGCGGGAAAATCCGATTTTAGCTTGAGCTAAATGAGGGTTTTTGCGGGGCAGCTCATTCATATAACTCGATCGCTTCCCGGATCAGGCGTTTTTTGGGTTTTTGGATAGAGGCGGGGATGAAGAAAAGAAGCGGCGCCAGGTAGAGGGCGGGAGAAAGTCCGCTTTGGAAGTCGGAAGTACGCACCGTTCCCCAACCGATAAGGCCGAGTGCAGCGATGGTGGAAACATGCTGCCAGGTGCGGATGCCGGCGGCTTTGCGCAGGCGTTCCCGGCTGGGGCCGTGGTCGTCCAGGTCGAGCCGCAAATTGCCGATGCTGATATTTTTGAGGCGGCCCTTATCCTTTTCGTACCAGGAAGAAGACTGGGAAAAGCTTCCGCTTTGCGGGTAGGACATGGCTTTTTGCTCGCTGGCCGTATACAGGTCGATGCGCGGGCCATCGTAGGTGCGGCGGTAAAACTCCCGCTTGCGACGCCGGCGCAGGGGGCCCAGGCGAAAATGCCCCGCCTGGGTGGTGACGTATTTCACCTGAGCAAGAGGGACGCTGCGGTCGCCAAAAGTATACGCGGCGATTCCGTCGCGAAGCACCAGGTCGTAGTCGGATAGGGTATACACCTCCCCGAAGCTGGTTTCCAGCCGGATTGTGTCCGATTGGGCGGCGAGAAAAGCAGGTAGCAGCAGGAGGCAGGGCAGGAGAAGGTTGCTAGGTATCATGGCGCGTTTCGGGTTAATTCTTGCAAAGTAAAGATAAGCAAGAACGAGGGTTTTTCCCATAGTTTGGATGGGTTTGCAACAAATGCGATCGCCCCGGGGCTGTTTGCTTACCCTGCCGCCATTTCCGGTGAGCCGACGGGGCGGCGCGGGATATGTTCGGGCAGGCGGCTGAGCAGTGCGTAGTTCATGCTGTTGTTCATATCGCTGAAAGAGCTTACGGTCATGACCTGGTCGCCCTGACGACCGATGAGGACGCCCTCGTCCTTTACGGCTGCGTCTACGATTTCCGTCACATCGATCACCACCATGTTCATATTGACGAATCCCACGACCGGTGCGCGCCGGCCGCCGACGAGTACGTGGCCGTTATTGCTCAGGTCGCGGCTGAATCCGTAGCCGTAGCCCACCGGCACGGTGGCGATCCTGCTGGGGCGAGCGGTGAGATAAGCTTTGCCGTAGCTGACGTATTGGCCTTCCGGCACGCGGTTGACGCTGAGTATTTTACTTTTCCAGCTGATGATGCGCCTGAGGGGATCTGCCGCCAGTTGTTGGCGGCGAAGGTAACTCATGCGCGTTTCCCGGTTGGGCCAGAAGCCGTAGGCCGCAATGCCGATACGCACCATATCCATCACCGTTTCCGGATAATTGAACAAGGCGGCCGAGCAGGCGGTATGGTGGTACCGGGGCGCCACGCCTTTTTGTTTCAGGGCATAACAAAGGCGGTGAAAGGTGGCGATCTGCGACTGGATGCGGTCGTGGCTGCCGAAATCTTCCGCTCCCGCATAGTGGGTGCACAAACCCTCGATAGCGAGAAAGGGCGCGTTGGCCCGGATCAGGCGCACCACCTCTTCGAGTTGATCCTCACAGAAGCCGGTGCGATGCATGCCCGTTTCCAGCTCGAGGTGGATGCGCGCCCGTCGGTCGAGGCGGCGGGCCTGATCGATGGCGGCGCGGAGGCGTTCCGGGGTGAAGACGAAAAAAGAAACATCCTGTTCGATGGTCCATTCCAGGAAATCATCGTCGACGAAACCCATGATCATCAGTTCGCTATCCCTTTCCAGGCATGCTTTTACCCGCATGGCTTCGGCTACGCTGAAAACAGAGAAGTGATCCACGCCGCAGGCTTCGATCATGGGGATCATCGCCTTGATGCCGTGGCCGTAAGCATTGGCTTTGACCACCATGGAAAAGCGGGTGTTACGGGGAAGCAATCCTTTTAAAAACCGGATGTTGTTCTCTAGGGCCGCCCGGTCGAGTTCGATATAAGAAGTGTGAAGCATACAGATATGCAACAGCAAGCGTTCATTCGGAGTTCTCTTGCGCCTGGTAATGGCGGGCCAGCATCGTTTCCCAGCCGTCGTACATGCCGCCTTTTTCTTCCGCCTGGCGTTCCATCCAGAGCGTCAGGTCGTAGAAGTAGCCGCGATTGACGCGATCTACGCGCAGGAGGTGCAGTTCGTAGGGGTTCGGATCCGGCTGTTCCAGCTTGCGGGCGCCGGCTACGGAAAAGCCTTCCTTTTCAAAAGCAGCGATAGCCTGGCGGCGGCTTTCCGCGTCCGGGAAGTAGAGCCAGTGGTCGATCGGCCGGGGCGCGCTCAGGTCGTCGCCGGCTTCTTCCAGTTGGTTGATCACCATATCGTTGCGCACCTGGTGCATCTCGTAGCGATCGGGGCAGAGGGTTTGGCGGAAGAAGGACCATTTTTCGTCTACCTTTTCGGCGTAGGGGAATTGGTCGGTGGCCAGCACTTTTTTTGCTGTTTTTTCCAGCGAAAGCTCGTAGGGGACGTAGAAAAAGAGGTTGCGATGGCCGCTGCCGGTCGTTCGGCCGGCCAGGATGGCGCCGCGGTTGCGGGCGGCGGTCTCCAGTTCCTGTTCGAGGCGCACCATCTGCCGCATTTCGCTTTCGACGGGAAAGCCGTTCTCGTCGGTGCGGCGGGCGGGCAGCGAGATGCGCACCAAGAGGGGGTGGCTGCTCAGCGGGGCGAGGCTGTCGAGCCCGAGGTCGACGGCGATCACGGCCGGCGAGCCTTCCAGTTGGTTGGAATACACCGCCCAGTTGCTGCGGTATACGGGCAGGGAGGCCGGGTCGGGGTCGGGCGAGATACAACCGGCGAGGGTCCAAACCAAGAGGAGCAGGAGCGGGCAGTACGTACGGGCCATAGCGATCGGATTTGTTGCCAAGATAAACATTCGCGGCCAACTGCCGGTCAGTTCAGCAGGCCCTCGAAAAGCCAGTCGGCGAGGGCCTGGCGGTTGTGTTCCAGGATAATGCGTTGCTGGTCGGATTTGTTGCGGATGTTGGCCAGCTCGATGTATACGGAAGTCGGTTTGGTCTCGCGCAGCATGTGCAGGTCGCGGCCCGTCACGGTGCCGTGATAGCCGCGCCCCGACTGGTATTGCCGGTACTTCTGCTTCATTTTGCGGTGCAGCTTACGGGCCAGGTCGTGCCCCTCGCTGCTTTCGGGATGGTAGTAAAAAAAGACGTCCGTACGTTCGCCCTGGCTGCGCGAGTCGACGTGGATGACGACGAGCTGCTGCTCGGGGACGCCCTGCAGGCGGTGTTTCTCGTAGAGCTCGTTGATGGCGTCGGAACGTTGGGTGAGGCGCGCCTTCTGGGATCGGTAGATGCTGGCGCCGCCCCAGACGACCTCATCTTCGTCACAGCGCAGGAATTGCTCTTTGCGGATGCCGTCGTTCTCATCGCGCGTGATCATGTAGGCGGTGGCGCCGTGTGCGACCAGGTTGCGGCACAGGCGCAGGGCCACGTCGTAGGCGTATTCGTCTTCACAGAGTCGGTATTTTCCGCGCCGGCCGATGGCGCCGGGGTCGGGGCCGCCGTGGCCGCCGACCACGTAGAAGACTTTGCCTCGCAGCCGGTTGCTTTGCAGCGGCACGTGGGCGTAGTCTTTGCCGAAGATGGGAAAGATGCGGTTGCCGCCGGCCGCCACTTCGGGGTCGGCGTTGACGGGCGAGGGGATGGCGAGGTCTTGTTCCGGGCAGTTCAGTTCGTGAAAGGGCACCCAAAGGATGCGGTCTTCGCGGAAGTCGATCTCCCGCAGGCGGTTGGCGAGCATGCGCTCGTTGTAATGCTGGATGCGCAGGGCCAGGTCCCAGTTGTCGATGCCGATGCTCGAACGGATGGTCCGGCCGTTGAAGGCGTAAATGAGAATGGGCAGGTAGTATTCGCGGCCGACGATGAGCACCGCGTCTTTTTTGAGCCGGTTGAGAGCGTAGAAGCGCTCAAAATTGCAGTAATGTTTGTCGAGCTGGTAGCGGCGCAATAAGGAGTAAATGCCGTCGCCCGGCAGCGCCGTAGTCCGGAAGTAGTTTTCAGCTGGGGTATGGGCCCAGGTGCTCAGCGTACCGAGCAGGAGGAGCCCCGAGAAAATGTACCGCATCGTTCCGCTCATAAAATCCTTCGAAATATGCTCGCTTTTGGGAGTATTTCCTGCGAAAATAGGCTCTTTCCCGCAATTATTGCACGAATAACCGGTGATTTTCGGGGAGGTTCTCCTTCACGAGACGCCGGATGATCCGAGAATTGTCAGTAGATTGTCAAAAACGCATTTTCGGCCAAGCGCCGTATTTTTTAAATTGAGAAGAAAAAATGAAACGAAGGTCGTTACTTGCGCTCTGCTTATTTGCTTTTTCCATCCTCTACGGTGCGAGCGGAGAGCCGCTGGCTCCGCAGACCGTGCGCCCCTTGTACGAGCACCTGTGCGAGGTAAATGGCGAGTGGCGGTTACACTGGCCGACGGCGCCCGCTTTCTGGCTGCCGGCCGCTTTTGCGAACGACACGGAACGCATTCAGGCCCACCTGGCGGCGGTAGAGCGGTATTTGCGCGATCGCCTCCCCGCCGATCTCGATCCGGATCAGCGTCGCAACCGGTGGCGGCAGCTGGACCTGTTGCGCGCCTATGGGCAGGCCGGCCGGTTTCCGCGCAATACGGGGCATGCAGTACGCCGGCCGTACTTTGTAGACGAATACGGAACCGCCTGCGCCGTAGGTTACTTATTGCTGGCCGACGGCCGCGAGGCAGTGGTCAGTCGCATCCGGGCGGAGCGCAACTTCGCCTACGTGCGGCAACTGCCGTATCCCGAGCTGGCGGCCTGGGCGGCCGAGAACGGCTTTACGCAGGAGGAATTGGCGTGGATACAGCCCGGCTATCCGCCCGACGCCCGCCCGGCTTCGGACGTAGGTGCGGGCGGCGGTGTCGACGGCCGGGTCAATATCATGGAAAAGAACGAAGACGAGTCCCTGATGTACTTGGCCGGTGATTTTACGGCAGTTGACGGTTTGCCCGCCCGCAGCATCATCGCCTGGGACGGCGACAATTGGCAAACGCTGGGCGAGGGGCTGGACGGTGAAGTATACGCTCTGGCGTTCCACGACAGTTACCTCTACGCCGGCGGCGCTTTTTGTCTGCCCGGGCAAAGCGAAGCCTGCAATGTAGCTCGCTGGGACGGTCAGGCCTGGCAGGCCATGCAGTCCGGCCCGATGGACGGAGTGGTCTACGCCCTGACGGTCGACCCGTACAGCCTGACCATCGGCGGCGATTTCGATCAGGTCGACGGCCTGCCGGTCCAGAACCTGGCTTCCTATTTGTTCTACCAGGAAGAATGGAGCAATAACGACGGCGCTTTTGCGGTAAACGGACCGGTATACTGCTTCGAGCGCGTCGGTTTTCAGCTGCTGGTCGGCGGCGATTTCACCCAAACGGCGCCCAACCAGCCGGCGGCGAGCCAGCTCACCGCTAATGCTCTGGCTTACTGGGACGGCGCCGATTGGCTGGGCGCGCTGCAGGGCCCCCACGGCCCGGTGCGCGCAATGGCCTATTTCAACGGCGACCTCTACGTCGGCGGACATCTCGGCCAGGAGAACGGCATGGCCCTGCTGCGGGGCGGCTTGTGGCTCACGCCCTTCGATCCCAACTTCGGATTCTACCCCATGGCGGAAAGCGACAGCACCGTACATCGCTTTCGCAAACACAACGACGAGCATCTGCTGGTGGTCGGCGGATTCGATTTCTACCAGTCGGGCTCCTTTATTTTCGGTCACGGAGCGGCTCTGGTGCAGGAAGACTTTCTGGGAACGGGCTATTGCCTGGCCAACGGCACGGTGCGTGACGCCCTGCTTTTTCAGAACGACACCTACTTCGCCGGCGACTTTTCGGAGATCAACGGGGAGCCGTACCAGCAACTCATCCGCTTTGAAGGTCCGGTGAGCACCGCCGCTACCGGAAATCCGGTGGCGGATATAAAGGCTTTCCGGGTAGGCGATTACCTGCGCCTGGAGTACGAAACCCTGCCGCGGGAAGGGCAGTTCGTACTCTTCAACTTGCAGGGTCAGGTGGTCCTCAACCAGTTACTGCCGGCGGGGCAAGGCGCATTGGAAATACCAGTAGGCGAGCTGCCGCGCGGAGCGTACGTCTGGCAAATGCGAGCGGGAGGAGCACTGGCGAGTGGGAAAATGGTTTGGTGAGGTTGAGGTTGAGGTTGAGGTTGAGGCGCCAAAGACCAATACCTAAAGACCAAAGACCAAAGACCAAAGACCAATACCTAAAGACCAAAGACCAAAGACCAA
>CAYQQU010000005.1:0-11807 GCA_964419545.1 uncultured Saprospiraceae bacterium | reverse complement strand
ACCTAAAGACCAAAGACCAAAGACCAAAGACCAATACCTAAAGACCAAAGACCAACTCACAACCTTTATCTTTGCGCCATGAGCCTAATCAGAGAGATCGGACATTTACTGCGCAAAGAGGCGGTGCTGGAGTTTCGCGTCACTTACGCCATCAGCGGTATTCTGCTGTATGTCTTTTCTACGGTATTTATCGTATACACGGTATTCGTCAGGGTCGAGCCGCAGGCGTGGAACGCCCTGTTCTGGATCATCATGTTGTTCGCATCGGTTAACGCCATTGTCAAGAGCTTCGTGCAGGAGAACAGTGCGCGGCAATTGTATTATTACAGCCTGGCCAACCCCATTGCCGTGGTGCTGGCCAAGATCCTGTACAATATTGTCCTGCTGCTGGTATTGAGCCTATTGATCTGGTTGTCGTTCATTTTCATCAGCGGCAATCCGGTGCGGGATTACGGGCAGTTTTTATTGGCCTTGTTTCTCGGTAGCGTCGGATTCTCCATTACTTTCACCTTCATCTCCGCCATTTCGGCGAAAGCCGACAACAACGCCACGCTGATGGCGATCTTGAGTTTTCCGCTGGTAATCCCCATCCTGCTGACGCTGCTGAAGCTATCGGCCAACAGCCTGCGCCTGCTCAACGACACGAGCGTCGATAGCGATATCCTCATCCTGGTCGCCATCGACCTGATGCTGGTGGGGATGACGCTGGTGCTGTATCCTTTTTTGTGGCGCGATTAGGGAAGCGAGGCCGCTCATTTATGGGGCTAAGGTTATTTTTTTACAAAAACCACGCGCCGGTTCAGCGCTTTTCTTTCCAGTGTTTTGTTATCCGCTACCGGCTGTTTTTCCCCGTGGCCGACGGTGGCTATTTGGTCGACCTTCTGGTTGGTCTTTTGTTTGGCGCGATTTTTAACGCGTTCGTCGACTTGGGCGTTTATCAGAGTGACGGTGCAGCAAAGGCAAAGCGTGATCAGCATATTCAAAAGATGCATGGATGCTAACATAGCATCTCTAAGGCAACTGAAACGCCAGCTTCGTAACCAGAGCCGTGTAATAAATTGGAGTTTCTGTCTGTACGCCGTAAAAAAAAGAGTGTCAAAATGCGGAAGAACGGGCGGGCGGTTATATTTGTAAGTCAACTCATAACAAACGGCTGATGATCAAAAAACACTGGTGGAAAGCGTTGGGTATCCTGATTTTGATATACACCTTCGTGGCCGGCATGCTGGTGCCCTTGCATCCCGGGATGGTGGACGTATCGCCTTCCAGCGGGCGCACCGGAGCAGTGCTCACCCTGGAAGTGACCGGTTACAATTCCCACTACCGGAAGGCAGAGAGCAGCCTGCGCGCCTGGCTGAAGCTGGATGAAGAGCGAGCCCTGGCGGCGCAGTCCATACAGGTGCGCGACGAACGCCACCTGGCGCTCACTTTCGCCATTCCCGAATACCTGCCGGTGCAGCAAAAAGTAAAGGATTTTTCGCTGATCATCGATAATGCCGTCGATGGGGCAGCGGTATTGCCGAGTGCGGTTTTTATCACTCAGGATTCGGTCGCCCCGGCATTGAGCGCCGACGTATGGCGTCAATCACCGATCGCCGGTCTGCACGATCAGGCGGCGCTCACGTATCCGTTTCGCAATATCCTTTCGGAGACCATCCGCAACACTTATTTCCACGTGCCCCTCTGGTTCGGCATGGTGTTGCTCTTCCTGGCGAGTGTCGTACATAGCACCCGCTATCTGCGGCGGCAGGAGCTGGAGAGCGATCGCCGGGCAGTGGCGTACACGCAGGTCGGCATTCTGTTTGGGGTGCTCGGCCTGATTACCGGCGCTATCTGGGCCAAGAATACCTGGGGCGCCTATTGGAGCTGGGACGTCAAGCAGAACATGACTGCCGTGGCCTTGCTGATCTACTTCGCCTACTTCATCCTGCGCAGCTCCTTTGAAGATCCCGAGCGGCGGGCGCGCATCTCCGCGGTGTACAGCCTTTTCGCTTTCGCCACCCTGATCCCGCTCATTTACGTGGTGCCGCGCATGACGGATAGTCTGCACCCCGGGGCCGGGGGCAACCCCGCTTTCGGCGGCGAAGACCTCGACAACACCATGCGCATGGTGTTTTATCCGGCGATCATCGGCTGGACGCTGCTCGGCGTCTGGATGGCGAACCTGCGCTACCGGGCCGCGCGGCTGAGCGATCAGTTGCTGGAGATGGAGTGAGTTTCCTTCGGCGGTAAAAAAGACATTCAGAAAGAAGCTAACCTCGTCTTTTCCAGGGCGGAAAGGCCGTCTTTCTCCCCTGAAACTATTCTCCAAAAGGGACAAAGTAAAACTTGACCCCTTCCTTTGTTTATAGGAAAATAAGCCCGACTTTTGGCCCGATAATTTTACAAAGCCATGAAAAAAGAGGCAAAATTGACAGCCGCGCTACTGATAGCGGCCAATAATTTGGTTTTCGCACAGGCGAATAACACCGATTTTATGCGCAGCGTCGGCAAGATTTACGTCGTAGTGGCCGTTATTATTGCCATTTTCATTGGCATCGTGCTATTCTTAATTTATCTGGACAGGAGACTAACCAAATTGGAGAACCAAATAGACCAGCATGACTAAAACCACTGTGACCAAAGCGGCGCCCAGTTTTTACCAGAGTGTACAGGATTATTTTGATCGCGCAGCCGTCCATACCGGTTTACCGAAGGGGCTGATCGATCAGATCAAAGTGTGCAACGCCGTGTATCGCATGCATTTTCCGGTAAAAATTGGCAATGAAGTCAAAGTAATCGAAGCTTACCGCGTACAACACAGCCACCACCGCATGCCCACCAAGGGTGGTATTCGCTATTCCAACCACGTCAACCAGGAGGAAGTGATGGCCCTGGCCACGCTGATGACCTACAAATGTGCAATCGTCGATGTGCCCTTCGGCGGCGCTAAGGGCGGGGTTAAGGTCAATCCCTGGGAGTTCTCGCCGGCCCAGTTGGAGCGCATCACCCGCCGCTATACCACGGAGCTGGTCAAACGCGACCTCATCGGTCCGGCCATCGACGTGCCTGCACCCGACTACGGGACGGGCGCCCGGGAGATGGCCTGGATCTACGATACCTACCGCACCTTCAAGGGCGACGATATCGACGCCGCCGGCTGCGTTACCGGCAAACCGGTGAACCAGAGCGGCATCCGGGGCCGCACCGAAGCAACCGGGCGCGGCGTTTTTTACGGCATCCGCGAGGCCTGTAATGTGGCGGAAGACATGAAAAGGCTGAAGCTCACGCCGGGCATCGAAGGCAAGCGCCTGGTGTTGCAGGGGCTGGGCAACGTGGGCTCCTACGCCGCCAAGATCGCGCAGGACGAAGGCGGAGCCGTGATCATCGGCGTCGGCGAAGTGGAAGGCGCCATCTACAAACCCGACGGGATCGACATTCACGACCTGCTCAAGTTCCGCCAGGAGCGCGGCTCTATCCTCGGCTATCCCGGCGCTGAGAACTACGACAAACCGGACCGGGAGCTCGTCCTGGAATTCGACTGCGATATCCTGGTGCCCGCCGCACTGGAAAACGTCATTCACCTCGATAACGCGCACAAGATCAAAGCCAAGATCATCGCCGAGGCCGCCAACGGGCCGGTCACCTCGCGCGCCGAAGAGGTGCTCACCCAGGCCGGGAAGATCATCCTCCCCGACGTATACCTCAACGCCGGAGGGGTGACCGTCTCTTATTTCGAATGGCTCAAAAACCTGTCGCACATGCGCTTCGGCCGCATGGAAAAGCGCTTCAATATGCAGTCGTACGACCGCCTGGTCAGCCTGGTGGAACGCCTGACCGGCCACTCGCTAACCGATCGGGAAAGAGCGATGTTCGTGCGGGGCGCCGACGAGATCGACCTGGTGCGTTCGGGATTGGAGGAAACGATGATCACGGCCTACCACCAGATTCGCGAAATCCAGAAGCGGAAGCGCAAAGTGTCCGATCTGCGGACGGCCGCTTTCCTGAGCGCCATCAACAAGATCAGCAGCGACTACCTTTCGCTCGGTATCTTCCCGTAAGGGATTTCCGGTCGGCAAAATTTTATTGCAAAAAATTTTGAAATCACGCAATAAAAAAAAATTTAGCGGCAGGTACTTCTGTTTTTACTTGTCTATTGTTTTTTTACTCAATATCTTACAGCGATTTTTGGAATTCCTTAAGTTTAATGACAAGAAGCATGGCAGACAAATTAGACAAGATCGATCTTAAGATTTTGAAAATTCTGCAGCAAAACAGTAAAATCACTAATCTCGATTTATCCAAAAAGATCGGTCTTTCTCCGGCCCCCACCCTCGAACGCGTTAAGAAACTGGAGAATAACGGGGTCATCGAAAGCTATCACGCCCAGGTCAGTCCGCAGTCGATCGGCCTGAACGTGAAAACTTTCGTGCTGGTCTCGCTGGCCTGGCAAAAAGAAAACGCACTAAACCACTTTCTCGAAAAGATCAAGGAGATCGAGGAAATCACGGAGTGTTACATCATCACCGGCGAAGCTGACTTCCTGATCAAGATCGTCTGCAAGGATATTCCGACTTACGAGCAACTGCTTTTCAAGACCCTTTCGCAGATCGAGGAGATCGAGCGCCTCAAAACGCTGATGACGCTCTCCACCGTGAAAAATTCTAAGCTACTGCCTTATAAGTACGAATAGCCGATCGGCTAAAATGGGATTAAGTAAAGAGCCGCTGCCGGATTGAATGGGTGGCGGCTTATTTTTTGGAGGAAAGGCAGCGCCTTTGGGATATGCGGAACAAAAAGAAGACATTGTTGTGGCAGCTGACGGCCGATGCGGATGCCTCCCCGTCTTACCTCTTCGGAACCATGCACGTGCGCGACCGGCGGGCTTTTCGCTACGAGACGATCGTCCACGAATGCATCGACCAGTGCGAGGCGCTGGCCACGGAGTTCAACCTCGATGAACTGGCTACCGCCGCCGATCCCAGCTTCTCTCTGCTTCCCGACGGAATGACGCTCGACCAGCTGATGCCGCCCCGGCAGTACGACAAAATGCGCCGCATTCTGAAAAAAGCGGTGGGAATAGATGTGCAGACGCTCCGGCGCCTGCGCCCGATCATGGTGTCTACCCTGATCGATAACCAAATCCTCACGCATGACCACCCGGTGGCCCTCGACGAACACCTCTGGCAATATGCTAAGCAGCGCGGGAAAAAGTGCATGGGGATCGAGACACTGGAGGAGCAGCGGGCCATCCTGCGACACATTTCGCTCGAATATCAGGTGCAGAGCCTGCTGTGGACGTCCCGCCACATCCGCCGCCACCGCCGTCACCTGCTCCGCCTCGCCGAGCTGTACAGCGCCGGGGAGATCTATCGCCTCTACCAAACGGCCCGGCGCAACGCCCATCAACTGCGCCACCTGCTGCTCTACGGCCGCAACCGGCTGATGGCCGACCGCATCGCCGTCATCATCCGCGAACAACCTACCGTATGCGCCGTTGGGGCCGGCCACCTGGCGGGCGGCAAAGGGGTGTTGCGGTTGCTGAAATCGAAAGGGATAGCGGTGCGGCCGGTCGGGCTGACGGGACCGCTCGCCGGTCGTTGAGGATTGATTATCCGGGTTAACCCGGATAATTCATGGATTCATCTATTGCGGAGCCAACCTGGCCGCCATTCTTGCGTTTGCTCGTTGGTCGATACTCACCGTATCTGGGGATACGCCTGCGTGTCGCCCGCCTGCGCGAACGCAAGCCTGTCAACCATTTTGGCTCCTCATAACGAAGAACCCATGAATCATCCGGGTTAAACTATCCCCCCGGCCGGCTGTTTCAATGGGAAACTTTTGCCAAAGTAATGATGGGAAATCACCGACTGCTTTTCTTCTATCGGCGGGGGGCCTTCCTTCTTTTGTTGTTCGTTGTTCTTTTAAGCGGGCAGAGCCATCTTTCCGGACAAGAAAATTTTATACTGAGCGGCTACGTGCGCGATGCCGAATCCGGCGAGGAACTGATCGGCGCCAACGTCTACCTGGTCGATGATCCGGGGCGGGGGGCAGTCACCAATGCTTACGGCTTCTATTCGCTGCGCCTGCCGGCCGGCGAGCAACGGGTGGTTTTTTCGTACCTCGGCTACGTGGAGCAGGTAAAGACGGTTGTCCTGGATGATAAACAGCGCCTCAACGTCGAACTGGCGCCGGTGGGCGTCGAATTGCAAGAGGTAGTGGTGAAAGCCAGAGCCGAAGACGCCAACGTACAGAATACCGAGATGGGAACGGTGACCTTGCCGGTGGAGCAGGCCAAAAAACTGCCGGTCCTTTTCGGTGAAGTCGATGTCTTAAAGACCATACAGCTGTTGCCGGGCGTGCTGTCGGCCGGAGAAGGCAATGCCGGCTTTTACGTGCGCGGCGGCGGGCCGGATCAGAACCTGGTGCTGCTCGACGAGGCCGTGGTGTACAATTCCGGGCACTTGCTCGGCTTCTTTTCGGTCTTCAACGCCGACGCCATCAAAAACACGACCCTCATCAAAGGCGGGATGCCGGCCAATTACGGCGGCCGCCTGTCTTCCGTCGTCGACATTCAGATGAAAGAAGGCAACGACAAGGCGTTCCAGGCCGACGGCGGCATCGGGCTCATCGCTTCGCGCCTCACCGTTCAGGGGCCTATCGTTGAAGAGCGGAGCTCTTTTATCCTCTCCGGGCGCCGCACGTATGCGCTCGACCTGGCCCAGCCGTTTTTGGAGGGCACCGATTTTGAGGGCACCAACTACTATTTCTACGATTTCAACGGCAAGGTCAACTATCGCTTCTCCGATCAGGATCGCCTCTATTTCAGCACGTATTTCGGGCGCGATGTCCTCCGTTTTCGCAATAGCGTACGCGATTTTTCCTTTCGCCTGCCTTACGGCAATGCTACGGCGACGCTGCGCTGGAACCACCTGTTCAGCGACAACCTGTTTATGAACGTCTCGGCGATCTATAACGATTACGACTTCGGCTTCGGCGGCGGGCAGGCCGAATTCGAGATCGACCTGTTCAGCGGGGTGCGGGACTATAATGCGAAGATCGATTTCGACTATTTCCCGGGCGGGGGGCACAATATCAAGTTCGGGGCCAACTACACCTACCACCGCCTGATCCCCAGCATTGCCACCGCCACCGACGGGCAGACCACCTTCTCCAACGATCTGGAAGCGCGTTTCGCCCACGAAAGTGCGATCTACTTGCTCGACGACTGGAAAGTGAGCGACCGGCTCAGCCTGAACCCGGGGCTTCGCATTTCGGTCTTTAACCAATTGGGTCCCTATGCGTTCGAGGGTCGCACTTACGATAAAGGCGAGCCCGTAACCACCTATTGGGGCGTCGAGCCCCGGCTTTCCGGAAAGTACAGCCTGAATGCGCAGTCGTCACTGAAGTTCGGGATCGCCGTCGCCAATCAGTACCTGCACCTGGTGAGCAACTCGACGACGACCTTGCCGGCTGACGTATGGGTGCCCAGCAGCCGGCGGGTGAAGCCGCAATTGGGCATTCAATACGCCCTGGGATACTTCCGCAACTTTGCGGACAACCGCTACGAAACCTCGGTCGAGGTGTATTACAAAGACCTGCGCAACCAGATCGACTACCGCGAAAATTACGTCAATAACGTCGCCGATGACCTGGAGCAGGAGTTTGTTTTCGGCAGCGGCCGGGCCTACGGCGTGGAGTTTTTCATCAAAAAGGCCAAAGGGCGCCTGAACGGCTGGCTGGGATATACCCTTTCGCGCACCGAACGAGTATTTCCGGACATCAACGAAGGGGAGGTCTTTCCGGCGGTATACGACCGGCGGCACGACCTTTCGCTGGTGGCCAATTACAAGCTGAACGACCACTGGGACCTGGGCGGAGTGTTCGTCTTCGGCTCCGGCAACGCCTTCACGCCGGTCAGGAGCCTGTACTTTATCGATCAGGATTTGGTCCAGGAGTTCGGCGCCCGCAACAGCGCCCGCCTGCCCGATTACCACCGCGTCGACCTCTCGGCTACCTGGACGCCCCAACCCGACTCGCGTAAAGACTTCACCTCCAGCTGGACCTTTTCCGTGTACAATCTATACAGCCGGCTCAATCCGTTCTTCGTGTATTACGCCTTCGAGACCGACACCGCTGCGGGCACGGCCAACGCATCGGCATTTCAGGTAGCGCTGTTCCCGATCGTGCCTTCTGTAACCTGGAACTTCAGCTGGAATCCCTGATCCGGGTTAATCCCTGTGGGTTAGAAAACTGGTGTTCGGCAAGCAGCTGTTCGTTCTTGCCAGACGGATTCAAAATCTTCCAGTCCTTTCTGCATAACTGTTGATTCCGGCGCATGGCAAGTCAGGCAGGCGCCCACGGTGAGGATGCGTTGCTGCTCGGCGATAGAAAAGGGGCGGGCGTGGGAGCGCGTTGCGGCGATCCCGTTCGGTTCTTTAAGGAAACCGGTCCAGGCGTCCTGTGGGAGCCCATCGTGCTCAGAGGAAACGTATTCCGGGTAGAAAGACCAGCGCATGTTCCATCCTTCTTCCACCAGGTTCAGTGCGCCGCGGCCGTAGCCCAGCGCCAGCGGATCGTTATGACAAGACCGGCAGCTGCGCCCTTTCGCGGCGGTGGTATGCGGCGCCGTCGGCGCAAAAAGGCGGTGGAACGTCTTTGCTTCGCCGGCGTATTCCCCGGGGAAATCAGATTTGTCGATCGTCATGATCATGCCCGGAATAAAGGTTTTGATCTCCCGGATGGGCGTTCCGTTGGTGTCGAGTGCTTCCACGACGCCCAGTGTGGGGGCTTCCGCGAAAAACTCGCCCAGGTACTCTTCCCATTTGCCCCGGGTGTTTTGCCGGTCGAGCAGGTCAAAGGCCGTCGCGTCGGGATCAAAAGCATTGTGGCAGCCCACGCACTGCGGCGCCCAGCCGGTATGGCAGGCCCCGCAGGTGAGGGCGTTGTGGGCGTTTCCGCGAGTGCAGGTCTCGGCAGGGGCGGGCAGGGGATGGCGAGCGCCGCTGTTTTTGGATAACAGGAAAAAAGCGCCCGTGCTGTCCAGTTGGACGTTGATCAGGGGAATGCCGCCCTGGTTGACCACAAAGCGCTGTCCCGCTCCGGGCAGTGCGCGCAGCGCCAGAATTTTTTTCGATTCGATGTCCAGGGCTTCGTAAGACAGGGTAGGGGGCGGCGTATTAAAATGGCAATCGCCGCAGGTGGTCCTGACGGCTTCTTCTTCGTGCGCGTAGCGATTGCCGTCGCCCATAAGCTCACGGGCGTTATGGCAGTCGATGCATTCGAGTCCGGCCGTGTGGTGAACGTCGGCCGCTACGAAGCGGAAGATGCGTTTGTCGGCGAGTTGGCGAAAGCCGGAGAGGCCTTCCACCTCGGCGGCGGTGAGTTGCGTTTCGTGCCAGCCTTCGTAGTTGGTGGATATTCGTCCGGAGCGGCTATGGCAGCCAAAACAATGATCGTTGGTCACCTGCAGGTCGATGGCCGGATGCACCTGCAGCGGCCCGCCGTCCTTATAGTTTTGCAAAGCGGCGAGGGCCGCTTTATCGTAGCTCAGGTGGCAAGCGATGCATCCGCCGCCGCGCGACTTTTCGCCTACCGGGGCGGGGTGTTCTTTCTCAGCTCCCAGGTGGCAGGAGGCGCACAGGTGGCGCAGGTGTTGATCGGCCGCGCTGTTGCCGAGCGTCCGTACGTGGGCCGTATCGTTGAGGTTGGTTGTTTCGCCGAAAACAAAACGGTCGACGGTGATCACGCCCGACAGGGTTGTCATCAATGAATTCTCCAGCCTTGCGGCCAGGTCGCCGTGGCAATTGGCCGCCCCGCAGGTTTGGTAGACGGTGTTCAGGTTGCCGGGCGCGAGAATAAGATCAATGTGGGCGGCCTCCAGCGTCGTTGCGTGGGGATCGCCGCCGTGGCAGGGGCTACAGCCGATGGCTTCGGGGCGGTGAGCCGGTGCAAAACCCCGCATGGCGCCGTGACAACTCAGGCAACCCTCTTCGGAGCCCAGCACTTCGCGGATGACGGGCTGCGGCGTTTCATGCGAATCGGGAACGGGAGGGTCGGGCCAGCCCCACCAAATGAAGGAGAGCAGCGCCAGGGTTAAAATGGCAAGCAGGATCGCCAAGCGGGGCCGGGATGAAAATGATCGGAGCATAATGCTTAGGTTGTCAAAAAAGGCTTTCCGCCACCGCCAAATTAGTCAGAAGGACCAGCATTCCCAAGTCTGCCAGCCGGTGCGCGTGGCTGATAAATCTCACTTCGGCCGGTGAGAAAAGTCATTAAGCCCCCCCGGGCCGGCCGCTAACTTGCGAATAAATGAACATTCTTTAATATTTGGGTATGAAAAACAGGCGGGATTTTCTGAAAATATCCGGGTTGGGGTTGATGGGGCTGGCCGTAGGCGGCGGCGCTTACCAGGTGGTGCGGGGCCAGTCGGCCTTCGATTGTGTCGCCAAAGACCGCCTGACCCGCACGCCGACTTACTGCGAGATCTGTTTTTGGAAATGCGCCGGCTGGGTATACAAAGATGCGGAAGGCCGGTTAAAGAAAGTGATCGGCAATGCCGACGACCCGCACTGCGACGGGCGGCTCTGCCCTCGGGGCACCGGCGGCATCGGCTCGTATTACGACCGGGATCGGCTGACGACGCCGCTCATTCGGGTAGAAGAGAACGGCGAGCAGACCTTCCGGCCGGCCACCTGGGAAGAAGCGCTGGATCTGGTAGCGCGTGAGATGAAGCGGATCGCCGAGGCGCACGGTCCCGAAGCCATGGCGCTCTTCAAACACGGCTCTTCCGGCCATTTTTTCGAGCACCTGCTCAAAGCTTATGGCTCTAATAATGTCGGGGCGCCCTCTTACGCCCAGTGCCGCGGCCCGCGCGATACGGGTTGGAAAGCGACCTTCGGGGTCGGTGTGGGTTCTCCTGAGCCTACCGATATTCGCGATACGCGTTGCCTGGTGCTGATCGGCTCGCATATCGGCGAGAACATGCATAACGGGCAGGTACAGGAAATGTCGGATGCCATCGACCGCGGCGCCGACATCATTACCGTTGATCCGCGTTTTTCGACGGCGGCCAGCAAGTCGACTCATTGGCTGCCCATCAAGCCGGCCACCGATCTGGCGCTCCTGCTCGCCTGGATGCACGTACTGATCGACGAAGATCTGTACGACAGGAAATACATCGAGCAATACACCACCGGCTTCGACCGCCTGAAGCAGCACGTGCGCCGCTTCACGCCCGAGTGGGCCTATGGCGTTACCACCCTCAAGCCGGCGCAGATCCGAGAGACGGCCCGCGTGATGGCGAGCGCGGCGCCGGCCGTCATCGTACATCCCGGTCGCCACGTGACCTGGTATGGCGACGATACGCAGCGTTCGCGGGCCATCGCCATCCTCAACGCGCTGCTGGGGTCCTGGGGGCGGCGCGGCGGCTTTTTCTTTGACGAGCGCCTCCGGCTGCCCGATTATCCGCATCCCGAGTATCCGAAGCCGCGCTGGGACTGGCGCGACACGCTAAAAGGGCGGTACCCGCTGGCCTACACGGCGGTCACCAACACCCTGGTTGAAGCTTCGCAGGCCGCGGAGACGGAGCACCGCATCCGCGGCTGGCTGGTGAGCGGCACCAATCTGCCGCTGGCAATGCCGGACACTCAGGGGTTCGGCAAAGCAGTGCAGGACCTCGACTTTATCGCGGTAGTGGATACTATGCCTATGGAAATCACGGGCTACGCCGATGTGGTGTTGCCGGAGTGTACCTATCTGGAGCGCTACGACGAAATCCGCAACGCGGGTCACCGCGATCCATACCTGGAGTCTGGCAATGATGCAAA
>CAYQQU010000004.1:0-161006 GCA_964419545.1 uncultured Saprospiraceae bacterium | reverse complement strand
GTAGTGCTTTTGAAGCGAAAAACTCAGATTTTGGGTTCTCCCGAAGGGATTTTTTCGGCTCATAGCAGCGCTACGGGCCGGAAAAATGCCACAGGGAGGTTCTAAAAGCTGGGTTTTGTAGCAAAAATGATTACCTCCGAACAAGCTCTTACTCCTTATCCAGCGCCAAAATACCATTGATCCCGTACCGCCGCGCGATATCCATCACGGCCACCACAAATTCGGTGGGTGTGCCGCGATCCGGGGAGATGGTCATATTCACTTTTCCCCCGCCGCCGGCTTGCCGCCGCAACTGCGAATCCAGCTCGTTGAGCCCTACCCGGCGGCCGTTGAGATAGTAATTGCCGCTCTGGCTGATGCGCACGTCGTCCATCTTCGAGGCCGTCACGCTGGTCCGGGAGCTGCCCGGCAGCTTCAGGTTAATGGCGTTCGGCGCTACTAATGTAGACGTCAGCATGAAAAAGATCAAGAGCAGAAAAATGATATCTGTCAACGACGACATGTTAAACTGCGCGCTGACCTTATTGCGCTTCTTTATCCCCATGTTTCAACTTTTCAATCCGATTGTTTGAAAAAATTGTTTTTCCCGGCAATTTCGGAATTGATCTTTGACCGGGCAAATGATTGCTTCACCGACCAAGCCACAATGCATTAATTCTATCCTCTCAACAACGTTAGTACACCAAAGATTTACCCGGATGAGAAGCAGACGGGCCAAAGACCAAAAACCAAAGACTAAACTCCCCCCGGATCACGACTTCGGCTCCGTCGCAATAATCGCTTTCACCCGGTTGCGGCTGGCGATTTCCATGACGTTGACCACGTAGTCGAAGGGCGTACCCACTTCGGCGACGATGGTCACGGTGAGGTTGTCGCGATTTTCGGCTTGCCGGATGGCGGTCCCCAGGGCGCCGCCCAAAGCCCGCGACGATATTTCCTGATTGTTCAGCGTGTGTTTGCCGCTCTTTTCGATAGTGACCACTACGGAAGTCGAGGCCACCGTTTTGGAGTCCGACTTCGGCAGCTGGAACGGCTGGATGCGCACCAGCGTCGAGGTTAACATAAAGAAGATCAGCAACAGGAAGATGATATCGGTCAGCGACGACATACTGAATTCGGCGCTGACCCGGTTTCTTTTTTTCAGTCCCATAATTTATGCGGTTGGTTCCTGCAGCAGGTCCATAAACTCCACGGTGGTGCGCTCCATCTTGAACACCACCTTCTCCACGTTGGCCACCAGCAGGTTGTAGCCTACAAAAGCCAGGATGCCGATAAACAGGCCGAAAGCCGTGGTGATCAGCGCCTGGTAGATACCGCCGGCCAGTACGTCGGGCGTCACGTTCTGTTCGGTAGCCATTTTGTAGAAGGCCAGGATCATCCCCGTCACCGTACCGAAGAAGCCGATCATCGGCGCAGCGCCGGCGATACTGGCGAGCGTGGAGAGGTTCTTCTCTAGTTTAAAGATCTCCAGGTTGCCGACGTTCTCGATCGAAGCATCGATGTCGCGCAGGGGTTTACCGATGCGCTGTAATCCCTTTTCCACCATGCGCGCCACCGGCGAGTCGGTCGACTGGCACAGCGCTTTGGCGCCCTGGATGTTGCCGGATTGCACATTCGCCCGGATGTTGTTCATGAAGCTCTGATCGATGCGGCCGGCGCGCTTGATGGTCAGATAGCGCTCGATGAAAATGTACAGGGCGATCACCGACAGTACGAACAGTGCCAGGACAATGGTGATGCCCAGCGCCCCGCTCTGGGTGATGACGTCGAGAAAGCTCTGCGTTTTTTCCTCCCTTTCAAGATCCGCCGACTGAAAAAGCAAAAGGACGTTTTGGAACATGAACCGTTAGTTTTGTTGGTTTTGAGTGCTGATGATGGCATGTAACGTCTTGCCACATCGCCAAATTATTAATTTAAACGCTAAATTTTGCAAATATCGACAAAAACCGGATAGGGAGGCGCGGAGAAGCCGGGTTTGCCGGAACAAAGCCTTATCCCTCTCTCCTATTTGCCTATTTAGCGAAAATTCGCTAAACTTGTTGGCGTTTTAAGTTTACCAACCTAAACCTGGAAAAACAGCCAATGAGTAGAAGAATCACCAAAGCGGCCGTGCTGGGGTCAGGCGTCATGGGAACGGGCATCGCCTGCCATTTCGCCAACATCGGCCTCGAAGTCCTGATGCTCGACATCGTTTCCCCCAAACTCTCCGAAGCCGAACAGCAGGATCCCAGGGCGCGCAACCGCATCGCCGACAACGCCCTCAAAGCGGCCGTCAAATCGAAACCGGCGCCCCTCTACGATAAAGCCTTCGCTTCGCGCATCACCACCGGAAATTTTGACGATCATTTTGAACAGATCAAAGATTGCGACTGGATCATCGAAGTGGTCATCGAAAGGCTCGACATCAAAAAACAGATCTTCTCCAAAGTCGACGAATACCGCAAGCCGGGCTCGCTGGTGACGTCCAACACCTCCGGTATTCCCATCCATCTCATGCTGGAAGGACGCAGCGACGATTTCCGACGCCACTTCTGCGGCACCCACTTCTTTAACCCACCGCGCTACCTGCGCCTGCTCGAAGTGATCCCCACCCCGGAAACCAACCCGGAAGTGGTCGACTTCTTCATGCACTACGGCGATATCTTCCTGGGTAAACAAACCGTGCTGTGTAAGGACACGCCCGGCTTCATCGGCAACCGCATCGGCGTCTACGCCATGGCCAAGATCTACCAGCTCACCACCGAGCTGGGCCTGCCGATCGAATCGGTCGACAAACTCACCGGTCCGGCTATCGGACGCCCCAAAACGGGCACCTTCCGCCTGGGCGACCTGGTGGGGCACGATACGGCGACCAACGTCATCAAAGGGTTGAAAGAAAATTGCCCCGATGACGAACAGGCCGCCACTTTCGAAGTGCCGGATTACCTGCAGTGGCTGCTCGACAACAAATTCCTGGGCAACAAAAGCGGACAGGGTTTTTATAAGAAAACGAAAGACGAGCAGGGCAAGCGGGTCATCCTCGGCCTCGACCTCGAAAAAAAGGAATACCGCCCCGACCCGAAGCTCAACCTGCCCAGCCTCAAAACGAGCAAGCAGATCGACGACCTCGCCAAACGCCTCCACCACTTCTTTACCGCCGAAGACAAAGGCGGCGAACTGGTGCGGCGCTCCCTGCTCGGCCTCTTCGCCTACGCCTCCAACCGCGTGCCGGAGATCACCGATACCCTCTTCAGCATCGATGAGGCCATGAAGGCGGGCTACGCCTGGGAACTGGGCCCTTTCGAATACTGGGACGCCGTGGGAGTGAAAAAAGGCGTCGAAATGGCCGAAGCACAGGGCGAAACCATCGCACCCTGGGTCAAGGAAATGCTCGACAACGGCTGCGAATCGTTCTACAAGCACGAAGGTGGTAAAAAATGGTATTACGATATCGACAGCATGGATTACCAGGTGGAACCCGGCACGGAAGAGCTGGTCATCCTCGAGAACTACCGCGACCAAAAGCCGGTGCACACCACCAGCGAGACCATCCTGCACGATATCGGCGACGGCGTGCTCTGCCTCGAATTCACCAGCGCCCACAACACCATCGGCGAGGGCGTGCTGCGCGGCATCAACGAGGCGATCGAACTGGCGGAAGCGGGCGACTGGCGAGGGCTGGTGATCGGCAACGACGCCAACAACTTCTCCGTGGGCGCCAACCTCATGATGATCGCCATGATGGCCTACCAGCAGGAGTTCGACGAACTGAACATGGCCGTCAACCTCTTCCAGCAAACCACCATGCGCTGCCGCTACTCCAGCGTGCCCGTGGTGATCGCTACCCAGGGCTACGTCTTCGGCGGCGGCTGCGAAACGCTCATGCACTGCGACGCCGCCCTCTGCGCCGCCGAGTCGTACATCGGACTGGTAGAGGTGGGCGTGGGCCTCATCCCGGGCGGCGGCGGCACCAAGGAGTTCGCGCTGCGCTGCGCCGATTCGTACCACGAAGGCGACGTCAAGATCCCCATGCTGATCGAACACTTTAAAACCATCGCCATGGCTACGGTGGCGACTTCCGCTTACGAAGCCTTCCACCACCGCTACCTGCTGCCGGGGCGCGATCAGGTGGTGATCAACCGCGCCCGCAACATCGCCGAGGCGAAAGATAAGGTGCTCGACCTGGCCGAAGGCTATACCCAGCCCATCCAGCGCGACGATATCCTGGTGCTGGGCCGCCAGGGATTGGCTTCGCTCTACACCGCCGCCAACGAACTGCGGCTAGGCAGGTTCGCTTCCGAACACGACATCAAGATCGCTCATAAGATCGCCTGGGTGCTCTGCGGCGGCGACCTCACCGGCGAGCAGCAGGTCTCGGAACAGTATCTGCTCGACCTCGAACGCGAGGCTTTCCTCAGCCTCTGCGGCGAACAGAAGACCCTGGAGCGGATACAGCACATGCTGCAGACGAATAAGCCGTTGCGGAATTGATGGCTGCTAAGGGCTTAGCCCGATTGCTTCTTCAATTTTCTTAAACCCGTAAAGGCATTCAAGTTGTTAACTTAAAAACCCACGGCGCTTGTGCAGGCGCCGAAAAAACAGAAATACAATGGACGCTTACATCGTAAAACTATACCGCTCGGCGGTCGGAAAGGCAAAAAAAGGCGGCTTCCGCCACTACCGCTCCGACGACCTGGCCGTCGACGTCATCAACTACCTCTTTGAGCAGGCGCCGCAGGTAGATCGCAAGCTCGTCGACGACGTCATCGTCGGCTGCGCCAATCCCGAAGGCGAACAGGGCCTGCAGATCGGCCGCCAGATCTCCATGCGCGCCCTCGGTAAAGACGCCCCGGGCATGACCGTCAACCGCTACTGCGCTTCCGGTCTGGAGACCATCTCCATCGCTACGGCCAAGATCCGGGCCGGGATGGGCCACATCTACGTGGCCGGCGGCGTTGAGAGCATGAGCATGATCCCCATGACGGGCTACAAGCTGGCGCCCAGCTACAAGGTGGCGAGCACCACGCCCGACTACCTGGCCAGCATGGGCCTCACCGCCGAAGCCGTCGCCGAAAAGTACGGCATCAGCCGTGAGCAGGCGGATGAATTCGCCTACCACTCCCACCTCAAAGCCGCCCGCGCGATCGACGAAGGTAAATTCAAGGACGAGATCGTTCCGGTGACCGTAAAAGACGTATTCGTTAAAAACAACAAACGCGTCGAAAGCGAACATACCGTGGATACCGATGAGGGGGTACGCCGCTCCACCACCGTGGAGGTGCTCGGCAAATTGCGCCCGGTATTCGCGCAAAACGGCGTGGTCACCGCCGGCAATTCCTCCCAGACCTCCGACGGCGCGGCCTTCGCCCTGGTCGTCAGCGAAGAGATGGTCAAACAACTCAACCTGGAGCCGGTCGCCCGCCTGGCCGCCTGCTCAGTCGCCGGCGTCGAGCCGCTATACATGGGCATCGGTCCGGTGGCCGCCATCCCCAAAGCACTGCAACAGGCAGGCATGAAGCTCAGCGACATCGAGCAGATCGAGCTCAACGAAGCCTTCGGCGCCCAGTCGCTGGCCGTCATCCAGGAAGCCGGCCTCAACCCGGAGATCGTCAACGTCAACGGCGGCGCCATCGCCCTCGGCCACCCGCTGGGCTGCACGGGCGCCAAACTGTCCACCCAACTGCTCAACGAAATGCGACGCCGCAACCAGCGCTACGGCATGGTCACCGCCTGCGTCGGCGGCGGCCAGGGTATCGCCGGGATCTATGAAAGATTGAACTGACCGTCTTATTTACCCCTTAAAGCCACAACCTGATGGTTGTGGCTTTAACTCATATTTTTCATTGGTTCCCCAGGGAGGCGGGATTCCATGCTACAGTTCTGCCGTTTCCCTCCTCTCTTTTCCACACATAGTCACCTACCGCAACAGCACCACTTCCCCGCTAAACACCTCCGTTTTTCCATCCAGGAACTCCAGCTCCGCGTAATAGACATACACCCCGGAATTGAGGTCCTGCCCGCGTAGCTTGCCGTCCCAGGCCACCTGCGTATCGTTGGGAATAAAGCCCCCTTCTTCAAACACCAGCGCCCCGTTGCGGCTGAAGATGCGAAATTGGACTACCTGCACCACGTCCTCACCGCCGAAGATGGTGAAGGTATCGTTGAAGCCGTCGCCGTTGGGCGAAAAGGCATTGGGGATAAACACCCGGCGGTCGGTCACCACGTTAACCGAAATGAAGTCGGTGGCGGTGCAGAAGGTTACGGTATCCAAGATACTGACCCGGTAAACCGCCGTAGCCAGCGGCTGGTGCATCAGCAGGCGGCCGTCGGGGGCCAGCGAATCGCCGAGCGAGGAGGTCCACTGATAAGTGACATTATCGCTATTGGCCTGGGCGATCAGTTCGAAGGTGTCGCCGAGGTGGATGGTGGTATCGCCGTCCAGGCTGACGGAAAGCGCCGGCGGGCCGGCCACGCTCAGCTCGGTGTCCAGCTCGCAGCCGCGGGCGTCGCGCACCCACACGCGGTAACTGCCTGCAAAAAGCCCCCCGAAAGTCGATTGCCCGGAATAGAGCACCCCGTCGAGTGAGAATTCGTAAGGCGAGGTCCCGCCAAAGACGGTATCCAGCGCGATGCTGCCGCCGTTGACTTCGTTCAGGCAGGTGAGGTCTTCGGCGCGCCACCCGGCGTTCAGCACGGGCGGCGCCGTCAGGTCATAGGCCGCTTCCGCCGAACAACCATTTTCGTTGGTGACGGTCACGGTGTAATTCCCCGGGCCCAACGCGCCGGCAAGCGCTTCCTGGCTCCCGTTGCTCCACTGGTAGGTAAAATTCGCTCCCGGCCCCATCGGCAAGGCTTCCAGCTGCCCGTCCGCCGCATCGGCGCAGCTGATGGCGCTCACTTCTGCGATCGCCGCCGTCACCGCTTCGGTCGGCTGCGTCACCTGCACCGTAGCCGTCCCCTCGCAGCCGTCGTCATTAGTGACGGTCACTTCGTAAAAGCCGGCCGGAAGGCTGTCTACTTCCGGGGTCGTATCGCCCGTATCCCAGAGGTAGGCGACGGGCGCGCCGTTCGTCGTTACGCTCACCCGGCCGTCGGCGCCGCCCAGGCAGGACACCGGCTGCTCCACGGCGGGCGTCACGATGAATTCCACGGGCTCCTTGACTGCCACCGGCAGCGTAGCCGAACAGTCGTTCGCGTCGCGCACGGTCACCGTATAATCGCCGGCGCAGATGTTGTCAACAACAGCCTGCGGCGCCAGGCCGCCCGTCCATTCGTAGGTGTATCCTCCTACCCCACCGGCGGCGGCTACCTCCAGGGCGCCGTCGCAAAACCCGAAACAGCTGGCGTCCTGCAACGCGACGAGGGTCACTTCCAGGGGTTCGGGCTGGAATATCTCCACGGTAAAGGCAGCCTCGGTATAAGCATCGGCCACCGTCACGGTATACGTTCCGGCCGGCAGACCATCGATGACGGCTACGTCCCCGGCCATGGCGATCGTGCCGGCGCCGTTCAGGCTGTTGTCCGCGTTTTGCCAGCTGTACTGATAAGGCGCACGCCCTTCTTCTACCGACAGGTTGATCGCACCGCCGGCCTCCCCGAAACAGGGTACGGTATCCGTTGTGAAGACAGGCGCCACCGGATTGACAAAGTCGACGGTGAAACATTCAATGGCTTCGCAGCCGAAATCATCGGTCACCGTGACACAGCAGTCGGACCCGCCGGGCAGATTCTCTGCTTCCGTCCCCGTCTCTCCGGTGCACCAGAGGTAGGTGTAATTGCCGGCGCCGCCCGTTGCGTATACCGCGGCAATCCCGTTGGGCGCTCCTTCTCCGATAGCGGGGCTCAGGGTATCGATGGTCACTTCCACCGGCGGCAGTACATTGACGTCGGAAATGACGATGCTGTCGCAGCCGGCGAAGAGCTGGATGGTGTCCTGATAAAGCCCCGAAACCGTATAGGTCGAATTGCCGGCCTGGTAGCTCTCTCCGGCGCAGATGGTGGTGTCGATCTGAGTGACGGGCGTAATATCTCCGGCGTCGCTGATCTCCAGGGTGAACAAGCCGCGGTTCTGCTCACCGGCGCCGTCGACGACCAGCCAGTAGGGTTCGCCCGGAAACAGACAGCTGACCTCAAATACCTCGCCCAGGTCTTCCTCGGTATACTGGCTGGCGAAGTGGGAGAAAAAGCCGGTGCAGCTGCCGTTGAACGACCGGTAGACGCCGATCTGCATCCGGAAGTTCAGCGAGCCGAGCACTTCGCCGTTGATGGTCACATGACCGGAAGGCGGCGCTTCGAAACGGTACCAAACCGAATTTTGCAGCGGAAAATTGGGCGAGAACGGATCGTTGAATGCCGTAGCGCAAAAATTCGATTGCACCGCGGCCGTACTCACCGATCCGCCCTCCGGCACGGCGCCGAGGTCTTCCGCATCACAGCGTTCGTCGCCGCCCTCAACGCCCGATTCGCTGGAAATGCGCAGCCCGAAGAGGCCCTGAGGCGTCGTGGGGGTCAGAAAATCACCGTCTACCAGTACGTAGTACTGTGTATTCGGCTCGGGGCAGTAAAATCGAATCGTGCCGTCCAGCGAATTGGGCGGCCCCGCCTGCTGCAGGTATATGAAATTGCCGTTGCAGGTTCCGTCGTCGGATTGGTATAGCGCGATCTGCAAGTCAATGGAGTCGCCCGTATTCTCCGGATCGCTCACTCCTTCGATGATGATGGCCTGCGAGGCATCGTCGGTGGTAAATGTGAACCACACCCCGTAATTATTGCTGAATTGGCCGATATCCAGGGGGTTGGGCTCGTTGATATTGGTGGCGCAGGTGTTGCCGTAGATACTTTGGGTAATGGTCCCGACCGAATCGTTCAGCGGAATGGCGCCGAAATCGATCGCATCGCAGGGCAGGTCGTTGACGCTGTCGAAGGTCTCGCTGACCGCCACCGTAAAATCGACGAAGCCGCCCGAGCTGAGGCCGACGGGCAGGGCCAGGTTGTAATCGGCTGTCGTTCCCGCAGCGGGGATGATGAAATTCTCGCAGATGCTTTCCACACATTCGGGGTTGAGGGCGCAACCCACGCCGATCTCGAACAGCGTACCGTCGTTCTCCGATACCTCGAAACACACTTCCACCTCCGCCGGAATATCGGCCACGCAGTTGTAGGTCGCCGTATATTGCTCGAAAGGCGGATTTTGATAACAGATCGCGGTAGCGGGATAAGTTTGCCATCCTTCCTGCTCGATGTCGACCCGCCAGATGGGGTCCGGCGCCGACAGAAGGTCGCTGCAGGTCGTATTCGCTTCGCCGTCATTGATGGTTACGCTCACCGTAACCTGAGCCTGCAGGGCGGGAAGGGCGCCCAGCAGCATAAATAAGAAAGTGTAGATAGTAAAACGCTTCATAAGTATGGTTTTCATCGCGCGGTTATCCGGTCTTTCAAACCTTGTGTACCAAGACGGGAACGGGGTTCCCGGGTGAGAAAGGCCGCCGACATTTTTGGAAAAAGCGAACCCATTGCGGATTTGGTCTTTGAGCCAAAACTAGTTTGCGGGTCAATTACTAAACCCACAACGTGTGTTCAGCAATATGGATTGACCTGAACGGGCGCCATCGAAGGAGAGAAAACTAAATTGAAAGTTGCTATACCGTTGGAAAAACGTTTACAAAACTAAAATAATTTTACCAATCCGGCAGAAAAAAACGAAGCCGCGCCCTTTACGATGAAAAGGGCGCGGCCGGACGACGGGAAGCCCGGAAGAAAAACTACCGGACGATGGTCACGTCACCCTTGAGAATAATGCCTTCGGCGATGTTGAGGCGCAGGATGTAGTAGTAGGTCCCCTGCGGCAGCTCCTGGCCTTCGTCGTTCAATCCGTTCCAGTCGTTATTGTAGGGTTTGGCCTGGTAAACGATATCCCCCCATCGGTTGAAGATCAGCATTTCATTGTCCGGGAAGTCTTCTTCATTGGCGTTGGCCAGCAGGTCGAAGAAGAAGGTATCGTTCATGCCGTCATTGTTCGGGGTAATCCCGCTGGGCGTAAATACGTCGGTGATATCCCCCTGTTCGATCTCGATGGTAATGGTGGCCCGCTCGCAGAGGTCCGGGCAGACCAGATTGCAGACTTCGTAGACGATGATGTCGGTGCCGAAGAACCCTTCGCGCACGAAATACGACAGCACGTTATCGGCAGAAATATCTTCGATGGAGCCGATGCTGGGCTCCGACACGATGGTAAATTCAAATTCCGGAATATTCCCCAGCAGGTCGTTCCCCAACGGATCGATAGTCAGTTCCTGCTCACCCGATTCCAGAAAGAAATCGTCGTCGTTCAGGTCCGGTGCGGGCTGTGCGAACACGCGGATGGTGTCGGAGCTGTAGTCGGGGCAGTTTTCGGAAGAAAGCGTCCAGACAAACACGTTTTCTCCGCCCGGCATATTGCGCACCAGCGTAGTCCCTTCGGTGGGGGAAAGCAAGGTTCCGCTGCTCAGGTTTTCCCACATCCCGGTCAGGCCGTCCGGCAGGTTGGCCATCAGCGTAATTTCATCACCGCAATTGTCGACGTCTTCTCCGGCCGCTGCATCGGGCAGCTCTTCCAGGGTCGCCACGGTCACCTGGTCGGTAGCCGTACAGCCGTTGGTCGTATCGGTCACCACCAGCTGGTAGTCACCGGCTGCGTTGACGGTAGGCGTCAGGGTCGAAGCGCCGGCTACGATCACGCCGCCGGCCGAGGCGGTCCAGGCATACGTAATATCGACGCCCTGGGTAGAGCCCGAGCCGTCGAGCGACCCCTGATCGCCCGGACAGGTCAGGTCGACCGGCGCGCCGGCGTCGGCTATTGGCGCCAGGGTGTCGGCGACGACCTCAAATTCGGTCGAATCGATACAGCCGTTGTCGCCGTTGGTCACCGTAACGCTATAGGTCCCTCCGGCCGACACTTCTGCAAAACCAGGATCGGTCGGATTCAACCCCGCGCTCCAGTCGAACGTCAGGTTGTTGCCCTCCGAGCCGGTGGCGTCGACGGATACCACGGGATTGTCGCAGGTGATGAGATCGGCCGCCGCAACGAGCGCTACCGGCGGCGTAGTATCTTCCAGCACCGTAACGGAAGCAGTCGCGTCACATTCCGTCAGCGTATCGATCACCGTGAGCAGGTATTCGCCGGTCATCCCCACCTGTACACTGGGGTTGTCGGGTTCGATGAGCGTGGTGTCGCCTCCGGCCCCGATGAAAGCCCATTGATACAGGATATCCGGACCGGCAGAAGAACCCTCCGAATTCAAGGTTACTTCGGTTGAGATACAGGTCAGGAAGGCCGTATCGGCGGCTGTAGCCGCGAGGATCTCGTTGGTGTTGTCTTCAACGGTCAGGTCCAGCGTCTCAAAACAGCCGGAGAACGGATCGGTAACGGTCACCGTATAAGTACCCGCCAGGGTAACGCGGATGGAATCATTGCCCTGCCCTTCGAAATCGGGATCGCCGTCGGCGGTGCTCCATTCGTAGTCGAAGCCTTCACCTTCGGGCGTCACGTTCACTGTCACCCAGGCCTGGCTGCTGTCGGCGCAGGTGATGGCCGGCGTTTCGGCGGGCGGAGCCAGTTCGATCTCGACGATCAGTTCGTTGACAATGGCCGAGTCGATCGCAAAACAACCGTTGGACGTATCCAACACTTCCAGGTAGTAGGTTCCGGGTGTACTGACCGTATGTTGCAGGGTGCCGGCGATGAGGTTGCCTCCGGAGGGCGGCCCGAGATACCAATTGTATATCAGGTTTTCGAAAGTGGAAGAACCGGCTCCGTTGAGGGTGAAACTGTCGTCGATGCAATCGAGCGTAAAGTTGCCTCCTGCTTCGGCGATCGGATCGGTGACGTTCTCCGTAACGGTAACCGTATCGATCACTTCGCAGTTGTTGGCCGGGTTGACCACGGTCAGGCGATAAACGCCCGGTCCTGCCACGGAAGGGGTCAGGAGACCTTGCGTTCCCGGCACGAACTGGCTGCCGGAAAGAATCGTCCATTCGAATTCGAACGGGTCGACCCCGCCTACCGTTGCGTTGATCACGGCCTGCGTTTCGTCACAGGTGAGCGTCAGGTCGGGACCGGCGTCGACGATCGGGAAATCGTCGGCCAATGTCACTTCAACCGTATCGGTAGCGGTGCACCCCAGCACCAGGTCGCGCACCGTCAGGATGTAAATCCCGGGTTCCTGCGCCTGGTATTGTACTTCAGTGCCGGTAAAGGCGCCGTCGGCGCGCTGCCAGAAATAGACCAGGTCGTTGGCGCCGGAGGAGGCGGAAGCGTCGAAGACCACGAAATCCTGATCGCAATTGATCACGGCGGTGGGCGGATTGGCCTCGGCTTCCGGAATAATGATCTGCGAAGCCACGCTGAGGTCAAAAGCCTGGCTGCAACCGGAAAGCGTATCCGTCACTGTGAGCTGGTAAGTATCGGGCTGAGTGACCACGGCGATAGGCGTATTCGCCCCCTGGGCGATCGCTCCCGAGCCGAGCGGCGTCCAGCTGTAGGTATAATTGACGGCGTCTTCTTCGTCGTCGGGCAAGGCCGTGAGCGTTACCTGTTCTTCCGCACAGGTCAGCGTATCGACCGGTTCGAAAGTGATGGCGGGCGGGAAGGTATCGATGGCGACCTGCACCAGATCGAAATCTTCACATCCCGTAGCTGTATTATTGACGACCAGGCGGTAGGTGCCGGGCTCGGTAATGGGGGTAGCGGTGACGTTATTGGAAATGACGGTGCTGTCGGGAGTCAGCCAGGTGTAAACGATATCGGGGCCGGCGGCGGAACCGGAGCCGTCCAGCGTCACTTCCGTAGTATTGCAATCTAAAAATTGATTCGGTCCGGCATTGGTCAGGGGCAGGCCCGTACCGTTCACCAGCACCGTATCCCGGCCGACGCAGCCGTTAAGGGTGTCGGTGGCGGCGAGGATGAAGGCGCCCGGGGAGATCACCTGCGCATCGAGCTGGTTCTGGGTGCCGGGCTGCAGGGCGCCGTCGGTGCCGAGGACCGACCATCCGAAGATGAAGTTACTGCCGGGGATCTGTCCCTGCAAGGTGACGAAATCATCCTCACAACCGAGTTGCAGATCGGGGCCGGCGTCGACGGCCGGCCGCAGGGTGTCGGCCAGCACGGAAACCGTGGCAATGCCGGAACAGCCGGTCTGCTGGTTGGTGGCGGTCACCTCAAAGAGGCCCGGCTCCCCCGCGAGGACGGAGGCGGTAGTCGTATCGTCCGAGATCAGTCCGTTGAAGCCGTCGAGATAAACCCAGGCATAGTCGTACTGCCCGCCGGGTTCGACCGTTGCGGCCAGCGCTACCGAAGCCTGGGCGCAGGTCAGCGTGTCGGGCGGCGCGATGGTGACGGTCGGCAGCGTAGTATCCGCCGTCACTTCCACTTCATCGAGGGCGATACAGCCGTTATTTTCATTTTGTACGGCCAGCAGGTAGACGCCGGGCTCGACGGCATCGAGGGTGTCGGCGTTAGCGCCGGGAACCGGAACGGAGTTCAGCGCCCAGGAATAAATGAAATTATCTCCCTGAGAGGTGCCGGAGCCGCCGAGCGTGACCACCGCCGAATCGCAGGTCAGCTCGGCTTCGTCGCCGGCGTCGGCAGAGGGCGGCGTAGTATTTTCCGATACCGCAATGCCGGCCGTGGCGGTACATCCGTTGTCGTTATTGGTAATGGTGAGTTCAAAAGACCCGGCGGCAATGACACTCGGCGTCAGGGAATTCAGCGTATTGAGTGCGATCTGGCCACCATCACTCACTGCCCAGTTGATACTGAAGTTTTGGGCATTGGTTACCATAGCTTCCAGCCGGACGGTGTCATTTACACAAGTGATCTGCGTGTCTGGCTGAACAATGCTGATATCGATAAGGGGCACATCGGCATTTTGGGTGATCTGTACAGTATCCCGGTCTGAACAACCCGTAGCGTCAGTTACTTCCAGGTAATAGGTCCCGACCTGGTCGGTCTCAAAAGTTGAATTAGCTTCTAATAAAGAATTGTTCTCGTCGAACCATTCGAAGCTGAGCATTCCCTGGCCGAAGGACCCGGTGCCGTCCAGCGTGACCGTGCCCGTACAGCCGACCACGCCGTCCTGACCGGCGAAGGCGGTGGGCGCGACCGCATTGTCCGCTACGACTACGGTATCGGTGGAAGAACAGTTGGTATCGTCGTTGGTGACTTCGAGCTGGTAGACCCCTGGCGTGGAAACGGTCGGGTTGAGCGAATCGGCGCCGTCGTCGATGGCGCCCCCGCCGAGCGGCGTCCAGTCATAACTGATGTTGGGGCCCTGTTCGGAGCCCGTACCGTCGAGCATCAGGGAAGTCACGTTGCAGTTGAGCTCGGTATTGTCGCCGGCTTCCGCGGCCGGGAACTCGGCCGGCAGCACCTGGATGGTGTCCCGGACGCTGCAGCCCGAATCGTCATTGGTCACCCGGAGCTCGTAAAGCCCGGGCTGGTTGACGGTAGTGATCAGCAGGTTATCCGGTGAGGGAAGGCCGCCGGTCAGGCCGCGCCATTCATAGCTGTATTCCGCTCCGGTAGAGCCCGTTCCGGTAATCTGCGTGAGGGGACCGCCGCACTCAAAGGTCAGCGTATCGGGCAGCATCACTTCCGGCGCGCCGGGCAATACCGGGATCTCGAAAGTATCGACGAGGATGAGCGCCGGCGAGGAAAAGTCGTAAATCGTCACTGCGATGGGCCCGGGCCGCAGGTTGCGGGCGATGGTGTCAAACTGCATAGGCATTGTCTGCCAGCTATACCCGATAGGCTGGTTGCCGCCTTCTACGACCAGCCGGATGCTGCCGTCAGCAGCGTCGGGACAGCTGGCCGGCTGGATGATGGTATCGACGACGATGAGGCGGTTTTCGATACATACCTGACCGACGTCGGAGATGAGGCTGCCGCTGTCTCCACCGAAGATTTCCACCGCCGGCAGAGGCGTATCGTTTATTTGTACGTTATAGCAGCCGTCGGGCGGGCCCACCAGCGGAAAACATAGTTCGAACAGTACCGTAGAATCGGGCAGTGTATTGCCGCCGACGTTTAACCACTGTACGGTGATCACTCCGACCGCACAGGAACCGACGCCGAAGTTGATGCCCGGAACGACGGCCGGGTCGACGATCTCGGGGCAACCCAGTTGGTTGATGTTCCAGCCGATGGAAAACTGCGCCGCCTCGATATCGTCGAAATCGGCTACCGTAAAGGTCAGGCAGGCCGTATCCTGCCACAGACCGGAGGTGGAGCCGATATCGAGGTAAAATCCTTCGGGAAAGAGCGTGCAGATCTCTCCCGCCGCACCGGCAACCGGCAAGGTGACGCCTTCCGAGGTAGATTCCGCGTTAACGGGAATGTCCACCACCTCGATGAGGCTGCAATCGCTGGGATCGCCGATGGCCGTGAAGCAAGTCTGGAACAGCACGTGATCGTCATCCAGGGTAAGCATGGTCCCGTCATTCCATTCGACGGTAAAGAAGCCGGCGTCGGCGTTGACGAAGATATCTTGCAATTGCGAAAGGCCGGGCCAGTCGATATTGTCGAAGTTTTCAAACTGCAGCACGTTGGGATCCCAGGCGACGGTAAACCGGAGGCTGTCGACCAGTACGAAATTGGCTACGGTCACGTCGATACAGACTTCCTGGGCGAACTCCACGTCCGCGCTGCCGATGTTGATCGCGACGCCTTCGGGCTGCGTGATCTGCACCTGGCAGTCGGCGGGGTTGATGCCGATATTGGGGCCGTTATTGGAGCGGCCGACCGCGCCGTTGGTTACGAAATTGAACGGGCTGTTGCCCCCCAGCCCGACCACGTCGAAGCACACTTCGTAGAGCACATCCCCGTCATTGAGGTTGGCGGGCGGCAGCGGCTCGCTCTCGAAATTGAGCTGGAGCAGGCCGTTTTCCACATTGTTGGTGTTAAAGTCGCCGGCGTCGAGGCCGGTGAAGAAGTTCTGGATGCCGGTATATTCCAGGATGAAAGGGTTCCATTCCATCAGGTAGCTCAGGTCGGTGACGTTCTGGAAGTTGTCGCCCGCCGTCACTTCCACGCAGAAGCTGTCGCCCAGTTCCACTTCGGGCCCGCAATCGGCATTGACCTGAATGCCGGTGGGGTCGCAATCGTTGGCCGTCACCTGTCCGTCGAAAGTGAACACATCGATCAGGAATCCGGAAACGACAGTGTTGGTCACTTCGATATCGGTCGGCTGGTCGGTGAAGCTCACCGGTGATGAAGTTTCACAATCGCCGATGATATTGAAACAAGCCTGAAAGATGATGGTGCTATCGGGCAGCGATATGCCGTCGGGATCGGAAGGATTGACATACGTCCAGGCCACGGAGATGCTTCCCGGCGCCAGGTCGGGCGGCGTGCCGATATTGCCGCCCAGTCCGGGCAGGTTGCCGGGGTTGACGATATTGGAGAACTCCAGCACTGCCAGGTCGTATTCCGCGGAGAACTGCATGCTGGTCAGGTCGTCGAATCCGCTGACGGAGAAGTCGACGCAGACCAGGCTGCCCGAGGTGCCTGTTTCCTGGGAGGCGAACAGGCGGAAAGGCCGCACGCAGGTGGAAACCAGCCCCGGGGCGTCGATCAGGCCAATGTTGGCGCAGCCGGTATTTTCGCGGGTGACCACCGGCGCCGGATCATCGAGTACGGAGATCTCGGAAGTAGCGCCGTAGGCGCCCAGCGCGGTGAAGCAGATCCGGAAAATTACGGTGCCGTCTTGCAGGATCGTCTCTCCCATAGCCATTCCCCCGCAATCGTCAACCGACCAGCTCAGCCCGAGCAAGCCGTCGGCGGTCATGGTCAGGTCGAAATCTCCGAGGTCCAGCTCCGTCAGGTTGAAGTCCTGAACGGCGTCGAACTGCATGATTTCCGGATCCCACTGGATGGTAAAATCCATGGAGACGATATCGGTGAAGTCACCCACCGACACGTCCACGCAGAAAGATTCGTCGGTGCAGGGAGCAGCGTCGGAAAAGGTGATGGTGGGCTGCGCCCAGGCGCTGGTGCATAAGGACATAGCGAAAAAGAAAAAGGCGAGGAACTTTTTCATGAAACGTTTAGATTTGGATAGATCCGCAGTCATTTTCATGGGACTTACCAGGATTTTTTTAACCGTTTATCCAGAGGGCGTTGCGGGGGTTGAACCCGGAAAAGCGCTCTGTTGACAGGTGATGCAAACAAAATGCGTTTATCGGTCAACCGCGAAGGTGATGTTGATCTCGTGCGTCGTCCCGGCGGTGGGGCCGAACGAGCTGAACGAATAATCAAACCCATAGCCGAACCGGATATTGCTGTCGAAGCCGACGTTACGGCCCAGCATAAAGCCTGTTTCCAGGTGTAAATTGCTAGCTGTTGAGATGCCCGTACCGACCCAAATGCTGCTTGGCAGCTGGTACCGGAGGTTAAAATCGACGTTGATCGGCGCGCCTTGCACGTACTTGACCCAGGCGGAAGGTTCGAGGAAGCTGTCGTTGTCGAAAAACTTAATGTAGCCGAATTGCCCGTAAAAGTGCTGCACGCGTTTGGTGAAGAACTCGCCGTTCTCGTTCTCGAACGTCAGGTCGAGCCCGATGACCTGCGGTACGGAAACGCCCGCGTAGATCATGTCGGCATCGCGCCAGCTGTCGCCCAAGGCCTGGTAGTAGAAGAGCCCCACCCCGACGTCCGGGAAGAGTTGCGACTGGTCTTGCGTGCCCACCACGTCGCCCTGGTCGCGCAGCCGGATCTCCGAAGCGTTGACCCGGTATTGCACGGCGCCCGCGCTGATGGCCACCGCCAGGCCGCTGTATTGCGGGTCGGGCGAAATGACGCCGCCGATGCGGCCGTATAAGCCGGTAAAACCGGTGGGGCCGGTCTGGTCATTGAGCAAAAAGCCCCCGGCCAGGATGGATACGCCGTTGCTCTCCTTATTGACGTAAGAGGCGCGGATGGTTTGCGTGGTCGGGCCGTTGGTCAGCCCTACCCACTGCGCCCGGTAAGAAGCGCCGAAAGTCAGGTTTTGCCCGAACGCCAGAAAATCGCTCTCCATGCCCGCCGGGTTGATGAGGGTCATATTCTCCCGGTACTGCGTGTAGAGCGACAGCTGCTGACCTTGCAAGACAATGCTGACCAGTAAAAAGATTGGAAGTAAACGGATACCTGCCATGGGATGTGTTTTTGAGATGCCCAAAATTAGCAAAATTTATTTTCCAGATATTGGAAGAAAGTATTTTAACAATTTGAATATCAAAAAATTCCCTATCTATTGGGGCCGGCTTCGGAACTGGCTTTTTGCGGAGCGACGCCAAATTTAGGGCTTTGCCTGAATTGGCCGACAAATTCCCTGCTTGTTTTTTCAAACTATTTTTGCATTGGATGCGACAAGGAGGAAACGGTCGTTGCCGCACCCGCGTGCGCTCGATCAGATGAAATGAGAGAGAAGTTCAGATAACTTTTTCTGATATTGGTGCGGATCGCACCCGGAAGGGCTGCCCGGAAATCTTTTCCCGTTCTTACAGCCGTTATTGAGCAAGACAACGCAAGATAAAATTTTCTTCTTTACCGGGCGGCATGAGACCGATTTTTTATCCCCGCGAAAGCGCCTGATTAGAAAATCAACCCGATGACTGGCATTCCCCCTTCGCAGGCGCACGCAAAAAGGCCCGGCAGACGAGGGTCTTCCGGGCCGTTACAGGTTTCTAATTCCGCTTTCTCATAGCTGTTTATAAAATTAGGAATACAGATCATTTCATCGCCAACGGCCGGCCCGTTCGCAGGGAAAGGGATCGTTGCGGCCAACCCGGATCATTCATGGATTTATCTACTGTTAAGCCCTGAACATTGATCATTTAGCGGGCCATCAGCAAAATTTTTTCACAAGGACCTTTTGTTACACACCACTAGTGGGATGTGGGATTGCGAGAGTGGCTTCTCCGTGTGGGATTAGTGCGAAAGGTGCGATCTGGACGACTTTACCGGGTCGAACATTATTTTCGCCTATACAAAAATAAAAAATATGTGGATATCCGGTATGTTTTTGGCTGAATAATTTTCGGGGGCTTGGGCAGTTAGTCTTTGGCCCGTCTGCTTCTCATCCGGGTAAATCTTTGGCGTCCTAAATTTGTAAAGTACACACCAGCCAGCACTTCAACTTCATTGGAAGCACCCGCGGAGCCCTCAACCTCAACCTATTAGCCCGTCTGCTTCTCATCCGGGTAAATCCTTGGCGTCCTAAATTTGTAAAGTACACTCCAGCAAGCACTTCAACTTCATTGGAAGCACCCGCGGAGCCCTCAACCTCAACCTCAACCTTAACCTTAACCTCAACCTTAACCTTAACCTCAACCTATTGACCTTTAGCCCGGGCGGATTTCAAAAAATATCTGCCGCTGAGCACAGCAGAAGGTCATAGACCGGCAGCCCGGCGCATCACTTCCGCATCGCCTCCACCGGATCCATCCGGGAAGCCTGTACGGCCGGGACCATGCCGGCCAGAACGCCGACGATGGCCGACAAGCTCACGCCCAGCAGGATATTGGAAGCGGAGAGATTCAGGTCGAAATCGATGGCGCCGGTAAGGATCTGCAGGCACAGGTAAACGATGGCCAGGCCGGCGGCCCCGCCGAAAAGGCAGAGGATGACGGATTCGACGAGGAATTCGAGGAGGATCATGTAGCGCTTGGCGCCGAGGGCTTTTTTCACCCCGACGATACTGGTGCGTTCTTTGACGGAGACGAACATAATATTCGCCACGCTGAAGATGCCCACCAAAATGGCAAAACCGCCGATAAAGATCCCCAACATGTTCAGCACTCCGAAGAAATCGTTGAGCGCATTGGAGATGATGGAAAGGGTATTGAGCGAAAAGTTGTCTTCCTCGCGGGGCTTCAGCCGGCGTTGCGCCCGCAGGATCCCGGTCACTTCGTCTTTGAGCTGTTGCAAGGAAGCATTCCCGGCTGCTTTCACCATGATGGAAGAGTTGCCCCAGGGGCTGGAGGGCTTGAGGTTGGCGATCTTGCGGGCCAGCTCGTAGGAGATGATCACCGATTCGTCGAAGTCCATCACGCTGATCAGGTCGTCGCCCGACTTTTCCAGCACGCCGATGATATCGAGCTGGTGCCCGCTCATCTTGACGGTTTTCCCGACCGGTTCGAGCGGCCCGAAAAGCTCTTCGGCGACATCGTGCCCGAGAATGACTTTATTGGTCCCGAAATAATACTCCGCGGGCGAGAAATACCGCCCCTTCTCCGGAGTCAGCTTAAACAACTCGCCGAAATCGTAACTGATTCCTTCCAGGCTTACGCCTTCCACGCTATTCGAACGGTATTTCAGGGTGCGGGCGCCCAGGCCTACGACGTAGGCTGAAATATCCGCCGAGCGGACGCGCGTTTTGACCACTTCAAAGTCGTCGTACGAGATATTCGGCCGCCGCAGATAGCGCTGCCAGTCGCCGTCGTGATCACCCCACTTAATTTTCTGGATATACACCACGTCGTCGCCCAGCTTTTCAACGCTGCCCCGCACGTTGTCCTCCAGGGAATCCACCGCCGCCAGTACGCCGACGATGCAGAAGATGCCGATGGAAATGCCCAGCAGCGAAAGAAAACTGCGCAACTTATTGCCCCGCAGTTGCTGCAGGGCCTGGCTGACGCTCTCGGCGAAGATTTTCAGTAATACGATCATAGCGACTTTACCATAAGTACATTTCGAACAGTGACTGTAAAAAAACGTTTTCTCGCCGCCCGGAAAAAAACTATCGATCAATTTCACATTTAAATCTGCCAACGGTCTTGCTCCCGGCTCCAGACGAAAAAGCAAATATACGCCGGCAAAATTGTATTCGGCCTCAGAAACAAAAATGAGCGTATCCATGTATAATTATTTGCTCGGATAATTTTCTATATTTGCCGTTTATTGAAAAAGCTGAAGAGAATGAGGACTAAACTGTCACAATTTGCTTTTGAATTACCCAAAAAACTCATCGCGCAGTATCCTGCGAAAAACCGGGACGAATCCCGGTTGATGGTCCTCCACCGCGACACGGGAAAGATCGAGCACAAGATATTCAAAGACGTTCTCGAGTATTTTGACGAAGATGACGTCATGATCTTCAACAATACCAAGGTATTCCCCGCCCGCCTTTACGGCCGCAAGGAAAAGACCGGCGCCAAGATCGAGGTGTTCCTGCTCCGGGAGCTGAATTCCGAATCGCGCCTCTGGGATGTGCTGGTGGATCCCGCCCGCAAAATACGGGTGGGCAATAAACTGTATTTCAGCGACGAACACGATAACGACATCCTCGTCGCCGAAGTCGTCGACAACACCACCTCCCGCGGGCGCACCATCCGCTTCCTCTACGACGGCAGCGACGAAGAGTTCCAGAAAGAGCTCTACAGCCTGGGCAACACCCCCCTGCCGAAATACATCAACCGCCCGGCGGAAGAGCTGGACCGCGAACGTTTCCAGACCGTCTTCGCCAAGGAAATCGGCGCCGTAGCTGCGCCCACCGCCGGCCTGCACTACAGCCGGGAACTGCTCAAGCGACTGGAGATCAAAGGAGTGGAATTCGCAGAACTGACCCTGCACATCGGCCTGGGCACTTTCCGCAGCATCGACGTGGAAGACCTCTCGAAACACAAGATGGACGCCGAGTTTTACCGGATCACAGAGAACGCCGTCCAGACGGTGAACAAGGCCAAAGAAGAACGCCACAACGTCTGCGCCGTCGGCACCACGGTGATGCGCACCATCGAGTCTTCCGTCTCCGCCGAAGGTATGCTGAAAGCGGGCGAGGGCTGGACCAACCTGTTCATCTATCCGCCTTTCGACTTCCACATCCCCAATTCCATGATCACCAATTTCCACCTGCCCAAATCCAGCCTGCTGATCATGGTCTGTGCTTTCGGCGGGTACGACCTCGTCATGGAAGCCTACCAGCAGGCTATCAAGGAAGAATACAACTTCTTCAGCTACGGCGATGCGATGCTGATCCTGTAGTCTTTTATCGAACCGGCCCCCGTGGCATGCCGTATTCTCTCCGGAACGAGGCAATATTCCGGATCGCCGGACGTATTCTATTCGACCAACCCTCGTTTTGCATGTACCGGATTCTGCTCTGCCTTCTAGTCGGCGCTCTGGCCGGCCCCGCGGCCGGCGCGCCCCGGCAAGTCGCCGTCTCTTTTTTTTCGGAGCGCCTCTCCGTCAGCTACGATCCCGAAATGGTGATCGGCGCCGCTCCGAAACCGGATGAACAAGGCTTCCGGAATTTTTATTCCCGCCTGGCCGACCGCCCTTACCAGCTTTTGCTCGACGACCTGCTGCGCCACCGCGGGCGCATGCAGCTGAACGACTGGCTCTTCTATCGCCTGCTGCGGGCCGCCCTTCCTGCGGTGATGCCCGATAGCCAGCCGATGGAACGCGACCTGACGTGCTGGTTCCTGCTCACCCAGGCCGGCTTCGATACGCGCCTGACCTGGCTCGGGCGCGAGGTCTTCCTTTACGTCTACAGCGAAGACACCGTTTACGAAGCTCCGATGATCGAGGATCGCGGCCGGGTTTTTGTCAACCTTTTCAGCATCCGGGAGCGGCCCGACCCAAAGCAATCGCTCTACCTGCTGAGTTTTGCCCCCAACCCCGGGGGCCGTCCGTTCCGCTTTCTGCTGGAGCGCCTGCCGGACTTGTCGCCGCTCACCGAAACCCGGGAAATATCCTTCATGTACCAGGGCGATATTTTTCGATTCGAACTGGAAACCGATCGCAACATCGCCGCGCTGATGGACGGCTACCCCCTGATCGCGGAGGATCAGTATTTGCAAATTCCGCTGTCCGGCACCCTTTCCCGCTCCCTGCTGCCGAAGCTGCGCCCCCTGATCGCCGAACGCCCCACCGCGGAAGCCCTGGCAATCCTGGTGAGCTTTACCCGGTCCGCTTTTGCTTATCGCGAAGACAAAGCGCATTTCGGCCACAGCAAACCGATGATCCCCGACGAGGTTTTCCTGCATCCTTACTCCGATTGTGAAGACCGCTCGGCGCTTTTCTTCGCGCTGGTGCGTGAGCTGCTCGACCTGCCGATGATCATCGTCGCTTTTTCCGATCACCTCACCGTCGCCGTGGCCCTCACCGAGGAAATCGGCCCCGCCATAAAGTACGCAGGCCGCAATTATTTTATTTGCGATCCTACCGGGCCTGTCAATTCGTCAGCAATCGGCCGTTTTCCCAAAGGGTACGAAAAAAAGCGGTTCCAGATCATCGGACACTATAAATGACTAACTTGCAATTTTTTATAATTGCCAAGCAAATGCAATACCGGTAAAAAGGCCCCGCATTTGGCCTGAATTTTGGGGATTTTGTTTTTGTAAAAAAAACTCCTTTTGTTAATTCGTTTTGTTTTTTACTTTTGCCGAAAAAATTTCGGGCCCTATGTGTTAAAAAGAAAAAAATTTGTTTTCCAAAAGCATTGAAAATAAAATAAACGGGAAAGCCTGCGGGGTTGTCCCTTTATTTTTAAAATACTATATAACGGGCTGTTATCATTTAAATTGAGAATTCTTATGTATTGGACGTTAGAACTTGCCTATCACCTGGAAGACGCTCCGTGGCCGGCTACTCGTGATGAGCTGATCGATTACGCTATCCGTTCGGGCGCCCCGCTGGAGGTGATCGAGAACCTGCAGCAAATGGAGGACGAGGGTGAAATCTACGAGGGGATTGAAGACATCTGGCCCGACTACCCCCGCAAAGACGACTTCCTCTTCAATGAAGATGAATACTAAGTTGGGTCAACCGGTCCTTTACCCCACAATGTAAAAGAAAAGATACCAGGGTTTTTCGCCGGGCGGTGAAAGGCCCTTTTTTCTTCCTTTTTGTTTACATTTGTCTTTTTGCTGTCACAAATTGGGGAAAGGAATGAAAAATTTGATCGAGATCGCACAAATCGTCAACAAAAAGCGGGTTAAAAAAATCGAGATTTTCGACGCCCACAACCTGCAGCACCGCGACAGCAAATTCAACGATTTCTACCTCGCTCTTCAGGAAAACAAGTTCCGCAACGACCTCGAAGCGGCCGCTCTGTTGTACGATTGCGATCCCAGCGACTCGCGCTACCGCCAGCTGAAATCGCGCTTCCGGCGGCGGCTGCTCAACACGCTTTTTTTTCTGGACGCCAACACCCCCGTTGCCGGCAACTACGAACAGGCCTTTTACCACAGCAACCGCGAATGGACGCAGATCCGCATCCTGCAGTCTTACGGCGCCGAACAGTCGGCCATCGCCCTGGCCCGCCAGCTGCTGACCACCGCGCTGAAATACCAGTTTTCCGACCTCGTCATCGGCTGCACCCGCCTCCTCTGCGACCAGGCCGCCCGCGAAGGCGATGAAAAAGACTACCAGAAATACCGCGAACAACTCGACACCTATACCGGCCTCCTCCAGGCCGAGATCCGGTCGGAACAACTTTACCAGCAGGTGCTGCTCGAATACCGGAAAGACTCTCCTTCCGAGCCCGGCGAATACGAAGGGCTGATCCAGGCCGGCGAAGAGTTGTTGCGCCTGTCGGAAAAATACGATTCCCCGACCATCAGCTTCAATATGTACTTCGTCTGGATCATGCAGTTTGAATTGAACCGCGACTTCATCGGGGCCCTGGAAGTATTCGAACAAGCCGACGAATACCAGCAGAACGCGCGCAAGGAATTTTACCAGGCCGGCGTGGCCTCCCGCCTGTTCATCCGCCAGATGTCGGCCTTTCTGCACCTGCGCCAGTTCGCCGATGGCCGGACGGCTGCCGAACGCTGCCTGCCCCGCATCCCCGACGGCGGGCCCGAATGGTTCAAATACCTCGAATATTACCTCCTGCTTTCTCTGCATACCGAACAGTACGTCAGCGCAGCAGCTATCCTCAGCCACGTTACGACCCACAAAAATTACGGCCGGCTGAGCGGCCTGGAAGCCGACAAATGGATTCTATACGAAGGGTTCGTGCATTTCATCCTCTCCATGGAAGCCGAACGCACCCAGCTGCTCACCAAACCGAAACGGGAACCCGCCGCGGTGAGCAAAATGCTGGACCGCCCCATCAGTGAAGCCAAGGAGCGCCGCCCGCTGAACTTCCACATCATGCTCCTCGGCCTGATGCGTCAATTCAACCGCAAACGCCAGAGCGGCATCAAAGACCAGATCGAACTGCTCTACACTTTTACGATCAGCTACCTGCGCAAAGACTACTTTTTTCGCCACAACCAATTCGTGCGCCTGCTGCACCAACTGGTCAAGGCCGACCTGCAACCCCGCATGCTCAGCAATACCCACAAATACGAAAGCCGGCTGAAAGAAAGGCCTTTCTTCTACCGTGGAAAACTGCACGAACTGGAGTTCCTGCCCTTCGAAAAGCTTTGGGCCCTCCTGTGCGACCGGCTGGAATAACCTTTTTCAAAGAAAAACCCGTCCTGCTTGTATGTCCGCTTCCACCTACAAAATAACCATCGCCATCGACGGCCGCTCTTCCTGCGGGAAAAGCACCCTCGCTAAAGCCCTGGCCGCCGCCCTCGGATACGCCTACGTCGATTCGGGCGCCATGTACCGGGCCGTCACGCTTTTCCTGCTCGAAAACGACATCGACCCCCGTCAGCCCGATGCGGTCGGCGCCGCCCTGCCGGGGATCTCGATCGGCTTCCGGCGCGACGCACAGGGCAACCGCACCCTCCTCAACGGCCGGGACGTGGAAGAACAGATCCGCGAAATGCCGGTATCGCAAAAGGTGAGCCACGTTGCCGCCATCCCGGCCGTACGCCGCGCTATGGTTAGCTTGCAACAGGAAATGGGCAAAGAGAAAGGGATCGTGATGGACGGGCGGGACATCGGGACCGTGGTCTTCCCGGAAGCCGAACTGAAGATCTTCCTTACGGCCAGCGCCGAAGAACGCACGCGCAGGCGGTACGCCGAACTGGCGGCCAAAGGGAAAGAAACGCCGGTGGAAGCGGTGCGCAGAAACCTCGAAGAACGGGATCACATCGATTCCACCCGGGCCGACAGCCCGCTGCGGAAGGCCGAAGACGCCGTCGTGCTCGACAACACCCATCTGACCCCCGACGAACAGCTGGAAGCCGCCCTGGAGCTCGCCCGGAAAAAGATCGCTGAAAAGAGAGACTAACCCAGATTAAAGATCGCGGATGCTGTTGCGGTCAATCAGAATATCCTTCAATTCCTTGAGGAACTTATACTGGTGCGGGAGCACCTTTTTGAAAGCTTCTTTCACTACGAAATAAGCGCCGCTTTCCATCTCGAAAAACTTTTCCTTGATCTGGATCGCATCCTCGTACACCATGGCCTTGAGGGAAGGGATCTCGTGCCAGTCGCCTTCCGCGGCGTACGCTTCCTCCACACCGCCGTCTTCCTGCTGTACCGGGTCCAGAACGATGAAACGCTCCTCGTCGTTCAGTGCGGTGGGTTGGGTATCGTCCAGTTCGCGCTGGGGGATTTCCCATTGATCGGCTTCCCCGGAATTCACCAGAAAAACCTCCAGTCCTTTTTCTTTGAACCGGTAAATGATCAGCCCTGCTTTTTTCTTCAGATTCATCGCTGCAAAGTTTACCGCAGTGCTCGGTCATCGGCGAGCACCCATACCTTCATAATGATCTATGCCCTCATGCCGTTCGGAGCATAAATTAGTTGCAAAACAAGATTGGGTGGAAAAGGTTTTAAGCGATTAGGTTAAGGAACAAAGTAAAGTACTTTTCGACAAATCACAAAGCGTGCGTCTTTCGTTTTTTACAGACGCTTTATTTTTTTTCGATAGCGGGATGTCCCAGCTCATAGGCTGCCAGTGCGATGAGCAAGCTGCGCTCTTCGGGGTTCAGGTCGCTTTTTACGAATTGAAAAGCGCGGGGGCTGGCTTCTTTGGCGGCTTCGGGCGTAGGCCGGACCAGGCTGCCCACTTCGCGGTCGCGGATCAGGATGGGCATCAGTTCGTCGGCTCCGCGGTTGATGCGCGCCAGCGGTCGTTGTTTTTTAGCATCGTAGAGAATGCCGTTTTCTTTCAGGGTGCCTACGAGCTGATCGTCGATAACGACCTGTACGCCGCCCGGCCGCATCCAGTACGAGTAGTCGTGTTCGGCGGTACGCACGTAAAGCAGGGCGTGGCGGCCTTTACCGGCGTATTGTTTGTAGGAGTAAGCCAGCACCGGCTCGTGGTAAATGGTGGTGTAAACGCCGTGGGCGGTGGGCGTCATGCCGCGCTTGGAACTTTGGTTGGTCTGCCGGAACGAAAAGAGCTCGATCTCCTCATTGGTGAGGGGCACCAGCTCGCCGGCCCACTTGTCCATATCCGATTGGATATCGGCGAGGTCGGCCATAATTTTTTTGTTGCCGGGCTGGAAGTTGCGCAGCACCCGGCTCAGCATGTAGGCGCCGGCGCCGGCTACCGCCAGAGTGATAAAGGTAAATGGAATCATTATTTACAAATTCTGTTTGTCCTGCCGCAGTAGTTACAAATTTTCAGAAAGATAGCCAATTTTCCATCGGCTATTCATAAATACCCGACTGATGATCAAAGGTAATCGTCGTTTGTAGGGTGTCGGCGAGTTGCCGGCGCCGGGTTTCCAGCGCTATTTTTTCCTGGGGCGTGAGGCAGGCGTATTCCCCGGTAATGATAGAATCGAGTTCTTCGATCGCTTTTGAGCGCTTTTCCCAAAAGGTAACATCCGGGCGGGTGATATCGTTGAGCAGCCCGCCTTTGAGGCGTTCCAGGGCCGGGTGAAAACGGTCCGACTGCCGCCAGAGCCGGTCGATACCCGCGAGCGCGCGCCGGTGGTCGCCTCTACCCAGTAAACTGTGAACGGCCTGGCCGGCAACCGGGAAGGTCCAGGCCGGGTAAAAATACTCGATGCTGTCTTCCGGAAAAGCGGCAATGCAAAGTTCGATAAATTCGTCGTCGGTCGTCGCCGTCGTCCGTTCGGCCAACGCCAGGAAATCCCGGTAATCCGTGAATAGGTAATACGCGGCGCCAGCGTCAACCAGCTGCGGCAGGAAGCCGGGCAGGGCCTCCTCCAGCCAGAACAGGTTGGGCGGAGAAGGAAGAGGCTGCACTTCGGTTCGCGAAGCCAGGATATCCGTCAGCGTATCCCGCAGGGCCTGGCCGGCGAAAAAGGTGTGTGAAAAATCCTCCAGGGTGGCGGTACGGTGGAAGGCCTTGCGGTACTGCTGAATGCGCTCGACCTGCAAGGGCCCGAAAAAACTTTGCAACCGCTTTGTCATCAGCAATTGGCGGGCAGCCGCGGTATCGGCGACCCCGAAGTGCAGCACGCCGCCGTAGAGCCAGCCCGCGCTGCCGTCGGCGGTCGCTACGCGCAGCCAGGGTTCGTCGTAGTCCGCCCCCCGCAACCGGATCGGCGTAGTGAAGGAGCTGACCGCCCCGAGGTCGCGCAAAGCGGCGCCGCGCGGCAACTCCGCCAGAACAGCGCCTTCCGCGCCCGGCTCCGACCAGAGGCGAATGCCTTCGGTAGTGAGGATAAGATCAGCGGACGGGGCCGCAGGGGCAGGATCGGCGGCTTCTTTTTCCGGTCGACAGGCCGGCGCCGTCAGCATGAGCAAAAGCACCAACAGGATCAGCAAACGCATACAAATATCCTTTTGGAGCGCAAAAGTAAACGACTGCGACGAATTGTGCCGTCGTACTATCCCAGGTAAGACTTCAAGGCGTTGCGGTTGTAGGATTTGCGCAGGCGGCGAATGGCGCGTTCTTTGATCTGGCGCACCCGCTCGCGGGTCAGGCCGTACAATTCTCCGATCTCTTCCAGGGTAAGCGGTTTGTAACCGTTGAGCCCGTAGTAGGCCGACAACACTTCCACCTCGCGGGGCGAGAGGATGCTGAGGCCCTGTTGCACTTCTTCCTTGAGCGACTGTTCCATCAGGGTGCCGTCGGGGCTCATCCCTTCGTCGCTGGAAATGACATCGAGCATGGTCGAGTCGCCGTCTTCCCCGCTCAGCGGGGCGTCCACCGAAACGTGGCGGCCGTTGCCCTTGAGCATATTGGCGACCTCTTTGGGCGACATGTCGAGCAACTCCGCCAATTCTTCGTTGGTCGGTTCCCGCTCGAATTCCTGGACAAAAGAAAGAAAAGCTTCGTTGACCTTATTGTACGACCCTACTTTATTGAGCGGCAGGCGCACGATACGCGAATATTCGACGATGGCCTGCAGGATCGACTGCCGGATCCACCAGACGGCGTAGGAGATGAACTTGAAACCTTTGGTTTCGTCAAAACGGCGGGCCGCTTTCATCAGGCCGACATTTCCTTCGTTGATCAGATCGCTGAGCGAAAGGCCCTGGTTCTGATACTGTTTGGCTACGGAAACGACAAATCGCAGGTTGGCCTTAGTCAACCGCTCCAGCGCCAACTGATCGCCCTCGCGGATGCGGCGCGCCAGATCGGCTTCCTCATCGGCATTCAGCATCGGGATCTTGCCGATGTCGTTGAGGTACTTATCGAGGGCGAGGCTCTCGCGAGCCGTGATTTTATTGGTAATCTTTAGTTGACGCATATGTTAGGGATTTTTGAGGAAAACCTATGCAAAGGATATACGGTGAACGGCGTTTAAAAGTTGCCTATAAAATTACTAAAAACTTGACTTTCTCAATAAAATGTTTATTATCAAATGTTAATTGAAATACAATAGTCCTCCGGAATTAGTTCCCCAAACCAAAGAACCCTTCCTTGTCCCCTACAAAATAAGATAATTATTCCGAGCGGTGAGCGCATTCGGCGCGAATGGGAAAGATATTTAATATTCAGTTAAAAAAAGCGAAAGCCCGGCCGCCATTCGTGGCGCCGGGCTTCTGCTTACAGCTGGTGTTTATTAGAGAGGCCGCCGGAAGATGGGCGTCGCTGTATTTCGGCCCTCTCCACCGTTAGCTTTCTTCCTTTTCTGTAATCCGGGTTAATTTTCTTTATGCCGATCCCCGCCGCCTTTGCCGTTGCGCTGCGGCTTGGGCAGCAGCGCTTTGCGCGACAGGCGAAGTTTGCCGGTGCGTTTATCGACTTCGATGAGCTTCACCTTGACGGGGTCGCCTTCTTTGAAGTAATCTTCCACGCGTTCGATGCGGGAATGGGAGATCTCCGAGACGTGCAGCAGGCCGCTCTTGCCGAAAAACTCTACAAAGACGCCGTACGGCATAACCGATTTCACCACTGCCTCGTAGACGTCGCCCACCTCGGGCGTGAAGGTGATGCGCCGGATGCGCTCCAGAGCGGCGTCGATCGAAGCCTTATCGCTGCTGGCGATGCTGACGATCCCTTTGTCGCCCACTTCTTCGATATTAATGCTGGTATTCGTTTCCGCCTGGATCTCCTGGATGACTTTGCCGCCCGGGCCGATAACGGCGCCGATGAAGCTCTTGTCGATCTGGATCTCCACGATACGCGGTGCGTGCGGTTTGATATCCGGGTTAGGCTTGTCGATCACCTGGTTCATCACGTCGAGGATGTGCAGGCGGCCGCGGCGGGCCTGATCGAGGGCCTGTTCCAGTTTTTCGTAAGGCAGGCCGTCGATCTTGATGTCCATCTGGCAGCCGGTAATGCCTTTTGCGGTGCCGGTCACCTTGAAGTCCATATCGCCCAGCGCGTCTTCGTCGCCGAGGATATCCGAGAGGATAGCCGTGCGTTCCCCGTCGGAGATCATCCCCATGGCGATACCCGAAACCGGGGCTTTGATCTTGATGCCGCCGTCCATCAGCGCCAGGGCTCCCGCACATACGGTAGCCATGGAGGAAGAGCCGTTGGATTCCAGGATATCGGAAACCAGGCGGATGGTATAGGGTATTTCGTCGGGCATGACCTGCTTGAGGGAGCGACCGGCCAGGTTGGCGTGGCCGACTTCGCGGCGGCCGGGGCCCCGCTGGGGTTTCACTTCGCCTACCGAGAAGCCGGGGAAGTTATAGTGGAGGATAAAGCCTTCGTAGTGTTGGTAGAGCGCGTTGTCGATCATCAGCTCGTCCGTTTTCGTACCCAGGGTCAGGGAAGTCAGCGACTGCGTTTCCCCGCGGGTAAAGATGGACGAGCCGTGCGCTGCCGGCAGGTAATCGATCTCACACCAGATGTGGCGTATTTCGTCGAGTTGGCGGCCGTCGAGGCGGATGCTTTCGGAGAGCACCATTTCGCGGATCACTTCCTTTTTGAGTTTGCCGTAATATTCCTCGGCCATCCCCTGGTATTCCTCCATGAATTCCTCCCCTTTTTCTTCGGTGAGGGCTTCGATCAGTTCTTCCTTGATGGCGTCGAAACGTTCTTTGCGGCTTTGCTTGTCGAGGGCGGCTTTGGCGACTTCGTACACTTTATCGCGCACCTGGGCCACTCGTTCTTTGAGTTCTTCGTTCTCTTCCGGCTCGGCCACTTCGCGTTTGTTCAGCGCTTTGCCGCCCACCTTTTCAGCCAGTTCCAACTGAGCCCGGCACTGCACTTTGATGGCCTCGTGGCCCACTTTAATGGCTTCCACCAATTCTTTTTCGGAACACTCTTTCGCTTCGCCCTCCACCATCATGACATTATCGAGGGTAGCGGCCACGATGATGTCCAGCTCAGCTTTTTCGAGCGCCGAGCGGTCGGGATTAACGGCGTATTCCCCTTCGATGAGAGCGACCCGCACTTCCGAGATCGGCCCCTGAAAGGGGATATCCGAGACGGAAAAAGCCGCCGAAGCCGCCAGGGCGGCGTAGGCGTCGGGTAACGTTTCTTTATCGCCGGAGATCAGGTTGAGGATCACCTGCGTTTCGTTCATGTAATGGTCCGGGAAGAGGGGCCGGATGGCGCGGTCGACCAGGCGGGAGATCAACACTTCGTAATCGGAGAGCTTGGCTTCCCGGCGGAAGAAGTTGCCGGGGATGCGGCCGGCGGATGCAAATTTTTCCTGGTAATCGACGGAGAGCGGAAAAAACGACTGCCCCTCTTTCGCCTCCTTAGCGGAAACAACCGTTGCGAAAAGCATGGTATTTCCAATTCGCACAACGACGGAACCATCGGCTTGCGTGGCGAGTTTGCCGGTTTCAATGATTACCTCTTTACCGTCCGGCAACTCGAACGACGTTGTGATCGGAGTTTGCTGTCCCATATCAACGCTAGTATTTAATTGTGATTAAAGCTTCGTTTATTCTGTACGGCCAATGAATCAACTTAGTCTTACGCAGCGGGGTGAATTAGGGACGCGGTCAGATGGCCCGGCATGCCCGTTTGTATACCTTATGCTTTTCAAATCCGCTTTCGCTACTCTTTTTTCGCCGCTTGGGTCATTAAAGCCGAGATCGAAATGTGGAGTGTTGAAGACGATAACCTGAAGGAATGAGACCGTTTTTATTCCGGTCGACGGTGTGAAGCCTGAATTCCCTGAGCTTCTCGCGCTGGACACAGTCCAGTTTTAGGATGTCAATCCCCACCCCAAAGGGTGCAAATATGAAAAGAAGCACCCCCACTTGCGGAGATGCTTCTTTACTGGTTTTACTTTCGAATGCCGAGTTTCTCGATCAAGTCGCGATATTTTTGAATATCTTTTTTGGCCAGGTAACCCAGCAGCCGTTTGCGCTTACCGACCAGCCCGAGCAGGGCGCGGCGGCAGGCGTGATCTTTGCGGTTCTCGTTCAGATGCTGGGAAAGCTGCTGAATTCGATAAGTAAATAGCGCAATCTGCGCTTCGGTGGAGCCGGAATTGGTTTCTGAACCACCGTACTCCTTGAAGATTTCTTCTTTCTTCTCTTTGGTTAAATATGCACTCATTGTTGTTCGTTCAAACCGTTAGTGATTACGAAAATCAGTTACAGCTGCGCAAATGTAAGGTTTTTAACGTAAAAGTTAAAGCCCTTGGCATATTGTCTTCAGGCGTTTTCCGTCTGGTATTTTTTCAAAGCCTCATTCAGGCGAGGCACCACCTCAAACAGGTCGCCCACCACCCCGTAATCGGCCGCTTTGAAAAAAGGCGCTTCCGGATCTTTGTTGATCACCACGATCACTTTGGAGCTGTTGACCCCCGCCAGGTGCTGGATGGCGCCGGAGATGCCCACGGCGATGTACAGGTTGGGGCGTATGGTGATCCCCGTCTGGCCGACGTGCTCGTGGTGAGGCCGCCAGCCGGTATCCGAAACGGGGCGCGAGCAGGCCGTGGTGGCCCCCAGCGTCTCGGCCAGTTCTTCGATGATGCTCCAGTTCTCGGGGCCTTTCATGCCCCGCCCTGCGGAAACGACCAGCTCGGCTTCGGGCAGCGGCGTCCCTCCTTCCAGGCGATTGACTTCCCGAACGGTGACGCGGCCGGCCGGCGCGGTTACTTCCAGCGTTTCGACGGCCGCCGGCTCGCCGACGACTTCGGGTTGCAGGGAATTGCCGGTCAGCGACAGCAGCTTTATCTCCGACTTGATCTCGAAGCGGGCAAAAGCTTTGCCGGAAAAAACGGGCTTGGTCACCGTAAACGCGCCATCCACTTCCGGAACGGCATTCACCGCCGGCACGGAACCGGCGTCGAGCCGCGCCGCCAGCCGGCCGAGCAGGGATTTGCCGGTGGAGGAATGGGCCAGCACGACAACCTTGGCCCCCAGCTGCCCGACCGCCCCGGCGATGACCGCGGCGTAGACCTGGCTGTCGAACCGGGCGACCGCGTCGCCACTGACGTTGTATACTTTTTCCGCACCGTATTTGCCGAGTGCTTCTGCGTTTTCCACCTGACCGATGGTCAGGGCCGCACAAGCCACTCCCATCTTACGAGCAGTTTGATATCCGTAATAAACCGCTTCGTATGCGGTTTTCTTGAATTGACCTTTCTGATTTTCTGCAAAGACGAGAACCATGGAAAAATTAAAATGAAATAGGTGAAATAAATAAAATGAACCGTGAAAGCGATGAGGGAACCTAAATCACCTTGGCTTCCTCGTGCAGCAAACGCACCAGTTCGTCCATATTTTCGGGATCGACCAGTTTGACGGCGCCTTTTTCGGCGGGAAGCGAGTAGTGAACGGCCACGCTGAGGTCTTCCGCCGCTACGGGGTCGACCACCTTGAGGGGTTTGCGCTTGGCCATCATGATGCCGCGCATGTTGGGGATGCGCTGCTCGGCCAGGCCCTTTGCGGCGCTGATGACGAAGGGCGGCGCCACTTCCAGCATCTCCGTCCCCCCTTCGATCTCGCGCTTGACGACCGCCTGTTCGCCTTCCATTTCGAGGTGGTTGGCAAAGGATACAAAAGGCATGTCCAGCAGTTCGGCTACCATGGCCCCCACTTCGGAGCCGTTGTAATCGATCGTTTCTTTACCGAAAAAGATAATATCGAAAGCCTGGTCTTTGGCGAAAGCCGCGATCTGTTTGGCGACGAAAAGGGCGCTCGTCGGCTCGGCATTGATGCGCACCGCTTCGTCGGCGCCGATCGCCAGCCCTTTGCGGATGATGGTATCGTTGGCAGCCGGGCCGACGTTGATGATCGTCACCTTGCCTCCCCCGGCTTCTTTCAGTTCGAGCGCCCGGACCAGCGCGTACCATTCGTCATAAGGGTTCATGATGTATTGCACCCCACTGGTGTCGAACTGCTTATTATCGTCGGTAAACGCAATTTTCGTTGTGGTTTCCGGCGTTTTACTTACACAGACCAATAATTTCATCTACTATCAGCTATTTTATTTTTTGATGGGTAAAAGACGGGCGTAACCTACTGCCTCACCTGCAAATATAGCCAAAAAGAGGACAACTTCTCGCCGATCAGCGAATTTTCGCTAAATTTTGACAATGGCTGTTGAGCGGTCAAAACGGACCCTTCCCCAGGGCAATCGCCTTTAATTTTAGGATCTCGAAAAAGTAGTAAAAATCCTCGTTTTTACTTCGATCCTAAAGGAAGAACGATAATTTTTCCTTCCTTTCCCTGTGAATTTTATGGCAATTGAGAGGCAGCATCTTTTCAATGCGATTGCCCTGGAACCTTCCCGTCGATTGGCCGGCAACTGGACGGGGTTTTTTATTTTTGCCGAAAAAAATGTCCACCCCGCGTTTGAAACAATTGCAGGCGATGCTGGCCGACAGCCCGGGCGATGCTTTTTTGCAATTTGCGATCGCCAAGGAATACGAGAAGATGGGAGATGAGGAAAATGCCTACCGCTATTACACCGAACTGCTGGAAAACGATCCGGATTACGTCGGGCTTTACTACCATTTGGGCAAGTGGCACGAACGCCGCGATCAACCGGAGAAAGCCCGCCAAATCTACGAAAAAGGCATGGAAGCGGCGCGCCGGCTCGACGACCGCCACGCGCTCGACGAACTGTCCGCCGCCCGCTTGATCTTGGGCGATGAAGACGAGGACTGACCTGCATATATTGTTTTTTTTCGCTACCTTTGAAGGGAAAGGTGCAAATACCTGCCTGTCGCCCTTGTTCTGAAATTTTTGGGTATTTTTTTCTTCCATAGCGTTCCAAAAAACTTCCTCAAAAACCGATAGGCGCCAGGTGTTCCCCTATGCTATTCTCCTGGCAGATCATATCCAAAGCAAATCAAACTTTCGGCCCTTCGCTACCGGAACTTAACTTTGAGCGCAAATTAAGCAGACATGATAGCAATTCTACGCACTTTCACCCTGTTGATCGCAGCCGCCCTGATTGCCCAAACGGCCGTAAGCCAGCAGGTCATCCGGATCGATGACCCGGTCACCCGCTCGGCGATCCGCGTGGATCGCCCCGTTCAGACCTATACCCTTTGCAATCTGACGCCCGGCGGCGCCTACGCCATCCGCCCGGTACCCGAAAACCCGGATCAGCACCGGGCCGGGATAAGCCTTCCCGGTCAGCGCCCGGCTGAAGTTCTGCAGATCGTCCCCGACTCCTCCTGCCTCACCCTTGCTGTCCATGCCAGAGAGCGCTTCTTCGGGTACCTGTCGGCGCACCGAACCGACCAGAGCACCTCCTCCCTGGAGAAGCTGATGATGGGCATCACCGCCACCGCCAATAATAACCCGACCGAACTCATCGAAGACGTCTTCATCGGCGGCGGATGCTTTGACATCAACGGGCCCGAGAGCCGGGGCAACAACAACCAACTCGGTACTTTCGACAACGGTCAGGAAGCCATCGATATCCAAAGCGGCGTGATCCTGTCCACGGGAAGCGTGGTATCGGCGGCCGGCCCCAACAACCTCTCCTCCACTTCCGGCGGCGGCGGTCCGGGCGGCGACCCCGACCTCTCACAGCTCACCAGCGGCGCCATCAATGACGTGGTGGCCCTGGAATTCGAATTCACCCCGACCATCGACCAGATATCCTTCGAATACGTCTTCGCTTCGGAAGAATATTGTGAATACGTCAACAGCAGCTTCAACGACGTCTTCGGCTTTTTTATCAGCGGCCCCGGCATCAACGGCCCGTTCAATAACAACGCCGCCAATATCGCCGTCATTCCCGGCTCCACCGACTACGTGAGCATCAACAACGTCAACGGCGGCAGCAACAACAATTTCTACCGCAATAACCTCAACCCCAACCAACACGCCTGCAATAACGATCCGCCCGTCGCCTACGACCTCATCGAGTACGACGGCTTCACGACTGTGCTCACGGCGATCGCCAACGTTATCCCCTGTGAGACTTACCGCATTAAGCTGGTCCTCGCCGACGTGGGCGACGGCGCCTACGACTCGGCGGTATTCCTGAAAGCCAACAGTTTCAACCCCGGCAATTATGCTACCGGCGAAGCCGCTATCGTGGGCTCGGGGCCTTCCGAAAATACGGCCTACGAAGGCTGCGGCAACGCCAGCATCACCTTCTCACGCACCAATAGCGACGTCAGCCAGGACTTTCCCGTATTCTACAATATCTCGGCTGCCAGTACGGCAACCTTCGGGGTAGACTACCAAAGCCTGCCCAATCCTATTATCATTCCGGCCGGACAAACCAGCGTCACCCTGCCGATCAACATCATCTCGGATGACATCCCGGAGGGTGTTGAATCGATCATCGTCGCCCTGGAGGAGCCGTGCAGCTGCACCGGCGGCACCCTTGAGATCTTTATCGAAGATCCGCCTCCCCTCGACGTGATCACCGATCCCGTTTTTGCGTGTGACGGCCAGGAAGTGACCATCTCGCCGGCCGTGACCGGCGGCACTCCCCAGTATTCCTACGTCTGGAGCAACGGCTCCACCACCCCTTCCATCACCGTCACCCCACCGCAGGGAATCAGTTTTTATGACGTCGCCATCTCCGACGAATGCGCGCAGACGACCTCTGCAACCATTCAGGTGATCGCCGACTCGCCTTCCGCCACCATCAGCGGCGCCGATACCATCTGCCAGGGTAACTTCGATGCGGCGCTGCAGGTAGACCTGCAGGGGTTAGGCCCCTGGACCATCACCTACCAGGTGGACGGCATCCAGGAAACCATCAGCGGTATCGGCTTCAGTCCGTTCAACCTGCCGGCGGACCTGCCCGGAACCTATCAGCTCATCTCCGTGGAATCCAGCGGCTGCTTCGGCCAGGTGGACGGCTCCGGACAAGTGGAAATCGCTGAAGTGACCATAGACCCCAGTAGCCAAGACATCTCCTGCGCCGGCGCCGACGACGGCCTCATCGCCTTGTCTCTCGCCGGCGGCGCCGCTCCGTACAGCCTCAACTGGTCGGACGGGCTGCCCGCGAATGCAGCTACGGTAGACAGTCTCGGACCAGGGGATTACAGCGTTTCCGTAACCGACGCCAGCGGGTGCTTCGCCACCCAGTCCTTTACGCTCAGCGAACCCACAGCCCTTACCGTAGCAGTCGATGACCTGCAAAACGTAGATTGCACCAATCCCGGCGCCGGCAGTATCAGCGTCAGCGCCGGCGGCGGAGCGGGCGGCTATGCCTACTCCTGGAACACCGGGGACACATTGGCCACCCTCACCGGTGTTACCCCGGGCGACTACACGGTGGTGGTGACCGATGCTACCGGTTGTACCGCCGAGCTGACCGCGTCGATCGCCGATAATTCCGAATCCCCCAGCGCGGTGATCGATGCGCCGGATACGCTGGATTGCAATAGTCCGGTGATCACGCTCAGCGGACAGGCTTCCACCGGCGGGCCGAACGCTTCGTTTGCCTGGCAGACCGACGACGGCAATCTGACGGGCGCCGATGATGAGGCGGAAGCCACCGTCGATGCGCCGGGAACCTACCAATTGATCGTTACCAACGGCGATAACGGCTGTACCGACACCACCGAGGTGGTCGTCCTGCAGGATACGCTGGCCCCCATCGCGCTTCTCGCTCCGGCCGATACCCTGACCTGTGACCTTACCAGCGTCACCCTGGACGCTACCGGCTCCAGTAGCGGCGCTTCATTTACCCTCGAATGGTCGACCAACAACGGCAATTTTACGGACGGCGAAGACGGGCTCAGCCCTGCCGTTGACGCTCCGGGACAATACCTGCTGACGATCACCGACAATCAAAATGGCTGCTCCGGCGAAGCGACCGTCGAAGTAGCTGAAAATACGACGGCCCCACTCATTGCCCTGCAACCGGCGGACGTGCTGACCTGCGACCAGCCGGCCGTTGCACTGGACGCATCGGCTTCGAGCACCGGACCGGCCTACCAGTACAGTTGGTCGACTGCCGACGGGGCCATTACCGGTGCGACGGATACCCTGGTCACCACCGCCGATCAGCCGGGAACCTACCTGCTGGCCATCACCGATACGACCAACGGCTGCTTCAGCACCGACAGCCTGGAGGTCAGCCAAAATACCGACAGCCCCCTGGCGGAGGCCGGCCCCGATTTTGAACTCGACTGTGAGACCAGCGACGCCACCCTCGACGGCAGCGGCTCCAGCACCGGCGCGATTTTCACCTACGAATGGACCACGACCGACGGCAATATCCAAAGCGGGAGCGAATCGCTGAACCCGGTCGTTACTCAGCCGGCCGGCTATTTCCTCACGGTTACCGATACCGAAAACGGCTGCACCGCTATCGACTCCGTCCTGATCTCCGAGAACAGCAACGCCCCGACGGCCGTCGCCGCCGTTGACGCCACGCTCAATTGCGTCGTGGAAGAAGTAACCATCGACGCAAGCGGCACCACCAACGGCAGCAATATTGCCATACAGTGGACCAGCCTCGAAAACAACCCCTTCGACACCAGCGCCCTCCTGCAACCCGTGGTCACCGAGCCCGGCGCCTACGTACTTACGGTCACCGATCTCAGCAACAGCTGCATCGCCACCGCTACGGTGCTGGTGGAACAGGATATCACGGCGCCCATCGCCGAGGCCGGGCCCGACCTGGAACTGAACTGCGACCTGCCGGTCAGTCCCCTCAACGGCGCCGCCTCCAGCCAGGGAGATAACTTCACTTATGATTGGTCGACCGAAGACGGATCGCTTAACGGGGACCTCAACTCCCTGGCGCCGCAGGCAGAAAGCGGCGGCCTTTACCTGCTCACCGTCTTCAACCAGGAAAACGGCTGCACCGCCGTCGACTCCGTTGTCGTAGCTGAAGACAAAACCGCGCCGGTAGCTGACCTCGGGCCTGACCAGACCCTTGACTGTGACAACCCGGCTTTCACCCTTACGGGCGGGAGCTCCAGTACCGGGCCGGAATTTACGTATGCCTGGACGGCGGACAACGGGACCGACCTGCCGCCTACACTCGACCAGACCATCGAGCAGGCCGGTGCTTACGCCCTGCTGATTACCAATACCGAAAACGGCTGTACCGCGGCCGACACCCTGGTGGTCTCTTCCGACTTCGAAATTCCGGTCGCTGCCGCCGTCGCCGCGAATATACTCAACTGCGACCAGCCGCAGACCCTGCTCAGCAGCGCGGGCGCCAGCCAGGGCCCCGAATTCACCTACCAATGGTCGACCAATGACGGCAACCTCGCCGGCGGCGCCGACAGCACGGTCGCAGTAGCGGATGCCGCCGGCATTTACCAGCTCGTCGTGACCAATGCCGACAGCGGCTGCGCCGATACGACCTCCGTGACGGTATCCGAAGATTTCAACTATCCCACGGCCAGTGCAGGGACCGGTTTTCAACTCGACTGCAACCTGCCGGAAGGCGCGCTCGACGGACTGGCCTCCAGTCAGGGCGGCGATCTCAGCTACGCCTGGGAGAGCCCGGACGGCGCCATCGCCGGCGGACAAAATACCCTGACGCCAACCGTAACGACGGGCGGCCTTTACATCCTTACCGTAGAAAATAACGCCAACGGCTGTGTGACCGCCGATTCCGTCTTCATTACCGAAGACAAAAGCGCTCCGATAGCCGATGCCGGCCCCGACGGCCTGATCAACTGCGCACAGTCGACCTACAACCTGCAGGCGCTGGCATCCAGCAGCGGGCCGCCCTTCGAGCTCGTTTGGGAAAGCGATAACGGCCTGACGCTTCCCGCGGGCAGCCTCACCCCTACCGTCGACCAGCCGGGCGCCTACGTGCTCACGGTCAACAATACCGAAAACGGTTGCGTAAGTCAGGACACCGTAACGGTAAGCGCCAATTTCGAGACGCCCGAAGCCGGCATCGCTCCGTCCGCCATACTGAATTGCGACAATCCGGCCGTCACGCTGGATGCCACGGCTTCCTCCCAGGGCCAGAACTACGTCTACCGCTGGCAGCAACCCGACGGCAGCCTGGTGGAAGGCCAGGACCTCACCACGCTGACCACGGAAACGCCCGGCCTCTTTTCGCTGGAAATCACCGACCTCACCAGCCAGTGTACGGCGAGCACCTCAGTAACGGTAAATACCGATTTCGCCGCTCCGGTGGCCGATGCCGGGCCGGACCAGGAGCTGGATTGCACCCAGCCGGAACTGATCCTGGGCGGCAACAGCAGCAGCGGCCCTGAGATCGTATACGAGTGGCGTGCTGAAGATGGCGAGATTTCCACAGATTCGACGCTATCCAGTCTGGTGGTCGACCAGGGTGGATGGTACGTACTGCAAGTGCTGAATACCGCCAACGGCTGCACCGCCCTCGACAGCGTAGTGGTAACGGCAAGCCTCGACCTGCCGGAGGTAGCCGTCGGCCCAGACCGGATACTCAACTGCGGCCAACCCTCGCTTTCCGTCGTCCCGGATATCGAGGCCGGGAGCAGCACGCTAACCTACCTGTGGCTCCGCGACGAAGAAGCATGGGCCACAGAATCCACCCTGACGATCGACCAGCCGGGTACTTATCAACTGGTCGTTACCGACGCCGATAACGGTTGCACCAGCCAGGACGAGCTGGTGGTTTCCGCAGACTTCTCCACGCCCCAGGCCGAAGCCGGAGCGGAAGCGACCCTGAACTGCAATCAGCCGGTGCTCACCCTCGACGGCGCCGGCTCTTCCCAGGGAACCGGCATCACCTACGAATGGACAACGGACGACGGCAATATTTTACAAGACGCCAATACCCTGAATCCGCTGGTCGACCAGGCCGGCCTGTACCAGCTCGTCGCGCTGAACACCGCCAGTCTCTGCTCCGATACGAGCACCGTAGCCATTGATGAAAACTTTGAGGTCCCTCTGGCGGCCATCGCGCCTCCGGCCGTCCTGACCTGCCAGGACCCGGTAATTACGCTGGACGGCGGCGAGTCAAGCACCGGCGGCAGCATTACCTATATCTGGACGACCGACAACGGAAGCATTGTAGCGGGCGCCGGCAGCAATGCGCCCGCCATAGAAGAAGCCGGGCTGTACCTGCTCGAAGTAACGGACAACGCCAACGGCTGTTCGGCCACCGCCGCCGTGACCGTAACCTCCGATCAGGACCTGCCGCAAGTCGAGGCCGGACCCACCCTCACACTCACCTGCGATGCACCGGCCCTGGCGCTGGATGGCGGTAACTCGGCAACGGGCCCCGGCATTCTTTACGAATGGACGACCGACGACGGCCTCATCCTGGCCGGCGCAGCAACCCTCAGCCCCGAAGTGGGCGGCGCCGGCGACTATCAATTGACCGTGATCAACACCAATACCGGTTGCACGAATAGCGACCTCACCACCGTCACCGTGGATACCATCGCACCTGCAGCCGAGGCGGGCCCTGGGTTCACCCTTACCTGCAATGCGCCGGAAGCGACGCTCAGCGGCTCCTCCGAAGGCAGCGCCGATGTAGCCTTCAACTGGTCCGGGCCCGGCATCATAGCAGGAGCCGACACGCCGCAGCCGGTCATCAATCAGGCCGGCCTTTATGAAATGCAGGTGACCGACCTGCAAAACGGCTGTACCGAATCCGATCTAGTGAGCATTGCAGTCGACACCCTGGCTCCTTTGCCGACCATTGCCGCCGCCCTTCCCATTACCTGCGCGGCGCCGGTGCGCACGCTTTCCGCAGAAGCGACAGGCAACGGTACGCTCGCCTATTCCTGGAGTACGAACGACGGGCAGATCCTGACGGGCGCGAATACGCTTACGCCCTCCGTCGGCGCCGCCGGCCAGTATACGCTCTTGGTGACCGATACCGACAACGGTTGTACGCAAATCGCTTCCGTAGCGGTTGCCGTGGACACCATCGCGCCCGCAGCGGACGCCGGGCCGGAGATACAGCTCGATTGTGATTCGCCGTCCCTGATATTGAACGGTTCGAGTGAAGCCGGCGCCGGCTTCACCTATCTCTGGACGACCAGCGAAGGGCAAATACTCAACGGCGCCGCCACCCTGACCCCGGAAGTAAACGAGCCCGGCCTCTACCTGCTCACCGTTACCAATCCCGACAACGGCTGTCAGGCTTCGGACGAGGTGCAGATCAGCCGGGACGAGGACCTGCCCGAGGTAGCCATCCTTCCGCCGGCAGCCATCACTTGTGATACACCGGCCATTACCCTTACCGCACTTGCCGATCCCGGCTTTGAACATCAGTGGCGCAACGCCGCCGGACAAGTAATCGGGCTGGATAACCCTACCTCGATCACCATCTCCGTAGCCGGTCTTTATCGGCTGACGGTCACCGATCCGGACAACGGCTGCAGCAGCAGCGAAAGCGTCACCGTAGTCGAAAACACCACGCCGCCGCTGGCGGAAGCCGGGCCCGAGCAGTCGCTCCACTGTGAGCGAACGAGCGTTTCGCTCGACGGCGGGGCCTCCTCAAGCGGCGCCGCCATCGCCTATGAATGGACAACCGACGACGGTTTTATCGTCAGTGGCCAAACGACGACGAGCCCCCTGATCAACCTCCCCGGCATGTACCAGTTGACGGTGGAAAATACGGAGAACGGTTGTACGGCCATCGACGCGGTCCTCGTCAGCGAAACGATTCCCGAAACGATGGAACTCAACGCCATACCGCCCAACTGCCCGGGTGACCGCGCCGCCATCACGGTCGCCTCCGTGGAAGGGGGCGTTCCGCCTTACTTGTATTCGGTAGACGCAGGGGATACGTTCGGCAGCCAGAATGCCTTTACCGATCTTCCTCCCGGGCTGTTCGGGGTGGTGGTCCAGGACGCCAACGGCTGCGAAATCCAGGAGTTGGTCACGATCCCGGAGCCGACGCCGGTCAACCTCTACGTCAAACCGATGGAAGTCATCACCCTGGGCGACACCTACCGGATCGGAGTGGAGGTCAACCTCCTCGCCGAAGAAATCGCTTCGGTGCAGTGGACGCCCGAGCGCCACCTCAGCTGCACCGATTGCCTGCAGCCGCTTGCCAGCCCTCTCGAAACGACGACCTATCAGGTGACCGTCGAAAACCAGAACGGCTGTACGGCAGAAACCGAGATCATGCTGGTCGTCCAGGAAGCACCGGTATACGTGCCCAGCGCATTTTCCCCGTACAATAATGACGGGACTAACGACCGTTTCTTGGTTTACGCCAAAACGGATGCAGTAAAACAGGTCAATGTGCTGCAGATCTTTAACCGCTGGGGAGAACCGGTCTTTGAAGAATACGGTTTCCCGCCCAATGATCCGACTTACGGCTGGGACGGCCTCCACCGGGGGCAGCAAATGAATCCCGGAGTTTTTGTATATTGGACGGAAGTTGAACTAATTGATGGAACAATCGTCTTATTGAAAGGAGATGTGACATTAATTGATTAACTTCGTATAAGATTTTCTCCGACCTGATCATCGAAGCTGCGGCTGTTGCCCGGTAGCACCCGCCGCCTCGATTCCCCCACCCATGAACAGCTAACTCCTGGTCTATTCCCCACGATCGAACATCTTCCCCAGTTGTGGTGCTCTGTGGGAGCACATGAGTTATTACCCTATTTGTTTAATCTGAAAACCCGAAAAATCACAGCGTTCGCCTATGGCGACCAACCGATTATGAAAAATCAAAGGCAACTATCGCTTGCCTTGGCGTGGATGTTCAACGCGGTATTGATTGCCGGAACCCTCCAGGCCAACGGCAGCCACCACAGCAACGATCAAGGGATAAACAGCAAGGGGGGCGCCAGCCGGGCCGCGGCCCAACGTGCTTCTCTTGTCGCTAACGCATCCTGGACGGCGCCCGTCGGCCTTTGCGTCACCAGCCCTTCCTTTCCCCTCAATACCCTGCTGGACCCCGGCGCAACGCCCGGCGGCGAATGGACGGTACAAGGTTTTGTCCGTACTGTCTTTGAAGCCGGGGAATGGGTCACCGACTCGCTGGCCGGCGCTACGGTGATCGTCACCTACACGGTCGGCACGGGCCCCGATCAGGTAAGCCATACGCAAAATATCGTCATCGAGGGGCTGCCCGACCCATGCTGGGAACCCCCGACGGTGCTATGCGTCAACACCCAGCCGTTCGATCCCTTCATCATGTTGTGTCCGGGCATCGATCCCGGCGGGTATTGGGAAGTGGAAGGCGATCCGATCCCGGAATTCAACCCCGGCCTGCTCGGCGCCGGCTTTCACAACGTATCCTACACCCTGGGCGATCCTCCCTGCGAAAACACCCTGAACATACTGGTGGAGATCGAACCTTTACCGCAAGCCGGATGGACGCCCCCCGATACTTTATGCTCGCTCAACGGCCCGATCGACCTCTTCGATTATCTGGATGCCGGAACCGATGACACCGGCAGCTGGCAATTGGACGATGTCCCCATTCCTTCCGTCTTCGACCCGGCCGATCACCCAGCCGGCGACTATACCCTGACTTACATCGTCGGTTTTTTCCCTTGTGACGACCGCGACTCCCACCAGATCCACATCAGCGGGCCGGCCAACGCCGCATGGACGGCGCCCGACCCGATCTGCCAGTCGGGCGACACCCTGATCCTCGACGATCTGCTCAGTCCCGGCGCTACCCCGGGCGGCCGGTGGCGCATCGATGGACAACTCGACAGTATCCTGCCTTTGTCTTCGGATACCGGCGCTTACTTGCTTACTTACGAAGCAGGCCCGGCCGGCTGCGCGGACGCGCTCACCGATACGGTTTTCCTCGCAGCGGGGCCCGCAGCCGCTTTTTCCCTCTCAGCGGACACCATTTGTCTGGACGAATCGGTGCTGCTTACGGTAGACGCCATCCCGCCGGCAAGCGCCCTGGTCGACTGGCAGCTTTCCGGCGGAACCACCGACCCGCTCCTGCCGGCCGATACGTTCGAGATACGCTGGCCCGACACCGGCCGGAAAGCCCTGGTGCTCAGCATCACCGATAACGGCTGCACCGCCGTACAACGGGATACCGTGACGGTGCTCCCGGTTCCGGACGCGCCCGTTCCGGAGTGTGGACCGGCAACTACCGGTTCCCTGGTGGTCACCTGGCCGGAATTAAATGATACAGTAGACTACCGGGTGCAGATTACCGGTCTGGATACGCTGGTGACGGATACCAACTTCGTATCCCTGACCAATCTCGAACCCGGTCAGACTTATGAATTTTTCGTCCAGGCCCTCCACCCACAGGGCTGCCCCAGCGAAGAACCGACCGCCCTGATTTGTTCCACGTTGCCCTGCCCCGACCTGACCATCAGCTTTCCCGCCATCGACACCGTTTGTCTGACGCCTCAAACCACGCCCTTTACGCTTTCCGTCAGCCTGAGCTACAGCAATGGCGGCAGTGGAGAATGGTCCGGCCCGGGAATCACCGACGCCTCGACCGGCCTGTTTGACCCTCAGGAAGCCGGCGCGGGAACTCATACCATCATTTACCGTTATACTTACCTGAATTGCAGTTGGCAGGACAGTCTGCAGATCGTCGTCGCCGCATCCCCGGCCGCTTCTTTTTACGCCCCGGACAGCGTGTGCGTACACCAGCCGACTACCCTGACTTTCACCGGAACGGCCGGCCCGACGGCGGTCTTTCAGTGGGACTTCGACGGCGCCGAGGTGATCGACGGCAGCGGCGCCGGACCCTATACCTTGCAATGGCAAACCCCTGGTGTAAAAAGCATCAGTCTAACCATAATTGAAAACAGTTGCCAGTCGGCGATATTCACCCAAACGGTGAATGTCTCGGCGGCGCCAATCCCCCCTACACTCCACTGCTGGGAATCTCCCGACGCAGTGGAGTTTTTTTGGGATGATCCGCCATCCGGCGACCCGGAACTGCAGCAACTCGCCGGACCGGCCGGCGTCTTCAGTTCCGACACCAGCTTTCTGGTGAGCGGCCTCGACCTGGACGAAGCCGCGACGATCGCCCTGACCATGGACGGGACCGGCGGCTGCGCCGACACCACAGTGACTGCTACCTGTACCGCGGGCCCTTGCCCGGAGATAATCATTGACTTCGCTGATTACCCCGTATTCTGCCTCCCCGATGCGCCGGCGGTGCTTCCCCTCGGTGTTACCCTGAGCAACAACCAGGGCGACGGCCTCCATCAATGGAGCGGGCCCGGCATCGTCGATCCCGCCAACGGCCTCTTCAGCGCCGCCGCCGCCGGTAACGGCGATCACCAGATCCTTTTCACCTACACCGAAGGCCTTTGCGAATATACCGACACGCTGCCCCTGCAGGTATACACCCGCCCCGATCCCTCCTTCATCGCACCGGATACCATCTGCCTTGGCGACGGGGCCGTGGTGACCTATACCGGCAACGCCGGCCCGGCCGCTATTTTCAACTGGGACTTTGGAGAAGCGGAGGTCGTAGCGGGTCAGACGCAGGGCCCCTACACCTTGCAATGGCCGGCTGCCGGAACCTACCCGGTAGCGCTGACGGTCAGTGAAAACGGCTGTGCATCGGCCGCTGAGGAGGCGCTGATCTTCGTCGAGGCGCCGCTCGATACGCCGCAGATCAGCTGTTCGGCCAATTTCTCCAGTGTGGAGTTTTTCTGGAACCCGGCGCCCGGCCTGACCTATACGGGCGGAACCCTGGAAGGCCCGCCCGGCGTTTTTAACACCAACCAAAGTTACCGGATCGAAAATCTCATGCCCGATCAGCCGGTGGTTTTCGAGTTGACCGCTTCGGGAGCCGGTCCCTGCCCCGACGTCATCGCGATCGATTCCTGCTCCACCCTGCCCTGTCCGGATGTCACCGTGGCGATCGACCCGGTAGCGCCGGTCTGCTGGTCAGGGGCGCCGGATACCCTGCAACTGACCTACCAGCTGAACGGCGGCAGCGCATTGGGGGCGCTGACCTGGAGCGGCCCCGGCATTATCGACCCCGCCAACGGTCGCTGGCGGAGCGACGACTCCATTGTGGGATCAGCGGTCCCCATCGTCCTGACCTACGCCGAAGACGTTTGCATCTATACCGATACCTTATACCTCAACGTGCTGGACCAGCCGGAGGCCGGCTTTGTATTAAGCTCCCCGCTTTGCGTAGAAGACACCGTGCAGATCACTTTTGACGGCGTCGCCCCGCCCGGCGCCGACTACATCTGGGATTTTGACGGCGGCATCGCTGAGCCCGGCTTCGGCCCCGGCCCGCACTGGGTTTTCTGGCCGGCAGCAGGCGTTAAAAACCTGAGCCTCATCGTCGACGCCGGGGACTGCGCCGCCGATACCGCCACGCAGGAATTGTTGCTGGAAACAATATTGTTATTGCCCACGATCGACTGTCAGGCTACGGTCACAGAGCTTAGTTTTCACTGGAACGAATACCCCTCTGCGGCCGGCTACGAGGTCAATGTGCTGAACGGCCCCGCCGGCAGTTTTATAGAAACCACCAGCTACCTCATCCAGGGCCTGCAACCCGAACAGGAGGTACAATTCGAAGTTACCGTGCTGAGCAATAACACCTGCCCGCCGGTTACCGTCCAGCAAAGCTGCAGCACCCTGCCCTGCCCGGAACGCCAGCTGGAAATTGCGGAGATCCCGCCGATATGCGCCGCCACGGCCCCCGAAGTGATCGACCTGTCGTTCACGATCGACGGGGCCGAAGGGACGGGCCAGCAAACCTGGAGCGGCCCCGGCATCATCAACGCCGGCCAGGGGCTTTGGCAACGCAGCATGGACATGTCCGAACAAACAATCCCCATCACCCTTACCTATTCGGAAGGGCCCTGCGTTTACCGCGACACCTTATTCATCGAAATACCGCCCCCGCCGACGGTAGATTTTACCGCCGAGACGCCCATTTGCGAAACCGACACCAGCCAATTGACCATTATTTCCGATTTGCCGCAAAGCGCTTCCCTGCTCTGGCATTTCGGAGAAGGCGCCACTGTCGGACCGGATGAAGACTGGGTCTTCTGGAACGCGCCGGGCAGCTATACGGTTGCGCTACAGGTCTTGGTAGACAACTGTCCGTCGGATACCGTAAGGCGGACGGTGGTGGTCCATCCCGAACTCGCCCCGCCGGTTATCAGTTGCTCTGCGGAAGACAGCCTGCTATCTTTGGCCTGGACGCCGGTTGACGGTGCGGTCGGCTACGAGTTAATTCACCTGGAAGGAAGCGAAGGGCAATTCGCCGGCGATTTTCTGTACCAGGTCGACGGACTGTCGCCGGGCGATTCCGTTACCGTAGAAGTTGTTGCGTACAGCGGCAATGACTGCCCGGCGGTGAGCAGCGTCGTCACCTGCGGCACGCCGCTTTGTCCCGACCTGTCCATCGCCATCGATTCCCTTCCGGACATTTGCCTGGATGCCGATGCAGATACTTTGCTCAATCCGGGATACACCTTGACCGGGGATGACGGCAGCGGCCTGGTTACCTGGTCGGGAGAAGGATTACTCGACGCGCAGGCCGGCATCTGGAGCATAGCAGCCGGCCTGAGCGAAGGGGAAATCCCCATCTTCGTCACCTACACCGAGGGGATCTGCATCGCCAGGGATACGGCTTTGCTGCGGGTCCAGGCGCGCCCTACGGCCGACTTTGTACTGCCGGACAGTATCTGCCTGGGCGATACCGTAGACTTGTCCTACGCGGGCAACGCATCGCCGACGGCGATTTTTGACTGGGATTTCGGCGGGGGCGAGGTCGATCCGGGCGCCGCCCCCGGACCATACCGTATTACCTGGAACACAGCCGGCGCCTTCCCGGTCAGCCTCACGGTATCAGCTAACGGCTGTGTTTCCGAACCGGTTTCCCGCCTGATCGAAGTAGGAGCGCCCTTACCTCTCCCGGAAGTAGAATGCACCACGGGCTACGATTCGGTGACCTTTTCCTGGACGCCGGCGCCGGCGGCGGCAGGCTATGAGGTGACGTTGATCAATGGCGCCGGCGGGCAAATGACGGGGGCGAACCGCTATAGCGTCAGCGGTTTATTGCCGGAGCAGGAAGTGATGATCAACCTAACCGCCCTTAGCCCCAACAGCTGCCCCTCGCCTGTGGTCCAGGCCGGCTGCACTACGCTCGCCTGCCCGGAAATCGACGTGCGGCTTACGGCGGATACCGTCATTTGCGCAGGAGACAGCGTCGGCGTAACCATCGGCTTTTCGGGCAACATCGACGGGCCGTTCGATCTTACGCTGGTCGTAGCAGACCAGCCCTACCTGCTATCCGGGCTGGTTTCCGATACGACCCTCTACTTTCAACCTGATGGGAATACCGAGGTCGTGATCAGCCAGGCCGCCTGGCCGGCAGCGCCCGAGTGCAGCCTGAACCTTCCCGCTCCGCTTACCATTGTGGTGCTGGACGCATTTTCCAGCGGGCAACCCTTGCCGGACTTGTCTATTTGCCGCGGAGAAGAACGCCTGATCACACTGGCCGACCGGCTCGAAGGGGAGAGCGGAGGCGGGCGATGGACCGATATTTCCACCTCCCCCGCCGGAGCCGGTTTTGATGAAACGGCCGGCGCGCTGGCCACAGCAATGCTTCTACCCGGCGCCTACCGCTTTGAATACGCCCCGCCCGCGGGCGCGTCCTGCGGCCCCGAAAGTTCGGTGGTCAACATTGTAGTGAACGAACGGCCGGTTGCGGATGCGGGCCCGCCCGGCGCACTTACCTGCAGCGATACGGCGTTAGTGCTCGGCGGTCCTCTTACCAGCACGGGGCCGGGTCTGCGCTACACCTGGGTGTCCCTTACCGGCAGCGGTCCGGCAATGCCGGCAGCGCTCAACCCCGTAGTTACCCAACCCGGCCTGTACCGGCTGCGGGTCGAGGATATCCATAGCACCTGCTTTGACACCAGCTCGGTACGGATAAGCAGCGAACAGTATATGTTGTTGCCGTTCCTCTCGGTAGAACCGGTCTTGTGCCACGGCGACGCCAACGGCCTCATCCGGGTCGATACGGTAGAAGGAGGCGTCGGACCATATACTTACCGCCTCACCGGGTATCCAGCGCAAACCACGCCGGTTTTCAGCCGCCTGGACGACGGCGTCTATCAACTGGAAGTAAGGGACGCCAACGGCTGCACGGGCGCCGAGACGGTATTCCTGGACGACCCGCCGCCCCTGTCGTTCCAGCTGACTGCGCAATTGGGAAGCGACACGCTACGCGTACCCCAAGGCAGTCAGGTTGACCTGGAAGTGCTGGCCGATTTCCCCATCGATTCTATCTATTGGATGCCCGAAGAATTGAATGAGCAGGAATCGCCGACCCGAAAGCGGTATCTCGTGGAAAAAAACGTACAAATCTCCGCCCTCGCTTTCGACGAGAACGGTTGCCTGGTCTTTGACGCACTACCCCTTCTGGTGGGTATTTCCCCACAGATTTACGTCCCCAACGTCTTTTCACCCAATAACGACGGCGTCAACGACGGTTTTACCCTCTTCACCAACCACGAGGTGGAGGAGATCGAGAACCTCAGGGTCTTTTCGCGCTGGGGAGAGCTGGTGTTCGAAAGAGAAAGTTTCCAACCCAATGACGAATCGCTGGGGTGGAACGGGATTTTCCGCGGTCAGCCCATGGGTGTCGGCGTTTTTACCTATACCGCCAAAGTGCGCCTGATCGACGATTCGACGCGCATCCTGGGCGGCGACGTGCTGTTACTCCCGCGTTGAATCGCGCTGAAAAACGAGGGCGTGGTAGTTGAAGAAGAATCCCTTTTTGAGCAGCGCCACCCGCACTTCCCGCAGCCCGAGCGCGGCGATCATGGCCCGGTATTCGTCAAGGCAGTACTGATGCGGGTGTAAAATATCAAAAGGCAGCAGCCGGAAGAGTCGGCGAAAGAACGAGTAATTATGTGCATCTACCGATACGACCAGCCGACCTCCGGGCGCCAGCGCCCGGCCGAGAGCGGCGATGCAGGCCGGCAGGTCTGCGACGTGGTTGATGGCGTTCAGGCAGAACACCGTATCGTAGCAGTAGGCAGGCCGGTAGGTTTCGAGCGGATCCGCCAGAAAGCGAACGTTCGGATAATCGTCCGGAGAAAAATGAGGCAGCCGCTCCCGGTATTGTTCGAGCAGGGGGTCCAGCGCATCGACCTCGTTCTGATCCAGTACGATAAAGATGCCGGCGGGTCCGCAGCCGGCGTCGAGGATGCGCTGCCCCGATGTGGGCGCGGCGCCGGTTTCCGCCAGCACGCGTCGCCAGTAGCGTCTTTTGCGGGACAGATAATCCGCTCGCGGCTGGTCGCGCAGGTACCACTCCCACCATTTGAGCTCGGCCCGCTGGGCCAGGCGCCAACGCCAGGTCTTCATTTTTCGTATCTTTAGGAACGAAGGGTGAACCCGAGCTTCCCCCGTTTGTTAGTCAATCAAAATTCAAAAGTACAGAAAGTGTTATTTTCCGTCGGCACCCGGGTCAAGTTTCTGCACAGCCGCGACAAAGGCGTGGTGACTGCTTTGCTGGAAAACGGCATGGTCAACGTTTTGCTGGATGGAGAGAACATGGAGATTCCTGCTTTCATCGACGACCTGGTGCGGGCGGAGTCCGCCGGCGAGCGTCTGCCTTCCGTCAAAGCCAAGATCGTGCCGGGCAAGCAAGCCAAGATGGTGCAGCCTCCCCGTCGCCCCGCCATAGAGTCGCAATACGCCATCCTGAAGAGCCTGGGCATCCAGCTCGCTTTCGACCCTGTATTGCGGGCTGACGCTACGGCCGAGCGGTTCAAGATCTTCCTGATCAATGACACTCCGGCGGACGTCATCTTTACTTTTTGTTTCTACCTGAACGGAAAAGCCCTGCAAAAGTACAACGGCAAGCTGGACTCCCTCTCGGTCTGCGAAGTCGGGGAAATGTGGTACGATCATCTCAACGACAGCCCGGCCTTTCATATCGAGTGCTGGCGGCTCACCACGGAAGGCACCGGCACGCGCCTGCAAAAAGAGATAAAGATCAAGCCCAAGCAGTTTTTCAAACGCATGCTCACCGCTCCTTTGCTCAACCGCAAAGTCCACCTGTACCGCGTTTTTGAAGACGTGCAGGCTTCCCGGAGAAAGGACAAAAAGGAAGATCTGCGCAGTTATACCAAGCGCAATACCCGCCATTCAGGGCAGTGGTCGGATATCTCCGAGCGCATGCATAGCGAAGTGCTTGAATACGCCGAATTCGTTCCCGAAGTCGACCTGCACGCCGAACGGCTGAGTCGCAATCCGAAAAAACTCAGCAGCGCGGAGATCCTGAGGCTCCAGCTGCACCACTTCGACGCTTTTCTGCAAAAAGCCCTCCGCGTCGGCGCGGAGCGGGTATTTATCATCCACGGCGTCGGCAAAGGCCGCCTGCGCGGTGAGATCGCCAAGCGGCTGCAGCAAAACGAAGCAGTCAAGCGCTTCAAGAACGAATGGCACCCCCGCTACGGTTACGGCGCTACGGAGGTAGAGTTCCGCTAATCCGGATTATTCCTTTCTATCTTTCCAAGCGTCCATTCCCATAGCCCGCCCACTCTGGCGGCAATGATGAGCTTGCCGGCCCGCCAGTCTGCTTCGATGCGGGCCCGATCCTCCTCCTTGGTATCGACCCAGACATTTTTCATCCCCAGGGTTTGTCCCAGCTGCAGATCCGACCAGGAATCGCCCACCATCACCGAGCGCGCGAAGTCGACCTCCGGAAAATCGTGGCGCGCCCGTTCGGCCATGCCGGTAGCCGGTTTGCGGCAACGGCACCGGTCAGACGCCAGATGCGGGCAGTAGTAGATCCCGTCGATGCGTCCTCCGGCGCTTTCAATAGCGCCCAGCATAGCCTGGTGTACGGAGAAAAGATCGGCCTCCGTCATCAACCCCTTCCCGATGCCCTGCTGGTTGGTGATAATGAAGATGCGCCGGTATTGTCCGGCCAGCGCTCTGAGCGCCGGAAGTACACCCGGCAGGAAGGCAAATGCCTCCCATTGGCGGACGTAGTCGCCCGGAAGCCGGCGATTGATCACGCCGTCGCGATCCAAAAAAAGAAACATGGTATAGGTATTAAGGCGGCCTACTCCCAAAATAAATAAAAAAGTTGCTATCTTTCCCAGGACAGACCCTTCCTGTTCATCCCTCAAATCCAAATACAGTGAGAAAAACCGCACCTAAATCTCTTTTTCCATTCTCTTTTTGGCCCCGCACCGCCCTTTATCCCCTGATATTGATAGTGGTCGTACCCCTGGTGACCCAAAAAAAGGGATGCAACAACTGTAAAATTCCTGAGGGTTGCCCTGTCCTGATCAGCCCGCTTCCCGGCAGTACGGGCGTTCCGCAGGATAAAAGCCTGATCTGGGCCGCTCCCGACCCCAAACCGGACGGCTATAAATTGTGGGTAGGATCCAGCCCCGGCGCTGCTGACGTCATTGACACCATCGACCTCGGCGACCGGTTGATCTACCAGCCCGACCAGCCGTTCCCGGAAAATACGACCCTTTTCGTACGCATCGCGGCCTACAACCGCTGCGGGGATTATACGGGGGATTGTACGGTTTTCAGCTTTACGACCGTCTCTGAAGGCGGCGACACCGAACGGAGGCCGCCCGGCTGTACGCGCCTCAGCTTTCCGGCCGCCGGACAGCAAAACGTACCGCTCCGGCCGAACTTGCGTTGGGAGGCCGCCTCCGGAGCACCTACCGGTTACCGCGTACGCATCGCCGCCGGCCCAAACGGCGAAGAGACGCTTTTGAACCGGGATGTGGGTAATACCCTCAATTTCACCCCCCCTGACCCGCTGCCCGCCGGCCGCGAGATTTCCGTTACCGTCCTTCCCTACAACCAGGCAGGGGAAGCATCGGGCTGTTCCAGCGTCCGCTTCACCACTGCCGACGATACCGGTGGCGGCGCCGTACCCGACTGCAGTACGTTATTGACGCCTGCCGTCGGCGATACCGAGGTTTCCCCGAACGTCATTCTGCGCTGGGCAACCGTTGCGGATGCTACCGGCTACCGCCTGTTTGCGGTCAACGCCACGACCGGAGCGGTCGTCATCCCGGAAACAGACGCCGGCGATTTCACCGATTTCGCCCCGGAAGACCCGCTTCCCGAGGGCGTCATTATCGAGCTTACCATCATACCGTATAACGAGAACGGCGATGCCGCAGGCTGCTCCGCTCAACGGTTCGGCACCACCGGCGAGCTGCCCGAGCTTTACGTTCGCCGCAGCGTCACCGAGATGCGGCCGGACGACCCCGTTCTCGAAACCTACCGGCGGGCGATCCGCATCATGCGGGACAGCCTGCCGCAGGACCATCCCCACAGCTGGACCCAGCAAGCGCTCATCCACGGCGGCGGTCGCTGTCGCCACGGCAGCTGGGAGTTTCTGCCCTGGCACCGGGCCTATTTGTATTATTTCGAAGAGGTGATCCGGGAAGTGACCGGAGATGAGTCTTTCGCCCTTCCGTACTGGGACTGGGCCGAACACCCGCGGGTGCCCGAAGCATTCCTGGAACCGCCGCTCGATCACGACCGCGCCTATGAAGGTCGTCGCACGCCCTGGGAAAGCGTCACGAATGACGAATATATGGATGAATTCATCATGGCTACCCGCGTATTCAGATCTTTTGCGGGCGGCCCCCGCGGCGCGCCCGGTTTGCTGGAAGAAACGCCGCACAACTACGTGCACAGTTATCTCGGGGAGCCCCGGGACCTGAGTGATTTCAGCACCGTGCGCGATATGGGCGATACCCAACGGGCGGGTTTCGATGCCATTTTCTATCTGCACCACGCCAATGTCGACCGGCTGTGGGTGGAATGGCTGGAACGCGGGAACAGCAATACCGACGATCCGGATTGGCTGAACCTCACTTTCGGGAACCATTTTTACGACCGGGACGGGAATAATGTTTTGGCCACGATACGGGATTATACGCGCACCGTCCCACTGGGCTACCGCTACGACACCCAGGAAGAACCCACTCCCGCAATGGCCCTGTTGCCGCCGGTATTGCCGGTCAATATGGAGCCCATCGAAGGATTGGAATTCGAAGTAGCCCTCGACGAGCCGCTGCCCCTCAACCAACCCGTCGAGATCCCCTTCGCGATCAATCGCGAAATGCTCGATACGCTGCTGGTGATCGCCGACCGCGGGCACGAGGACCGGCCGGCGTCCACCGCCTATGCTTACTTTTCCAATATCGTGCTGCCCGAAGACAATAATCTGGTCATCAATGTGTTTATCAACCGGGAAGATCTCCGGGCCGATACGCCTCTGAACGTCACCGAAAGTATCGGCTCAGGCACCTTCTTCCTCATGCGCCACGAGATGGAAGATGGCATGGAGATGGACGGCATGCCCGGCCATAAATACGACCTGTTATTTGACCTGACGCCTACGTTGATCCGGTTAAAGGAGGCGGGTAAGCTGCCCGGTGAGAACCTGACCATACAGTTGGTCGCCAAGCCCATCGGCTCGGGCGGCGGATCGACCTTCAATATCGGCGAAGCAACCCTATTCGCCCTAAAGCGAAAATCATGAGATACAGCCTGTACTTTTTGCTGCTCCTCTCGGGCTGGCATTGCAAATCCACTTCCAAAAATGCACCGCCGCCGGCGAGCCGCACGCAGGAAACCCTGGGCGCCGCGAATACCGGCGATCAGGTATTTCTGACCGTTCCGCTGTCGACCGAAGCGCTGGGCATCGCCGACCGGCTGCTGCAGGAGCAGGCGCTGGAAAACCCCGACGATTGCCTGATCCTGGTTGTGGAAGGCGCCGCCATAACGGGCGTGCGCAACGCTACCGTAGAGCTATTCGTGAACGCCCCCCCGGAAGCGATCGCCGAAGGCCGAAAGTCGCCCTTCTTCGTGGGAATGTTTACCTACGACGCCTTGCGACAAGATCAGGAAGAGTTTATCTACAATATCGATCTGGCGCCCCGGCTGAAACGCCGGCCGGAGATTTTCGCTCCGGCGGTGCGGGAAGGCGCCTTCGACGTTACCTTAAAAGCTTCTCCGTTTTACGACAGCGTCGAAGCAGCACTACCGCAACTGACGATCGGTGCGCTAAAACTGCGAACCCACTGCCCGTAACCAAATAACCTCCAATGCACCACAGCCCCGCTTACGGCATCCTTTCCACCGATGATCTGATCACGCTGGGAATAATAGGCAGGCGCGGAACCACCGCAACCATCGAATGGAGCGAAGCCGCCCGCCAAAAGCGAGAGAACCGGACCAATCAACCCGCCGGCGCCCCCACCCCTACCGGCGCGCTGCCCCGCCTGCGCCGCATCGTTCACGACCATGTCGAGCAACACGACCGGATGGAAGACGATGCACAGGAGAGCATTGTGAAAGACGTCAACCGGGTATTTGACCATCTCGGTCTGATCTACCACTTTTTCCTAGACCATTTCAATCGCAACTCTTTGGACGGCAAAGGCAAAGAACTGCGCGCCACCGTCCGCTTCCAGGTCGACGAACGCTCCCGCTTCACGCAGGCGCTCTGGCACGACAATCAGCTGCTTATCGGCGAAGGAGACCGCCGGATATTTCGCACCTTCGCCGGCGACCTGTCCATCATCGCCCACGAATTTATGCACGGTCTTATCGAACATTCCGGCGGACTAAGCTACCACGGCCAAACCGGCGCGCTCCACGAAAGCATTGCCGATGTTTTTGCCTGTATGATCGTCCAACACGACCAAAAACAGCAGGCTCACGAGGCCGACTGGCTCGTTGGCGATAACATTCTGATGGGCGGCGGCGATGCGGACACCCTCGCCCTGCGCTCCCTGAAAGCGCCCGGAACCTGCAAGCGAGGCGGCCTGCCGGCCGACAATCAGCCCTACCACATGGACGGCTACGTCATAACGACCCGCGATTCGGGCGGCGTCCACATCAACTCCGGCATTCCCAACCACGCTTTCTTCCTGCTGGCTACCCAGCTGGGCGGGCCCGCCTGGGAAAAAGCCGGAAAGATCTGGTACAACGCCCTGGAAAAAAACAATAACCACCTGATCCGATTCACTGATTGGGCGGAACTGACCATCGCCGAAGCCGAAGAACTCTTCGGCTCGCAAAGCCTTGAGGCCCTGCTTACCCGGCGCTCCTGGCAATTGGTCGGGGTTATTCCATGACCCCTTTCTGCAACTGCATTTAAAACTAAAACCGACATGTGCAACGACGCGCGCAACCCCATATTCTGTATCATCTCCGCCGAAGACCTGGGCTCGACGGATAGTGAGGAAACCCTCCGATTCATCAATATCAGCGAACAGGTGCGCCTGTTGCGGGCCACCCGGCTCAACCCGGCTTCCCTGCGGCCGGTAGCGCTGATCCCCGATGGCGAGACCCGCCGCCCCGACCGCCATATCCTCGATCAGCAGAGCAATAACCGAAGCCGGCGCGAAGGCGAACCGGCATCAGGCGTTGCCGACGTAGACACCACTTACGATCATCTGGGTACGATCCATCGCTTTTTTGCGGAGCACTTTCGGCGCGACTCGGTCGACGGGAACGGGAAAACGCTGAAAGCCAACGTCCGCGTCCGGAAAATACCCAACCGACCCTGGACGCAGGCCCTCTGGACCGAAGACGAGATTCAGCTGGGCGAAGGCGATAATAACGTTTTTCAAACCTTCGCCGACGACCTGTCGATTATCGCTCACGAATACATGCACGGGGTCAACGAACATTCGGGCGGGCTGGGCCTCTACGACCAGGCCGGCGCCCTCAATGAAAGCCTGGCCGACATCTTTGCCTGCCTCGTCGTGCAGTTCAGCAAAAACCAGCAGGCCCACGAAGCCAGCTGGCTCGTCGGAGAAAATGCGCTGGTGGGAACTTCTCCCGCTGATCCGCTGGCCCTGCGGTCACTCGCCACGCCCGGCGCCTGCCGGCGGGGAAAGCTGTCGCCCGACAAGCAGCCGTTTCACATGAACAGCTATTTCAAGACGGATAAAGACCATGGCGGCATCCATATCAACTCCGGTATCCCCAACCATGCTTTTTACCTGCTCGCCCGCTATCTCGGCGGGCACGCCTGGGAAAAAGCCGGTAAGATCTGGTACAACACGCTCGAAAAAAACAACAACCCCACTATCGGCTTCTCGCAATGGGCCGCGCAAACGGTAGAAGAAGCCGAAGATATTTTCGGCCGCAAAAGTATCGAGGCCATCTACACCCGGCGATCCTGGCAGATGGTAGGCGTCCGCCTCCTCTGAAAGCAGGCGCACCGCAGGACGGGGAGCATCGAACAAGTTGTGTTGGCTTTCAGTTTTAAACTTGTATTTCCCTTTCACCAAAACAGCCTTCGGTACTTTGCGAAAACGCCTGCGAGGCATACTAATCCCATTGGGCATCCTCTTGCTGATCCTGTTCGGTCTGCTCGTGCTGGTTTGGTTGCTCCTCCAGCGACCGGCCATCCAGCAGCGCCTGCAACGCGAACTGACTGAACAACTCAGCCGGCGCCTCGACACCCGCTTGTCCATCGGCCGGCTGCGACTGCATTTCTTTGATCACCTGCTCCTGGAAGACGTCTATCTGGAAGACCTTGCTGCCGATACCCTGCTGTACGCCGGCCGCCTCGAAGCCAGATTGCAGGGATTGTTCCCGTTCCGCCAAAAAGCCAATATCGAGATCGTCGCCCTGCAGGATATCCGGTTGCAATTGCAGCGGCCTGCCGAAAACGAATCATTCAACTTCCAATTCCTGCTGGATGCTTTCAGCAGCGAAGAACCTGCTCCGGAATCGGGCGAACCGTGGACTTTCAGCCTGGGCGACCTGCGCATCGAAAACCTGGATTTCTCCCTCACCGATGACCTGGCCAGGCAATATTCGCGGATCAAATGGCGCGAGCTGCAAATCCGACCGCAAAAGCTCGACCTGGCCAACCAACGGATCGACCTGCATGCACTGGCGATCAACGGCCTCGAAATGGCGTTCGCCAACGCCACGACGCCCCCTTCCACCGATACGACATCCACACCGCCCGTTTTCCCGGACATCGGCTGGGCCATTCGCCTCGATCAGCTGACCATTGGCGCTCCCTACCTGCAATACGACCGCATCGACCAACCGGCAATGACCACAGCCGGGCGCCTCGATCCCGACCATCTGCAAATCAACGACCTGCAGCTGCAGATGGAAAAAATCGAGTGGGATAGCACGACCCTCGCCGCCGCCATCCGGGATTTGTCATTTTCGGAAAAAAGCGGATTGCGACTGATGCAAACCCAGAGCGAGCTCGCCCTTACCCCTCAATCGGCAGCGATCCGATCGTTTCGGCTGACCACTCCGGACAGCCGACTGGCGTACGAGCTCGACCTCGCCTACGGGTCTTTTGCCGATTGGAGCGATATCACGCAACTGTCAGTGGATTTTCAGCTGCGGGAAAGTAAGCTGAACCTGGCCGACCTCGCCTACTTTTTCGGCGACACCCTGGGGGCCCTGCAACTCGATCGCGAAAGTTTTGTCGCCGGCAGCGGCCAGGTAAAGGGGCCCGTATCCAACCTGTCGATCGAAGACCTCAATCTGACCCTGGCTGATGCGGCGGATATCACCGTTTCCGGCAATGTTCGGCAGTTCAGCGAGCCCGAAAAATTCAAAAGTGAAGGTCTTCGCCTCGCCGTTTCGCTGGACAATAAAAAGCTGCGCCGCCGTCTGCCTAACCTGTCCCTGCCCGGCGGCCTGGATCGCCTGGGTCGCATTGCGGTTGAGGCCGACCTGAAGGGAACCAGCCGCCGCCTGCAACTGGGCCGGCTCGACATTACAACCGAAGCGCATACCTCACTGCAGCTGACCGGCTTATTGCAAGACTGGACGAAGCCGGCCCAATTACAGCTGCGCACCGATACTTTCCGGTTGCGGACGAGGCCGGAAGACTGGCGCGGGTTCCTGTCCGACACGCTGCCCGGTCCGGTAGAACGCCTGGGAGCGATAGCTTTCGACGGAACCTTCGCCGGTACGCTGCGCGATTTCGTTCACTTCGGGCAATGGGAAACCGCGGTCGGTCCTTTCAGTCACGACCTGCAGATATCCTTCACCCCTGATTATCAGGACGCCCGCTACCAGGTCAACCTGGCAGCCGACCGAGTAGCGCTAGACCGCTTGCTGGCTGACACCCTTTTCGGACAGTTGGGACTGCGGGCGCAGCTCAAAGGCCGGGGCCTCCGCCCTGACAGTATGCGAACCGACCTGCGCGCTACCGTCGGCCGGTTCGATATGAACCGGTACACTTATCGCAATTTGAATCTGAACGCCACCCTCGACGGCCCCCGATTGGATAGCCGCCTGCGCTACGAAGACGACCACCTCGCTCTCCATTTCGCCGCCCTCGCCGGCTGGCGGGATTCGCTGCTTCGCCTGCGCATCGACACGGGCGCCGTACGCGCCGACCTGGCCGCACTGGGGTGGTCCGCCGATTCCCTGACCATCCGCACCGAACTGGAGATGGATTTCCCAAGTCTGTCAGCGGCGGATCCCCAAGGAGAACTTTTCCTCAGAAATACCGAGATCAAAGACGAGACCGGCCTTTTCCAGAGCGAAAAGCTGCACCTCGCCGCCCGGCGCCTGGCGAGCGGCAGGCGGGAGATCACCCTCGCCTCGGAAGTGATCGGACTAGAACTCTTCGGAAATTACGATCCGAACCAGCTTGCTCCCGCTTTACTGCAATATTTCGACCGGAAAATCTCGCTGGCGCCGCTGCTCGACCTTCCGGACAGCACCGGAGCCGGGGATATCGACCTCACCGGGCGGGTCTGGGTGTACCCCGATAAAAAACTGACTACCATCTTTTTACCCGCCTTGTCCGTCAGCGATACGGTGCGACTGGACGCCCGGTTCGCCCCGCAGTCGGACGGCTTGTCGTTCCGCTTCCGGGCGCCCCGTATCGCGTTCGGCGACCAGCGCATCGATTCGCTGCGCTGGAGCGCCGCCGAACGCGAAGGCCGCTTTTTCACCCAGCTGAGCACCCACCGCATTGCCCTGGGCGAAGAAGCGACTACGCTCCGGCCCAAGCTCGAATTGGAAGCCGGAAATGACCGCTTAGGCCTCCGTTTTATGCTCGACGCCGAAACGCTGGGCCAACTTTACGATGTGCAGGCCGAGTTCGTTCCGCGCGACAGTCAGGCGTACCGGTTGCGGTTTCAATCTCCGTTCGTATTCAGCGATGCTCGCTGGCAGGTCGCCCCGGACCATTATGTCGACCTGGCGCCCGGATACCTGCGTCTGGCCGGCATACGGTTTGAAAAAGGCGAGGAGGTGTTTTATCTGACCGCCGAATCGCCGCCCGATACGGTGGGCATTCCGCCGCTGGCTGCCGGATTCGCCAATTACCAGCTCAGCAATATCAGCCGGCTGGTGTCTCTGGATTCCAGTTTTCTGACCGGCGCCCTCGACGGAACGATAAGCGCAGCGCTGCCCGCGCAAATTGAGGCCGACCTGCAATTGCGGGCGTTGCGCCTGGACGGACAGCCCGTCGGTGAACTGTCCGTTGCCGCAGCATCGATCCAAAACGGAAAAGCCGCGCGATTGAGCACAGTGCTGGACGGCCCTTCCGGACAGTTGGATGTGCAGGGGGACTATGTCTTCCAGGAGCAGGCCTTCGACCTGGAAATCGACCTGCAGCAATTGGCCTTGCCGCTTTTGGAAACCTTTGCAGGGGACTATATCCGCAACGCCGCCGGCGCCATTGACGGGCGTTTTACCTTGCGCGGGACGACCAGCCGACCGGATCTCGCGGGCGAACTCACCCTTGCAGAAGCCGGTGCTTTTATCGAATTCCTGCAATTGCGTTACCGCACCCAGGGTCGGCACACCATCACCATCGACAATAAGCTCGTTGATATCGGGACGCTGGCCCTCTACGACAACGAAAATCGCCGGGCCGAACTCAGCGGACGCATTGAACACGATCATTTTTCAGACATTGGGCTCGACCTGCAGCTTTCCACTCCCGAATTTCCTTTCCTGCGAACCCAACCTACGGACACCAGCCGCTTCTACGGCACGGTATTGCTGGCCGTCGACGCCCGCATCCGGGGTACGCCCACCCTGCCCCGGGTGGACGTGCAGGCCACCACGCTCGATAGCACGCGTCTGTTCGTCCAGCCGCTTACCGAAAGCCAGGCCATTGCCGATCAGGACTTCATCGCATACGGGCCGCCCCCCGATGAGACCGATCCGGAAGGACGGCCATCCCCTCCGCCACTCATCGAGCCCCGCACCGGGCTGGACCTGTCGCTGCAAATGGAAGTGACGCCGAGCGCCGAGTTGCAGGTCATCATCGACCCCGCAACCCAGGAAAAGCTGAGCGCCCGCGGCCGCGCCGCCATCAGTGTGGAAATGGACCCACAGGGCAACCTGCGCACCACCGGAGCCTACACCCTGGAAGAAGGCAGCTACCTGCTCAACTACCAGGGTCTGGTCAAGAAAAACTTTCAGATCCAACCGGGGAGCCGGATCATACTGCCCGGCGATCCCCTGCAGAGCGAATTTGACATCACCGCACTCTACGCTACCCGCACCGCGCCTTACAACCTGTTGCGGCAGCGGACCACGCTTTCCGAAACCGAAACGGCTGCAGCACGCCGCCGCATGGATTTCCAGATAGAGATGCAGATGAGCGGTACGCTGGAAGACCTGGACATACAATTTAACATTCGGGTGCCCGAAACCGAAGACGGGCAGCTGGCGGAGCAGGTGCGCAGCCAATTGAACGCCCTGCAGAACGACCCGAATGAGCTCAATACGCAGGTCTTCGGGCTCTTGTTGTTCGATAGTTTCATCACACAGGGAGGCGGCCAGGCTTCCATCGCCGGAGTCGGAGAAAGCCTGGCTCTGAGCAGCATCAGCAACTTGATCAGCAACCGCCTGAATCGGCTTTCGGAGCGCTACGTCAAAGGCGTGGAACTGGACGTAGGCGTAGAATCCTACAAAGCCGGCCCTGCGGAAAGCCAGTCAACGGTCACCGAAGTGCAACTCGGCCTGACCAAGCGGCTTTTCGACGATCGCCTCTCCGTAAGGGTTGGCGGCAATGTCGACCTCGAAACACAGGAACAGGCCAGCTCAGCGACTTATTTCACCAGCGATTTCGTACTGGAATACAAACTGACGCCCTCCGGCGCTTACCGAGTCCGCGTTTTCAATCGCTACGACTACGACCTGCTCAACGGTGAAAACGTCAACGAAAGCGGGGTCGGACTGCGCTTTCAAAGATCTTTCGGGCGCAGCGGGAAAAAAGAGAACGAATGAGGAAGCGAGCAAGGAACAGCCTGAAAAGGCATTGGCCATTTTCGAAGACCCCGACCCTGTTCGTAAAATCCGGAGCGCCCCGCCTCTCATTGCTTCTGATCTTCTTCTGGATCGCCATTGCCGGATGTAACCCCACGCGCCGCCTCGCACTGGGAGAACAACTGTATCGCGGCGCCTCCATTGCTTTTGAAGCAAGCCCGGAACAAGACGAGCGGCAGATACGTGACCGGCTGGAGGAGCTCATCCAGCCTACGCCCAACAATCGTCCGTTGGGTATCCCCTTCCGGCTGGGCATCTATCAGACCTTTGATCGCGATAATGACGGCAAAGGTGTCGGGCATTGGATCAAAACGCGGCTGGGCGAGCCGCCGGTATTGTACACCCCCCGCCCGGTGCGGCGCACGCGCCTGCGAATGGAGCGGGCGCTGCGCGACCGGGGGTTCTTGCAGGCCGGAGTCACAGCAGATACCACCGTCCGGCGCCGGCAGGTCAGGGTGCAATACCTCGTAACCCCCGGCCCCCGGTATACGGTCAACCGATATTTACCCGTACCCGACACCCTGCCGCTGGCCGAACCGCTCAATCGGTTCAGCCGGCTTCCGCCCTTGAGGCCAGGGGCTCCGGTGCTGCTCGGGCAGCTGGAAGCCGAGCGCCGGCGGCTGACCCGGCTATTGCGCCAGGAAGGCTATTACGGCGTCGGCGAGCAGGACTTCATTTTTTACCTCGATACGCTTCCGGGCCGGCAGGCCGATATTTACCTGCGGACGATACCCCGGAGAGATTCCAGTCATTACCAGCTTCATCGCATCGGGAACACCACCGTGCGATCGAGCCCGCCCGGAGAATCGACCCAGGCGCAGGATACCCTGCAACAATCCGGACTGCAGTTCGTGGGCTACGAAAACTTTCTGCGCCCTGCCGTGGTGCGCCGACTGATCCGGCAGGAAAAAGGCGATGTTTACCGGCCGTCGTTGGAACAGCGCACCCTGAGCCACCTCAATGGCCTCGGCGTCTTTCAGTTCGTCAACCTCAGCTACCGGCGGCGAAGCAGCGAAAAGGGCCAATGGTTAGACCGGCAGTTTTTCCTCCTGCCCGATCAGCCTCAAACCTTTTCGGCCGAAGTGGAGGCCACCACCAAAGCCGGCCTGGTGGGCTCCAACCTAAACCTCGCTTACACCCACCGCAACCTCTTCCGCGGCGCCGAGCGGCTGCGCTTGTCACTTTCAGGCGGCCTACTGACGGAGCTGGGACAGGGCAGTCAATGGTTGAACGCGTTCGAGATCAACGGCGAGGCGCGCCTCGAAGTACCGCGTTTTTTGTCGCCCTTGTTCGGATTTTCTCCCGCCAGTATTCAGCCGCCCCGCACCATTTTTTCGGTGGGCGGGCAATACCTCTTTCGCGTAGACAATTTCACCCTAAACGCGCTGCGCATGCGGGCGGGCTACCGGTGGCAGCCTTCTACTCTGCACCGGCACGAGTTGTATCCGGTCACTTTTTCCCAGCAAAACCTGTTGCGTTCGAGTGAAGCATTCGAAGAACGGCTTCGGCTGGACCCGCGTCTGCGCGCCGGCGTGGAGGATATTTTCATAATGGGCGCCTCCTATCGCTACCTTTACAGCGAACCGGAAAGCCGCAAACGGAATAGCCGGTACTATGCGCTCGCTTCGGCGGAAACATCCGGTAACGTGGCGGCCCTCTTCGGTTCCCGCCAGGTACTTCTCGGCCGCCCCTATTCCCGTTATTTGCGCCTGGAAATCGATGGCCGCCATTACGCCCGCTTCGGCGAAGCGCTACTGGTGAGCCGGCTCAACCTCGGCGCGGGCTGGACTTTCGGCGAATCCAGGGCGATGCCCTTTTCCCGGCAGTTCTTCGCCGGCGGCGCCAACAGCGTCCGGGCCTTTCGCATCCGGCGGCTGGGCCCCGGCCGCGACACCCTAGCCCAGGACGAAACGACCGTCTTCAGCGATCAGACCGGCGACATCAAGCTGGAAGCCAACCTCGAGTATCGCTTTCCCCTGATCAGCTACCTGCGGGGCGCCCTGTTCGTCGACGCCGGCAACATCTGGCTGATGAACATGCCGGAGGACGGCAACCGGCGCGGCTTGTTCGAATGGGACGACTTCTGGAAAGAACTGGGCGTAGGCGCCGGGCTGGGATTGCGGCTCGACATCGACTTTGTCGTCTTGCGCCTCGACGCCGCTTTCGCCCTGCGCAAACCCAGTCGCTTACCCGATAATGCCTGGATCAGGGATTTCCGGCCTTTTCAAAGTGAATGGCGGCGCGACAACCTGGTCTGGCATCTGTCGCTGGGATATCCTTTTTGACCCGGATTGTTCATATGTTCATGGAAGACCGGAAGAAGTATTTCCACCTGTCTGTTCAGGCCGGGAACAACTCTGCCTCGATCATTTCACAGATCAGGTGGCCGAGCAACATGTGGCACTCCTGGATGCGGGGCGTATCCCGGGAAGGGATGGGCAGCAAGAGGTCGCAATGACTGGCCAGCCGGCCGCCGCTTTCGCCGGTGAGGGCGACCACCTGCAGGCTGGAAGCACGGGCGCGCTCGGCGGCGCGCACCACGTTCGGCGAATTCCCCGAAGTCGATAAGGCGAACAGTACGTCGCCGGGCCGGCCGGCGGCGTCGATCATGCGGGCGAACACCTCCTCATACCCGTAATCATTGGCGACGGCCGTCAGGAAAGCGCCGTTGACGTGCAACGCTTCGGCGAAAAGCGGAGGCCGGTCGCGGTAAAAACGTCCGGAGAGTTCACCGGCCAGGTGCTGGGCGTCCGCTGCGCTGCCGCCGTTCCCGCAAAAGAGGACCTTTCCGCCGGCGCGAAAGGCAGCGAGGCAAAGCGCCACGGCCTGCCCGGTTTTTTCCAGCAAAATAGCGTCCGCCAGTACCGCCCGTTTCAATTCGATACTTTCCCGGATACCCTGAAGGAGGCGCTCGTTTCGGTTCATCGGTTACGTTTTTTGTTGCTCTACTGCTTCCCACACCTGCCGGATGCCGGCCACCAGGTTCGACCAGGAAAACAGCTTTTTCCGCCGGCGCACCTGCTGCTGCATCCCGGCGAAACGCTGCCGGGAAAAAAAGTCGTGGATGGCGTCGGCTACCGCGACGGGATCCACCGGTACGACGTAGCCGTCCCGGTCGTGCGCTACCGTCTCCGGCAATCCGCCTACCGCCGTCACCAGCATGGGCCGTTCGAAGTGATAGGCCAGCTGAGAGATGCCGCTCTGGGTCGCCGACCGGTAGGGCTGCACCACGAGATCGGCCGCGCCGAAGTAATACCGTACTTCTTCGGAAGGAATATAGGCATTGCGCAGGATGAGCCGGTCGGCCAGATCGAGCTCCCGGATGAGGCGCCGGTATTTTTCTTCATTTCCGTAAAACTCTCCCGCCACGATCAGCCGCAGTTCCTGGTCGCACAGCCGGGCGTCGGCGAAGGCGCGCAGCAGTATATCCAGGCCCTTGTAATCGCGGATGAACCCAAAGAAAAGCAGGTAGCGCAGCGAGGGGTCCAGTTGTAAATAGGTCAGCGCCGCTTCGCGGGAGACGAGGGCGCCGTAGTTGTCGTAAATGGGATGTGGGACAAAAACGGCGGGTTTGCCCGGTGCGACGGCCCGGACCTCCTCCAGGACGGTTCTCGATAGGGTGACGAAACCGTCGACCCCGCCCACAAAATAACGCGTAAGCGGGCGGTCGCCCGGCCGTTTTTCGTGCGGCGCCAGGTTGTCGACCAACGCCAGAGTGCGAGAATGATGGTTGCGGCGCACCTGACGCAGGATCGTGCCGAGGCTCGGACCGAAAAAGGGCATCCAGAAACGGACCAGCACGACATCCGGCCGGTCGCGGCGCAATTTCCGGCCCAGGCGGCGCCAGTTGAGTGGATTTACAGAATTGATGAGGGGCAAGATCGACAAGTCCTGCGGCGGCGGATCATCCGTGTACTGGGTTTTTCCCGGAAACAGAAAGGAAGGATACTGGAGCCGGAAAGAATAGATCACGACTTCCATCCCGTGCTGTTGCAGTTCTTTCGCCAGGCGCTCGGTTGAAACTGCGATGCCGCCCCGCAGCGGATGGGCGGGACTGAGAATAACGATCGTTTTCAGGGTTTTCATTCGAGCCGCTTCTCAACGAGATAGATATTGCGGTCGGGCGCGTTGCGCGAGACCAGCTCGGCCAAAAATCCGGTAACAAACAACTGCGTGCCGATGATGAGCACCAGGATGCCGAAATAGAACAAGGGCCGGTCGGCGATGCCGTATTCCAGGTACACCAGTTTAGCCAGACTGAGGTACGCCAGGATAACGAACCCGGCCAGAAAAAACAGTATACCCAAGGTACCAAAAAAATGCATAGGCCGCTTGCCGAATTTCCCGACAAAAGAAATAGACATCAGGTCCAGGAAGCCGTTCACGAAGCGCTCCAGCCCGAACTTGGTGGCGCCGTACTTACGCGCGCGATGCTCCACGACTTTTTCTCCGATCTTGCTAAAACCGGCCCATTTGGCGAGCAGGGGAATATAGCGGTGCATTTCCCCGTACACTTCGATCGCTTTGACTACCTCGCGCCGATAAGACTTCAGTCCGCAGTTGAAATCGTGAAGCGGAATACCGCTCACCCAGCGGGTAACGGCGTTGAAAAACTTGGAAGGGATGGTTTTGGAAAGCGGGTCGTGCCGTTTCTGTTTCCAGCCCGAGATCAGGTCGTATCCTTCTTCCCGGATCAGCCGGTAGAGGTCGGGAATCTCATCGGGGCTGTCCTGCAGATCGGCGTCCATAGTGATGACCACCGCGCCGCGCGCCGCCTGGAAACCGGTATTCAGGGCAGCCGATTTGCCGTAATTGCGCCGGAATTTGATCCCGCGCAGTCGTGCATCTTCGGCGTGCAGCTTTTCGATAACCGCCCAGGAGGCGTCGCTGCTGCCGTCGTCCACCATAATGATCTCGTATTCGTACCCCCGGGCCTGCGCCACGCGGTGTATCCAGCCCGCCAGTTCCGGCAGCGATTCCTCTTCGTTAAAGAGCGGTATGACAACCGTTAGATCCATAAGTTTGGTTCACCTTCTCGTAATGGCTGCAATAATAAGGGAAATTAGGAAACCCCCGATAAGACTACGGCCCAAACTTAACAATAAGCCGCCCGGACGAACGGTCAGGTCCGCCTCCGAGAGCTTGCGGAGCTCCGCCTCGATATCGCCCGCTCCCATCCACGCTCCCATCGTCCGGGTCGTCTCCAGCATCATTTCCCGCTGGATGGCCACCAATTCCGGGTCGATCAGCCCGTACAGGAAGTAGTAAAAGAGGTAATAACTCACCGCACCGAAGATGTAGACGATAAAGCCGGTGCGCAGGGCTTCGCGAAAAGGGAAATGCTCAGCGACGGCCTTTTGCTGCTGCACCGCCCGCCACATCAGCACGATAAAAATGCCGAGCGAACCCCAGTGCACCCCTGCGCTGACCATCGTGCGCCGGTCGATAAAATAGAAGATCAGAAAATAAACGACCGTTACGGCGCCGGCAAGCAGACCGTAACGGACGGGAATGGAAAGTTTCATATGCTTTACGCTAAATGAGGTGGATCTTTGCGCATTACGGCCGCGATGATCAGCGACACCACCAGCCCGAAGAGGAAGGTGAATACGGCTGCAAAGGCGGCGATGACCGCGGGTTGTGCGAAAACGCCGGCGAAAGACATGGCCTGGTCCGCATCGGCTTCGCTCATGCCCTGTTGCTCGATCATCTGCTCGCGCATCTGGTAGCGGATCTCTTCCGGCAGGTCGGGCGCAATGACCGTCATGAACAGGATGGTCCAACCCAGCGTCACAGCCGCCATGACCAGGCTGGCGATGGTCCCTACGCCCACGCCGCGGCCGTAGGTGATGTAGCCCCCGAGTTCGGCGTCGCGGTGTTGCTTGGTCGCCAGGTAGATCGCGCCACCCATGACGATGTAGTTGAGAATGCTGGAGATCCAGTTACCGGCGCCCCCCTGCCGGGTCATGTCGACCAATCCGGTAACGTAAAAAAGGAGCCCGAGCGCCACCAGGATCAGGGAGGCGATGAGGCCGTAGCGAGCGGCGGTCGGCCAGGGGGAAACCTCTTTGTGGTCAATGGTTTCCGTTGTGTCCAATGTATTCATAAGTTTATCGTTTTGGTTCTTCCTTGAAGATAGAACCATTATTCGACTTCCCCACGTAATTTTCTATGGAAGAGGGAAAAATTCCGACTGACGGCGGCCGAAGACGGCCCATACCCGTCCGCGCAGTGTTTCCCCGGCCAGCGGCGTATTGCGGGAACGCGAGCGCAGGGCCTTGCTTTCGATCATCGTCGATCCTTGCGTAGAGAAAACGGTCAGATCGGCCGGTTGCCCCGCCTCGATCGGAGGGAGGCTGCGTCCCAGAAGGCGCCGGGGTCCGTACCCCAGCCATTCGGCCCACTGTTCGGGCGCGAAACGGTCGCCGAGGTAGGTGCAGAGCGCCGGGAAGGCCGTTTCCAGTCCGATCGCGCCGAATTCGGCGTAGGAAAACTCTTTCTTTTTCTGCTCTTCGTCCCAGGGCACGTGATTGGTGCTGATACAATCGATGGCGCCGTCGGCCAGTCCTGCGAGCAGCGCTTCGCGGTCGGCGGCGCTGCGCAAGGGCGGCATCACCTTGTAATTGGCGTCAAAATCACGCAGCGCCTCGTCGTCGAAAAGGAGGTTCATCACGGGCACGGAAGCCGTGAGCCGCAATCCGCGTTCTTTGGCCCGGCGGATCAGCGCCACCGTGCCGGCGGCGGAGACGTTGGCCAGGTGCAGGCGCGAGTCCGAATATTCCAGCAGGTAGATGTCGCGGCGGGCCATGATCTCTTCGGCCAGGGCGGGGATGCCTTTCATGCCGAGCGAGGTGCTCATCAGTCCTTCGTGGATTTGCCCGGCGCCGGCGATCGAGTCGTCGTGCGGCCGGTTGATGATCAGCCCGTCGAAGGCTTTGGCGTACAGCAGGGCGCGCAGCAGCAAGCCGTTGTGCTGCACGGGTTTTTCGCCGTCGGTAAAAGCAACCGCTCCGGCGGCGCGCATATCCAGCATCTCGGTGATGTCGCGCCCCTCGCAGTTGCGGGACACCGCGCCCAGCGGCAGGCAGGCCACCAGGTTGTCGCGGGTATGATTGACCAGATAGGCGACCTCCGACTTGGAATGCACCACCGGATCGGTATTCGGCTGGCAGGCGATCGCTGTAAACCCGCCGCGGGCCGCGGCCGCCGATACAGAATCGAGGGTTTCGCGCTGTTCGAAACCGGGATCGCCCGTTTGCACCCCGATATCCAGCCAGCCGCCGGAGACGTAAAGCGATTCGGCTTCGATGAGGCGCGCACCCTCGGCGGACAGCTCCGCACCGACGGCCTCGATCGCGCCGTCGGCAATGCGGATATCGAGGGTTTGCCGGTGGTGCGGCGAAGAAGGATCTATAATCGTAGCTTGCCGGATAAGCCAGTTCATACCGGAGTAGAATTTCGGTAAAAATAAAGAAAAAAAGAAAAGGGCATTGCGGGTATCACACCCGCCACAGTCGCAGGAGGAGCACTTCCGCCGCCAGGAAAACCAGCGCCAGGATCAGGCACCACCGCCAGAGCACAACGCCCCGGCTTCTCTCCTCGATGCGGCCGGTCAGCACGGCCGTTTCCCGCACGTCGATGACGGTGGCGTTGTCGCCAACGTAAGCGGCGAGGTCTTCCGGACTGAAATAAGCGAGCTCCGATTCTTTGCGATCGTAGTTGAAGCCGTAGGTCGCCAGCGTCTCTTCCGGGTTGAGGAATAGATCGTAAAACCCGGCCTGACGGGCCTGGTTGCCGATACTCAGGTATACGCGCGCGCCGATGATGCGCTGTTCCGGGATGAACTCTTCGCCTTCGCCTTTCAGTTTGTAAACGATCTCGTTGCTGGTGGAGACGTGCTCGTCTTCGATCACCTCGTCCCGCCCGATGGTATAGGCGATCTTGCGCCCCCGCGCCGAGGAAATCGCCATCTTGTACAGCATGGGGACGAAGATCTCGCCGTTGCGCACCAGGTCGTTATAATCTTCGTTGAGCGGAGCGGCGCATAGGTAAAGGTGGCCCTCTTCTATCTGATATTTCGACAGATAAGGGCTGCCGTCGCGATAAAGCAAAAGCGGTTCTTCTCCCCGGCCGGTATTTCCCAGCCGGAAATTCCCCTGCGTGACGGGCAGTTTTAAATTGGTCTGCACTTCCTCGTAGACGTCCTGAAAGACAAACTCTTCGGTATTGATGGAGCCGACTTGCCGTTCCTCCTCCTCAAAACGAATCAGCTCATTGGCGGGGAAGCTCGCCAGGAAGGAACGGTAGGCCGCCAGGTCGGCGTTTCGCCCCGGAAAGACCAACAGATTGCCGCCCTGGGCTACGTATTGCTGAAGTTCGAAGGCCAGGCCCGAAGAGATATCGTTGAGGCTTTGCGCTACGATCAGCTGGTAGCCGGAGAAGGTCGAATAATCGAGGCTCCGGCTTTGCTGATTGACGACCTCAAAATTCGGCAGCCCCCGGAATACCGCGTCCAGGTGGCGATTGGGCGTCTCCTCGTTGATCACCAGGACGTTGATCTTTTCGGCTACCCAAAAGGTGAAATAATAGTGATCGTCGAACTGTATGGGAAAATCGGTGATTTCCAGTTCCGCCTCGTGCCAGCCGGTGCGCAGCACAGTGAGGTTGACCGTATCGATCACCGAGCTTTGCGGAGGAATGGAAAGCGTACCTACCGGCTTGGCCTGCCTTTCGTAACGCAGGGTCAGACGAATATTTTCCGCCGCCTGGTCGCTGAGGTTGCGAACGCGCACGATCAGCGGGCTGTTTTGGTTGAGCGGTTGCACCGGCGCTTCGAACCAGGCCGAATCGATGCTGATATTGCGTTCCTGCACCGCTTGCAGGGGCACCAGATTGACTTCGAGGGTGGTGTCGGCGTATTGCTGCAGATCGGTGATGTTGCGCTGAAAATCCGAGATCAGGTACACCGCTTCGCTTTCCGCTTCGCCCGTGCCGACGGCCTGTCGCTGCCGGTCGATTACCCGCGATAATTCGCGTACGGCCGGTGAAACCTCGATCTCTTCGATGAGTGTCAGGGCGTCTTCCTGGCTCACCAGCCGCTGGTGGCGGCCTTCGAAGTCATTGGTCAGGATCTGGAATTCGTCCTCCGGACTGAAAGCCTCGACAATCTCGCGGGCGCGTTGCTTGGCTTTGTCGAGCAGGGGTACATCCTGGCTCAACGCGTCCATACTGAAAGAATTATCTACAAAAACACTGACGCTGATGCGCCCTTGCTTCACTTCGGCATCCTGGGGAATGAAAGGCTGGGCAAAGGCCAGCACCAGAAACGCCAGAGCCAGCAGGCGCATGAGCAGCACCAGCAGGTTGCGCAATTTGGAACGGGTGCTGGTCTCTTCTTTTACCTCCCGCAAAAACCGGACGTTGGTGAAATAAACCTTCTTGAACCGCCGGAAGTAAAAAAGGTGGAGGATGATCGGAATGGCCAGCACCGCCAGCGCGAACAGAAAAGTGGGATATAGAAATTGCATGCAGTTTTTTGTATATTATACTCATTGCGCGGGGAATCCTATTCACCGGCAGCCCGCCGGAAAACGTCAAACCGACTTCCGGGGCCTTCTTCTTCAGGAAAGGCAAAGGTAAGGATTTCGATTTTTTTGATTCAAAAATTAATCTTTTCCGCCGGGAACCAGCGCTACGCGCTGATGTTGCGCCTTTGTTTTTTACTTCCTGTCCACATCCGCCCCTCTGGCGCTTGCCCGGGATTACCCTTATTTTTGTGCGCCCAACGCAACGATCATGGCGAGCTATAAGGTCAAAGAGATTTACTATACCCTGCAGGGTGAGGGCGCACAGACCGGCCGGCCGGCTGTCTTTTGCCGCTTTACCGGCTGCAATCTGTGGAGCGGACGCGAGGAGGACCGCCACAAAGCCATCTGCCGGTTTTGTGATACGGACTTCGTCGGCGTCGACGGACCCAACGGCGGCCGTTTCGCCGATGCGGCAGCGCTGGCGGACGCCGTTTCCGGACAATGGCCCGGTGGCGGACGCCCGTACGTCGTTTGTACGGGAGGGGAACCGCTTTTGCAACTCGACGAAGCGCTGATCGAAGCGTTTCACCGCCGCGGCTTCGAAGTGGCGGTCGAGACCAACGGCACCATCGTTCCGCCCGCCGGCCTCGACTGGATCTGCGTCAGCCCCAAAGCCGGCGCCGAGATGAAGCTGCAGGCCGGCGATGAACTCAAGCTCGTTTTCCCCCAACCCGGCGCCGAACCGGAGCGCTTCGCTCACCTGAACTTCACCCACTTTTTGCTGCAACCCATGGACGGGCCTCACACCGAACGCAATACCCAATTGGCTTTGGAGTACTGCCTGCGCCATCCGCGGTGGCGACTCAGTCTGCAAACGCATAAGTTGTTGCAGATACCCTGATCCGGTTTAACTTTGCCTAAATTAACCCGGATTAAGTTCAAAAAATTTACCGCTAACGCCCCATGCAGATCATTCTGATAACCGGCATTTCCGGCTTCCTCGGCCGTCATTTTGCCGAGCTGACCACCCCGGAGCGGCGCCTCATCGGTTTTTACCATCGCCGGGAAATCCGCTTTCCGGATCTGCCCACCCATCCGGCAGATCTTACAGACGAGGGTGCGCTGCGCAAAAAACTGGAAGCCCTGCCGCCGCTTGCGGCGGTAATCCACCTCGCCGCCGTCTCCAATCCCAATTCCTGCGAAGAGAAGGTTGAAGCCGCCCGGCGCGTCAATGTCGACGCCTCGATACACCTGGCGCGCTATTGCGCCGAGCAGCGCATCCCCTTTCTTTTTGCTTCCACGGACCTGATCTTCGACGGGGAACGCGCGCCCTATGCTCCCGAAGACCAGCCCGAGCCGGTCAACGAATACGGTCGTCAAAAAGTAGCGGCCGAGCAGGCCATCCGCCGCCTCTACCCTGCTGCGACGATCGCCCGCCTGCCGCTGATGTACGGCGCGGGCGCTAATTTTATGCCCGCCTGGCTCGAAAAGCTGCGCGACGGTCAGCCCATCCACGCCTTTACCGACGAATACCGCACCGCCGCCTACGCCGGCGACGTCGCCCGCGGGCTGCTGCTCCTGCTCGATAAGGGGCTCAGCGGCAATTGGCACCTCGGCGGCCCCGAGCGCATCTCCCGCTACGATTTTGCGGTTGCGATGGCGCGCGCCTTCGAATTGCCGGAGCACCTGGTGCGCCCCAGCCGGCAGGCGGATGTCAAAATGCCCGCCCAACGGCCCGCCGACGTATCGCTCGACAGCGAAAAAGCCAATGCCTGCGGTTACCGGCCCGAGCCCATCCAGGCGCATTTCCCGCGCCTGCGGTCGGTCTTGTTCTACTGAATTTCAAAAAGCTACTCATGAAGCCCAACCTTTATCTGCTCATCGGCGCCCTGAGCTGCCCGGCGCCTCTGGCTTACGGGCAGGTGCTGCCGAATACGGTTCTGGCCGACGGCCTCGCCGGTTTCAGCACCGATATGGAAGACCTCTTCGGCTACCGCGCCGCAGCAGATGCCGGCGTCCTCGTAAGCAGCACTCTGATGCTGGGCGCCCGCCTGGAACAAGCCCAACTTTTTTATTTGGAAGATGCGCCGAATGCCCCGATCCTTACAGACAATAGCCTGGCGCTGTACGGTCGCAAGTATTTTCCCGGCCAGAGCGCCCTGGCGTTTTTTCTGGAGCTGGAAACCGGCTATCGGCGCACGCATTCGCCGAATGCCGATCCGGGCGATGAATGGTCCTCATTGACCGTAGCCGCCGGCGCCGGCGGCCACTGGCGTTTCTCGACCACGGCGGCCTTCGAGCTGGCGCTGCAGCTGCGATATTTTAGCGCAGCCGACGTGCCCGATCGGTTACTGCTGGACGTTTTTTCCAGATTCCGGCTATTGCTGCCTCCGGAACGTAAAAGCGCGAACGAAGCCCCGGCCTCGCTCACAACGCAAACTTGGATGCTGGGCGGCGCCGGGCAGATGGGCTGGGGGCTGGACGATGCCGGCTCCTCCAGCTTTCAGATGGACCTCCGCGCCATTGTCGGGCGCCGGGCAAGCCGGTGGATTTGGCTCGGAGCCCGACTGGAAGCGGCGGCGGCCACCGCCTTGCCTACCCAATACCATTTTCTGCCTTTTGCCCGGGGATACATCACCCCCGACCATCGCTTCAAAATATTCGGAGAAGGCGGGCTCGGCCCGGGGGTGGCCGTTGGCGTCGGCCAGCTCGACCCGTCGCTCCGCAGCCGCTTCGGCGCCGGGCTGACTCATTTCCTGACCAAAGACCTGGCCGTCGACACTTTTTTCGGTTACCAGGGCGCCAGCTTTCCGGCTGTTGGCGGCGGCTGGTCGGGGCGATTGATCGGCGAAATTGAACTGCGGGTTTTTCAATCTGCCGGGTTAAATTAATCCGGGCTAATTTCACTACCATGAAACGGCTTTCCTTTTACTTCTCCCTTTGGCTAACGCTGGTCTCGGGCAGCCTTTGCGGGCAAATATTACCCAATACCATACTGGCAGGCGGCCTGGCGTCCTTCGACTCCGATCTGAATGAGGAACTGCTTCAACACGTGTCCTTCGACGCCGCCGCCGCACTCGACGGCGTATTTGCGCTTGGCGCGCGCACGCACCACACTCAGGCTTTTTTTTTCCGCGACGACCGGGAAGATTCACGATGGACCATCAACGCGCTCACGCTCTATGGCCGCTATTATTTTCTACACCGAAAAAACATTGCCCCGTACCTGGAGCTGGCGACCGGATTGGAGCGCACGGCCATCCAACCGGCGGATACGGCTTTTACTGACCTGAGCCTCGCCGGCGCGATCGGTCAAAACTGGTGGTTTACCCCGACAACGGCCTTGGAGAGCCAGGCCCGGCTGCAGTACGTCCGGCCGGACGCCGGCAGCGCCCGCCTGTTCTTTTCCTTCCGCCTGCAATGGCAATTGTTCCTCCCGCCCGACTACCAGGGCCTGGGAAAACGACCGGTCAACTTGTCCGATAACCGCTGGCTGGTAGGTGGATATGCTCAATTGGGATGGGACCTCACCGAAGGGACCTTCGCTCGGTTCAACGGTCAGCTTTTTCCCGTCCTCGGCCTCAGAGTGGGTCCGCGAACGATCACCGGCGCCTACCTCGGTTTGGCCGCTTCCGCAGATGACGAATTCCAATACCGCCTACTGCCTTTCGCACGCTGGTACCTTTCGCCCGACGACCGGTTTAAGCTTTTCGCGGAAGCCGGGGCCGGCTTCGATCTCACCACTACAGAGATTAAAACAGAAGCGCATTTTTGTCTTCGCCCCGGCGCCGGCATCACTCATTTTCTCACCTCCAATCTCGCGCTGGACGGCTTCGTCGGAATACTCGGGAAAGACGACCTGGAGACAGCAGGCAGCTGGCGGGGACGGCTGATCGCCGACCTGACACTGCGAGTTTTTATTTAAAAACGCGGAATAGAGAGGTAGCCGTTGATTATCAGGTTTTTAAAAGGAATATTTTTGGTTGAGGTTGAGGGCTCCGCGGGTGCTTACATCGAAGCTAAAGTCTTTGCTGGTGTGCACTTTACAAATTTAGGACGCCAACGATTTACCCGGATGAGAAGCAGACGGGCCAATAGGTTGAGGTTGAGGTTGAGGTTGAGGGCTCCGCGGGTGCTTACATCGGAGCTAAAGTCTTTGCTGGTGTGTACTTTACAAATTTAGGACGCCAAAGATTTACCCGGATGAGAAGCAGACGGGCTAAAGACTCACTGCCAAAGACCGATAGGGCTGCGCCGGGTCGGAACTGGTTAGTAGGGAATGGCGACCGGATACCCAGGCGTAACCCGGATTAATTCGCCACGGCGTAGCGTTCCACCAATTTAGCGTAGAGCGGATCGCTGCGCAATAGGTCGGGATTGCCGATAATGACCAGTTGTTCCCGCGCCCGGGTCAATGCGACGTTGAGCTTGCGGTCGACCCCGTCGTCCGTGAGCGAAACCATGGTGGTCAGTTGCTGCAGCGAATTGGTGCATAACGAGATCAGGATCACGTCGCGAGCCCCGCCCTGGTACCGCTCCACCGTATCGATGGTCAGCTCATCCGGATCGATGCCCCGGCTTTCCAGCACAAAGCGAATCTGAGCGATCTGGGCGCGATAAGGGGTGATGACGCCGAGGCTGGTATGATCGAAAGGCCGTCCGGCCTGCTGAAAGAGCATTTTGAAGTGAAGGACCAGCTCACCGATCAGCTGCGCTTCGTGGAGGTTGATTTTGCGAATGGCGCCCAGGTCGTCGGCGGGTGTAGATAAAAACAAGACGCGACGGCGCCCCAGCAGCGTAGCCATGCCGGGCGCTTCCACCGGCGGATAAGGCAGCGGTCCCACCTGCCGTTGCTGCACTGGCAGCCCTGCGGGCAGCACCCGGAGCGTCCCGCCGTAAAAGCATTCGTTAGGAAAGGCCATTATTTCCCGGTGCATGCGCCCCTGGTGGCTCAGCTGCGCGTAGGCCCAGTCCCAACCGTTCTCGACACATCGCCGGTACAGGCGTTCGAAGAGGGAGTTGCGCAGGTCATTCAGACCGATCGCACGGAGCGCTTCGTCCTGCACCTGGGAATCTTCGGTCGACTGCACCACCACGGCCGGCAGTTGCTTATGATCGCCGATAAGTACAAACCGCTGAAAGTGCGGCAGCAAGCCTACGAGCAGCGGCTCCAGGATCTGAGAAGCCTCGTCGATGATCACCCGGTCGAACGATTTAAGTTGCAGCAATTCGCTGCGGCTGGTCATCGAAGCCACTGTCGCCACCACGATCCGGCGTTCTTTGATCAGGGCTTTGACCGCATCGCGGGAGGCCAAAGCGGCGATCTTGGCGTCCAGCAGCTGATCCCGAAAGCGTGGGTCCGTAGCGTAGCGCGATCCGATGCGCAGGTACTTATCGCGAATCGCTTCCCCGAGGCGCTCGATGGCCTCGCAGATCTCGTCGACTGCGCGGTTGGTGTAGGCCAACAGCAGGATTTGCTCTTCCGTTTCCCGCAGCAGATACCCCACCACGTGTTTGAGCATCATACTGGTTTTGCCGGTGCCGGGCGGGCCCCAGAGCAGGAAATAGTCCTCGGCGGCGATCAATTTCCGGAATATCGCCTGCTGCTCGGGCGTCAGTTCGGCGGGAGCCGCCACCTCGAGCGGCGGCTTTTGCCCGGGCGGGCGGAGGGTAAGCAATAATGCTTTCCGGTGATCGCTGCTGTCGGCGAAGGCGAACAGCCCCCGGTACATGCCCAGAAAACTGCTGTCGAGCAGGTCGTGTTCCAGGCTCCAGTGCTCGAACTGCCGGAAGAGCCGGTCGTTGAACTGACGGGACCGCAGGCGCACCTGCACCGTTTCCGGCCCGATATCGACTATGGTGCATTTGAAGATCTGGTTGGACAACACCGTGGCGTCCGGACCGGTAAACGGATAGAGCACGGCGATATCGCCACACCGAAAATTGGCCAGTGGGTTGGTGTGTTCGGTCTTCGCAAAGGTCATCACCGGATCGTCGGACCGGGCCTCATTGACCACCAGTTGCAGGTGGCTGAGGATCTCGAAATTATTTTGTTTGTCCTCATAGGCATTCAACCAAAGCGCCGCCAGGCCGTTGGCTTTGTCCACGCCCTGAACGCCGGTTTTGGCCAGCTTTTGCTCCCGGGCGATGAAGCCGGAAAAAGCGGCGAAGTACTTCTGTTCCAGCGGGCTCATGCTCCGGACAACGGCGGCGAAGGTCTGTAAATCGCGGCGTACAAATCCCTTGGCGTTCGGTAGCCGTTCGGGGCTGAGCTTGTTGAATAGTCGCCGGGCCTGGGCCATCAGGTCCACCGTTCCATCCTCATCCGGCCGCCCCAGCCCGGCGAGCAGCGCTTCGATGGCCACCAGCTGGTTGCGCACCTGCATGGCTTCGTACTGTTGCGCCCGTACGCGGGGAGCGTAGCGCAGGGGTCGTTCTTCCTGCCCTGAATAGAGGATGTAATTGGCGGGATCGGTTTCTTTACCGAAAACGGAGCGCACCAGGAGGTCGTAGAGCAGGGTTTGGGTAAAATGGTTTTGGCTGAGCCCGTGAATATTGGGACGAAACGGCTTTCCGCTCTTCAGTTCCACGATGGCCGAGCGGCCGGCGCCGTCGGGGTCTTGATAGAACAGGTCCAGTCGCCCCTGCAGGCCGTATCGCTCGGAGTAGAAGGAAGGCTCCAGATAACATTGTTCCGGCGGGATTTGATTGTCGCGGAACGCCTCGCGCACCATGGCTTTCAGGTTGAGAAAATGCCGCTGCGCCTGTTGCCGGATCTCGCGGATCTCTTTATCCGGGAACAGGCAGAAGGCGAGCGGATTGAGTTGGAAAACGCGGGGAAAAAGTTCGCGAAAAGTCAGGTCCGGATCGGTCATCAGTTCGTCCAGAAAAAAATTGGCCACGTGTCCCAGCAGCAGGCTCTTGGTGGTGGTGAAAGGCAGGTATTTTTTGAGCAGATAGAACCAGGGTTCCGGCTCCGCCTCTCGGAAACACTCTGCTATCGCGGTAACGTCGATGAGATAGTCGGGCTCCACGATGATGGCGCCGGGCCGGTGCACGCCTTCCGGGTCCACTTCGACGTCGATGAGGTTGAGGATGACCGGAAAACCGAATATCCGCCGGATGGTGCGGATCGTGGGGTTGAAATTTTCATTGCGGTCCGGAATATTGTACTGCACCTGGATCACCGTTTCCGGCGCCCGTTCCGGACGCACCAGCAGCCGGCTGTTTTCGGGCTCGTCGCCGAGGGCCAGCACCCTCACTTTGGGATAGAACGCCTGCACCGGGCTGGGCTGAAAAGGCGCGGGCCAGTCGACCGGCAAAGCGGCCGCCAGTTCGGGAGGCGGCAGTTCGCCGAGCAGCCCTACGATCGTATCCGCCAGTACTCGCAGCCCGAGCCGGTAGTGCTGCTCCAGGTCCGGCATCGCGCTGCCCCGGCGCATCACCTCCCCCGCCCGGCGCCGGAATTGGTGCAGGTAGTACTGCAACCGCCGTTCCAGCTTATGCTGATGAGCAACGTAAGCGATACGGGCGAAGAGAGTGGAAAACTGCAGCCGCTCGTGACGGGTCTGTTCAACGAAAAGCAAATGGAGTAAGCGATAAAGCGCCTCGATGCGTCCGGGCAAGTCGAGCGCCTCGTGGTGCATCACCTTCTCCACTTCCCGGTAAAAGAGCCGGGCCACCGCTGCCTTGGGCCGATCTTGCGTCATGATGCCTGCGAAGATAGGGAAGATTTCGGATTGAAAACATACCGGCGGCGCTGCGGTCTGCTAAGAAATACCGTCAAAATGACGGCAATAGGCATTACGGCTTTAGGACGAATCGAAATTGTGCCCTATTTTCACCGTTCCAACCAAAAATAGCGACGCATGCGGGATTTGCACTTCCTCCTTTTGCTTTTGTTTGCGATAATCTGCGCCTGTGAAAGGCCGGCGGAACAACCGACCGAAACGACCAGCGGCGCGGGCGAGGCGCTGGATTTTTTCGCCATGATCCGCAGTTACCCCGACGGCCGGCTGCGCAGCGATAAGATCTACGAAGCTTTTGCCGGCCGGCGGCAAAGCATCCGCGAACGCAATACCGAACCCGAGTGGGAAGCCCTCGGCCCCAAAAATATCGGCGGCCGCACCCTCTGCCTGGCATTCCATCCCAGCGACCCTTCCATTTTATACGCCGGCGCTGCGGGCGGCGGCCTGTGGCGCAGTACGAGCGCCGGCGCCGGCGCCAGCGCCTGGACACGCATCCCTACCGGCTTTCCGGCCCTCGCGATCGGCGCGATCGCCATCGACCCCGTCGATCCGGAGGTGATGTACGTCGGCACCGGTGAAGTATATAATTACACCGCCGCCGAACCCGGAACCGTCAACCGGCTCACCCGCGGGCTCTACGGTTTCGGCATCCTGAAGACCATTGACGGCGGAGAGACCTGGACGCCGGTTCTCGATTTCAGCCAATCGGACCTCACGGGCGTCTGGAAGATCATCGTCAATCCGTTGCGCCCCGCCACCGTCTACGCCGCCACCACCGAAGGCCTCTACCGCAGCTACGACGGGGGCGCCGGGTGGACGCTGATCCATCCCCTGAAGATGGCCATGGATATGGAGCTCAACCCCGTCGACACCAACATACTATTCGTCAGCCACGGCGGCTACCTCAGCCCCGAACGAGGGGTGTACCGGTCGACCGACGGCGGCCAGTCCTTCGCCCTGCTCACCGGATTGCCCGCCGATTACCAGGGTAAGACCATGCTGGACCTCAGTCCCTCGGCTCCGGAAGTCATCTACGCTTCGGTGGCCGATCCCTTCGAAAGCATCGGACTTTTCCGTTCGGCCGACAGTGGGGCGACCTGGACGCTGGTCAGTGACCAGGATGTCGCCAAGTGGCAGGGATGGTACTCCCATGACGTCGCCGTACACCCGGAAGACCCCAACCTGATCCTCTACGGCGGCATCGATATTCACCGCTCGGCCAACGGCGGCGCCGGCCTGCAGCAGATCACCAACTGGAATTCCTGGTATTTTGGACAAGTGCCGGTGGGCGGGCCCGAAGGACCGGGCCATTACGTCCATGCCGATATCCACGGCCTCTATTTTCATCCGTTCCTGCCCGACCTGGTCTACGCCGCCACGGACGGCGGCGTTTTCGTTTCCAACGACGCCGGGCTGACCTGGGAGGGCCGCAACGGCGGGTACCAAACCCAGCAGTTTTACGCCAACTTCGCCAATTCGAGCACCGATCCCAACCTCGCCATCGGGGGCATGCAGGATAATTCGACGGCCATCTACACGGGCGACGACGCCTGGACACGCGTCATCGGGGGCGACGGCATGTCGGCCGCCATACATTACGAAGACGACGGCATCCTCTTCGGCTCCTCGCAGGGGCTCAACCTTTACCGCTCCGAAAACCTGGGGCCCTTCAGTTATCTCAATATTTTCACCGCCGACAACGAGGCGCGCTGCTTCAACGGCCCCTTCGAGCTGGCGCCGGCCTTTCCCGACCAGATGTACGCCGGCGCCCAGCGGCTGCACGTTTCTTTCGACCGCGGCGACACCTGGGAGCCCGCCGGTACGGAAATGATCGACGACGGCAACCCCGTCCTTACCATCGCCGTCGATCCGGTTAATCCCTACCTGGTGTACGTCAGCACTGCACCGCAATTCGGCCCGCCCGGCCTGTTCAAGAGCGAGAACGGCGGCGCCGACTGGACGTCCATCAGCGACGGACTACCCGATCGCGTAGTCACCGATATCGCCATCGATCCGCTCGATCCGGACCTACTCGTGGTATCCGTTTCGGGTTTCGGCGCACCCCACGTTTTCCGCAGCGAAGACGGCGGCGCCGGTTGGACGGCCCTGGGCGCCGAACAGTTGCCCGACGTACCGGCTTCCACGGTGTTGATCGACCCCCTCGTGCCCACCCATCTTTTTCTGGGCAACGACCTGGGCGTTTATGCTTCGCTCGACGGGGGCGCCACCTGGGAATTATTTTCCGGCAACCTCCCCGACGCTGCTTACGTGATGCACCTGAGCGTTTCCGCCGACCGGCAGCTGCGGGCCGCCACGCACGGCAACGGCATCTGGCAGGCGCCCCTTCCGGAACCGCCCAGCCCGACCAATGAGCCCTTGCCGGCCGGCCTGGGCCTGGGCGCTATTTTTCCCAACCCCGCCTCGGCGCAGGCTACTGTCACCCTGGAACTGGCGCGCCCCACCGCGCTGGAGCTTTGGCTGACGGACGGGGCCGGCCGCCGCGTCCGGCAACTGGCCAACGGCTTCTTCCGGCCGGGCCGTCAGCCGGTCGAGGTCGACCTGCAGGGCCTGGCCGCCGGCTATTACCACTGCGTGCTGCTGACCGGCGACGGATCAAAGGCGGAGAGCAAGCCGTTGATCATCAAATAATGAACCCGTTACGGATCGATTTTTTCTCCAGTGTAGCTCCATTGGGCAAAAGCGGAAACGACCATGAACTGAGCGATCAGCAAGAAAAAAGGTTTTTCATGAAGGTTAAAAATTTTGGGTGAACAATAATTTCGCTCACGAAAATGCCCCCGAAACGTCGTCAGTTACCTTTTTTTTAAACTATCGCCGGTATTTTCAACCAACGGGATCGAACCGGAATTTTTTAGGTTTTGCGGAAATTTCGTAGCTTGTAACCCAACTGCCGGCCGGCTGCGCCGCCGGTTTAACCCTTCGGAACCTATGGATATTCTTTTTCTGCAAACGGTCATTCCTTTCGCCACTTACTGGGTGATCGGCATTTCGGGCGCGTTCGGCGGCTTCCTGTACGGCACGCGTTTGCACGGACTCGCCGTTCCGCACCGCACCCGCCGCAAATACATCTTCGACCTCGGATTTATCAATGACCTGCTGGTGGGCATCGGCGGCGCCATCGTCATCTGGCTGATCGTACCGGGCGAGTTTAAATTCGATCCGGTCGAACCGGTGCAGTTTATCCGCGGCATCGCCACCGCCTTTCTCGGCGGCTATGGCGGCTATGCGCTGATCGACCGGGTGCTTAACCAGAAGCTCAAAGAGATCGAAGAAAAGATGGAGGAGGAAAAGGAACAATCCAACGAAGAAGCCAAACTGCGGGAATGGGTGGACAGCTACCTGCGGGAAGACGCGAATGAAAAAGCCCAAAACGCCAAGGAGATCAGCGCACAGATCAAAGCCGCTTCCCTGACTACCCAGCTGGCCATACTCACTACCGCACAGGACGCGCGCAAGGAAGCCTTTATCAAGTTCATCCGACAGCCGGATAACAAAAAGCCCGAGGCCGAAAGGGAGTACCACCAGTACGTCGACAAGATCATGTTCCTCTTCGAAACGCTGGCGGCCATCCCCGATGCCGAAAAATACCATCGCATCTTCGGTCAGCTCGCTTTCGCCTGTAAAGGCAAAACCCAGGCCGATTACCCCGCCGCGCTTACCAATCTGGAAAAAGCCATCGCTACGCGTCAGGGCAAACCCGGCGGCGAGATGTACGAATTTAACCGCGCCATCTGCCACCTTATCCTGCAAGACGAAGGGCGCCAGGCCGATGACGTCGAGAGCAGACGCAGCATCGCTTCCGACCTCATCACCTTCGCCGGCACCAAAGCCGGCCACCATATCCTGGGCCGGATCATCGACCGGCCGGAAAAGAAGCCGCCCGTGATCCGGGTGTGGCGGGAAGATAACCTGATCATCGATTTCCTGGAACGCAACCCGGCGATCAAAACCCAGGTGTTCAATACCATTCCCAGCACGCCTCCCACCGAACCGCTGGACGACCAGACGGCGGCCGACCGGGGCGCTTAGCCGGGATTCTTCACCGATTGGTCGATGGCGATGCTCACCTTCCCGGCGATACGCCCAGGAACTGCAAAGCCCGGGTCAGCACCTCATCCTCCCCGCGCATTACGCCTTCTATCGTAGGCCGCACCCTAATATCGGGCTGAATACCGGTGCGCTGTAACGGCCGGCCGTCGGCATAGCTGACGCCCTGTCCGCTGAAATTGAGATACAGCCCGCCGGGTATCCAGAATCCGGTGATATCGCCATTGGCTCCCGCTGTTGGGCTGCCGATGAAGGTCACCTCCGCAGCGGCCTCCAGGAAAAGGCAGGTATGCTCGGCCTGGCTGACGGCGTTTTCGTTGATCAGCACCACTAGTTTTCCCGGGAAAGCCGACAAGCCCGATTTTCGAATGCTCTGGAAAAAAACTTCACTGATATAGGATTCGCGCTGTCCTTCCGGATCCAGGCGGGGCCCCAGCAAAACCGGCTTCTCGAAACGCGCTGCGGCGGTATGATCCTCCGCCAGCAGGCGCCCGGCGATCGCCCCGGCCGTTCCCTGCGGATAGCCGCGTAAATCGAGGATGAGAGCCCGGGTATCCCGGAAAGATTCAAACAGTTCCGATACCTGGCCTACCGTGAGGCGGGTGAGGTCGGCGTATCCGACCTGGTCGGAAAGCCGTTCGATCACCTCCCGGGGCCGGCGCCAGGGTTCCGGGGTTTGCTGATAGAAAGCGCGCCGCATGGGCACGGTAACGGTCACCGTATCGCCCGCCGGCTTGCGCAACCGGAAAGTCGCCGTTCCCTCGCGCTGCTGACGGGTTACCTGGTATCCCATCGCCTTGTTGAGCGCCTGCGGCGTAGAAACGGCGAAGAAGCCCGAATATTCCGCTATCCACTCCGAAACGCGGCGTCCGTTCCTGGCCAGCACCTCGTCCCCGACGGCGAATCCATGGACGGCCGCCAGGCTGTCGCTGCGCAAACCGGTAATGACGACTTTATCCTCGATCCATTCCGTGACGAAGGGCGGCGGCACGCTGCCGACCGACCGCCACACCTCCTGGGCGCCGGGACCGGTGATGAAGCCGTGGCCGTCCTGGATATGCGCATAAAAGCGAAAAACGGCCTGGCCGTATTCCGCGTAGTTTTCGGCATTGATGAAATCGGGCAGCGCCTGGCGGTATACGCGGTCCCAATCGTCGTCCATCAGTTCGCGATAAGGAAAAAACTGACGAATCACCGTATAGATCCTGGCGGCCGCCAGCAGGCGTTGCGGCAGATCGGGGAAAGCAACCTCTTCGTAATCTCGCGGCGCCGCCGATGGCGTGCGAATGATGTTCACGGGGTTCTCCGCGACGGGCCGCAGCGGCGGATTTCGCAACAAGCGCTGCGCTTCTTCCACGGCCTCGTCGCTCGGCCACAGGCGGTAATCGGGCTCGGCCGGTAGAGCGCCGTCGGGCAAGAGGACTTCGGCGGTACGGATCACCACCCGCGCCGTTGGGCCTATCGGCAGTATTACTCCCCGTCCGGCGACGCCCCTCAGTTCCGCCCGGTCGCTCAGGATAACAGCCACGCCTTCCTGCTGCAGGGAAAGGGCCAGCTCGGGCAGGTCGGTTCGTTCGTTGATCAAAAAAGCAACCGGCCGGCGGCGCCCCGGATAGCGCGGAGCGACGGGAACAGCCTGGGTCAGGTAAACGCCGCTGAAATATCCGCCCGAGGAAGCGCCGCTTTCGGGAGCAAAGCCGTAGTGCAGGCGCTGCAGGAAGGCCGGTTTATGGATGCGGCGGTCCGCAAAAACATCGTTCAGCCCGAGGTATTCGAAATATTCGCTGAGCTGGCCGGGATAGCGCGCCGGACGCCGGAAGCGCAGGTCCAGGATCACCGCCGAAGCCGAGTCGATCCGGCTGCGCAGGCGTTGCCCGACCGCCGCCAGGCGCGGCAGGGGCGGCAATCGATCGGGATCGCTGATGGTGATCAACAGCACCCCCTCGTCCAGAAATTCGGCCGTCAGCTCGCGAGCCGCAGAAGTATCCGGTTCGGTGGGGCGTACTTCCAGGCGGGTAAACGGATCGTTCAGCCCGGCGAGCATCTTCTGCAGGGCCTGGTGAAATTGCCGCTCGTTCTCAGCAGCGAGAACCGCCGGCGCCACCTCCAAAAAAACGCTGTCCCACTCAACCGTACGGTAGGCAAAATCAGGATGAAAATACTGAACCACTCCCCACACCTGCCCCATGCGCGCCAGGCGCTCCACCGTAGCGGCCGACTGGGCGGACAGTACGGCGAGGCAGCAGGAAAAAAGTGCAGTTAAGATGAATCTGGGCATATGGCTTATCATTTTTTACACGAAACAGGAACGACCTGAATGCGGATGGTCCTCACGCAGAACTTTTTGCACATCCAAGGGCCGCCCAAAAAAGTTTGTCTTTTTTCCGTTTTTTTTGGAACCTTTGTAGTTGTTTATTTCTCAGGAAAACTAACCATTGTATATTAATGGATTACGCCGACGTACTGACCCACCTCCGTCGCATCATTCGTTCGGTCAATCTCGAAAGTAAACGCATCGAGAAGGAATACGGTATCAGTATACCCCAGCTATTGTGTTTAAAATTTCTCAACGGACGGCCTCAATTCCAGGCCTCCCATAAAGAGATCAAGGATTTTCTCAGCCTCAACGCCAGCACCGTTACCGGTATCATCAACCGGCTGGAACGCAAGGGGCTGGTGGCCAAGTTACCCCGTCGGGACGACCGGCGCGTCAGCTATGTCACCATTACCGCCAAAGGCGCTGACATCCTCAACAACCCCACCGACCTCATTCACGAGCGCATCAGCAAAAAGCTCAGGCGCCTCACCCCGGCTCAGCTGGATGAACTCAAATCGGCGATCCACCTCCTCACCAACTTTCTGGAACTGGGCGAGCTGGACGCTTCGCCCATCATTACGGGCGACCTCAGCATGAAGCCGCCCCCGCCGGAAGGAAATGGCCGGAACTGAGCACCGAACATTTGCCAGTTGATTTCCGTTTAATACTTTGTATAGAAACAAATTTTGCCGGTTATGACCTCGCGTTTTTTCTAATAAATTGATTTCCCGAAACTAATCACATCTTTTCCAGCGTTATAATTAAAGAAAGTACGTATACTAAAGATTCACTATTACATGAAATTTAAACTTTTTACGCCCTTCGATCCCGCCACTTTTTCTCAGGTAGATCAGATCGCCAAATTCCTGCACCGCCATCTCGAAGAATACGGAGACACCCTGGCCGACATCAAACGGTGCATCCATTATGCGCAAAAGGAGCGCCCCTCTCACGGCGGTTTTGTCCTGACGGGATACGAAGGCGAAGAACTGGTAGGCGTCGTTATCATCAACAAGACCGGCATGGAGGGTTACATTCCCGAGAACATCCTGGTTTACATCGCCGTACATAACGGGCGCCGCGGAAAAGGATACGGCAAAAAGCTCATGGAACGCGCTATCAGCATCACCGACGGGGACATCGCGTTGCACGTAGAGCCCGACAACCCGGCCCGGCATTTGTACGAGCACTTCGGGTTTACCAACAAATACCTGGAAATGCGGCTTTCCCAAAAAGAAGATCCGGAAACCCGGCGCGCCCACACTCTGGCCGAGAACAAAGGCTGAGCGTGCTGAATTTCGTTTTCCTTAAAGAAAGATTTGGACCATAAAATGCGAAGCGGCCACAAAGGGAGCCGCGACTGTTATGCACGTAATTGACATTCTGGTTTTTATCGTTTACTTCCTGGCCATGCTGGGCATCGGCTTTTACTTTTTCAAAGTAAATAAAGACACGGACGACTACTACGTCGGCAGTCGCAACATGGGCAGCCTTCACATCGGCTTGTCGGTTGTCGCCACCGATGTGGGCGGTGGTTTTTCCATCGGCCTCGGCGGCCTGGGGTTCCTCATGGGGATCGCCGGTTCCTGGATGCTGTTCACCGGCCTGATCGGAGCGTGGCTGAGCGCCGTCGTGCTCATCCCCCGGGTCAGCAAACTGGCCCGTCGGGTATCGTTGCTGACCTTCCCGCAGTTGTTCGAAAACTTTTACAACGGGCGGGTAGCTTTGCTGGCGGGCATCATTTCCGCCATCGGCTATATCGGCTTTACCAGCTCCCAGATCCTGGCGGGAGCCAAGCTGGCTTCTGCGACCTTCACCGCGCTCGACCTCAACCTCGCCCTCATCGTGATGGGCGTGATCGCCGTGGTCTACACCGTTGCCGGCGGCCTGAAAGCCGTGATCTACACCGATACCGTGCAATGGATCATCCTCATGGCGGGGCTGGTCTTCATCGGCATTCCCCTGGGTTACTTTTCGGTCGGCGGCATCGAGGGCATCCGGAGCGTCCTGCCCGCCTCTTACCTTTCGCTCGGCAATGTAGAGTGGTCGACCCTGGTCAACTGGGCCGTCACCATTATTCCGATCTGGTTTGTGGGGATGACGCTCTATCAGCGCATTTACGCCTGCCGCGATGAAAAAACCGCCCAGCGAGCCTGGTACATCGCCGGGTTGTTCGAATATCCGGTCATGGCTTTCATGGGCGTACTGCTGGGTCTTTTTGCCCGGGTTGGCGCCGAACAAGGCATGTTCGACTACCTCGATTACGGCGGTCCGGCCGAAATGGACGCCGAGATGGGCCTGCCGCTTTTATTGCGCACCGTGCTGCCGGTAGGCCTGACGGGCCTGATGCTGTCTGCCTATTTCAGCGCCATCATGTCTACTGCCGACAGCTGCCTGATGGCGGCTTCGGGCAATGTGGTCACCGATATTCTCGGTCGGTTCACCAGGAAGAAAAACGTGTTGCGCATCTCGCAAATCGTTACTTTTATCATTGGTGCGCTGGCCTTGCTCCTGGCCATGCAGATGCGTAACGTGCTGGAGTTGATGTTGTTGTCTTACGCCTTTATGGTATCCGGACTGTTCGTTCCGGTCATCGGGGCCCTGTACTGGCGGCGCAGCACAGCTACCGGCGCTTTCTGGGCGATGCTGCTCGGAGGGAGCACCACGACGGCCCTGGTGTTGTCGGAGTACGATCTCCCGTTCGGGTTGGACGCCAACGTAGCCGGGATTTCGGTATCGGCGATCGTCTTTGTGGGCTTGAGCCTGCTGACCTTCGACGGCTACCGGACCAAAGCGCCGGCCCTGGCGGTTGAAGCAGAATCAGAAAAGTAAAAGAGATTATGACAAAATATTTGGCGCCCAAGCTGAACAGTCAGCTGACGGCCCTGCGCCGTCAGCTGCACGCCCGGCCCGAATTATCCGGCAATGAGGAAGAGACCGCCGCCAAGATATTCCGGCAGTTGGAGGCCCTGCAACCCGAATCGATCGTCACCGGTCTGGGCGGCTATGGCCTGTCCGCCATTTTCGAGGGCGAGCAGGAAGGCCCCACCGTCATGTTCCGGGCGGAGCTCGACGGGCTGCCTATCCACGAGACCAACGGCTTCAAGCACCGCTCCGTCTACGAAGGGCGCGGCCACAAATGCGGGCATGACGGGCACATGACCATCCTCGTCGGCCTCGGAAAGCTACTGGCCCAACGCCGGCCGGCGCGGGGACGAGTCGTGCTGCTCTTCCAACCGGCCGAAGAGACCGGCGAAGGGGCGGAGCGCGTACTGAACAGCCCGGCTTTTGAGTCGCTCACCCCCGATTACATATTCGCGCTGCACAACCTGCCCGGTTTTCCGGCCGGCCAGATCGTACTGCGACAAGGGCCTTTCTCCGCAGCGGTGAAGAGCCTTATCGTCAAACTGCACGGCAAGACCGCGCACGCCGGCGAGCCCGAGCAGGGCGTCAATCCGGCCGCCGCCATTGCCGAGATCCTCAACCTCGCCGGTGAGCTGACGGAGCCCGACCGCAACAGCCCGGACTTTGCCATCGTCACGCCGGTTCATGTCACCATGGGTGAGAAAGCCTACGGGGTCTCCGCCGGTTACGGCGAAGTACATTTTACGATCCGCACCTGGCGGCAAAAAGATATGGCGGAGCTGAGCCGCAACCTGATCAGCCGGATCAAAACGCGCGCCAAGGCGCATGGTCTGCGCTGCCAGACCCAGTGGCTGCAGGTGTTCCGCACCACGCGCAACGATAAAAAGGCGAGCGCCATCCTCGAATCGGCGGTGCGCCGGCAGGGAATGGACTACCTCACGCCCGAATTCCCCTTTCGCTGGGGCGAAGATTTCGGGTTGTTCACCCAACGCTTCCGCGGCGCGCTCTTCGGCCTGGGCGCAGGGGAAAAACACCCCGCCCTGCACAATCCGGATTACGATTTTCCGGACGGCCTCATCGGTAAGGGCGTGCGCATCTTCCGGGCAATCGCCGATGAGATACTCGACGCACCCGAAAAAAAACACGATAAAGGCTGACAACAGCCGTACTCTAATGACACATGCCGCCCGCCGGGCGGCGCAACCTAAGCAAAATGGCTTATTTGGAATTACATCGCAGTAAGTTAAAACACAATTACGACTACCTGGACAAGATGTTCAAAACGCACCATCGCGATTGGGCCATTGTGACCAAGCTGTTGTGCGGAAATGAACTGTACCTGCGCGAGGTGCTCAGACTGGGCGCCAAAGAAGTGTGCGACAGCCGGATCAGCAACCTCGCCACCGTCAAGGAGATCGATCCGTCGGTACAGACGGTATATATTAAACCCCCTTCGCAGGCCGTGGTCGAAGATCTGGTGCGGTACGCCGACGTGAGTTTCAACTCCGAAAGCGCTGTCATCCGCATGTTGTCGGAAGAAGCGCAGCGCCAGGGCAAAACCCATAAGGTGACCATCATGATCGAGCTGGGCGACCTGCGCGAGGGCATTATGGGCGAGCACCTCGTGGACTTTTACGAGTCGGTATTCGAGCTGCCCAATATCGAAGTGGTGGCGATCGGCGCTAATCTGAACTGCCTGCACGGCGTCATGCCGTCGCAAGACAAGCTGATCCAGCTCAGCTTATACCGGCAGCTCATCGAAGCGCAGTTCAACCAGAAGATCCCCTTCGTTACCGGCGGCACCTCAGTGGTGTTGCCGCTGCTCCCCCGCGGGCAGGTGCCGGCTGCGATCAACCACTTCCGCATCGGTGAGACGCTGTTTTTCGGCAACGACCTCTTTTCCGGCGATCCCATCCCGGAGATGGAGAACGAAGTTTTCAAGCTGTACGCCGAGATCATCGAGATCACCCGCAAGCCCAAGGTCCCGATCGGGCCGCTGGCCACCAACGTAGCGGGTGAAGTATTCGAAGTAGACGAAGCCAACTATGGAAAAACTTCCTACCGGGCCATCGTCGACGTCGGCCTGCTGGAAATGTCGCCCGATTATTTAGAATTGGAAGACGAAAACCTGCAGATCGTCAACGCCAGTTCCGACATGCTGGTGATCGATCTGGGCGAGAGCCCGGGGCACTACAAGGTGGGCGATCAGCTCCCGTTTAAAGTAAAGTACATGGGCGTGCTTGGATTAATTAATTCCGATTACATAGAAAAGCGAGTGATTCCATAATTTTTTCGTATATTCCCAGTTTAGATGATTTTTTTCGAATCCGGCATATTTTCTGAGGCGCCTGATCTGGTCGACACACTATCACCCTTAGCTTTATCGGACTCCGTGCGCTACCGGCCGAAGGTAAAGGCCGGTGTTTGGGTAAAATGTTAGCATGATTTCATAACTAATTTTCAACATAAATTTTTTCAGATATGTGGTTAGATCGCTTCCTTTCGGTTTTTCAGGGTAAGACCCAGCAAGAGAAAGAGGGCACTGTAAAGTTTTTCAACCGGAAAAGAGGATACGGTTTCATTGAATCTGAGCAGTTGGAACGCGACGTATTTGTCCACATCACCGACCTTGAAGACCGCATTTCCAAGGGCGACAAGGTGCAATTCGAGATCGAGAACAGCCCCAAAGGTTACGAAGCGCGCCGTGTGCGGCTGGCCCAGGGCTAGCGCCTCGGATACCAGGCGTATGCTGCTCCATTGTGGGAAGAACGCCCCGCCGCCACTCCGTTTCAGGGGTTCTCTGGAGTGAGGTAGTCGGCTCCACCCCATTCCCGGCGGGCGCCGTTGCGTCAAGGAGAGGTAATGTCAAGGAGCCTATTTTTTCAACCAAACAAATTGTTATGCGTAAGAAAAATTTCACCATGGGCAAAGACAAGTGGTACTTCACCATCAAGTCGATTCCCAACAACATCACCATTTACCGCAAAACGAAGGAATCGGCGGCCCGCGCCTTTGTCCAGTACCAGAAAGCCGGAAAAGAAGTGGAATGGCTGGGCAAATGGGACGGCAAAAAATTCACGGAAAACAACCCGCCGCTGGCGGCCGCTTCCTGATTCCATAAAAAATACCTCATTTTTCATTTTCAGGGCCGCGTAATCCCTTCCTCATAATAAAGGGGAAGCGGCCGGTATTAATCAAACTAAGTTTTATCATGGCAGTAGAAAGAAGTATTAAAGTCCGAGTCGTAAAGGAAACCGCTCGCACCGTCACCGTTCATTTCATTAGTCTGAATCGCAAGATGCCCGTTCCGAGAAAGGATTTCGAAGAACGCGTCGCCAACGGCATGTACGTTGTGATCGGCGACTACGAGCTGAGCGAAAAAGACTGAATCCACTACTAAAGCAACCGGTGGAGCCGACTATCGCCGAAGGGCCTCCACCCCAAAAGCCTGCTGTTACCGGCAGGCTTTTTCTGTCCGGCCGGCAACGAACACGGCCCCGCCACCGGCCGTTCTAAAGTAAATAGAATCAATGAACAGAGAATCTTCCCTGGCAATTCTGAACAACTTGTTGCTGCGCAATGAGAAAGCAGGCGATCGCTACGATGAAGCCGCGGGCGAAACCGAGGACGCCAGCCTGTCCGAATGGCTGCACAGCCTGGCCCACCACCGTCGCAAACTGGCGGCGGCCGTCCGGCAGCTCATCGAAGATATGCCGCCTACTCCGTTGCCGGCCAATACCAACAGCCGCCCCTGGCTGGAAGACCACCAGGACGAACTATACGACGCCCTGCGGGCCCAGAAGAGGCAACGCGTCGCCGAAATATGCCGGCAATCCGAAGAAGCCCTTTCTGATTATTATAAAACCAGCCTCAAGCAGGAAAACCTCGTCGCCGCCATCTACGATCAGCTCACGGCACAACACCAGGAAGTGCTCGCCGTGATCCGCAAAGCCGAACGCCTGGCCACGGCGCCTCAGTTAAAAAATAACGGCTTCTGATCAGCACCGGCCGGGAGCGGCAGCCTGCCCGAGCAGCAACCGCTCTCCGCCGCCTATTTACAAGCCCTTACACATAACCTTAGCCTTTATATATAAAAAACAACTAATTCGTATCCGCTCGGCACTTCCTTCTCCCTTATTTCCAGTAATTTAAAAATAACGGATATTCCTCCCCTACCGGGCTTTTTTTTCTAAGCCCCCTTTGCGTCATTTGATAATTTCCCTTATTTTTACCCCGAATTTTTACTTCCCCTACGCATTCCGTAAGCGCTGTACTGGCGAGTTCCTACCAGGCAGTGCGTCTTATCAAGCGGATCCCCTACTCAAACGCTAAAAAAGCGGAAAATCCGACTGATTTTCCTCTGCAAGCCATTTTTTCCCTTTACAAACAAACAATCTTTCGGGCCCCGAGCCCTCAAAGGTAAACGTTGATTGATTTTCTCCAGATCAAATCTACTTCTGTAGTTGCCTGCAGTAAACATTCGTCCGATCGTAAACAAGGAGTTAACAATCACAGGATTAGAGTCTTTAAATCTAGAACGACGCTTAAATAACAGGAACAGAGATTAACAACATGAACTTCCTTGATTACACCTACGGTCGGTTCCTGCCGATTTCCGTTCGTCAGACCCGACGGCTTTTCCAGAGCGACATTGACCGTACGTACCCATTGTCGAAGTCAAACGGTGCGCCCGTTTGCCCTGTCCGGTGATGGGTCGGCCGCGCTTGGTTCCCGGTTTTCCGGGGCGACCGATCCGTGAAGAGGATTTCCTTTTCTGTCGGGGCATTGGCGGTAAAAGAGGAAGTATATCCTGACAACGAAGTCCGGTTTCCGGCTTCAGCAGGATCGCCCCCGGGCGAACCGATAGAGTAATATGAGCCGACGCTCGCACCCGCAACTGTTTTTTTTGGGATTAAGTCTTTGCGACTTATCAACGGCGAAGCCTTGTATCTTTGGGTAAAAAGATAACGGCATGAGCATGAAAGAAAATAGTTTTTACGCCCACCCGACTGCAGTGATCGACGAAGGCTGCTTCATTGGAGAAGGCTCCAAAATCTGGCACTTCTGCCACGTAATGCCCGGCGCCCGCATCGGCAGCCGCTGCATCCTGGGCCAGAATGTTTTCGTTGCTAATGACGTGGTGTTGGGCGACAACGTCAAGGTGCAGAACAACGTCTCCATTTACACCGGGGTGACCTGTGACGACGACGTCTTTCTCGGCCCGTCCATGGTGTTCACCAACGTCGTCAACCCGCGCAGCGCGGTGGTGCGGCGCGGCGAATACCTGAAGACGCACGTCGGCCGCGGCGCCAGCATCGGCGCCAACGCCACCATCGTATGCGGCCACGACATCGGCGCCTATGCCTTCATCGGCGCCGGCGCGGTGGTCACCAAAAACGTACCGGCCTACGCCCTCATCGTGGGCGCCCCGGGACGTCAGATCGGATGGATGAGCGAATACGGCGAGCGCCTCGTCTTCGACGAAGCCGGGTTCGCCACCTGCCCCGGAAACGACGACCGCTACCGGCTCGAATCCGGCCGGGTGGTCAAACTGTAAGCCTAGCGGACTCCTTTCCGCTGCTTGATACGAAATTACACTGGAATATCTTAAAACGACTACTTCAGATGAAACACTTTGTACTTATTGGAGCGGCCGGCTACGTGGCGCCTCGCCACATGCGGGCCATCAAAGACACCGGCAACGTACTCGTCGCCGCCCTGGATAAAAACGACTCGGTCGGCGTGATCGACAGCTATTTCCCGGAAGCTTCTTTCTTTACGGAATTCGAGCGCTTCGACCGCCACCTGGAAAAACTGAAACGCGAAGGCGTACACATCGACTACGTGAGCGTCTGCTCGCCCAACTATTTTCACGACGCCCACATCCGTTTCGGACTGCGCCACGGCGCCGACGTAATTTGTGAAAAGCCGCTGGTGCTCAACCCCTGGAACGTGGACGCACTTAAGGTTATCGAGAAAGAAACGGGTAGAAAGGTCAATACCATCCTGCAACTGCGCCTGCATCCTTCCATACAGGCGCTGCGGGAAAAAATACAAGCCGAGCCGGAGTGGAAGGTTCACGACGTCGACCTGACCTACCTGACCTCCCGCGGCAAGTGGTACTACACGAGTTGGAAAGGCAATCTGGAAAAATCGGGCGGTATCGCCACCAACATCGGCATCCACTTCTTCGACATGCTGAGCTGGATCTTCGGCCCCGTACAGGAAAACGTGGTGCACCTGCACACGCACGACCGCGCCGCCGGTTTCCTGCGCTTCGAGCGCGCCCGCGTGCGGTGGTTCCTGAGCATCAACTACGAAGTGATTCCCGATCCCATCAAAGCTACGGGCGCCCGTACCTACCGCTCCATTGAGATGGACGGCGAAGAGATCGAATTCAGCGACGGCTTTACCGATCTGCATACGCTGAGCTACCAGGGCATCCTCGACGGCAACGGCTACAGCCTGGACGTTGCTTCGGACGCCGTAAAGATCGTCTACGATATTCGCAACGCCAAGCCGACCGGCCTGACGGGCGATCACCATCCGCTGGCCGCTCTGCCGTTGAACAGCCATCCGTTCGACCGCAGCGAGCTGGCGGAAAGCAAACTGCTGGCCGAATAAACCCGGCCCCGGGAAAGGGCCCCGTTCAGGCCGCACCGGATAAGGCCCTTTCCATTTTGGCGCTACCCGACCGATTTTCTTTTCCCCTTCTGATTACACCATTGATAAATTATAATCCCCAGATAGGTTATGGTCAATTTTTTTCAAAACGCCTGGACGCTCTCCTTGAAGTCCATCGGTCATATGCTGTCGCTCAACGATCTTTTTTCCCACTCCGCCCCGGCGCCGCCCTCGGCGGCCGAGCAGCTGCTCGTCGACACCCACGCCCACTGGCTGCCGGGAGTCGATGACGGCGCGGCCACCGAAGAGGAGGGCCTGACGATGGTGCGCGGGCTGGCTGACCTCGGCTTTCAGAAACTGATTGCTACTCCTCACATTATGATAGATCGCTACCAAAACGGCCCGGAAAAGCTCACCGAAATATTTGATGCTTTCCGGCAGTCCGTGGCTCGGGCCGGCATCCCTGTTTCCCTTCACCTGGCAGCTGAGTACATGCTGGACGAAGGTTTCCTGAAACAGTTGGAAGCCGGCCCTCTGCTCACGCTCAAAGACCAGCTCGTTTTGGTGGAAATGCCCCGCTTTCAGGCGCCGCCCGGACTTTCCGAGATCCTTTTCGAGCTGCAACTTCGCAGCTATATCCCGGTATTGGCCCATCCGGAGCGCTACTTTTTTTTGCAAAAAAAACCGGCCGGTTACGAAAAACTGAAAGCCGCCGGTTGCCTTTTCCAGGTCAACCTCTTGTCCGCCCTGGGCTTCTACGGCGAAAAAGAAGCCGAAAGCGCTCTTTTCCTCCTGAAAAAAGGATGGTGCGAGCTGGCCGGAACCGACGTGCATCGCACCCGGCAGATCAAACACCTGAAACGGGTGAGCTTATCCGGGTCATTCAAAAATAAAGACTTGTTTTGAGCAACCTTGTCCGTTTTTTTTGCGTAAGAAATACCGGAACGCGAAAAATCGGGGAGGATACCTTTTCGTCGTCATTTTGTCTATTTTTATTCTCTCAAAAGAGAAGGCCTCTTTTTTCCTCCTATTTTTAAATTTCCAAAAGCCAGAAAAATGGAAAAAGTACACCATGGACAAAATACGGCCCTCCGGGTCACGGGCTGGGCAATGGTATTGTCCGTGTTCCTTTACAGCAGCTGCGGCAGCGTAAAATACGATGACCTGATCCTGCTCGACAACGTCACGCAGGACGTTGAGCTGGTCAAAAATATCCCGGCGCTGGTCATCCAGTCGGACGATATCCTCAATATCAAAGTGACCAGCAGAAATCCGGAAACGGTCATCGCTTTCAACTTACAAACCTCCCCAACCCAGGAAGGCGGCAAAGGCGCCGGCGCCCTGGGTATCCAGGAGGGCTACCGGGTGGATGAGAACGGTAATATTCAGCTGCCGTTCGTCGGCCAGATCAAAGCAGCCGGCAAGACCATCATTGCCCTGCGCGAAGAGATTAATCAGGAACTGATCAAATACATCCCGGACGCCTCCGTGCAGGTGCGTTTTATGAATTTCCGGGTCACCTTACTCGGAGAAGTCAACCTGCCCAACGCTTACACCATCCCCAACGAACGGCTCACCATACTGGAAGCCATCGGGATGGCCGGCGACTTTACACCGTACGCGAACCGCGATGAAGTGCTCGTCATCCGGGAACGCAACGGAAAACGGGAATTCGCCCGCGTCAATATCCAGGGCAAAGACTTATTCCTCTCTACCTACTTTTACCTGAGCCCCAACGACATCATCTACGTCGAACCATTGAAAGCCCGGCAATACGCGACCCGCGGCGACTTTATCGACAGGTACGGCATTTTGTTGTTGCCCGTGGTAAGCCTCATTTCTTTTCTGGCGGGCAGCCTATCCCAATAAGCAAGCACAGGATTTTATTTAGAGACAAAAAAAAATCGTGATGAACGAAGAAAAGTTTGACTATAAACGCCTCCTCGTCAAGGGCCTCAAATACTGGTATATCTTTCTCCTTATCTTTCCGCTCTTCCTGCTGGGGGCTTACTTTTACCTCAAAACGACCCCGCCGCAGTACCGGGCCGTCGCCCTGCTGCAGATCAAGAGCGAAGAAACTTCTTCGCAGTTGGATGAGGAGGCCATATTCTCTGAGCTGGGGCTGGGCAAACAGAGTGAAAGCCTCGAAAATGAGACCATGGTGCTGCGGTCTACGCCCATCCTGGAAGAAGTGGTGCGCAACCTGAAGCTGCAATACCAATATTTTAAGCTGGGGCAGTTCATGAACGAGGAGTTGTATACCGACTCTCCCATCCGGGTAGTCGACTGGCAACCCAAAAACAGCGCACAGCCGGAACTGGCGGCCACCCTGGAGTTTACCGGCGACAACAGCTACCGCCTCTCATTCGAAGATGACGACAAGACCTATAAAGGCGAGTTCGGCAAACCGGTTCGCCTGCCCTACGGCGCCCTGATGCTCTCCAGCAGCCGCGAAAGAAATATCGAAGGCCCCATGGCGCTGTACATCCACTCGACAAAAGGCATGGCCAACGGGCTGTCGGGCAAACTGGAAGTGAATATTGTCGGAGAAAATTCCAGCATCCTCCAACTCAGCATCAAGGACAGGGTGCCGCAACGCGCCCAGGAACTGCTTTCGGAGCTGATCACCGTCTATAACCGCCGCTCGGTTGCGGAAAGAAACCAGGTTTTCGAGAACAGCATCGGGCTGATCAACGAACGCATTCAGCTGATCAACGAGGAACTGTCGGAGGTGGAAGAGGACGTCGCTTCCTACAAAAGCAGGTTCAGCATCGGTGAACTGAGCGCCGAAGGCAGTATGCTGATGCAGGAATTATCGGACTACAACCGCCAAATATCGGGCACCGAGCTGCAACTCCAGATCCTGAACTCCATCGAGGATTTCCTGCAGCGCAACCGGGATAATTTTGAGTTCGTACCGACCAACCTGAGCATCAACAACCTGACCCTGACCAACCAGCTGGAAAGCTTCAACAAACTGCTGAGCGAACGGGCCCGCATGCGCAACGACCTGGGCCCTTCCCACCCCGACCTGAAACTCACGGAAAAGCAAATCCAGAACCTGCGCGAATCGATCATCGCGAACGTCAAAGCCATGCAGGGCGACCTGCAGATCACCCGCGAATCCACGGCCAACCAGCGCAACGACCTCGAAACGCGCATGCGCAGCCTACCCCGCCGGGAACGGGAACTCATCGAGATCGAACGCCGCAAAACCGTAAAAGAAAACCTCTACCTGTATCTGCTGGAAAAACGGGAGGAATCGGCGATCAGCATGGCGGTCACCGTACCCAACGGCAAAGTCGTAGAGCCGCCGCAACTGCCGGTGACCCCCGTCAGCCCTAAAAAAGCGCAGATCTGGCTGATCGCTTTTTTCCTGGGCCTCGCCCTGCCCACCGCCGTCGCTTTCCTCCTGGAAGGCCTCAACGACCGCTTACAGATCGAAGACGAAATCGAAAAGCTGACCTCCGTTCCGCTGGGCGGCATGGTGTCTTTCAACAAAAAGAAAGACCGCATGGTCGTAAAAGAGAACAGCCATTCGCCGCAGGCTGAGATGTTCCGCCTGCTGCGGGCCAACCTGGCCTACATCGCGGCCGGCGAGAACCTGCGCACCCTGCTGATCACTTCCAGCATGTCGGGCGAAGGCAAATCCTTCATCGCCATGAACCTCGGGATGACCCAGGCCCTGACGGGCAAACGGGTGCTCATCCTGGAACTCGACCTGCGCAAGCCCAAACAAGAGGAATACATCAACCTGGAGCGAAGCGAAGAGGGCGTCGTCAACTACCTCGTCGATCAGTCCATCTCGGTCGCCAACGTGATCCGCAATACCGGCATGCACCCCAATCTCGACATCATCAGCAGCGGCCCCAAGCCGCCTAATCCCAGCGAGCTGATCCTCTCGGCCCGGCTGCGGGAGCTGGTCGACGAGTTGCGCTCCCATTACGACTTCATCATCATCGACGCCCCGCCCGTGGGCCTCGTCGCCGACGCCCTGCAAATGAAAGACCTGGCCGAAGCGACCATGTACGTCGTCCGCATCGGGTACACCCGTAAAGCCCAGCTGCGCATCCTTCAGGATATTGCGCAGAAAAATAAGCTGCCCCGACCGTTCATCGTGGCCAACGCCGTCAAATTCAACGCCTCTTACGGCAACAGTTACTACGGCTACGGCTATGGTTACGGCTACGGGTACAGTTCAAAAAGCGGGTATTACCAGGAGGTGGATTGAAAAGCCCGTTGCAACCACTGCCGGTAACACCACTAAAATAATTCCATGAGCAAATCACTCGGCGATAAATCGCTCACCGCCGTTGTTTGGGTAATCATCGATAAACTGGTGGGGAGCAGCCTCAACTTCGTCGTCACGATCATCCTGGCCCGCTTGCTGACGCCCGAAGACTTCGGCCTCGTCGCCATGGTGATGGTCTTTTTTGTGGTTTCGGCGGCTTTTGTGGAAAGCGGTTTTTCTTCGGCCCTCATCCGGGAGAAGACCATCACCGACATCGACAAGTCGACGACCTTCATTTTCAACCTGGTGGTGTCGCTGATCATCTACGCCGGCTTGTTCTTCGCCGCGCCGGCCATCGCCGCCTTTTTCAAACAGCCGGAACTCGTCTGGATCGTCCGGGTCATGGGGCTCAACCTGATCATCAACGCCCTGACGATCATCCAGCGGGCGACCCTCACCCAGCAGATCGACTTCAAGACCCAGACCAAAATCCGGCTGGTCGCCGTCTTCATCTCCGGCGCGGTAGGCATCGCCATGGCCTTTACGGGCTTTGGCGTCTGGAGCCTGGTTGCGAAGATCGGCGTCATGGCCCTGATCAACATGGTGTTGCTCTGGGTGGTCAACCCCTGGCGCGGCCGCTTGCAGTTCAGTGTTGAATCCTTCCGGCGCCTCTTCAATTTCGGGTACAAGATCCTGCTGGCGGGCCTGATCGACCGGATCTACCAGCAGATCTACCAGCTGCTGATCGGTCGCTTTTTCTCCGCTGCGACGCTGGGGTACTATTCCCAGGCCCACAATTTTTCCAATATGACCATCAATACCCTGTTCCGGTCTATCGAACGGGTTATTTATCCGGTGCTGGCCCGGCTCAACGACGATCGCGGCCAGCTCAAAAAGGGCTACCGGCAGATCGTGAAGCTCAGTTCGTTCTTCATCCTTCCCGTCCTGGTCATGCTGGGCATCCTCGCCGAACCGGTTCTGGTCACTTTTGTAGGAGAAAAATGGCTGCCCTCGGTATTTTTTCTGCAGCTGCTGTGTATCTCCGGCGCCACCTATCACTTCAGCTGGATCAACCTCAATATGCTGATGGTGCTGGGCCGCACCGACCTGGGGCTGAAGCTGGAAGTAATCAAGAAGGTCAACATCACCGTCGCCATCCTGGTCGGGCTTCAATTCGGCATATACGGCCTGGTCATCGGAGAGGTGGTCGCCGCCTACGTCAACCTGCTGTTCAACACCTATTATTCGAAGAAATTCCTGGATTACGCCTTCGTCGATCAGCTGAAGGACGTATTGAGCACCATCGCTTTCAGCCTGTTTACCGGCGTCGTTCTCTTTTTCATGCAGGTGATCCCCCATGAGTCGAAGCTCCTGCAAATGTTGCTGGGCGGACTGGTGGGCATTTCCCTCTACGGCGCTTTGCACTACTTCATGGATACCGAGGAGCTCAAGATGCTGCGCGCCATCATTATCCCGAAGACGCGGCAGTTCATTATGAAAAAAGCATAATTCTGAACTTTCCATAGGCCGGTAAAATGACCGGCCGGACCGGGAAACACTAATGAAAAAACGTCAAACGTCATGTCTAAAGTAGCACTAATTACCGGAATCACCGGGCAGGACGGGTCCTACCTGGCAGATTTTCTGCTCAACAAAGGGTATACCGTCTGGGGGATGAAAAGGAGAAGTTCTTCTTTTAATACCGAGCGGATCAACGAATTGTTTGCCACCGACCGCCAGGAAGAAAGTCCGCGTTTCCACTATTTCTACGGCGATCTTTCGGACTCGGCCAACATCATTCGCTACGTCCAGATGATCCAGCCCGACGAAATTTACAACCTGGCGGCCATGTCGCACGTCAAAGTGAGTTTCGAAACGCCCGAATACACCGGCAACGTCGACGGCCTGGGCACGCTGCGCATCCTGGAAGCCGTCCGCATCCTGGGGCTTACTGAAAAGACCAAGATCTATCAGGCGTCCACTTCCGAACTGTTCGGCAAGGTCCAGGAAGTACCGCAAAAGGAGACGACGCCCTTCTACCCGCGCAGCCCTTACGGCGTGGCCAAGCTCTACGCGTACTGGGCGACGGTCAACTACCGCGAGGCTTACAATATGTACGCCTGCAACGGCATCCTCTTCAACCACGAATCGCCGGTGCGGGGCGAAACTTTCGTCACCCGCAAGATCACCCGCGCGGTGGCCAACATCGCGCTGGGCTTCCAAAAGACGCTCTCGCTGGGTAACCTGAACGCCAAGCGCGACTGGGGCCACGCCAAAGACTATGTCGAGGCCATGTACCTGATGCTGCAACGCCCCGAACCGGAAGACTTCGTGATCGCTACCGGGAAGACCACTTCGGTGCGCGAATTCGCCAGGATGGCTTTCGCCGAAGTGGGTATCCACCTCGAATTTACGGGGGAAGGGGTAAACGAAGAAGGCCGCATCGCCGAGATCGACTGCGCCCTGTTCGAAGAGATGACCAGGCGGGAACCGCTCCATCTCGAAATCGGCCAACAGGTCATCCAGATCGATCCCTTTTACTTCCGCCCGACGGAAGTCGACCTCCTCATCGGCGACCCCAGTAAAGCACAACGCCTCCTGGGCTGGGAAGCCAAATACACCCTCCCGGAAATGATAGCCGAAATGGTGGCCGGCGACGTAGAAAAAACCCGCCGCGACCACTACTTGAAAACGGGTGGTTTCTCTATTCTCAAAAATGTAGAAGACGTATTATAATGAAAATTGCAGTAACCGGCGCCACCGGCTTTTTAGGCAAAAGGGTGGTCAAAAAACTTCGCGACAAGGGCGTCGACCCCATCATTACCTCGCTCAGCCTGGGCATTGACCTGCGGGACTACCAGCAGACCCATGATTTTTTCGACCGGGAACGCCCCGACATCCTGCTGAACTGCGCCTCCTTCGTGGGCGGTATCCAGTTCGGGTACAAGTATCCGGCCGACCTTTTCGAAAACAACCTGTTGATGAACGTCAACCTCCTGCGAGTCGCCCGCGAAACAGGCATCAAAAGGATCGTCAACCCCATCTCCAATTGCGTTTACCCGGCCAAGGCCACCCTCTTCAAAGAAGAGGAGATCTGGGACGGCCCCATGCACGAATCCGTCATGGTGTACGGCTTCGTCCGCAAGGCTTTCTGGGTCGGCTCCTGGGCCAACTACCGGCAACACGGGATGGACGTGATCAACCTGGTGCTGTCCAATATGTACGGACCGGAAGATCACTTCGAGGAAGAACGCTCGCACGCCCTCGGCGCCCTGATCATGAAGTTCGTGGAAGCGAAAAGGAACAACGCTCCCTACGTCAACGTCTGGGGCTCCGGCAAACCCGTCCGCGAATGGCTGCACGTCGACGACGGCGCCGAAGCCATGATCCGCGGTATAGACGCATCGCCCACCGTTGATTTCATCAACGTCGGCGTTGCTTCCGGCATCTCCATCCTGGATATGTGTGCGCTGATCAAGGAATTGACGGGCTACCGGGGCGAGATCCAACTCGATCCGAGCAAACCCGACGGCGCCCCCTACAAAACCGTGGACGGGGCCCGCGGCGCCGAGCTCCTCAACTGGAAACCGAGCATCCCGTTCCGGGAAGGCGTAGCCGAAGCCATTCGCTGGTACGAAGAACACCACCAATTGACCAGCTAAGGGTTGTGTCAAAAATAACTTATAACACTTGGCTGCTTCTTTTGGCGCTATCCTTCGTTAAAAATACTTGCGGCAGCTATGGCTATGCCTGCGCCTTTTGCCTGGTCTCGCACCAAAATAAGCTACCCGATTATTCATAACTTATTCTTTACACAACCCTTAGAAGTGGCGCCGAATAATTTTGCTGAGTTTCAAAAACATCAACCACTTATCATGATCAACACGACCACATCCGCTGACCTCGCCCTGAACGGGGGCCAGCCGGCCAGCGCTCATCCCATTCATATCCTGAAGCCCTCGATCGACGAGGCCGACGTCCAGGCAGTCACCGAAGTGCTTCGCTCTACTTTCGTCAGCGGCGACGGGCCGGCCTGCCGGGAATTCGAACAAAAGCTGGCGGAATACCTGGGCGTCAAACACGTCCTCTTCGTCAACTCCTGCACCACGGCCCTCGACCTGGCGTTTATGGTTAAGGATTTTCCGGCCGGCAGCGAGGTCATCGTGCCTAATTTCACCTATACAAGCACGGCGCTCGGCCCCATTCTCAACAACCTGAAAGTGGTGCTGGCCGACGTACGCCCCGATAACGGCAACCTGGACATCGACAAGCTCGAGTCCTACATCACCGAAAAAACAGTGGCGGTCTGCCCGGTGGATTACGCCGGCAACCCCGCCGAAATGGACGAGATCATGGCCATCGCCCGCAAGCACGGCCTCTACGTAGTGCACGACACCGCTCAGTCGATCGGCGCCAGGTACAAAGGCCGGTACACCGGCAACCAGGCCGACGTCAGCACCTTCTCTTTCCACGGCACCAAGAACCTGACCACCGGGGAAGGCGGCGCCCTGGTGACCGATAACGACGAGCTGGCGGCCCGCGTAAAGATCATGCGGGAAAAGGGAACGGATAAATACTCATTCCTCACCGATAACCAGACGCGGGGCTATTACGAATACATCGACAAAGGGAGCAGCTACGTACAGTCGAACCTCAACGGCGCCCTGGGCGTCACCCAGCTGGCGCGCCTGGAAGCAATGAACGGCAGCCGCCGGGAAGTGGCCGCGTTCTTCCTCAGCGAACTCAGAGGCATCGAGGGGCTCGACTTCCTGCAGGTGACGCCGCAAGCCGAAAACAACTGGCACCTCTTCGGCCTGCTCGTTCCACCACAGCACCGCTACTGGATCATGGACGCCCTGCGCGCCGAGAATGTATTCGCCAACGTCCACTACACGCCGCTGCACCGCAACCGCTATTACCAGCACCTCGGCGCCGACGAAGATTTTCCGGGCTCGATGGCTTTCTTCAACCGGCTCCTGCGCCTGCCGCTTTATCCCTTTATGGCGAAGGACGACCAGCACGCCGTCGTGGCCGCTGTGAAAAAAGTTTTTGCCAACCTGCCATGAGCACCCCCAAAACCATATTGGTATTCGGAGCGGGCGACAACCAGCTCCTGCTGATCAAGGCCTGTCGGGAACTGGGATACCGCACCCTGGCTACCGATCCCAGCCCGGAGGCGCCCGGCGCCGCACTGGCCGACGAGTATTTCGTGCTGCCGCCGAAGGACCTCGACGCCCACCGCAAGCTGATCCGCGAAGCAGGGGTGCAGGGCATTGTCACCTGCCAGATGGAAAATCCGCTGCCGCTCATGGCTCAGCTCGCCGCCGAATTCGGTTTTCCTTTTCCCAGTCCGGAAACGATCGCCCGGTCGCGCAACAAATTTTTGATGAAACAGGCCTTCCAGGCGGGCGGCGCGCCCTGCGCCAGAGGTTTTTTGGTGAAAAACCGGGAGCAGCTCGATGCCTTGCAGCTGGAGAGCTGGACGTTTCCCCTCATCATAAAGCCGCTCGACAGCTACTCCAGCCGGGGGGTCCGCCGGGTGGAAAGCCAAGCGGAACTAGTGCGTTATTTTCCGGAGGCGGTGCACTTTTCGTCCGACGGCGCCGTATTGATCGAAGAGTTCCTGGAAGGCCCCGAGGTCAGTGTGGAAAGCATCACTTTCCAGGGAAAGACGACCATCGTCCAGATCACCGACAAGGAAATTACGCCTTATCCCTTTGCAGTGGAACTGGGACACCGGCAACCTTCGGCCCTGCCCGGGGATACCCTCGCCGAGATCGAGGAAGTCGTCAAAAGCGCCGTAGCCGCAGTCGGGATAGACAATAGCGGCTCGCACGCGGAGCTGAAAATTACGCCCGACGGGGTGAAGATGGTGGAGATCGGCGCCCGCCTGGGCGGCGACTATATCTCATCTTATCTGACCCAGCTGAGCACCGGTGTCGATATGAACCGGGCGATCGCCCAGGTAGCTATGGGAGAGGCGCCCGACCTGCAGCCTTCCCGGCAACGCTACTCGGGTATCCGCTACGTCAACTGGGAAACCGGCCGCGAAGTGGTCCGGGTCACGCCGCCCGACTCGCTCTTCGCGGACGCCGACCTGGCCCATGCCGGAATATTCGTAAAACCGGGAGAATTGCTCCCCGCCGTCACCGAAAGCACCAACCGTCATGCTTTCGTCATCACCAGCGGAGCCACCCGGGCGCAACTGGAGGAAAACCTGGAACGCCTGAGCCGAAAAATGATCGAACTGGTCGAAACGCGGCCTTCGGCCAAAACACAAGAGGTAAGCGCCGGTGATGAGGAAGGCGCTAATGCATCAACACTATGAAAAAATTTCGCGTATTATACTTCGGCACCTGGGGCTACGGCCGGGCCGGCTTGAGCGGCCTGTTGGACCTGCCGCAGGTCGAGATCTGCAACGTCTACACCAAATGGGACGACACCGACCCCAATCCCTATCTGAATCAGGTGCGGGACCTGGCGCAGGCGCACGGCCTTTCGATCGTGAATTCGGCGCGCCGGGAGTTGGACAAAGACGCCTTTAAAGCGTCGGTGCTCCGATCCGGCGAAGTGGACTTTATCCTTTCGTGCTGTTTCGATCGCTTTTTCGGCGCCGCCCTCAGAAATTTTCCGAAAAACGGCGCCCTGAACGTCCATCCTTCTCTATTGCCGAAATACCGGGGCGTAAAACCCCTGGAAAACGCCATGGCCGACGGAGCGGATACGATCGGCGTAACCCTGCACGAACTCGTCAAAGAGATGGACGCCGGAGATATTATCCTCCAGCGATCCGCACCGGTGCGGCCCGGCCATACGTTCCAGCAACTGTATGACCTGCAGGGGACGATGATCCGGGATGTCCTCCGGACTTTCTTCGAGGATCCGCTGGGTCATATGCAAAACAAACAGGCCCAGCAACACGAAAAGCAAACCGAAGCACCGCGGCTGCCCTTCGCCATCGACGACCGGGACACAGTAGCCGAGGTGATGCGCAAAGCCGAACATTGGAAACAAAGCCAAGGCGCCTCCCAGGTATAAGCCCATTAAAAACGGGAGCGCCCGGCTACGATTCATCTACCAAAAACGATTATGAAAGTATTGCTCTTAGCGCCGCAGCACTACGGATTATTTCGCCCGCTCAGAGAAGCCTTCACGCACCTGGGGGGAGAAGTACACGGCATAGACTACGAACACATCATCAAAAAATGGGAAAAGCGATTTAACGCCCAGATATTTCGTTTTCCCGACCGGTTGCGCAAAAAGTGGGAAAGCCATTTTTTCCAAAAGATCAACGATTTCTACCAGGCGGAATTCGACCGGCTGCAGCCCGATGTCGTCTTCATTTACAATAACGGCATGCTCCTGCCGGAAGTGCTGGAGGGCTTCAAGAAAACCGCCAAAATCGGCTTTTTCCTGGGCGACCACCCCTTTTACACTCCGACCAACCGATACTACCTCGCTTTGCTGTACTACGGCGACGCAATATTTTCGCCGGACAGTTTCTGGAACCATCAGCTGAGCAAGGCCGGCGTCAAGAACCTGCATATTTTTTACCCCGGCATGCCGAGCACGGAATATTTCCCGGTAGACCTTTCTGCCGAACGCCGGGCCGAGCTCGCCAGCGAAATTTTATACGTCGGCAGCGGCTACGCCACCAGCTGGGGGTATAAAAAAGCCCGCTTTCTCAGCTATTTCACCGATTTTGACCTGCGGCTTTACGGACGGGGCAACTGGGAGCGCTGGTTCCAGTTTTTTCCGGAACTGGGCGACCACTACCGCAAACTCAACGGCTACTTGCCGGTTGCTGAGCTCAACGAGATGTTCAACGCCACCAAGATCGTCCCGATCGACGGCAATCCCGGCGTACTTACGGGCGTACACTACCGCCTGTTCGAGACCCTCTCGGCCGAGACCCTTCCCCTGCTGGAATGGCAGGAAGACCTGAAAGAGATTTTCGGGGACCAGCTGGAGCTGCCCGCGGTGAAAAGCCACGAAGAGATCAAGGAAAAAGTGACCTACTACCTGAACAACGAAGACAAACGCCTGGAAACCATCGCCCGAATGAAAGCCGTTCTGGAAGAGAAGTATTCCGTCTCGCGCAATGCCGAACGGATACGATCAGCGATGCAGCTCGGGTAAACCGGCTGTAATTCAGAACTTTCGATAAAAACATTCACTTAACCCAATCTAATTCTACGCTTGTGAAGTTTACAAAACTATCTATCGTCATCCCCGCTTACAACGAGGAAGCGACCATCCACATGATCCTCGACCGGATCAAAGTTGTCGAGCTCCTCGAAGGGATCAAGAAAGAGGTGATCATCGTCAACGACTGCTCTTCCGACAATACCGGCGAGGCGATCCGCAATTACGCCCGCCGCAATCCCGAAATGGACATTCAATACTTCGAGCACGAAGTCAACCAGGGCAAGGGCGCGGCCCTGCACACGGGTATCCGCCACGCCACCGGGGAGTACCTCGTCATTCAGGACGCCGACCTGGAATACGATCCCAACGAATATAACGACCTGATCAAGCCGGTGCTGATGGGCGCCGCCGACGTGGTGTTCGGTTCCCGCTTCATGGGCGGCAACCCTCACCGCATCCTCTTCTTCTGGCACTCTATCGGCAACAAGTTCCTCACCTTCATCTCCAACATGTTCACCAATCTGAACCTGACGGATATGGAGACCTGCTACAAGCTCTTCGACACCAAGATCATTCAAAGCCTCCTGTTGAAGGAGAAGCGATTCGGTTTTGAGCCGGAGGTGACCGCCAAGATAGCCCGGGTGCCGAAAATCCGCATCTACGAAGTGGGCATCTCCTACTACGGCCGCACCTACGAAGAAGGAAAAAAGATCGGCTGGCGCGACGGCTTTCGCGCGATCTACTGTATTTTGAGGTACAATTTATTCGACAAAAAATTCCTGGCGCCGGTCGCCGCCGCCGCCAAGGCCGCTACGTCCGTAAAAGTGCCCCAGGAAGATACTCTGTAAAGCTGAAAAAGTAAGTGATGCTGCTGTCGGCGATGACCAAAAAACTGTTGCTGTTAATTCTGCTCGTCCTGGTGTCGATCGGGATGGTTTACCTGACGCCGGACCTGTTTTCGTCCGCGTTTCTGGTGGCCATGCTCGTCGCCTATTTTTTCTCGGATGACGAACCCTTCTGGCTCGCCTATTTCCTGATACTGGCGGACGGCTTTTTCGGCTTTTTCGGCCTGAACGAAGCGATGCTTACCGCCATTCCGGGGCTCCCCGCCGTCGAGGTCGGGCAGTTTTACATCATTCTGAGCGTGGTCAAAGCGCTCCGGATAAAAAGGAGCGAACCGGTCTTTTTCGGCGGCTTCCTGGTCGCAATGGCCGTGTACATCGTTTTCCTGATCGCACAGGGGTATACCATCGGTTTGTCGATGGCCCTGAATGTGCAGTTCCGGCTCCTCAAGCTCATCTTTCCGTTTTTGCTGTTCTTCTCGCTTCCCCGCTTGTTGGACAAGCGCGCGCAGTATGAGCAATTGTTTACGTACCTTTTTCCGGTTATGTTCTTCGCCTTCGGAGCGCAGATTTTCACCATCGTCACCAGTATTTCGCCCGGGCAGTTTTTCAACGTGACCGACCGGTACGACTTCGGAAAGGAAATAGACAAGTACAACACTTACCGCGGGTTATTCAATCCGTTTCTCATTCTGCTGACTTACTTCGGCGCCTTGTTTTTTTCGACCCTGAAGGAGAAGACCTTCAACCAGGGTTATCTCACGCTGGTGATCCTTTGCAATTTTTTCTCCGTATTCCTTTCGGCTACCCGGGGGTGGGTGATCGGCCTGTCGTTCATCCTGGTGCTGTACTACGGATACGTCGCCAAACTGAGCGTGCGCATGGTTTTCGGGTTGCTGGTGGCCGGGATGATCCTGGGGGTCAGCGTCCTGACGATACCGCTGGTGAAGCTACAGGTGGAAAACGCTTTCGAACGCATTCTGACGCTGGAAAAGCTGGCCGAGGGCGACCTCTCCGCCGGCGGCACCCTGAGCCGGATCGACGAACGGGCCCCCATCGTCATGAAAAAATGGCGGGAATCGCCGCTCACCGGGGTTGGTTTTTCCAATACCTACTTTCAGTACGGCGACGGGCACGTCGGCAACCACAATGTGCTGCTGCACTCCGGCATTATCGGCGCGCTGCTGCTGGCCGGCTTCTTGATCTTTTTCCATTTCAAGCTTTTTGCCCTGCACCTGCGGCTCTGGTCCGACAACCCGTACAAACAAACGCCGCTGGTGTTCATCATTTTTTTCTGCGGATGGTTCATCATCCACTCTTCCTCCGGTCAACAGTTCGGTTTTCACCAGGGGCTGGCCGGGGGCATGATCCAGGCCGTCTTTTTCATGTTCGGCGCCCAGGTGTACCGGGATGCGCTGAACTGGGACGCTTCGCCCGACTCCGAGGAGGAAGCCGAAGAGGCGCCCGTACCCGATGAAATGGCCGTTTCTCACTGATCATCGAGGGGCGCCGGATTTTTTGCTGAAATACAATCATTCCCATGAAAGTCATTAAGCTCATGCACCGGATCAGTGCGGGCATTTACCGCAAATACCTCAACCGCCTGCTCTGGATGCAGTTCTTCGCCGGCAAGCGCCGAACCCTAAAAAATGCGCCCGAGCCGGAGGTTGCTTATTCCATTTGCATTACAACCTTTCTGCTGCGGTACGAAAACTACTTCAAACCGGTCATCAAAAAACTGGCTTACCTTTTTCACGATCTCGACCTGATCGTGATCGCCAACGGCCACCACGACCAGGCCGCCCAGCAACAATACCTCAATTCCCTGGAGCAACTGCTGGCGGACTATCCGAACGTGCGGCTCATCCGTCACCAGCAGCCCCGCGGTCTCAGCCACCTGTGGAATCAGGCGGTGGCCCACAGCCGGTACGAGCGCGTTTTTATCCTGAACGACGATATCGACATCGCCGTCACCCTGCGCCGGGAACTGGAGCGATCGGGCGCGCTGGATTATCCGCTGGTGACCAATAACGGCAGCTGGAGCCAGTTCCTGATCAACAAAGCGCTCTTTTCCCGGGTCGGCCCCTTCGACGAAGGCCTGAAAGAAATCGGCGGCGAAGACGACGACTACCTGGTTCGCATGAAGCTGATGGGGCTGGAAGACCGGAAGATCCCGCTCCGCTCCATCTGGTCGGTGCGGAAAAATAAAATCACCGTCAATTCGTACGGCAAAGAAATGAAAAAACAAAAAGGCGGCTATTCCACCTACAATACCGAATACCTGGAAAACAAATGGGAGAAAAGCAGCGCCCCGGCGGATGGCGCGGTTTTCGTGCGCGGCGCTTACTGGAAACCCCGGCATGCGGCAAAATTGATCCAACCCGAATCATGAATCGAACATCCAAATCGACCCTGCTGCCGAAAAGACCGCCCGGCCGTTCCGCCGCCGGTACCGCCGTGCATTATATCATGTGGCGGTTCAACGCCGGCGGCGCTGAATTGTCGGTCAACCACTATGCAGCCCATTTCGGAGCCGCGCGGCAATTGCACGCCTACGGGTTGCGCGCCGTGGAGAACGGCATCTATCCATCTTCCGCCCCGCTGCAGGTCCATTTCGGCGCCTTGCATCCCTGGCGCAGTTACCGCCGGTATTTTCAATACTGCCGCCGCCACCGGGAAGCCCGTTTTCACCTGATCAACACGGGGCCGCTCATTCTGCTGATCACGCTGCTGGCGGGGCTGCGCCGGCCGATCTACCACATCCACGGCACCATCCACTGGAAATCGACCGCAAAAAAATACTACCTCAAGTTCCTCTGGTTCTGGGTCTCTTTTTTCAAAGTCGTATACATCGCCAATTCCCGGTACAGCGGCAATATCTTTCACCGGCAGGTGTTGCCCGTCGATCCGCAAGTCATTTACAACGGCTTCAAAATCGACCAGTTCTGGCAACACCGCGGGAAACGCAGCGCCCTGCACAGGATCGGCTACGCCGGTCGGCTCAATACCGGAAAAAACGTAGACCTGGTCATCCGGCTCTTTGAATCCGTCGCAGCAGGCGACCCCGCCGTAGAACTGCACCTGGCCGGCGACGGCCCGCTGCGGGCGGCTCTCGAGGCCCAGGCCCGGCAAAGCCCGTATCGCGAGCGGATCTTTTTCCACGGGTTCACCACCGACATCGCCGGCTTTTACGCATCTATCGACCTGCTGATATTCATGAGCGACTACGAATCTTTCGGCAACGTCATCGCCGAAGCCCTGCTCACGGGTTTGCCGGTGCTGACCAGCGACCTCACGGTTTTTCAGGAGATCTACCGCGACGAACAGGCTTTCGTGCTCGGCCATACCCAGGAGCGCTTTCCGGTATTGGCCGAACGCCTGCAGCAGGCGATCGACCGCTATCCGGAGCTGGCGGAAAAAGCCTACCAACTGGGACCGGTCCTGAAACAAACCTTCAGTATCGAACAGCATTTGCGACAAATAGAAGCACTCTATGAATAACAACACGACGCCGCCGGTAATCTATTACCACTCGGTAGCCCCTTCCCTTTTCGAGAGCTGGCCGCTGAAGTGGCTCACCCTGGAGCTGCGGTTTTTCGAGGACCAACTCGCTTTTCTGAAAAACCGGAACTACGATTCGATCTTTTTGTACGAATGGCTGGCTTACCGCGTCAAGAATAAGCCGCTGCGCAACAAAACGGTTTGTCTTACCTTCGACGACGGCTTGCTCGACAACTACGTCTACGCTTTTCCCCTCGCCAAAAAATACGGATTCCGGTTTACTATTTTCGTATCGCCGGAATTCATCGACCCCCGCGAAATCGTACGGCCCACCCTGGAGGACGTCTGGGCAGGCAGATGCCGGGAAGACGAGCTGCAGGCCCGGGGCTACGCCTCCTGGCCGGAGCTGCGCATCATGCAGGAGTCGGGCGTAGTAGATATCCAGTCGCATACCATGAGCCACGACAAATACATCGCTTCGTCCCGGATCAAAGCCTTTTACTACGGCGGCCACCTCGGCGTTTACCCGATCCTCAACGCCAATCCGGCGCTCAAGCCGACCTATCCGGCCGACCCGGGATTCGAGAAGCGCCTTCCGACGGGCGCCCCGCTTTTTGAGGAAGCCTCCGCCGTCATCGTTCGCAAACACACCGTCAACCCGGGCTTCCTGGAGGAGGCCGCAGCGATCGCCCGCCGCCATTCGCTCGAACATCCCGACCAACGCCCCGCTTACGAGTCGGAGGTGCGCCGGTTGCACGGGCAATACGATCGACGCGGGGAGTTGATCACGGATATCGAGTCGGCGGAAGCCTATCGCCGGCGCCTGCATTACGAAGTGGTGACTTCCAAACAGCTCCTGGAAGAAAAACTGGAAAAGGAAGTCTGGTTCCTCTGCTGGCCGCATGGCGACAACAATGCCGAAGCCCACCAACTGGCCCGGGAGGCCGGATACCTGGCCACCACTTCGGGCAAGATGACCGAGACCGCCGATCATCCTGATCGGATCCCGCGATTCGGCGCCGGCAAGGTGCGCAATAGCCGCTGGCTTAGCCGCAACAAATTTCATTACAAGATCGCCAGCCATTTCAAGCAGCAGCCTTTTCTGATGCTTTCCCAGGCAAACGACCTGAAAAACAAATACCTAAAAAAGGCATAGTGTTTTTTTATCTGCACTTTCCCAAAGACCTTCGATCGACGGTTGCCGTACGGCAGACCACTGCGGTCGAACTGCAAGCCCAAGGGACCGAACCCGGCGTCCTCTACGTGGAAGCCGGCCGGCAGCGACTGCTGGAGCTCGAAGGGGCCCGGGGGCGGCTCTGGCTCTTGGGCGACCCCATTCTGACGGAACCCTGCCATCCCGATTCTTTAATGAAAGACGGTCAGGTGGACGAAGCGCTTTTGTTTGTCCGGATAAAAGGCCACTACTACTGGTTTTGGATCACCGAAAACGCCCTGAGCGCCGGCAGCGGGCTCGGCGCTGTTTTTCCGGTATATTATCACGAAGACCCGCAGGCCGTCCGGCTGTCGTCGCATTCGTTCTTTCTGCAAGAACAGACCGGGCCCGCCGCGCGCAACCGGCGCAATCTGCTGGAGCGGCTGCTATTCAATTATCCGTTTTTCGATTCCACCTGGTGGGAAAACATCCGGCTGTTGCCGGCGCACCGTCAGTGGCGTCTTTCGGGAAGCGGGCGCCGCATCGCCGGCCGGTTTTCGATCGCCGATTTTTTCGGCGCGCCCCGCCGGCATTCGCGGCGGCATTTACGGAGCCTCGCGGAACAGTTCGCCAACGAATGCCGCAGTTTTCTGCCCCGGGATACTTTCGGCATCTCTTTTACCGGCGGTTTCGACGGCCGCACCCTGCTGGCCGCGGCGCGGCAGGCCGGTTCTTCCTTCCAAACCTACAGTTTCGGGAAGCCCGGTACGATGGACGTCGCTTTCCCCCTGGCGCAAAGCCGGCGATTGGGCGTTCCTTATCAGCCGGTTTATCTGGACGAAAGCTACCTGGCCGAACATGCCCTGCCTTCGGTACTGGCCTTTATGCAATTGTCCGAATACAACGGCAACCTGGGCCGGCCCCATTACCACTACGCCGCCGAACAGCTCTCCGGAGAACTCGACTACCTGGTTACCGGCAACTTCGGCTCCGAACTATTCCGGGCGCTTTACCTCCCGGGAGTGATGATGAGCCACAACCTGATCGACCTGTTTTCAGCTGCGGATAACGCCTGGAAAGACCGCCTGGTCCACTCAGCGCAAGCATGGTCCGGCCTCGGCCTGGAAGCAGAACTCGACGCCCTGATCGCCGACCTTGCCGGCTACCTGGACACCATGCGGGGCTGGGAGCCCAATCAGAAGTTTTACTATTTCGTCATCAATGAGATCTTCCGCAAATACTTCGGACCGGAGCTGATCGTACAAAGCCGGTTCCTCAACAACCGGACGCCCTTTCTGAGCCTGCCGTTCATTCAGGCGCTCAACGACACCATCTGGTCGAGCGTCCACTCCCGCTTGTTCGAAAAGCAGAAATACCGGCGCATCAAGGGGCAGTATTTCTACGCAGAAGTACTGCGCCAATCGGATACCCAGCTGTACCGGATGCCGACCAGCAAGGGCTACAGCCCGGCCGATGTCGGCAACCCGCTGCGCCGGCCCGTGCTTCTGGGTAAAATTATCGCCAAGCGCTTTTCCGGGCGCCGTGAAAAAGACGAAAATGCAGTAAACGAATTCTTCGAGCGCCATCACCCCGCGGTCGCCGAAGCCTTGCTGCTGCGTGAGGGCGATTTCCCCGGAGCAGCCATCCTGAAAAAAGCATCGGAAGACCTGGCGCAAGGAAGCAACACCGCTTATTGGATCAAGCAATATTCCATCTTTGCCGGCTGGGCCGCCGCCGGCGCCAAAACGCTTACGACCAAGCTATGAGTAAATTACTGCTCGCCATATTGCAGAATGAACTGGCCGACGACCACCACCGCTGGATCGAGGCCTGCCGGGAACGGTCCGATCAGGTCGACTGGGAAGTTATCGACCTCATCCGCTCCGACTGGCTGACGCAGGCGACCCGGCTGCCTTTTGACGGCCTGCTGGCCAAACCGCCGGCTTATAATACCACGTTCAAGACCCTCTACGACGAGCGGGTCCGGATCTTGCACGAGGTTTGCCGTATCCCGGTTTATCCTTCGCTGGAAGAGATCATGATTTACGAAAACAAAAAATACCTGTCCTACTGGCTCGCAGCCAACGACATCCCCCATCCCCGGACCTGGGTGTTCTACTACCGGCAGGAAGCCCTCCGGTTTCTCGAAGCGGCCGACTTCCCGGTGGTGGCCAAATCCAACATCGGCGCCTCCGGCCGCGGCGTACAGATCCTGAAATCCAGGGCCGCGGCGCAGCAATACGTCAACGACCTGTTTTCCGGCAAGGGCGCCAAACGCCGGGTAGGCCCCAACTGGCGCAAAAAAGGATTCGCCAAACGCGTGGTGAAAAAGCTGCTGCGCCCCCGCGAGTTCCAGGCCAAGCTGCAACACTACCAGCACCAGCGCAACGAAGCGCAGAACGATTTTGTGATTTTCCAGGCTTTCGTACCCCACTCGTACGAGTGGCGCTGCGTGCGCATCGGCGATTCGTTTTTCGCACATAAAAAAATGGTCCGGAATGAAAAAGCGAGCGGCACCCTCGTCAAAGGATACGAGAACCCGCCGCTGAAGCTGCTGGATTTCATTAAAGCCGTTTCCGACAAGCGGCGGCTCACCTCACAAGCGATCGACGTCTTCGAAACGGAAAAGGGGGAATACCTGGTCAACGAAGTACAGTGCATCTTCGGGCAGTCCGACCCCTACCAAATGCTGGTGGACGGTCAGCCCGGCCGCTACCGGCGCCTCGGCGGCGAGTGGGTCTTCGAACCCGGCGATTTCAATCGCTACGAATCGTACGGCCTCCGGCTGGATAATTTTATCCAAATACTGCAACAACCCAAAAACGCCCTGATTTCATGAAGGTTTTATTTGTAGCCAGCGGCAACGCCAAACACCAGGACATCTCGCCGTTCATCGCCTCGCAGGCAGCGTCCCTGCAGGCGCTTGGCATCGACATTTCCTTTTTCCCGGTTCGCGGCAAGGGCGCGGCTCACTATTACCGGAACAGCCGGCGGCTGCAGGAACACCTGCGCGCCAATCCCGTCGATCTCATCCACGCCCACTACACCCTTTCGGGATGGGTGGCGGTACTCGGCGCGGGCCGCACGCCCGTAGTGCTCTCGCTCATGGGCAGCGACGCCTACGGGGAGTACGTCGGCTACCGCAAAGTGTTGCTCCGGAGCCGCTATCTGACGGTGCTTACCTGGCTGATCCAGCCTTTTGTCAAAGGCCTGATCTCCAAGTCGGCCAATATCGAAAAATTCGTTTACCGCAAAAAGATATCCCACATCGTCCCCAACGGCGTCCGGCTGGAGCAATTTAAGCTGTATCCGGGCGGCTGCCGGGAAGAGCTGGGCCTGGCGCCCGACAAAAAGTACGTTCTCTTCATCGGCGATCCGCGCAACACCCGTAAAAATTACCGCCTGGCCGAAGCCGCCGTACAGCGCCTGGGCCGCCCCGATGTGGAACTGATCGCGCCCTTCCCGGTGCCGCACGACACGGTGGTCAAATACTTCAATTCCGTCGACGCCTTTGCGATGTGTTCCTTCATGGAAGGATCGCCCAACGTCGTCAAAGAAGCCATGGCCTGCAACTGCCCCATGGTGGTCACCCCCGCCGGCGATGCGGCCTGGGTAGTCGGCGATACGCCCGGTTGTTACGTCGCTTCTTACGATAGCGAAGACTACGCCCGGCAGCTGGCCCGGGCATTGGAATACGCAGAAAAAAACGGACGCACCGCCGGGCGCGACCGCCTGCTGGCGCTGGGCCTCGACGCCCCGGCCGTCGCCGAAAGGATCGCCGGGATCTACCGGCAAGTGGTGGGGCAGCCCGAGCCGGCGCCCGTAGAAAGCTGACGCCGGCCAACCGCTTAATCTTTGTTCACCGCCATACCCAAAAGCCCATTATCCTCACGAGTGTGGCTACAAATCATCTCAGCATGATACAAACAACGACGCATGCCCAATTTGGCCATATCGCCACCGACCAATTGGAAAAGCTGGAAACTTTTTTGCAACGACACCCGCAGGGTAATTTTTTTCAAAGCCCCGCTTTTTTCCGCTTCCTGGAGAGCGTACCCGGCTACCGGCCCTTTCAGGTGATGGCCACCGGCCGGGAAGGCGCCGTAGCGGGCCAGTTGCTGGGCGTTTTTCAGACGAACGGCACGGGTATCAGATCGTGGATGTCGCGACGCCTGATCGTCTGGGGAGGCCCGTTGGTGTCGCCCGACGCCCCGCAACCCGAAGCGGTCGTCAGGGCTTTGCTCAAAGGTTTCCTGAAGCACGCCGGGGGCAAAGCCATTTTCGTGGAGTTTCGCAATTTCTTCGACACCACGTCCTTCCGCCCGGTTTTTGAAGAAGCCGGCTTCGAATTTCGGCCGCACCTCAATTACCTGGTCAGGACGGACGATGCGGCCGAGGTCAAGAAACGCATGAGCAAAAGCCGCTGGCGCCAGATCAAGTCGAGCCTGAAAGCCGGCGCGGAGACCGCCCTCGCCCAATCGGAAGAAGAGATCGTCGCTTTTTACGAGATCCTGCAGACGCTGTACAAGGAAAAGGTCAAAAAGCCGCTGGCGGATCTCGAGCTCTTCCTCCACTTCTGGAAAGCCGATATCGGCAAGTTTTTCCTGGTGAAATACGAAGGCGAGGTCGTCGGCGGGATCATGTGCCCGGTCTTTGCCGATAAGGTCATCTACGAATGGTACGTCTGCGGAAAAGACGGCCTGGTAAAAGGCCTGCACCCCAGCGTGCTGGCCACCTGGGCGCCCATTGAATACGGCGTGGAAAACGGCTTTTCCCATTTCGACTTTATGGGAGCCGGCAAACCGGAGGAGGACTACGGCGTACGCGAATTCAAGGCCCGGTTCGGCGGCGAGGAAGTAGCTTACGGCCGCTATTACCTGGTGCTCAACAAGCCGCTCTACGAAGTAGGAAAAATTGGTTTGAAAGTTTATCAAAATATCAAGTGATGCGCATACTTTTCGATATCGGCCACCCCGGGCACGTTCACCTGTTCAAGCACCTGGCTCACCTGCTCGTCCGGGAAGGCGCCGAAGTCTTGTTCACGGCGCGGGAAAAAGAATTTGAACTGGAGCTCCTGCGAGCCGAAGGCTTCCCGTACCGCAGCTTCGGGAAACACTACAAAAAATTATCCGGCAAGCTCTGGGGGCTGGTCAAGTTCGACCTGCAGATGCTGCGCACGGCTATGGGTTTCCGGCCCGACCTTTTCGTCAGCCACGGCTCCATCTACGCGGCCCACGCGGCTTTCCTGCTGGGGAAGAAACACCTCTCGCTGGAAGATTCCGGTAATATGGAACAGATCGTTCTGTATCGCCCGTTCACCGACGTGATCCTCACCCCCGAAGTGCTGCCCGAAGAACTGGGCCCCAAACAACAGCGCTACAACGGCTATCACGAGATCGCTTACCTGCATCCCGAGTTTTTCAAACCCGATCCGCAGATATACAACTGGCTGGGGCTTGCGCCGGATACGCCTTACGCGATCATCCGTTTCGTTTCCTGGAACGCCACCCACGACGCCGGCCACCGCGGGCTGTCGCGGGATGACAAACTCGCACTGGTGCGCAAACTATCCGACAAGATGCGCGTTTTCATCACCTCCGAAGCCGACCTGCCCGAAGAGATGCTGGAATACCGCATTAAAATCGCACCGGAAAAGATCCACCACGCCCTGTACTACGCCGACCTCGTCGTCAGCGAAGGGGCCACGATCGCTTCGGAAGCCGGCGTACTCGGCACACCGACCATTTACATCAACTCCATCGCCAGAAGCTACTGCCAGGATCAGGAAAAATACGGCCTAGTCTACAACACCAGTGATTCGGCGAAGGTGACCTCCCTGGTGGATGAGATCCTGCAACAAGACCGGGCCGTTTTCCGGAAGCGCCGCGATCAGTTGCTGGAGCAAAAGATCAACGTCACCCGCTTTTTATACGACTTCGTCGTGGAACGTTATGGAAAGACCAAGATGAGCCGTTCGGAAGCCGGCCAGCCGAGCCGGAACCTCTCCGCCTGAACCGCCGCGATCAAGCCTTGAAAATAAAACTACTATGCGCGATTTTTCCCTGAACGTGTACCAGAAACTGCTCGACGCCCTGCAGGAAGCATCGTATGCTTTCCAGACTTTTTCGGATTACCTGCAACGTCCTGAAGCCCGATCCGTCATGCTGCGCCACGACGTGGACGACCGCAAGCTCCACTCCCTGGCGTTCGCCAAGATCCAGCACGCCCACGGCATCCGGGGCACCTACTATTTCCGGATGGTGCCCCAGAGCTTCGACGAAGGGGTCATCCGGGAAATCTACGATATGGGCCACGAAGTCGGCTACCACTACGAGGATATGGATTTTGCGAACGGAGATCCCGCTGCCGCCATTCAGTTTTTTGAAAAACACCTGGAAAAACTGCGGGCCGTGGCGCCCGTAACTTCCATTTGCATGCACGGCAGCCCCCGCTCTCAGTACGACAACAAAGACGTTTGGAAACACTACGATTACCGGCAATACGGAATAATCGGAGAACCCTATTTCGACCTCGACTTTGAGGAGGTGTTCTACCTCACCGATACGGGGATGCGCTGGGACGGCCACCGGTTCAGCGTTCGGGATAAGGTGAAAACAAACTTCGACTTCACGTTCCGCACCACCGACCAGATCATTGCCTCTCTGCAGCGGCGGGAGTTGCCGCCGAAGATCATGCTGAATTTTCACCCCCAGCGCTGGACCGACGATCAGCTGCTGTGGTGGCGGGAAAAGAAATCTCAGCAGCTTAAGAACATGGTAAAATACTGGTTGATCAAACTGCGAAAAGCATCCTGACATCAGGCAATATTCCCTCCACCTTCAGCTTGTTCGGAAGCCGCGCCGTTGAAGCGAAAAACAGATTTCGGGTTCTCCCGAAGGCCATTTTTTCGGCTACGTGCCGGAAAAGGCCAAAAGGAAATCCCGGAAGCTGGGTCTTGCAGCCCCAATGGCCATCTCCGAACCAGCTCTTAATTCATTGTTAGTATGGTAACGATTATCGTGTCCTGGCTTGTGCTGGGTTGGTTGTCTCTCGTTTTCGGGCTGTTCGGCTACGACCTGATCGCCAGGTCGGTGCAACGATCGGCTGCTCCGGCCCTGCCCAAGCTGGATTACGTCGTTTTATCCGGGTTTCTCATCATTTCCGGACTGACGGCGATCGCCACGCTTTTCAGCCCGATCGGGTTGGGCGTACAGGCTTTTTTCCTGCTGGCGGGAGCCGGGCTCACTTACCGGCATCGTTCCTCACTCGGCGCCGTATGGAAACAGCTCGGCGCCGGCTGGCGAACAACCGATCTCTGGGTAAAACTCGCCCTGGGCGCCGTTGCCCTGATGACCATCTTTGTGGGGATCAGCGAAATAAAATGGTACGACACGGGGCTATACCACACCCAATCCATCCGTTGGATCAAAGAATACGCCGTGGTGCCGGGGCTGGGCAACCTGCACGGGCGTTTCGCCTACAATTCGCACTTCTTTATTCCGAACGCCCTGTTTATGGCGGCTATTGATGATCGCTATCTGCTGTTCCCCATCAATAGTTTTTTCTATTTGCTGCTCATCGTGCGCCTTACCCACGACGTCGTAGCCGCCGCCCGGGCCAAAGATCGCTTTGCCTACGTGCTGAAGAGCCTATTGCTCTTACTATTTGCCTTTCACGCCGTAAAAGAGATCAACAGCCCCAATACCGACGTCATCACTTCCGTACTGGTCTTATACGCTTTTCTTCTTTTCGGCGACACCTTTACCGCCAGGGGCAAAGAAGCGGAGGTGGCCACGCTCTGGCTGATCGTCGTCACCGCCGCCACATACAAGCTCAGTTCGGCGCTGCTCGTGCTATTGTTGCTGTTTACCCTTCTTCGGACCGACCTCCGGCAGCTGGCCGCCTGGGCCGCCATCGGCCTGCTTGTCGGCGGGCCTTTCGTTTACCGCAACATCGTACTTTCGGGCTATCCGCTTTACCCGATGGCCGGCCTGGACCTCGTGGACGTGGAGTGGAAGATCCCCAAGGCGACCATTGTCTACGACCAAAAATTCATCGAATGCGCTCCCCGGATGCCCAACTACGCCAAGGACGGCCACCTGACCATGGAAGAAGTGGAGGCCCTGCTGGCGATGCCTTTCGAGGAATGGTTTCCCATCTGGTGGGACGATAAAGGAGAGCTCGTAAAGCTCATGCTGATCGTGAGCCTCTTCGGGCTGATCCCCCTCATCTTTTCGCTGGTGCGAAAAGATTTCACCTTCGCCATCCTTTTACTGACCGTATACGTCAACCTGGCGTTCTGGTTTATGAAAGCGCCGGACCCCCGCTTTGCCTACAGCTTCCTCTTTCTGGGATGCGGCCTTACGCTGGCCTATCTGTACGCCTACCTGTTGCCCACCAGAGCGCTGGACGGCCTCCTGACGCCGCTGGTGGTTCTGTTGCCATTGCTGATCATTCCATACCAGATCAGGAAAGGGAAGATCCATCAACAGCCCTGGAGCGCATCCAACCTGTTGATTCCGATGCCTTACGACACCATCGAGACCAGGATTTTCCAGGCGGGTGACCTGAAAATACACGTACCGGTCGTGGAAGACCAATGCTTTTACCATCCCCTGCCCTGCTCGCCGTACCCGCAGGCCAACCTGGAACTGCGGGGAGAAAACCTGCAGCAGGGATTCAAACTGGGCCCGGAAAAACAGACCTCGCAGGAATGACGGCGGGCCCTCCCGTTAAAGATCGGCCAACACAAGGCCGGTTTAACTATATAAACCTCAATTTTAAGTTAATTATACATGATTTTTTTCACAAACCTTTCTTTTCTCTTGCAATAGGGTTATTTTTGACGTGTCTTAACGTACAATAATTCACTTCTCCCTACTACTTCGAGCTTTGAGTAGTGTTTCCTCTAAAAATTTCGTTCGCTTCCCCTAATTGGTGACCCAATTCTTCCCTACAACGACACTGGAGGCCTAAACCGGCCTTGCCTGCTCGTACCCAAATTGCGTTTCAGATGGTTTTAAAACAAACACACGTGCAACACACTTTACAAACACAGGATTTAGATCAGAAACTACCCGGAAAAGTCCTCCGCTTCGTTGAAGCAAAGCTCGACGACTACGCGGAAAGGGGCGTTACGACGATCTTGGAATCCCCTTCCGACTTGTGGGAACTGGAAAAAAAAGCAGCTGATGGAACGGCTCCGCCCGTTCTTAGCGGGCTCATGGTAGGGACCGAAAAGCTCAACCACGTCCGTTTCATCAATAAGTACCTGGAATCGATCAACGACCTGCTTGTCGCAGGAGGCTATTTCGTCGGTTGCGTCGAGACCGCCGAGGAACGGAAGAACCGCATTCTCGAAAAGTACCCGAAGCCCATTAGCAAAAGCTATTACGTGCTCGATTACGGCGTTAAGCGAGTATTGCCTAAGGTGCCCCACGCTCGCAAAGTGTACTTCGGGATCACCAAGGGCCGCAACCGCGTCATTTCCGAGATGGAGACCTACGGCCGCCTCTTTTCCTGCGGCTACCGGCTGGTAGACAGCATCAAATGCGACGGCCTGCTCTACTTCATCGCCCAGAAAGTAGATACGCCCGACTTCAACATGGAAGCCACCTACGGGCCCCTCATTAAGCTCAAGCGCATCGGCAAGGGCGGCAAACTGATCAAAGTTTACAAGTTCCGCACCATGTATCCCTACTCGGAATACCTGCAGGCTTTCGTTTATGATCGCTACGGATTGCAGGACGGCGGCAAGCTCAACAACGATCCTCGTATCAACACGGTGGGCCGCCTGATGCGCCGCTACTGGCTCGACGAACTTCCCATGCTCATCAATCTGTTGCGCGGCGACCTGAAGATCGTCGGCGTACGGCCCATCAGCCGCCACTACATGAGCCTGTACCCCGAAGCATTCCAGGAATACCGCAAAAAGTTCAAACCGGGTCTTATCCCGCCTTTCTACGCCGATCTTCCCACTACCCTGGAGGAGATCGTCGCTTCGGAAGAGCGATACCTCCGGGCCTACGAGAAAAGCCCGCTGGCTACGGATCTGCGTTACCTCTACCGCTCTTTTGTCAATATTTTCTTCAAAAAAGCCCGCAGTAATTAATCAGACTGAAAAGGAAAAGGCAGGCCTTACCCGGGAAAACGTCACTTGGAAGGAACGGCCTGCCTCCTTTTCATTCTGATCTTCGCTCTCTTTTCTCTCCTTATTGGATTTTCACCGCTCTCCGGACGCACTGCTTCGCGTCCATCACCAGCCGGAAATAGTAATTTCCCGAGGCCAGCCCCCGGCCGTCAAACCGCAGCTGGTGCTTACCCGCCGGCAGTCGTTTGTCGACCAGCACTTCCAATTCACTTCCTATCGCATCGAACAGGCTTAACCGCACCCTTTCCCCGGCGGTGGTAAACTCCAGCATAGCGCCGTCTTTGAAAGGGTTGGGATAAGTCAACAGCTCCAATTCCGCCGTCACGGCGCTTTCCCGCTGGCTGGAAATGGTCTGACAGCCATTCACAATGGGCAGGTACTGGAAATTGTGGTTGCCGAGCAGGCTCTGCACGTGACTCAGCGGCGCCTCGAACCAGTCCATCAGCACTGACCCGTAGACGTCCCGGAAGTCGTACTGCATGGGCACCCCGTCGATGATGCCCACCTCTTCCGGTATATCCGGATTTTGCCCCAGCACCTGAGGGTTGACGCAGGAGCCGAACAGGAGCATCGGCGCCGCCGTACCGTGATCGGTGCCGAAGCTCGAGTTGGAGCGTATGCGCCGGCCGAACTCCGAATAGGTCATCCCCACCACGCGCTCTTCGATACCCAGCATAATCAGGTCCTGCTGGAAAGCGTGAATGGCTTCCGACAGCGTTTCCAGCAACTGGGCGTGCCGGCCTTCCGTAGGCTGACCGCCGGCCACCTGGCTGGCGTGTGTGTCGAAGCCGTCCAGCGTAACGACGTAGACCTTTGTCTGCAGGCCTCCCGCAATCAGCCGCGCGACGCTCTTCAGGTGTTCGCCGAGCTTAGTCTCCGGGTAAGTGACCATGTTGTTGCCCGCATTGGCGGCGTCGGAGATGCGATCGAAATAGGCATTGGTATCGGTAATGGTTTCCCGCAAAAAAGCGAGCTCCTGCCCGTAGTACGAATCCTGCGGCACGTCCGCTTCCCACTCGGTGAACTGCCCCAGCGTAAACAGATCCTTGAGCGCTACGCTGAAGTTGGCCGCCAGCCCCTGGCAGGTCGGCGATACGTAGTTGCCCATCGCGATGGCGAAAGGATCCTGCTGGTCGCCGTTGGGATAATTATCCGGGAAACCGGGAAACAGATCGTCGAAATACCGCCCCAGCCAGCCGGTCTTGTCCCCCTCCTCTTCCGTGGAGCCGGTCGACCAGATCTCCATGGAACGGAAGTGCGAGCGGTTTTGGTTGGGATAGCCCACACTCTGGACGATACCCAGCTTACCGTCGTCATATAACGACTTGACGCCGTTCATTTTGGGGTGAAACCCGAATTCGTCGGTCACCGTGATCACCTGGTTCTCCGGAATCATGATGTTCCCCCGCGCATTGGCCAGTCGATCGTATTGGTCGAGCGGGATGACCGTGTTGAGGCCGTCGTTCCCTCCGGAGAGTTGCACCAGCACCAGCACCCGGTCCGAGTCGGTGTTCATAGCATTGAAATACAGCGGTTTCGCCACTGCCGAGAGGCTGATGCCGTTAAAGATGAGCGGGACGCTCAGAGAAGCGCCCGTCGTTTTTATGAACTTTCTTCTTTTCATTTTTTCCTTTTTAATCGGTTTCAAGGATTGATCAGCTTAAATAGAATTCCGGCAGGCTCAGTACGGCGCCGATGAGGTTGCGTATTTTATTACCGAGAGCGTTGCCCAGAGAACTGTTGCCGGGATCGGCCTGGTACATATTGAATTCCACGGTCCATTCGAAATCGGGCAGGCCGTTGAGCAATACGTCTTTCAATTGATCGTACTGCTCGGAAAGCAGCGGCCGCGGCAGCAGCAGCCGGGTGATTTCCGCCACTACGTCGTTGGGATCGCTGGGATTCTCCAGGGTGTCCAGCAATTTCAGGGTGTCTACCCGCATCCACTGGCCGTTGGCGCTGAAGGGGGCCACTCCGGTGTACACCAGGTTATGGGCCAGGCTCATACGGTAAGGCAGGGTGGTGGCGCTGATCCAGTTGCGGAAGTAGAGCGGTTCCAGGTAATATGCCTTCCAGCCGGCCACTTCCGGGATCTGGAAATAGGACAGCTGCATCAGGTTGATGTACCCGTAAATGCTGTACCAGGAGTCGTATTTTTTGTCCAGCTCCTGCGAGATGTCAACCTGCAGGGTCTTGAGGATGGAAAGCGTAAAATCCAGCGGGTTTTTGATCATCACGCCGGCGTACTGCATGTCGAAGAAGTGCTGGCTGCTCAGTAGCGCCCTCAGGGCGGGTTCTATCTCGAAATTATTGTCCCAGATGATCTGCGCCATCGGTTCGATGACGTTGACCTCCACCTCGTCGGTTATCTCGTAATAAACGAACCACTGATACAACCGTCGGCTGATGTAGCGCGCCACCTCTTGCTGCTGAAAGATGATATCGATCACATGGGCGTACTCCTGCTGGCCCATATTGGAGATGACCACGTGATTGAAATGGTAGGAAAGCACCTTATCCCCGGTATCGTGGCGCTCCGGATGGAAGGTCGCCCCGATATCTCCGGAAGAACCGCTGCTCGTGGTAAACCCGTAATCCTGCCATCCGGTAAGGGCGCGGGCGATCTCCATGACGTCCTGCTCGGTGTAATTGGAATAATCGCCGGGGCCGATCTGCGGTCCCTTACCGATGGTAAACAGTTCCAGCAATTCGCGGGCGTAGTTTTCGTTCGGCGCCGATTTGTGGTTGGAATGGCCGTCCAGGAACCGGAGCATCGCCGGGTCGATGGTCATGCGTTTGGTAAGCTCCAGGAAATTACCCGTAGCGTACTGGCGCAACAGGTTGAGGTAGCGATACAAAAACTTGGGATCGAGCACCGAATTGATGGGAAAGTGGTTGTGCCAGAACAGCGTCATCTTTTCCCGTATCGATACGCCTTCCGTCCAGGCCAACCCGATGACCCAGGAAAACAAACTCTTCGACCGGTAAGATAAAGCGGCGGTCGACTGATAAGGCGCATTGATCCAGGTTTCGCCGGGCGCCACGGCGCCGTCGGACGCACCGTGGGAATTGACCGGTGGAGCCGGCATGGGCTGCGCGGCGAACAACTGATCGATGGTGCCCTGCAAACCCTGATCCGCCGACCACTTCATATTCTCGTAAGTTGGGCCGTACATGCTTCTGCGCAGCAAATGGGCCGCCTGATCGATCGTCCAGGGCCCCGTATACGGTTCCAGCCCCAGCACCGGGGGCGCCGGGACGACGTCCGGCATGGCCCGGTTGCCCTGGAACAGGGACTTTAACATAGCTCTTCTGTCCATAAAAGGTTTGTTTATTACATTATCTATTTGGAAAAATGAATAAGCTCATCTTCCCGGAACTCCCGGGAAAAAGGTCGTCTACTTTTTAACTGCAGCAATGGGGGGACCGGACGGAGCCGGTTGCTCTGTCATATGGCGTTCTCCCAGGTTATTAATGTATCTATCCGGGTGAATACTTTCGCCAAAACGTGGTTAGGACGTTGGGGGCAGCGTCTCTTTCTTTGTGATTGGATGAGAATGTCAACTGGTGGTTTTCAATGGAGATAACAACTGAAATAGCGGGAACAAAAAACGGCGTTGTTATTTGCAGGCGATGCTTTTTCGCTTATTTTTTCGCCTTTTCTCCTCTTTAAGTACGAAGTGTGATTGGAACGGGAATTTCATCTCGAAAGACCACCTATACAACGCCCTGGTTTACGGGTATATTGAACAAAAGGTTTCAATTTCACAAATGGCGCTTTTTTGGCGGTTAACGGTATGCCTCGCCAAGTATACGGACCGGCACAGAGGCGCCTTCCGCCCCGGTGAGGTCAGGATGAACCCATTGCGGGTCTGGTCTTTGATCCGAAAACCAGTTTCGGACCAATTGCTAAACCCGCCATGGGTTCGATAATGAAAGCCGGCCCCACACGTTGGTGTGATCTTTCCATTCCGGAAAGGAAGCACGGTAAGCGTTCAGGCCGGATAGGCGATGCGGTAGATCCGCCCACCCGTACTATCTGCTACGTAGATCGCACCGTCCGGCCCCACCGCCAGCCCGCAGGGCCGGTGATAGGCGTCGCGGGGGCTCTCGATCGGATCGACACCGGCAAAATCATCGGCGAAGACCTCCCAATCGCCGCTCGGCCGGCCATCGGCGAAGGGTACGAATACGATGTGGTAACCTTCCTGTTCCTGCGGGGCCCGGTTCCAGGAGCCGTGAAACGCAATGAAGGCGCCGCCCCGGTATTTTTCCGGATATTTTTCCGCGTGGTAAAAGACTAAATCATTCGGCGCGTAATGGCCGGGAAAACCCATCAGAGGCAGGTCCTTATCAGCGCAGCGTCCAACGGTCTGGCCGTCGCCGCCGTATTCGGGCGCCAGCACTTTTTTCTGCTGCAACTGATCGAAATAACAATACGGCCAGCCAAAGTCGGAGCCGTCGCGAACCAGCAGAAATTCTTCGGCCGGCAATTCCGCCGACTGTTCCTGGGTATACAGGTCGGGAAATAGAAAATGGAGCTGGTCGCGACCATGCTGCAGGGCGTACAACGCACCGGCGCGGTCGTTCCAGCAGATCGCCACCGCATGGCGTATGCCGGTAGCGAAACGGTAGCCGTCATCCTGCTGGGTCTGCCCGGTCCGTTCGGCCTCAAACCGCCAGATGCCCCCCTGCCGTTCCAGCAGCGGGCAGGGATCCATTCCCGGCGAGCCCTTCTGCCGGTCGTCTTCCTGACAGGAATTGGAAGGGGCGCCGACGGTGACGTAGAGGTTGCCCTGGTCGTCGAAAGCGAAAGGTTTGGCCGCGTGCTGCCGCTGGAACGGCAGTCCGCCTACCAGTTGTTCGGGTTCTCCGTCGGGCACGAGTTCGCCTTCCGTCAGCGCGTAGCGATGGATGGAAGTATCCGATGAAAAATAGAGATAATCGCCGCGGATCTCGATACCGGTGCCGGTAAAATCGCCGAAATACGCTATGGTCTCCGCTTTGCCGTCGCCGTTTTCGTCGCGCAGGGCGGCGATCCCGCCCTCCTTGTTTTTCTTGGAAAGCATCACGTAAATATCGCCGTTGTTCCGCACCGCCAGGTGGCGGGCCGAGCCGATCTCATCGGCCACGATCGTCGCCCGGAAACCGTCGGGCAGAATCAGTCCCGTATCGTCCGGCGGGGTGTCGCCAGTCCCGGAATCGGTTGTCTCGACATTGGCGCAGCCGGTCAGCAACAGTCCGAAGACCAGGCCCGCAAGTAAAAATCGAAAAGTCATAGCTTCTGTTGTTTTGATAGTCGGGGATGTAAGTCATTCGCCTTTGACGCAACGAACATACCTTCCTTTGGGATGAAAAGCCTGTCCGGTGCTCGGCATCGCTTGGTCCCCGTTAAAAAAAGAAAAAACTGCGTAATAGTCGGCGGCTTTGGCCGTACTCGTCCAAAAGTGCACCGATTCATTGAGCTCCCGCGCCTGACCGGGAAGATCGCCGTATCCGCCGTACTGCATATTTATCCCGTCCGCTGCCGGGTTATCAATGATAAAACCCGTTAATCGCCGCCAATCCTCCAGGCTGGGCAGGCGCCATCCCGCACCCAGTCCTGCACAGGCATCCCGGGCGGCCCGCCAACTGTAAAGCCTTCCGTAGCGTTCGCAATTGCGCTGTTCTTTTTCGGCGCACCAAGATCCTTCCGTGCGAACATTCAGATTTTCATTCATCCAGGTCAGGTCTTTGTAACGGACGACCTTTACTTCCCTATCGGCAATGCGGATCACATCCTCCGTCCAGGTGGAGGATGATCCTGCTTCTGCTCCGGCTTCCCTTTCCGGGGGCGGCGCGCTTTCTTCCATGGAGTCGGTTTCCGGCTGATCATCCAGTTCACGCGCTTCCCGAAAACCGACCGCGATGGCTTCCAGTCGGGCCGCTTTCGGCGGATGGGTGGCGGAGCCCTGCTCGTCGGCCAGCGTCGTCACGGCGGCTTGCGCCTGCCGGAGGTTGGCGCCGAGCTTGTAGAGCACGAAACCCGAAAACTTGTCTGCCTCCAGTTCCAGCACGGGGCGGCTGCCGTCGGTTTGCAGGGTATGGCCGTTGAGGTGATGGCCGATCTCGTGCGCCAGGATCGCAATTTGGGACCAGAAATCACCCGTGCGGTGGTAAATATCGGCCATAAACTGTTCGCTGTACAGTATGTAGCGATCCCCTTTGCTGACGTAAGCCTGGGCGTTGGAGACGTTGGCCGCTTTAATGGTAAAGTTGGAAGACAAGCCCACCTGTCTGAGGACGTTTTCGACCACCTCTTGGGCTTCCCGACTGCTGTCGAAACCGTATATGGCGCCCGACGCGGCCGGCTCACCGGCAAAGCTGCAGCCTGCTTTCGCATCTACATCCAGAACGGTGATTTGGGCGGAGAGGTTTACACAACAAAAGGCGCAGATACAAAAGAAAAGAAGGAACATTACGTGGTGCATAGGATTCCGGTTTATCCCGAAAATAAGAATTATTTGGAGAAGGCGATCCAAACCTGAGCGCTGAGCAGGCCGTTAAATAATAAACCGTTGATTATGATCGGCCAAATGTTTCTTTATGCGATTGTGCTTGCGCTCCTGCTTGCATTGGCCTTTGCCGGATTTCGACGCTCGAACCAATGGCAGCATTTCTGGCTTTTTCTTTTTCTTCTTTTCCTCGGATTATTTTCGGCCGCCCTGTGGTTGCCGCCGGTCGGGCCGGTATGGTATGGCGTTGCCTGGCTGGAATTGCTTTTGGTCGGGCTGGTGTTGGCCCTGTTGATAAGCGCCGCGGGCAGGCGCCCGTCGGGGAAAGAGGACTATGCGCGCGATGAGGAGGGCGAGATCGACCTGGTGGCCGAGAGCAAGAAGGAGCCCGGAGCGCTGCAGTTTTCCCGAGCTACGGTATGGGTGTTGGTTGCGCTCCTGCTGGGCAGCATCATTGCGGGGCTGGTGCGCCGGGGAGTGATGCTTTAGGAGAGCGCCTGGTAAGAAAAATCAATTCGCCCTTACCCGCCCGTCTCCCGGCGGTGCCTTTTGTAGGCCTCCTGCCGCAACTTCTTTTTTGACCATTGATAGTACTTACCCGATTCCCGAAAATAGAAATCGACCAGTTGGTCTTCCAGGTCGGCATGCGGACGGGGCGTTCCGTCGATGTCGATATGGCGTACTTCGATCTCTCTTTCCGACAAAAAGCCGGAGATCAATGAAAAAACGGCGTTGTGGAGCGGCCGGCCGTAAACGCTGAGCAGCGCCGGGTTTTCGGCCCCGGAGATGTACTGCCTGAGCTGCGCCGCCGCACGGGCCTGACGGGGCGTGTGGCCGGAAGCAGAAAAATCTTTGCATTCCCCGGAACGTTTCATCAAATCTTCCGTTTGAAAGGTCAGATAGGCGCCTTCCAAAGGCTTGTAATCGATCCCCGCCGCCCGCAAAGCGGACGGTAAATGGAACTTTCCGTTAGGCCCGTGATCATAGCGGGTGGATGGATTCCGCACATCAATCACCAGATCTACTTCGTAAGCGTTCAGTACGCTGATCATGTCTTCAATGGCAGAACCCTTGAATCCAATGGTATACAAGGTCATGGGGTTGGTGTAGTTTCCTGAAAAATTCAAAGGTTATCAGGAAAAAAACCGCCGTGCGCCAAAAATAATTTCAATTAATTGCTTTTTAACAAATAAAATTTTATTTTATTAAAAAAATATAAAAGCGAAAAAAATCGCGATCCAGGAAATTTTTTCTACCCCATTTGTGTTATAGGGGTGAAGAGGCTATCCCCCCGGTTTCAAACATCGTTTCCCAAACCGGTTAAGTATAAACTTTTCGGAAATCACGTTGCAGCGGATTGACGCCGCCTGGTAGATCCGGAAAGTATACTTGCATTCCAATTCGAAAATACAGGAACAGGCATTCCATCCCTGAGAGACGGTTCAGCGGTAATCGTTTTGTCGCTGCCCCGTAACCGGGAAGGTCGGCTTATTCTCTACCCTGGTCATGCTCACCGCCATGTCGCAATTAATGATTCGTTAAGATGCGTAACGAACCGTCATTTATATAGTCATAATCACAGGAGTCAAAATCCCAAAAGAACATCCCCATGAACGAACTACAAAAATTCGTCAAGCAACTTCCCGGGCAGATCCGGGCTGGATTCACCGCCGGCTGGCGTCAAAGTTCCCTTTACTGGCGCCGGACTTACCGTCAACATCCACTCGCCGTAGTGGTGCTGACTGCCGGGCTGATCGTTTCCCTACTGGGCCTGCTTACCGTAATGGGTTTGGTGGTCAGCATCCGGTTCGGCGCTTTCGGCCCGATGCCGACCCGCGATCGCCTGGCGGACATCACCCACTACGAGGCCTCCGAAGTGTACGCCGCCGACAGCACCCTGCTGGGCCGTTATTACTTCGAAAATCGCAGCAACGTCCGCTACCGGGAAATTTCCCAACAATTTGTAGCCGCACTATTAGCCACCGAAGACGCCCGCTTTTTCGAGCATAACGGCATCGACCTGCGCGCCTGGGCCCGGGTATTGTTTAAAAGCATTCTGCTCAATGACCGCACCGCCGGCGGGGGCAGCACCCTCACCCAGCAACTCGCGAAGAACCTGTTTCCCCGCGAGGACTACGGCGCCGCCTCGCTGCTGATCAACAAGCTCAAAGAAGTGATCATCGCCCAGCGGCTGGAAGCCATCTACAACAAAGAAGAGATCCTGGAGCTCTACCTGAACACGGTACCCTTCAGCGAAAACACTTTCGGCATCAAAGTGGCGGCCCACCGCTTCTTCGGGACCAGTCCGCGTGAACTCGATCCGGCCCAATCGGCCGTGCTGGTCGCCATGCTCAAAGCGCCTACTTCTTATAACCCGGTCAGCCAGCCGGAGCGGTCGCGCCAACGCCGCGACCTCGTACTCGCCCAGATGGCCCGCTACGGCTACCTGCCCCGTCCGGTGGCGGACTCGCTGCAGCAACGCCCCCTCCGGCTCAATTACCAACCGCTGAGCCACCACCAGGGGCCGGCAGCCTACTTCCGGGAAAACCTGCGACTGGAGCTGAAGGAAATGCTCCGGGGATTGCGCAAACCCAACGGACTGGCGTACAACCTCTATACCGACGGCCTGAAGGTCTATACCACCATCGACGCCCGGATACAGGAGTACGCCGAAAAAGCCCTGCGCGCCCATCTCAAGACCTTGCAAAAAAGCTTCGAAGACCACCTGGGCGATGAGCCCGCCTGGGAAAACGACACGATATTATTGCTCGCCAAGCTGCAATCCCCCCGCTATCGCAACCTTGTCGATCGCGGTTTCACCACCCGACAGATCGACTCCATCTTCGATACGCCCCTCGAAATGACGGTATTCGACTGGGAACAAGGCCGGCGAAAAGAGCGGCTCAGCCCTATGGACTCCATCCGCTATTACCTCGGGCTGCTCAACGCCGGCTTTTTGGCCATGACGCCGCAGACCGGCGAGGTGAAAGCCTGGGTGGGCGGCATCGACCACACTTTTTTCCAATACGACCACGTGCTGTCGCGCCGGCAGGTGGGCTCCACATTCAAACCCATCGTCTATACCCAGGCGATACGCCGGGGCATCCATCCCTGCAGCTACACCCCCAACGCCCTGCGCACCTACTGGCGCTACGAAGGCTGGCAGCCCCGCAATGCCGATGATCAATACGGCGGCCTCTACTCCATGGAAGGCGGCCTGATCCACTCCGTCAATACAGTTACCGTACAAATGGCGCTGCGTTCCGGGCCCGCCAAGGTCGCCGGCCTGGCCCAGCGGCTCGGGCTCGCGGGCGAGGTGCCGCCGGTGCCGGCCATCGCCCTGGGCGCGGTAGAAGCCTCTCTCACCGAAATGGTGTCCGTATACGGGACCTTCGCCAACCGGGGCGTACGCCCGCCGCTGCACTACCTGCGCCGCGTAGTGGCGCCCGACGGGACGGTGCTCATCGACCGAACCCGGCAGCTCGCCGCGGTGCGCCCCGACTCCGTACTGAGCGTCGACCAGGCGGATATGATCCGCGAGATGCTGCGCTCGGCCGTCGACCGCGGCACGGGCCGACGCCTGCGCTTCCGCTACCAACTGCCCAACCCGATCGCCGGCAAAACGGGCACCAGCCAGAATCACTCCGACGGCTGGTTTCTCGGCTTTACGCCCACCCTCGTTGCCGGCGCCTGGGTCGGCGCGGAATCGCCCGCCGTGCGCTTCCGGTCGCTGCGCCTGGGGCAAGGCGCCAATACGGCCCTGCCGATCTTTGCGACCTTCGTCGAACGACTCAATGCCGATCCTAACTTCGCGGAACTGACACAAGCCGAATTTCCGGAGCCTTCCCAGACGGTGCGCGATCAACTCAACTGCGCCAATATCAAATGGCCGGAAAAAGAAACCGACGCCGAAACCGCCACCGAAGCTACCGCCATGGCGCCCGCGCCGGAGACCGATGCGGCAAGCCCCGGGCTGGAGCAATGAGGGGGGGGTGGTCTTTGGTCTTTGGTCTTTGGTCTTTAGCCGGCCAAAGACTACCACACCCTTCCTCTCATCGCGGAAAATCGTGGTGCTCCGACTCGGTAATCGCCTTTTTACCCAGGCGGCCGCTCTCGGAGAGCAGGGCGGCGAAAGGCGCGGTGCTCTGGAATTGGGAAAGGATAATGATGAGCGTCACCATGATGGGTACGCTGAGGAACATGCCGATGATGCCCCAGAGCGCGCCCCAGAGGGCCAGCGAGACCAGGACGATGAACGGACTGATGTTCAGCGAACGGCCCAGCATGCGGGGATCGATGTAATTGCCGACCAGCAATTGTACGCCGCCGATACCGGCCAGGGTGAGGAAAAAATAGCTAGGCTCCGAAAACTGGAGCAAGGTGAACAGCGAAACCAGCGCCGTGGCAAAAATGGAGCCGATGCTGGGAATAAAGTTGAGCAGATAGATCAAAAAAGCCCAGAAAATGGCGAAATCCAGGCCGATCAGGGACATGACCCCGTAACTGAGCAGGGCGGTCAGGAAGCTCGTGAATATTTTGACCAGGAAATAGGTGCGCACCGTTTCTCCGATACGCCGCAGGATCTGTTGCGCCCGCCGGTAGCGCTCCAATTCCGGAAAAAAAGCGGCCAGCTTACGCGCGAAAGTGCGTTGTTCGATCAACAGGAAAATGACGTAAATGATGATCAGCACCAGGTGGCCGGCAAAATTCGAGATGCTGCCGCCGATATCCACCAATAGCGGGCGCAGGTCGAACTCCTCCACCAGTCCCGCCAGTGAAGGCGGTTCCTGCAACCCCAATTGGAGCAGCACGTCATTCAGCAAGCGGTTCAGGTTGGACTGGTAAACCGGCGCCGCCTTGATCATGCGCTCCACGCTACCGCGGATGATCTCCACCACCAGCACCAGCACGCCCAGGATCGAGGTGGCGGCCAGGGGCGTCGTCAACCAATACGGCGGAGCCTGGCCCGCCAGCCGTACCCGCCCGAACAGCCCGGCCAGCACATTGATCAGAAAGTAAATGGTGACCGCTACGAAGATCGGGATCAGCAATCGCTTTCCGACCACCAGCACCACGAGGGCGAAGGCAATGATGATCAGCCAGGAAGCGACCTTGAGTATTTTCATGATGCGAGAGATGAAAGACGCCGGCTAAAATACTCAAGGGCAGGCACAAAAAGAAAGGGCTCCGCGACAAATACCGCGGAGCCCTCCGACTAAGTATGGCTAAATGATTCGGAGATCTGGTCTGTTGTTTACTGCTTCACCAGCGTGACCTGGTCCAGCGTCTCGCCGTTGCGCAGCGTCAGCAGGTATTGGCCGGCCGCCAGCTGGAAGCGCGTCAGGTCGACCACCTGGCGGTGTTCGCCCTGCGTCTGCTTGCCGTCGAACAGCTGGGTTACCGTGCGGCCGTCCAGCGTAGTCAGCATCAGCTCGACGTTCTGGTCGGCTTCCAGGCTGTAGCTCAGCGTGAAGACGTCATTGACCGGGTTCGGGAATACCGTCAGTTCAAAAGCGCCGTTGCCCTTCACCGGAGCGGCCAGCTCGGTCTGCGGCAGCGTCGGGTTGAAGCTGTTCATCGAACCGACCGTAGTGATGCGGCCTTCGCCGCCTTCCGGATAGTCGGCAGCCGTAACGACGCCGCCGATGAATTCCAGGTAGTTGGCCAGCGCCTGCTGGTAAGAAACGCCCAGCGGCTCGAAATCAGCGCCGCGGTACGGATACTGGTCGCCGCCGCGCGCCAGGAAGTCGATGGTAGCGATGGTGATGTCCGGTGCGCCCGGCACTACTTCACCGTCGGCGACGATCGGCGTGCCGTCATCCAGCGTGATGGATACGATGCGCTCGCCTGCAACTTCCACGTTGGCGTCGTCGTCGAGCACCTGAGCGGTGGCATCCGGGTCATAGACGACGGTGCAGCCCGAGACCTGAGCGAAGCGACCGCTCACGTTTTCTACCCGCGAGACGGCGTTTTCCATGATTTCCTTGAACTGCGAAGCCGGCAGCGGTTCGATCACCGTAACGAAGTTGGCGAAAGGCAGGATGTCGAAAGTCGTCAACTCGGAAAGGTCCGAACCAGCGGCGATCACGGTATTGTTGCGGATACCGCCGCCGTTTTGCAGGCCTACGTCGGGAACGGGCACGCCGAAGGAAGCGGCGAGCTCACTAGCCTGCCAGCGCAGGGCGTCGGCAATGAGGTTGCCCTGGTTGGTTTCCATGGTGCGGACGCTGCTGCGCAGGCCGTCGAGGGCTACTTCCGTAGTAGCGATGATATTCTGGGCCAGGCCGGCAACGAACTCGGAAACCGGTTCGGCGACCGAGGCCAGCAGGTCGGCGTCCGGCGCGAAGCCTCTGACCGTTACCGGGTTGCTGTCGCCGTCGATGAAAACGATCTTGCCGTCCGGGTTGAAGGTCACCATCAGGTTGCCGACGTAGCGGAGTTCACCCGGGGTAGTAACTACGTATACCTCGTTGCCGTCGGCATCGGTGGTTACGAGCGGATACGGGCCGGAGGGCATGTCGCCCGGCACACCGGAAGCGGGGTCGTTGGTCAGGAACTCGTCGCCGCCGCCGGCTACGAAGATGTCTACGCCGCTGAGTGCGGCGGCGAGTTCAAGTTCTTCGTTGATGCTCTGCAGGTGGCTGATCAGGATGATCTTGTTGACGCCGGCGGCTTCCATGGCGTCTACTTCACCCTGGACGATATTGACGAGATCGTCGCTTACTTCGACATTGCGCGGCGAAGCGATGAACGGCAGGTTCGGCGTGGTCAGGCCGATGATGCCGATCTGCTCACCGTTCTTTTCTACGATGGTGCTGGGTGCGATCCGGCCCGCTTCTACCAGCTCTTGCAGAGGCGGCTCGTTGGAGAAGTCGAGGTTGGCGCTGAGGAACTCGGTCGGCTCGTTGACGTCTTCGATCAGGCGGGCCAGGATGTCCGGGCCGAAGTCGAAATCGTGGTTGCCCAGGCAGAGGGCGTCATAACCTACGGCGTTGATCAGGACGGCGTCGTACAAGTCTTCATCTTCTTCGAGCGCCAGGCTGGCGTTGAATTCCGGGCTGGGGATGAAGTTGTCGCCGGAAGTAACCGTGACATTGGCGCGGCCTTCGGCAGCAGCTTCGGCGCGCAGTTCGTCGACAACCGTTTTAAACTGCGCGGCGCCGCCGAACTCCTCGATGCCCGAGCCGGCGTTGACCAGCTGCGACTCGGCGTCGTTGTTGTGCAGCACCTGCAGGCGGAAGCAATCGCCATCGGCGAGGTTCGTGACCGTTACGAAGTTGGCGGAAAGTACGCCGCAGATCGAAGCCAGTTCGATCTCAGCAGCATTGGCGCCCGCTTCGGCCGTCACCTGGCCGGCGTAAGAGAAGGCCCATACGCGGAACGTGCCTTCGCCCAGGCCGGTCAGGTCGATGGAGCCCCGGCGGCTCACCTGGATAATGTTGTTCTCCTCATCCGTTACCAGGAAAGCAACCGGCGTGGGAACGCGGCCGGTGCGGAAACGCTGGATGTCGAGATCAGCGATCTCGTCGGGGCAACGGGTAAGCTCGGTTTCTCCGCTGAACAGAGAGACCTCCAGGCCACCCACACACTGAGCGGCGATGCCGTTGCTGAACGTCAATGCAACGGCCAAGATAGCAATGACCTTAAGTACATTCTGGATTCTCATAAGTTTTATTGTTGGTTTAAATTGTGGAATGCCGCTTTAAATTTTGCATAGCCTCTCAGCAGGGGGGAAACACCAAATACAACAAGATAGGTGGGGGGAGAAGAGAAAATATGATTTTTGAAACTTATTACTCAATTACAAATGTATTATAACCTGCGCTGGGATAGTAACGAGCCATATTAAATTTATGTTAACTCTAATGTGTCGGACCATCCAATCTGCCAAACCGACACCCAAACACCAGGAAATCTGCCACTTTGACACCGCAATCAATTGTAAAGTATAGCCGTCAACGCCCTGGCATAACTATTGTACCGATCATAGAAGAAATCGTAACTTGAAAAGAAAGCAGCGAAAATGAATCTCAACAATTTAACGATAAAAGCACAGGAGGCCGTACAGCGCGCCCAGCAGATCGCGATGGAACACGGCCACCAGTCCATCGAGCCCGGGCACCTGCTGAAGGGCGTACTGGAAGTGGACGAGAGCGTGGCGCCGTTCGTCTTCAAGAAGTTGGGCGTCAACCTGGATGCAATTCGTCAGGCGACGGACAGCCACGTGCAATCCTACCCGAAAGTGAGCGGCGGCGGCAATTACCTGTCGCGCTACACCAACGAGGTACTGCAGAAAGCCAACACTTTCCTCAAAACTTTCGGCGACGAATTCATCGCCCTCGAACACCTGCTCCTGGGCATCCTGGCCGTCGGCGATCCCGTGGGCCAGCTGCTGAAAGACAGCGGCGTCACGGAGAAAAACCTGATCGCCGCCATCAAGGAGCTGCGCAAAGGCAGCCGCGTGACCACGCATAGCGCCGAAGACAGCTACAACGCCCTCAACAAATACGCCGTAAACCTCAACGAGCGCGCCCGCAACGGCAAACTCGATCCCGTCATCGGCCGCGAAGAGGAAATCCGGCGCGTCCTCCACATCCTGGCCCGCCGCACCAAAAACAACCCGGTGCTCATCGGCGAACCGGGTGTCGGTAAGACGGCCATCGTCGAAGGGCTGGCCCACCGCATCGTGGAAGGCGACGTGCCGGAAGACCTGCGCGAAAAAGAGATCTTCAGCCTCGACATGGGCGCCCTCATCGCCGGCGCCAAGTACCAGGGCGAATTCGAAGAACGCCTCAAATCGGTGATCAAAGAAGTGACCGCCGCCGAAGGCCGTATCTTCCTGTTCATCGACGAGATCCACATCCTCGTCGGCGCCGGCAAAACCCAAGGCGCTATGGACGCCGCCAATATCCTGAAGCCGGCGCTCGCCCGCGGCGAACTGCGCGCAATCGGCGCCACGACGCTCAACGAATACCAAAAGTATTTCGAGACCGATAAAGCCCTGGAACGCCGCTTCCAGAAGGTGGTCGTCGACGAGCCCAATGTCGAAGACGCCATCTCCATCCTGCGCGGCCTCAAGGAACGCTACGAGACGCACCACAAGATCAACATCAAGGACGATGCGGTGGTCGCCGCGGTCCAATTGTCGCACCGCTACATCACCGACCGCTTCCTGCCCGACAAGGCAATCGACCTGGTAGATGAAGCCGCAGCCCGCCTGCGCCTCGAAATGAACTCCATGCCCGAAGAACTCGACGAAGTGGAGCGACGCATCCGCCAGCTCGAGATCGAACGCGAAGCCATGAAGCGCGAAAGCGACGACCAGAAAGTAGCAAAGATCAACGAAGACCTGGCCAACCTGGAAGAAGAACGCAGCGCCCTGCGCGCCCGCTGGGAGAGCGAACGCGAAGTGGTGCTCGGCATCCAGCGCGCCAAGGAAGAGATCGAACAACTTAAACTCCAGGGCGCCCGCGCCGAACGCGAAGGCAACTACACCGACGCCGCCGAGATCCGCTACGGCCGCATCCCGGAAGTACAGCAGCAACTGGAACAATACAACCAGAAGCTGCAAACCATTCAGGAAAGCGGCAAACAATTGGTGAAAGAAGAAGTCAGCGCGGAAGACATCGCCGAGATCGTCGCCAAATGGACCGGCATCCCCGTGATGCGCATGCTGCAGAGCGAACGCGAGAAGCTGCTCCAACTGGAGGAAGAACTGCACCGGCGCGTGGTCGGACAAGACGAAGCCGTAGAGGCTGTCTCCGACGCCATCCGCCGCAGCCGCACCGGCCTGGCCAACGAAAAACGCCCCGTCGGTTCGTTCCTCTTCCTGGGCACCACCGGCGTCGGCAAAACGGAGCTGGCCAAAGCCCTGGCCGAATACCTCTTCGACGACGAGAACCTGATGACGCGCATCGACATGAGCGAATACCAGGAACGCCACGCCGTGTCGCGCCTCGTCGGCGCTCCTCCCGGCTACGTCGGCTACGACGAGGGCGGCCAGCTCACGGAAGCCGTACGGCGCAAGCCCTACTCCGTCATCCTCCTCGACGAGATCGAAAAGGCGCACCCGGATGTCTTTAACATCCTGCTGCAGGTGCTCGACGACGGCCGATTGACCGACAACAAAGGGCGGCTGGCCGACTTCAAGAACACCATCATCATCATGACCTCTAATATCGGCTCGGACATCATTCGCGAAAACTTCTCGCAGATGACCGAAGAGACCGAAGAGGAGATCATCGAAAATACCAAAGACCTGGTGTTCGAACTGCTCAAGAAGTCGGTACGACCCGAGTTCCTCAACCGCATCGACGAAACGATCATGTTCCGGCCCTTGTCGAAAGCCAATATCCGCGATATCGTGGAATTGCAGCTCGAAGCATTAAAAGCAACCCTGGTCAAACAGGAGATCGCCCTGACGGTGACGCCCGAAGCCATGGACTGGCTGGCCGAAGAAGGCTACCATCCCGAGTTCGGCGCCCGCCCGCTGAAGCGCGTCATCCAGAAAAAGGTGCTCAACGAGCTGTCCCGGCAAATGCTGAAGGGCAAAGTCGAAGCAAACAGTCAGGTCGTACTCGACATCTTCGACGGCGTGGTGGTGTTCCGCCAGCCGATCAATGAGAACGAAGAAGTCTCCGCCTGATCCAACATCCCGAATGCTGGCGCTCGCCAGGATTCGGGATTTTTTATGAACCCACTACTGCGGATACCATCAAAACTGATCCAGAAACTGGATATCCCCGACCTCCCCGCCGATCAAATCCGCATACAGGGAATACAGCAATCCATCCTTTAGCCCCACGCCCGGAACCAGGATATGGTCGGCCCCGAAGGCCCGCATCACCTCGACGTAGATCTCCGATGCCGGCACGACCACATCGGCCCGGTCGGGGTTCATTTTGAGGATGCTCATGCGCTGTTCGTAGGAAAACTCGGCTACGTAGGCGCGCAGGGCCTGCAGCTCGGCCAGGCTGATGCCGGAGCGGCCCTTCTGTTTCTGGTTGGAGAGCTTATACAGCTTATTGATGTTGCCGCCGGTGCCGACGGCAGTGACGGCGCCCCGGATGTCGACGCCGACTGCTGCTTTCCATTCCTGGATCTTCTTGAAGACGTTGCGCCGGCGCCGCTCGGTGAGCTCGCGCACCGAGCCGATCTTGAAGGACTGGTTGCCGATCACCGTTTTATTGAAATACAAATTCAGCTCCGTACTGCCGCCGCCTACGTCGATGTGGAGGTAGGCGCCGTCGCCCAGGTACGGCAGGATGGCTTTGTTGAGAAAAGCCGCCTCCTCTTTACCGCTGATAATTTTGATCTCCAGCTTATAGTGCTCCGCCATGCGTTCGGCGATCGCCTTGCCGTTTTTCGCCTCCCGCATGGCGGAGGTGGCGCGGGCGATGTAGCCGTCTACTTCGTACAGTTCGATGAGCAGGCAGAAGGTGCGCATCAGCTTGTCGAACTTCTCTTCGGATTCCGGGCTGATGTATCCATTCGCGAAAACATCCTTGCCCAGGCGCAACGGGAAGCGGATAAATTCCAGCTTTTTGAAGCTGATGTTCCCCTGATCGTCTTGGATGACGCGAATGACTTGCAGGCGAATCGCGTTGGAGCCGATGTCGATGGCGGCGAGTTTCATGGGAAGGGAGATTTTGGCGAAAGGTACGCATTCTCGATCAACCGCAAAAAGTAAAAAACCTTATCTTAAAGCCGTGAAATACCCCGTCGGCATACAGGATTTTAGAGCGCTTCGCCAGGGGGGATATATCTACGTCGACAAGACGAAACAGATCCACTGCTGTTAACCCAGGAAAAGTACTACGTCCTCGCCCGCCCCCGTCGTTTCGGTAAATCCCCCCTACTATCGACCATTCGGCAAATATATGGAGGTGACAAAGCTTTATTTCCGGGATTTATGGCTTGCCGACCAATGGAACTGGGAGCACACCAATCTCGTGATCCATCTCCGGTTCTCCAGCTTAAAGTACCACGATAATCCACTATCGGACGCCATATAAGCGGACCTGCAGGCCGAAATGGATAAACCCGGATTAATTTCCTTTTCCCAATCTCTCAACCAATGTCCCGGTCAGCATTTCAACTGTCGCCTTTTCCTGGTCGATCAATGCCTTCAGGCCTGGGTTTACGGCTATGACCGGCAGCCTTTCAACGGTGGCGATCGCCGCTGCGTACCATTCTCCCCAGGCGGCAAGGATGCGTTTTTCCCGCGCCCGGGAGGAAGTCCCGGCTTCCAGGGCTTCGGCGGAAAGCCGGAATTCCGCTTCCAGCCGCGCCGCCGCTACCGTCCGCAGGTGTCGGGTCAGCCATTCGGCCGTCGGGGCATCCGCCGAAGCAATGGCGAGGGCGCTGACCGCCGCGCTGACGCCTACGTTGTACAAGGTTAGCGGCGAAACTTTATCGATGCGATCGCCGTCGGTATGATAAAAAACATCGGTAAAGTGCCAGAACAGGGCTCCGGGGATGCCGGCGTCCAGAAACGGCTGATGGTCGCTGCCTCCCTCGAAAGGGTTGGTGCGCACCGTCCAGCCGGCATGCGCGCCCTGCCGCCGGCAGATGTAGATCAGCAAGTCGTTGAAATAATGGGGAAAGAAGTCGCTTTCGTCCAGGTTGGCGGCGCCCCACTCGGTATGCCGGTCCTCCCCTCGCGTCCAGATGGCCGACGGGTCGGGCATCTTTTCGATGAGGAAGGCGCCGCCCGTCTGTTCCGTATCCTCTCCCACCATATCGAGGCTCAGGCCAACGACGATGCCTTCGGCGCGCGCCTTATCCTCTTCCAGGTAGCGGCGGGGCGCATCGATCTCGTCGCCCCAGATAAAGGTGAGGGTGCGCGCCGGGAGGAAAGATTTTTCGGCCGCCAATCGCGCCGTCACCCGGGCAACTTCCGCCAGGCACCCTACCCCGCTGGCGTTGTCATTGGCGCCCGGCTCCTGCACGTGGGCGCTGAGCACCACGCGCTCTTCCGGCCGCTGCTCGCCACGGATATCGGCGATCAGGACCAGTTCGTCCGCCGCGTAAAACCTGGTTGCTACCGCCACCCGCAGGCGCACCGGCCCTTCCGCCAGCCGTTCCCGCAACGCATTGCGGGCGGCGAGAGACAGGTTCAGGCACCAGGCTTTGCGGTCGGGCTGGTACGGGATGCCGCGAAAAGGAATATGATCGGGGTAACGCTCCGGCTGGTTGTAGGGCGGTATCTGGTAGGAAAGGACGCCCGCCGCGCCGCCCTCCAGCACCGCGCGCCGGAAGAGCAGGTAGGGATGGCAATCGCCCAGCACGATCTTTCCCTTTACATCCAGCGCTTTAAGAGCGGCTGCGCTGCAATCCGGTGCGTACACCAGCTCCGCTTCCACCCCTTCCGGCGGCGTGGAAAAGCTGTTGATGGCGATCAGATTGCGGTTGGCGGGAAACGAGAGCAGCGGGTCCAGGTCGACTCCATCGCGATCAGCGTAAGAGATAGCCGCCGATACCGGCTCCCAGGCCGGCCCTTCCCGCGGATGGCGCTCTAAACGGTACGTCAGCCGGGCATTTTCCGGCGCTTTCGCTTCGTCCCGGAATCCGGCTCGCTCCAATACCGCCCGAACATAATGGATACTCGAATCAAACCCCGCATTCCCCGGCCAGCGCCACCACTGTGCGACGTAGGCGGTATGAGCGAAGGCCGAGTCGGCCGCGTATGCCGGCCGCAGCGTTTGAAAAAGAGAGTCGATCAGCGGAACGCGCTGCTGAGCCACGAGGGGGCCGGAACTTAAGCACAAACAGCAAAGCAGAAAAAGGCGCATCTGTTTTCAGCCAAATTTACCCGGATTATTCATAGATTAAAGAAATGGTTCGATAAAAAGCCCCCGGTCTCAGCGATTCCCGCTTTGGCAGGTAGCATTTCGCAGCGCCGGAGGCGCAAGATATTTGCCGATCTTTCTGAACAAGGAGCGGCAATGCGTTTAAAATTAAAACATTCTACGATTTCGTTCGAAAGTCAGCAATTCTCGGTTTGGCAGTAAGCATTACTTAATTCGCAGCGCCAGAGGCGCAAGATGTTGGTAGATTATTTGGAAAGAGTGGTGTGTAACACAAGTTCCTCGTAAAAAATTTCTGCTGAAAATCACATTTCAGCAATTGATCTTCAGTGCAAAACAGGATTTACACACCACGAGGGGCTTCCGTGCCAGGGCACGAAATATACGCTGCATTCTGGCCATCTTTCCTATTCCCTACCCCGGCACGGCAATCACCGCGTACAAAATAGGCTACCGATAGCTCTTCCCGCTAGGACGAGCGCACAACAATGTTTCAAACAGAGAATCTCTGTTCAAAATTTAACCCGGATTATCTCATTCAACACCATCTCTTTCGCCTCCCGTAGCCCTCCCGGCCAGGCGGATTCAACGAAGCCAGCCCCCTCCTTTCACCCGATCACGCCATGCAGCACATCCCGCACCACGCCCCAGATCCCAAACTCCATATCCGGCTCGATCGCCACGGGCAGCACTTCGGGATTGGCGGCGTGGAGAATGACCGAATCGCCCTCGTACCGCACGCGGCGCAGGGTAAACACCCCGTCGAGGTAGGCGATGATCAGGGTGTTGTTGCGGGGCTGTGCGGCGCGGTCGACCACCAGCAGATCGCCGAGGAAGATGCCTTCGTCCACCATCGTATCCTCGGTCAGCTGTACAAAGAAGGTATGTGCCGGGCTTTTGATGATCGCCTGGCTGAGATCGAGCCGAATAAATGTCGATTCCTCGCCGAACAGAGGGAAAGTCTTTCCATCCTCCTGGATTTGCTGGTAGGGATCCATATCGCTGAGGGCTACCATCGGCACCGTTTGGTAAGTTTCAAACGCATTCATGGCAGTTGCTTTTGAGGATTGTGTGAAAAACAACTTATCACGCCCGGCGGCTCCATTTTGGCGCTGCACTTTGTTGTCTAGCGTCAAAATTAAGCTACCCGATTAGATTATAACTTATTCTTCCCACAACCCTAAGTGGTGAATAAACCTTTTCCATCCGTTCCGTACAACGGAATGTTTGCGGATTTCATTAACCTTGCGCCGGCTTCGGCAAAGATACAACAATTTTTAAAAACAAAAAACTTTTTGTTTTAAACCTTATGTTTTCCGGCTTAGCGCATGTTTGGAGCGGGATCGTTATGAAGATCAACAGGTAAGGGTTCGGACTAGAAGATAAAATGTGAGTTTACCGGGGTAAATGAGCATTTTATCATGACGACAGGTTCCTCTTATGTGATCGGCTTCACTGAAGCGGCGGCCAAAGGCTTGTTTCTTTACGGCAGCAAAGACAAGCAAGTCATTTGGCAGGCACAATTGAGCGGCCGGGTTCTTTATAGTTCCCGGCTTTTTTATTGGGGTCGAGCACGAAAAATTGCATAAATATGCCTGTCAATTGTTAAATTTGAGTTTGCGTTATATTTTCCACCCCGGAAAACAAAACTCAGCCATCCAATTATGTCCCTCAGTAGAGACGCCGGACGCAGCGGCAATGACGATTTCAAAGCAGACGCACCTGGCCCCACCGGACGCGATTACCTCTTTGTGGTCGGCATCGACGCCTACGAGCATTGCCCGCGCCTGTACAATGCCGTCAAAGACGCCAAAGATTTCATCCGGCTGATGACCGAGAAGTACCAGTTTTCGGAAGACGGCCTCTTCTCGCTTTTCAACGAAACCGCGACCCAGACCAACATTTACCATACCCTGGACGATTTGCAAAAGCGCATTCGCGAGGGCGACAGCCTGCTCATTTACTTCTCCGGGCACGGCGAGTACAAAGAGAACATCGAAGAAGGCTTCTGGATACCCGTCGACGGCCGCTCGGAACAGATGGGCACCCAGGTATCTTTCTCTATGATCAAGCGCTACCTGAAAAAACTGCCGACCCTGCACACGCTGGTCATCGCCGACTCCTGCTACTCGGGCAGCTTCTTCACCGGCGGGCGCAGCACCAGCCGCGCCAAAGAAAAGCTGGCGACCATCCCGAGCCGCTGGGTGCTCACCGCGGGCCGCAACGAGATCGTCGCCGACGGGCAGCCGGGGGAAAACAGCCCCTTCGCCTCCAGCCTGCTGTCCCACCTCAACCGCAACGACGAACCGCTGGTCAGCATCTCCGAACTCACCAACTTCGTCACCATCACCGTCAGCGGCAATACCGAGAACGACCAGATCCCACGCGGCGAACCCATCGCCGGCGTCGGCCATGAGGGCGGCGAATTCGTATTTCGCCTCAAAGGCATTGCCGGGCCGGTGCTCAACGACGTCCCGGAAGTGCGCCGCCCCCCCGGTCCGAAATCGCCCCCCGACGCCGAAACAGGAACCACGCCAACTGAAAAAAGTAACAAAATGGAATCACTCGACGATATCAAACGCGACCTCAAACGCAAGATCGGCGACGGCCGCCTCGAAGAAGTTTTCGAGCGCTTCTACAAGATCGTCAAACCCGGCGGCCGCGTGGAAGACGACGCCATCCTCCAGGAAGGGCAGTACAACCGCCTGAAGCGCGACCGCCAGAACGGCATGATCGGCGACGACTACGCCAACCGCACGCTCAACCGCATCAGCGCCGCCCTGAAAAGCATGGTCGACGACCTGAGCAACGACGACCTGCGCCCCGGCCTTTTCTCCGCCAATGCCGGCCCTTCGCCCTCCGCCTCCGCATCGGCCCTGACGCCCACCGAACGGCAAGGGCTCGAAAACCAGCTCGACATCACCACCCGCCGCCTCAACGCCGTGCGCGAAAGCCTGGCCACCGCCTATGATCCGAATATCAAATTCGCCCTTGAAGAACAGGTCAAAAAAATGGAACTTGAGATCAATGAACTGAAACGGAAGCTGAATTCCTGAATCCAAATACCTCAATGGTCACCGAAATCGCAGGGCTGCAAAAACAACTGGACATCACCACCCGCCGGCTCAACGCCCTGCGCGAAGAATACGCCATTGCCTACGACGCCAATCAGCGCTTTTCTCTCGAAGAACAGATCCGGCGCCTGGAAGCCGAGGTCGACCAGCTCCAGCAAAAAATAACCAGCGCCACCGGCCTCGATTTTCGCGGCGATGTCGGGCTGCTCGAAGCACAGATCCGGCAACTTTCCATTGACCAGCAGATCGGCGAATGGCACCTCGTCAACTGCGATCGCTTTCCGGAGGCCAAGCTTTTCTGGGAATCGTTCGATCATCACTTGCAGCGCCACCACCCTTTTCAGTTCTACTTCGTCGTCGCCTGCCCCACCCAGCAGCCCTCCAGCTTCTCGGAGCGCATGATCTACGAAGTGATCATTGAAGAACTAGAAGAAGAATACGGCGCCATCAACTACGTGCGCCGCGAGGACGGCCGCCGCGTCCAGGTCGAAGACCTGCCGCTGGGGCGCAACCTCCGCAATTCGCAGCGCAAATTCAAAAAGTACTTCAGCGAACGGTTCGGCCTCGACCGGCAGAACACCCGTTTCGAAACCTATATCCAAACCGGGCTGCCGCGCCTGGAATACGAATTCGTAGCGACCGTCTTCGACCTCAACGCCAGTCGTTGGGACAAACCGCTGATGGCCGAATACCTGCAATGGCTGCTGGACACCTTCGGCGACACGCACGCCGAAGTGCCCAACTTCATCTTTTTCTTCTCGATCTTCCTGCAGGACGCCCACCACCAACCGATGACCGATAATGTTCAGGCCGTGCTCGACAGCTTGAACCACCTCAACGACAACAATGCCGGGCGCTGCTCATTGATCGCCCAGCTGCCGCCGGTGCCCGACAACCTGGTCAAAGATTGGATCCGCGACCTCGGCGAGCACAACCAAAGCAAGATCGACCGGCTCGTCAGCAGCGTCGTCATGGGCCTGCCGGCGCCCAAACAACAACGCTACCAACAAAAAAAAGAGCTGGATATGGCCGATATCGAGCTGTTCCAGCAGAAAGTATACCGCATCGCAAACCAATAGCAAAGGGACTATGAGCTTTCAACGCTACCGGGCGGAAGGCCGCGGCCAGTTGCCGCCCTTTCACCGCAACGAAAAACTGAACGACCCTGCCCTCTACCGCCCCTCGCCCGAGCTGGTCAACGCTGTCAATGTGGCCCTGGCCCTGGGCCAGCCCCTGCTGCTCACCGGCGAGCCCGGCACCGGAAAAACGCAGCTGGCCCACCACGTAGCCTGGTTCTTCGACCTCGGCAAACCCGAAGTGCTGAACATTCAGACCTCTTCCACGGCTACCGACCTCTTTTACCGCTACGACGCGCTGGGCCATTTTCAATACACCCAAAATAATCCGCAACAGCTCGACGACGATACCGTGGAGGAACGCTATATCCGCTACCGCGGACTCGGCGCCGCCATCCGCGCCCGAACACGCCGGGTGGTGCTCCTCGATGAGATCGACAAAGCGCCGCGCGACCTGCCCAACGACGTGCTCGCCGCCATCGAAGACCTCAGCTTCAAGGTGCCGGAAATCGGCCGCGAATACACCACAACGCCCGAAAATCGACCCGTCATCATCATGACCAGCAACTCGGAGAAAAACCTGCCCGACCCCTTCCTCCGGCGCGTGGTATTCTACCACATCCCCTTCCCCGACAAAGCTACCCTGCTGGCGATCGTCAGCGCGAAAGTCGATGGCTTCTCCCCGGAACAGCTGACGCCCATCGTCGATCATTTCGATCATATCCGCCGCGACCGCAGCCTCAAACTGCGCAAACAACCGGCTACCGCCGAACTGATCTTCTGGGCCATGGTGCTGACCGACCTGCAATTCGATCCGGCCAAGCTGCCCGACTTCCGCAAGCTCAACGGCGAGGATAAGGAGAAATTGGTCACGTCGTACAGTGTTCTGGCTAAGACAAAGGAGGATTTGCAAACCCTGAAGGAGATGCTGAGGGGTTGAGGGGCTCCGCCGGTTCTCAACCTGAACCTAATCCTCCGAAACTCCTGGCTGAACAATAACTCATAAAAAAGCAACCGCCACCCATGCTCACCCAGACCCGCGCCTTGCTTGCCGACCTGTTCGCTTCGCTCGAAGCGGAAGGTTTCGCGTTGGGTACCGGGAAATATTTGCAGGTGCTGGCGCTGCTGGAGCGGCTGCCGGACGACCTGCCGGCGGAGGAGCTGCGCACCCTCCTCGCACCTCTTTTGGTGCGCAATGCCGAGCAGCAGGAGCGGTTTTACGAGTTGTTCGAACAGAGCCGGCAGCGGGTGGCGGTAAAACTGGCCCCCTCGGAACCGGCGCCGCCGCAACGCGATACCGTCGCCTGGTGGCGCAATATCGTCCTCGGATTGCTGGTCGTGCTCGGCCTGGTAGGCGCCCGACTGTTGAAAGACTGGCTGTTCCCGCCCGTGCAGCCCATCACCACCCAGTATTTCGACCGAACCGTGAGCACGGGAGACACCCTGGTGGAATATATCCCACTGCGTGCTGACGACAGCCTGCGCCTGATCTCCTTCTGCGACGGACAGGATATCGGCGGGGATTCGATATTCGGGCGGTATTTCCTCAACCCGCCCGATACCTTAACCTACGCGGCCCTCGATTCGGTAGGTTTTGCCGACCTTTGCGTGCTCGCCGTATACGCCGGCCGGGAGGACACCTTGTTTTACCGGATCGCCATCACCCCTCCCCCAGCGCAGGAGGCTGATCCGCCTCCACCACCAACCAAAGACACCAGCGCACTTCGCCTCGAAGCCCTGCCGCTCCCCCACCCCCGCAATATCGCCGACCTGGTGCCTGATCCGCAGCGGGTCGCCCTGGCCGAATTTTACGGCCAGTACGCCTGGCTGATCAAGCTCGGGCTGGTATTGCTCATCACCGTGCTCATCCTGGCCATCCTGCAATGGCGGGAGCGGCGACGGCGCAAACTGGTAGCGGAGATCGAAGCCCGCGAAGAGCCGCCCTACGTCTGGCAACTCGAGCTCGACTCCCCCGCCGAGATCTACTGGGGCGACGCGATTAAACGATTGCTCAACCAACTGCGCCGCCGCGAGCGGGCCGACCTGTACCAGCTCGACGTTCCGGCAACGGTAGGCGCCACCATCCGCAGCGGCGGGCGCATCGACTTCCAATACGTTCAGCGCACGCGCCCGCCGGAATACCTGCTGCTCATCGACCGGCGCGGCCCCGAAGACCACCGCGCCCATTTTTTCGACCAGTTGTACGAAGCGTTCCGGGCGAGTGAGGTGCACGTTGCCCGCTACTTTTTCAGCGGCGATCCGCGGGTTTGTTTCAACGAAGAACATACAAACGGCGTGCGGCTGCAGGAGTTGCAGCAGCGCTACGGCGAATCGCGTCTCCTGATCCTCGGCAGCGGCTACGGGCTGTTGAGCCCCCTTAGCGGCCGGCTGGCGCGATGGAAAGCCGTATTTGCAGGCTGGAAAAACCGGGCCGTCCTGACGCCCGTACCCACCGGCGGCTGGGGGCGGCGCGAACAGAGCCTGCGGGAGCTGTTTCTGGTGCTGCCCGCCACCCTGCAGGGCCTTTACCAGTCCGTCAACCAGTTCGACAGCCTCGACCCGGCGCCCTATTCCGAGGTGCTCGCCCGCATCGAGGACGCACCGCAGGAGCCCGTCCACTTTGAAGGCGACCTCCTGACCACCCTGCGCCGCCATTTCGAGGAACCGATGGTGCGCTGGATCGCCGCCTGCGCCGTCTACCCGCGCCTGTACTGGGACCTGACGTTACTCCTCGGAAACGCCCTTTCCGATGCTGAGCACAACCTGCTCGCGCTGTCCAACATCCTGCAACTGCTTCGCCTGCCCTGGTTTGCCGAAGGGCGCATACCCGACGCCGTGCGCGGAGAGCTGATCCACTACCTGCGGGCGCAAAACCTGGAGACGTCTGTCCGGAAAACCATCCGCAACGTGCTGGCCCAGGCGCCGGGTCCGGCGACCGATAGCGCAGCCTTCAGCGACTACCGGATGGCCGTCATCCTCAACGAGCTGATGCTGCAACCGACCCCGCAGCAACGGCGCGCGCTGGAAGACGAATTCGCCCGCTACCTCGCCGCCGGCTACGAACCCGACTTCGTGACCTTCAAATACCTCGACCGGGAATCGACGCCGTTGGATTTTCTGGTTCCCGACCGGTGGAAAAAATACGTGCACCCATCAGGTCGCACCCCTTGGTTCGGCGGCGGGCAGGATTGGAAGTGGGCCTTGCCCGTTTGGTTGGTGCTGGCGGGATTCTTCGGGTGGTTCACGCCGGATTTTGCGCCTTGTGACGGCATAATGATTCAATATCAAGACCTACACTTTTGTATCAATAACACCGAAGAGCTCTTTATTTTTCTAGAACACCAGGTTAAAAACCAATTAAAAAGCGATAGTATCGATGTCGTAAAAACTACGTTCGAAAATGGAATGGCTATTGCCAGGAAGGGTTGGAGCACCGAAGATACCATCCTAAAATTTTCTTCCTTTCCATTCAATGAGTCATCTGCTTCGAAAAAAGGGGGTTATTTTTCGCCTACCAATCATTCTTGGAATGCCTTAAAACCAACTTCCGATACCGTTGCCTTCATCCAGAACATAGCAACGCTTTTCTTTAATCGAGGCTTGGAAATTGGTCGAAAACCATACGCCGATTCTTTTTACTTGAAGGGTGAAATAAGTGTGAGCGATGATCAAGGGCAACCCCTTATTTTATTACATGGATACAACCCGGCCGGCTGCGATTATTATAAAATTGCAGGTGATATCGACCCTGAATTGAAAAAGCGACACCAATTTATTTATACATCTTTAATTTCTCAGTGCCACCGTTTTGAAAATCCATTAGATCCAGCGATAATAGAACAATTATTTCAAGATCCTGGTCTTCCTGCATCTTCTTCGCAGGAGCCGCGTAGTGAACGATCCCAATCAACAACTTTAGAGATCTTCACCGACCCCCGCACCCGCCGCATGGGCCTCCGCGATAAAAAAAGCAGGAAAATCATCGCCCGGGCGCAGTACAACAACATCGAACGCGATCCCGCCACCGGCTGGTACCGGGTACAATCTTCGGTGTCCGGCAATCTCTTGTTCGGGTATCTCGACGAGCAAGGCCGCGCGTTGGTCCCCGTAGCATACCGCTCGCTGGGTTTTCTGCGATCGGGACGCATCCGGGCGGAAAAAGATCTTTACGGCTACCTCGACCGCAGCGGCGAGATGGCCATCGCCTTTCGGTACGAGCGCGCACAGGATTTCGACGGCACGCGGGCGCGCGTGACGCGGCGGATGGACGGCCGATCGTATACCTACAGCATCGATACCTTGGGATACTGCCGCGTGGATTGCCCGCCGCCGATGCTGCGCGAAATGGTCGGGCACTACCTCCGGGGCAGCAGCGGGCAGCGCCGGTATGTGGCCGGCGTTCTGAAGTCGTACGAAGACCAGGCCATGTTGCTCGACGCGATAGCAGCGAACTTCAATGATTCGCCCTCCGACGAAACGATCAGCAGCATTCTGGAGCTTTATCGCGACCTCATCACCGACCTGTCGCCAGTGATGCAACAACGCGTGATCAGCCGCCTGAATGAATTGCCCGTCGATTTTCTGCTCAGCCAAAAGCAGCTGGCCCTTATTGCCCAGATTAAAAGTCAGGCCAATATCTCTACTTCCGAGCCGCTCTACATCCGGCCGAAAATGACGCGCATTCCCGGCGGCGACTACCGGGTGGGCGGCATTTTCCCCGAAAGCGCCCCCAACGAGACCCCCGTGCACCCCGTCCAATTGAGCGATTTCTACCTGGGCGCCGCCGAAATAACCTTCGCCGAATACGAAGCCTTCTGTGAGGCCACCCGCCGGGAAAAGCCCGCCGGCAATGCTTCCGGACGAGGGAATTACCCGGTGGTCAATGTGAGCTGGTACGACGCGATCGCCTACTGCAACTGGCTGAGCGAACAGATGGGTTACGAACCGGTCTACACTACAGTGGATGAAGCGGTGACTGCCAACTGGAACGCCAACGGCTTCCGGCTGCCGACGGAAGCGGAATGGGAGTTCGCCGCCCGGGCCACCGGGGTGGGAATAGATGCTGCCCGGGGCGGTGGTGAGGTCCGGTTCGGCAATGGAGAAAATACCGCTGATCCGGAGGAGATCAACTTCAACGGCAACATTCAAACGTCCTATTCCATAAAAAGAACCGGTCCGTCACAGCAAATAATGAGCGCACGCGCTTTCCCACCCAATAGCCTGGGCTTGTTCGAAATGAGCGGCAACGTCGCCGAATGGTGCTGGGACTACTACGACGCTTACCGCTCCGGCCGCAGCATCAACCCGACCGGGCCACTCACCGGCGGCGCCCGGGTAGTGCGGGGCGGCTCCTTCAACGATGGCCCGTCGGATGTGCGGACGACGCACCGCCGTTCTCTGGCGCCATATGAAAAGCGGCCGTACGTAGGCTTCCGGCTGGCGCGGTCGGCAGAAAGCGGGAAACGGAATTAGTCTGGATGATACCTGGGTTCTTCGTCATGAGAACCCATGAATAGGGTCAAGTAGGGGCTGCGCAGGGCGCGCAGCGTATTCCAGCGCCCGGGCTGCCCGGCTTTTTCCATCTCAAAATGAAGGAGCCCGGCGTGTTTCGCCATCTGGTTCCAGCGGCCGTCCTTGCGGCGTTTTTTGAGCAGGTGATCGATCGCCGGCTGCATGCGCTCGTCGTAAGGGGCATTCACCGACCGGAAGTAGTCCAGCGCCCGGAGGATGTCGTATTTCCAGCGGGGCGGAAACGGGAATTTGAGAAAAGCCGGATTGATGATCTCCCCGGTGCGATCAGAGAGAAAAAACCGGTGGAGTAAAATAAATTCCCGGCCGGCGGCCGCGGCTTCCTGCAATTCCGCGAGGCGATAGGTATAGCCGTTGGCTGCGTATTCCGCGAAGCCTTCCAGCATAGAAATGGTAGAATGCAGGGAACTGTGGCGGGCGCCCGAACGGTTGAAGCGGCAGTTGAAGCCGCCGTCGGGCAGCCGTTGCGTCAGGACGAAATCGACAATAGACCGGAGGGCCGTCTCCTCGGCGCCGAAATAAGTGGCGTAATTGAGGAACATGCCGTTCACGCAGACGTCGCTCTGCTTGATGGTCGCCGCCGGGTTGACGCCGCCGTCCTCCTCAATTTCGTGTTCGAGGATCAGCGCTACGGTGCGCCGGCAGGCTTCGTTGTCGGGGGCTAGGCCCAGGTATTTCAGGTCGAGTAAAGTGTAATGCGAGGAGATCCATTTGGGTTGGTAAAAGCCGTCGCCCCAGTGGCCGTCGGGCTTTCTTTGGGCCAGGAAGCGCGCGCCCCAGCCCTCGGCGGCGATGCGGTCCCGCCGGTCGGGGCATTCCTCGCCCAGCAGGTCGCGGTAGGTCTGGTACTGGATGGCGACGTCGCCGGCGAGCAGCCAGTCAGTGATTTCGTCGTATTTCATGATGTTGCCCCAGCATTTTATCCACTAGAATTTCCGAAAATTTAAGCATCCGGAGTGTCTCGTCGGTGCGGGCCAGTTTCAGATGGCGGAAGATCAGGAGCGCTTCCCCGTTGCTCTCGATGTGGTGGATGCGCCCTTTTTCCAGGAGGCGGATCAGCTCCGGGCGGAAAAACCGGCGGACCTCTTCTTCGTCTTCGGCCATCAGCAGGTACTTGCGCGAAAAGTCGGGAAACAATTCAAAGTCGATGTCTTTGTAGCCCGAGAACGCCATTACCCGATCGAACAATTTATCAAAAAATCCTTCTTTTTCCAAGACGAATTTAGAGGTCTGCACCGGCAAAAAGACCACCTCCACGGTAGCGTGAAAGATCTCCGAAGCCAGCGACACCCCTTCGTTGAAGGTGACGTCGGCCATCTCCCAGCGCACGCCGTGCTCGGGATAGGCGCCCGAGAGGCTGTTGGACTTGCGTTCGATGGGGCGGGTTTCGAAAAACTGGAAATTATTGAGGTAAGAAGTATTCCAGTTGACCTGGCTTTGAAAAACGTAACCCTGCTGCTCGGCGATGTGTTGCAGGCGCTGCTGACGCGGCGACAGTTGCTGTGGCGGGGGTTCCACCAGTATTTTCAGCGCCCGGTTGTGCATGGAGGAAGAGACGTGGTTTTCCAGTCCTTCGATGGTCACCTCTCCCCCGTTATTTTCCTGATACCGCAGAAAGTCGATGATGTTTTCCATAAAGGTCAGATCCACCAGGCGGGATTCGGAGAGGTCGACCCGTACGCGCACGCCCTCGGGTATTTCCGCGATGAGTTTGTTGAGCTGGGGGATGAACAGAAAGTTGGCAATACCCCGGATGATGAGGTCATAGCTTCCGTCCTTTTTGACGTACACATTGGAGCCCGACCGGAAAGTCATCCGGAAGAAGGCGCCCACGGGCGCCCGTACCAGCAGCAGGTGCACCAGTAAAGTGAAGGCCGTGCCGCCCAGAATGCCCACCAACAGGTCGGAGTACAGGGTGATGACGGTAGTGGCGACGAGAAAGACCAGCTGCTCCAGGCCCATCTCGTACGCTTTGACGAACACCCCGGGCGCCGCCAGCTTGAAGCCGATATACACCAGGATCGCCGCCAGGGCGGCCAGGGGCACCTGCTGGATGACCGGCGCCAGCAGGATGACGAAGACGATGAGCAGTAAGCCATGATAAAAGTTCGACCACTTCGTCTTCGCATTGTTATGGACATTGACGGTACTGCGCATGATCACGTTAATGATGGGCAGCCCGCCGATAGCGCCCGCCACGACCGTCGCCAGCCCTGCCCCGATCAGGTCGCGATCGAGGTTCGTCTTGCGGCGGTACGGATCGAGTTTATCCACCGCCTTGGCCATCGCCAGCGTTTGCACCGAAGCGATCAGCGTGATGGAGATGACCGAAACCCAGAAAACCGGCGAGTCGACTCGGCTGAAATCGGGAAAGATAAAGGCATCCGACAGGTTGGTCGGAATATTGATGAGGTATTCCGGCCCGACGGTATACTGGCGGTCGAGGAACGGGATTTGGTGCAATTCGAAAAAATTGAACGCATAGACGAAAGGAATGGAAGCCGCCAGCACCCAGAGCGAAGCCGGAAAAAACTGAAACACGCGCGACTGGATCTTGGGGATGGCGATCAACAGCAGCAGGCCCGTCAGCGAGATGATCACGATAAAAGGGTTGGCCTGGCCGATGCCCGTCACCGCATCGATGAGCGCGCCCACGGTATTCGAGGCGTCCGAAGTGGTCCCCATCGCCACGTGCAGCTGCCCGGCGAAGATGATGATCCCGATGGCTACCATGATGCCCTGGATGACGGAAGAAGGGATCATCTCGGCGATCTTCCCCAGCCGCAGCGCGCCGAGCAGCACCTGCAGGCCGCCCGCTACGCAGATGGCGGCGAGCACGTAGTGGAGGGTGCGCCCCGAGCCGTCGTCGAGGTTGACCACCGCCGCGAGCACCACGGCGATCAGCCCCGCCGCCGGCCCCTTGATCGACAAATGGCTGCCGCCGAACAGGGTAGCTACCAGCCCGCCGATGATCGCCGAGATGATCCCGGAAATCGGCGGCGCCCCCGACGCCACGGCGATCCCCAATCCCAACGGCATAGCGACGAGCGCCACGCTGACGGCGGCCAGCAGGTCGGAACGCCAGTTTTCGATCAGTCCCCGCAGGCCGGGCTTGGGCGCGATGTGGTGGGTCTTACTATTCATGCAGTCGTTTTTCGGTCGTGATACTTGTCCAGAGACTTTTCGTTAAGAAAGGGAAAGAGAAGCTTGGAAAAGGATAATGCCGGTTTGTCGCCGTGTCGGCGGAAAAGCCAAGAAAGGTAAATATAGGGAAAAAGTGGGAATCACCTCAAGCGGAGGAGCCCAACATCATTCCTTAAACCATCACCTCATCAAAAGCTCTCTCAAAGAAATCATTGCCATACTAACTGGATAACCTTTAAATCCTAATGTTCGGTATCGGTAAAGCCAGCAAAGAATGAAAGGTGTAGGATGGGTTAAGAGGTCTGCCCCTTTTCCCAATCGCTTTCTACTAATGAAAAAACCACATTCCCCGGATGCGCTTTGTCCTTACGACCAGGCGAAAGGGCAAACCCATAACGTAGCAGCAGCTGAATTGAGGGCTCATTTTCCCGGTGGGTGAAGGCTTCCAACCTTTGTAAATCGAGTTCCTCAAAGGCACATTCCAATACTTTTTCTATCGCCTCTCCCATCAGCCCCTGTCCCTGATGATCAGGATGCAGTTCATACCCAATTTCTGCCACCATACGATCTTTGGAAAAATTCCAAAGGCAAATCGTGCCAATCAGGTGAGGTTGATCCTTTAGCTGGATTGCCCAATAAACCAATTTCCGTTGTTTAGCGCCATCGGTGATTTTGGCGATAAAGGCATCAGCCTCCTCCGCAGTCATCGCTCTGGGGCGTTGTATATACCGGTTAACACGCTCGTCGGACCGCAACCGGATGAGCGGGAGGGCGTCTTCGCTAGTTAGGGGCCTGAGGATAAGTCGGCTGGTTTTTAGCTTCATCAAGCTATTCTGACAATTTATTTTAATTCCACTTTTTCTAATACCTTCTTCATCCACTTCATTTTCACCTCCGAAATAGCTGGCGGCGGTGGCATCTTCTGATAATTAACAGAAAGCTGATAAAGCCCACGATCATAACTGATTGTCAATGCCTCCCCCAAGTCGAGCACTGCGTCGGGGTCCGGTGCTTTTAAGGGTATAGGCAAGACCGGAAGGGATTCCGGTAAGCTGAACGCCCAGGCGTCGGTGCGCCCCGCTCCCACTCGTGTAAGGGTGATCAGGTAATCCGCGGCAACTAGATCAGGATGTTGGACCGGTCGCTGTCCCCGGCGAATCAGATCTATTTCCAGCAAGTGAACCTGTGCTGTCAGTATTTGCCGGCGCTTTTCGAGATAGAGTTGCCGGCCAGGTTGACGTTTGTTAACGGGTGATAAAACCTCAATGGCCGTAATGAGTTGATTCTTTTGCCGATCCCGAATTTCCACGAAAGGGATACGGACCTCGACCGGCTGGATGGCTGGAATGCTAAGTGTTGCCGGGGTGATAGGCGGCTTTTCTTTGGTCAAATAGCCTTCATCTGGTTCTTCTAATTTACGGCGCATGACCTCTACATCAGGATACATAATACCTACGTCCTCTTCCGGTGATGTATCCAAAACAGTGTATAAATTCAACCGGGCAACGTAATCCGGGCTGATCTGCGGCGCCAACAATTCGCAAATGACCGAAGCGAGCCGCTGGTGCACGTCGGGCCACAGGTAACCTTCCAAAAAGGGATCCATGCCTGGGAATGGTGAGGGCATCGGTACTATTTTGGTAAAACTGATTAGGTAAATTACGAATTCCAACGCAGTATGACAACTACTGAATCAACGCCTTAAAATTCCCCTTAACGATCTGACGGATTGTGCTTCTTTCCCTTCCCGGAGCAGTGTATTCGGCCAACACTTTCAGCCGCCCGCAAAGGGTATCGCCCACGGCATGCGGCGGTTGGTTGAGCCACAATTGTTGGTACTGGATTTCACTTTCTATCGGCTTTTTTGGCTTCCCTTTCCCGCCGATATCTGAAACGAAGTAGTGGATATGAGTTGAAAAAGTATCGGCAACGGGGTGTATGCGTAATTGTAAAAACCAGCCTTCCATATGCCAGGCGCCTGTCAGCCAGGAATCGTAATGGAAAGTAACAACCAACTGGCTGTCGCGCACCGACGCCTCACATTTTTCGTAACGGTGAAGCTGGTAATCGGTATTCCGGTCTAATAAGGCCAATAACTCGATGTCCGACTTGGCGAGGGCGTGGGTTTGCGCCGCCTTTTCATTTAGGTTCAGTTCCGCAATTAGCCGCTGCGCTTCCAAACTATCCCGCCGGCGGGCGTGTTCGGTAGAATAAAAACCACAGGTGTGCTGATTCCAATACCGCACTGAAGAAGTGGTGAGGGCCGGCTGGTGTGTGCAGCCCTCCAACAAAAAGCAGGTAAAAACCACCATCCAGAATCGCATAATAGCAGCCTTTATTGAGAAAGATGAGATTTGGAACGAAAAGGGTGCGCATTTAGATAGATAATGCGCCACCTGAATAAGCAATGGACCAAACAATGAATCACTTAAAACTACTTTTTCTAATTCCCTTTTTTACCGCTTATCACCTCGGGTACACTCAGCCTGCTGAAGCCGGCGATTCCTTAGGTCATACGGAATCTTATTATGTGCCGGCGCTAAAAGAAACCAAGTTGGCAGTTGATGTACATTTTCCCGGAGGCGATAAAACCGGGAAATTACCAGCTCTTCTCGAATTCACCAGATACTGGAGGTCGGTAGAGCATCCGAAAACAGGTGAGCCTATTGCATCACTACGAGAACGAGACAGTCTCTTCTTGGCAAATGATTACATTCTGGTCAAGGTTGATGTAAGAGGGACGGGGGCTTCTTATGGAAAACGACCGGGTGAGTATACGCCAATCGAGGTGAAAGACGCCAAATATATTGTTGACTGGGTAGTCGATCAACCTTGGTCCGACGGCAGCGTCGGGGCTTACGGAACTTCCTATTCAGGAACCACCGCGGAATTATTGTGCGCCACCGGCCACAAAGCGGTTAAAGCAGTTATTCCGGGTTGGTCAGATTTTGATATTTAT